>JANNOO010000039.1:0-2716 GCA_031399165.1 Alphaproteobacteria bacterium | reverse complement strand
CCGTTGCACACGGGGCGGCCCTGCACGTGCGCACCCATCTTGTGGATGGAGCCTTGCGCGCCGCTGCATGACAGCGTGCCGTCGGCTGCGATGCTGGCGCGCAGCGTCGCCTTCGCGTCGGTCAGCCACATGCCGGGCTTGAGCATGCCGAGATCGAGCAGCGCGCCGAACGGCACGCGCGGCTCCGAGCGTTTGCCGCGCAGCGCCTTCACCTCGTGCGATTTCAGCGGCTCGACGGCGGCGATGCGCTCCTCGGCGGCGCGGGCGTAATCCTCGTCGCGCTCCATGCCGATGAACCGCCGCCCAAGCCGCTTGGCGACGGCGCCCGTGGTGCCCGTGCCGAAAAACGGGTCGATCACCAGATCGCCCGGCTTCGTCGTGCCCAGCAGGATGCGCGTGATGAGCGCCTCGGGCTTCTGCGTCGGGTGCGCCTTGCGGCCGTCATCGTCCTTCAGCCGCTCGGGGCCGGAGCAGATGGGGATGAGCCAGTCCGAGCGCATTTGCAGGTCGTCGTTGAACGCCTTCAGCGACTCGTAATTGAACGTGTAGCGGGTGTCGGGGCCGCGCGCCGCCCAGATCAGCGTTTCGTGCGCGTTGGTGAAGCGCCGCCCGCGAAAGTTGGGCATCGGGTTGGTTTTCAGCCACACGACGTCGTTGAGCAGCCAGAAGCCGAGGTCCTGCAGCGCGCAGCCGAGCCGGAAAATGTTGTGATAGGAGCCGATGACCCAGATCGCGCCGTCCGGCTTCAGCACGCGGCGGCATTGGCCGAGCCATTCGCGGGTGAAGCGGTCATAGGTTTCGAAGCTGTCGAACTTGTCCCACGCCTGATGCACGCCGTCGACGACCGAGTTGTTGGGCCGCAGCAGATCGCCGTCGAGCTGGAGATTATAGGGCGGATCGGCGAACACGAGATCGGCGCAGGCGTCCGGCAGCGCGCGCATGGACGCAAGGCAATCGCCGCGCATGACGCGGTTCTCGGGGAGCGCGCGTGCGGATGGCGCGGCAGGCAGGCGAACTGAACGCAACATGGACTGGAACTCGGTTCAAGCGATTACAGTTACTCTATTCTTACCTCTATGCTAAATATTTCGTTAAGGCGGATGCTTTTTAAACGATTTTAGTCAGGGAGCATTCCAATGAGCCTTTTCGCCTCTTTCGGCCATGTCAGATAAGTTTCGGCCATCGTAGCTATGAGGTTAGTCTTCTGAAATGACTGTTCAAACGTAACTGTCGAAAAAGTAATTCTTTGTTCATTTCCAATGATCAACGGCCCTAAATCTTCAATTTCAGTGTCGTGTTCGCTTGGCACTTGAATATGCGCAATTAAGCCGTCAAAGTATATGCGAAAGATAGACCGTTCAGTAGCGCCCTGAGAATTATGTATTACTTTTTTCTGAGAAGTTATAACATGATTGTGTACGATGCCCATACTCGATAGTTGAGTTAATGAAACAGAGTAAAAGCTAGGTGACCCAGAATCACCTTCTATAATCATTTGACGTAGTCGCTCTAGATGATCTTTTGGTAGTCGTATTTCTGCAAATTCAGGAAGGGTAGAACAAGCAGCCCTCCATAATATGCTTATAAAAAATAACCGCAGTTTATGGCTGTCGGCGATATTAACAGTTCGAATACCCCATGCAGTATTTGGTAGAGGAGAAAAATCGTTCGTTTGAAGTGAGACCATCGGCCCCCACGAACTCCAGATCATTTTATTGCTACGAAAAAAATCAATCGCTATATCGTCATACTCGGCCAGAATGGTTTCCCCTTTAGTGGTTACCAAAGTTTTATCATACCAGCTATCCCACCTTTTAATAGGTCTAGAGTATTCCCCAAACTGAACCAAGTTGGCCCCGATGCGACTGGGTCGTGTAAGTGCCGAGGGGATAATGTGACATTTCACAAATCTCCCAAATTGCTGGGTCAACTGACAATATCCTTCGTCCACCGCGACGCTCCAATTGAAAACGAGCGAGCATAGTATTTTTGTGCAGGCTAATTCCCTTTCTTTCGTGGCCGATCCACAAAGAAGATATTGACGACTTTATAAATTCATTGCATCTCGCCTCCAAAACATATAAACATATCCTTATATGCAATGGATGCGAACAATGCCACTTGTTTCGTCGAGCCAGCTTCTGACCGGATTGCGCGCCGCCGCTGAGGCGACGCGGCTGCGGCTCATCGTGCTGCTCGCGGCGCACGAGTTGAACGTGAAAGACCTCACGCAAATCCTCGGGCAAAGCCAGCCGCGCGTTTCCCGCCACTTGAAATTGCTCGCCGAAGCCGGGCTGATCGAGCGCTTCCACGAGGGAAGCTGGGTGTTTTTCCGCCTGAAAACCAGCGGCCCCGAAGCCGGTTTTGCCCGCGCGCTGCTCGACATGCTGAACCCCGCCGACCCCATCATCACCCGCGATCTGGCGCGCGCCGAAACCATCCGCGGCGAGCGCTTCGAGACCGCACAGAGCTATTTCCGCGAGCACGCCGCCGAGTGGGATCGCCTGCGCTCGCTGCACGTGGCTGAGGACGAGGTCGAGGCGGCGATGCGCGAGGCGCTCGGCCCCGGCCCGTTCGATCTGCTGGTCGACCTCGGCGCCGGCACGGGCCGCGTGCTTGAGCTGTTCGCGCCGCACGCCAAACGCGGCCTCGGCATCGACGTGAACAAGGACATGCTGGCCTACGCCCGCGCGCGGCTCGACAAGCCCGGCCTCTC
>JANNOO010000019.1:0-1694 GCA_031399165.1 Alphaproteobacteria bacterium | reverse complement strand
TAGAGGTCTTGGGTCGCATCGAAGATGCGCTCCGCTGGCTTGATCCAGTCGATCTCGCGCGCCGCCTCCGCCCAGAAAGCCTCAGGATCGCGCTTCCAGCCAGCATAAACTTCGGCGTAACGGCTCATCGGCGATCCTCCCAAACTTATTTTTATGTATTGTCAGCGGCTGGCGACTTTTGGCAAGCACGACGATTGGCCATCCGAACAAACAGGCGATTTGTGGCGAAACGGCGCAGGCGGATTTGCGCAGCGTCCAGGCTGCGGCATTCCCCGTATTATCCCTTGTCTTTTCCTACTCCCTCCTCCGGATATCATCATGCTTGAATTGTTTCTGATCGTGCTCGTCGTGGGCGTAATGCCGTTTTTCGTCCTTTATGCCATTGGGCGCCTCTCCAGAAAGCTGACGACAAAAAAGTAAGCCGGTTTGCCGCCGTCTGCGCTATGCTATTCTAAGCGCAGAATCGGTGCTACAGGCGGCCCGAATGAACGATAACCGCCACACATTCTACGAGTTCTTCGCGGGCGGCGGCATGGCGAGAGCCGGGCTTGGCGATGGCTGGCAATGCCTTATCGCCAACGATTTCAGCCCGATGAAAGCCGCGGCCTACACGGATAACTGGGGCGCTGATGATTTTGTCTGCGGCGACATTGCTGCTGTTCAATCGTCAGACCTTCCGTGTCGCGCCGATCTCGCATGGGCGTCGTTCCCCTGCCAGGATTTATCGCTGGCTGGGGCGAGAGGCGGCATGGACGGCGCGACGCGCTCCGGCACTTTCTGGGCGTTCTGGGGGCTGATGAAGCAGTTGAAGCGTGAGGGCCGCGCGCCGCGCATGATCGTGCTCGAAAATGTGCTCGGCACGCTGACCTCTCGCCAGGGCGAAGATTTCGCCGCCATTTGCGCAGCGCTCGCCGGCGGTGGATATCGCTTCGGCGCGCTGGTCGTGGACGCCAAGCTATTCGTGCCGCAGAGCCGCCAGCGCGTGTTTTTCGTCGCGATCGAAGGAGGGGCAGAAACCCCCGATGGAATCGTGGGAGGCGGTCCGGTGTCCTGGTGGCATACTAAAGCGCTTGTCGCCGCGCAGGCTCGATTGCCAGCAAGCGCTCAAGCCAACTGGGTATGGTGGAACCCGGCGATGCCAACGCCGCGCACCCAGACCCTAGCCGACCTTGTTGAAGACAATCCTGCGGATGTTAGGTGGCATTCACAGGTAATGACAGCCCGGATCCTCGCCATGATGTCCGAGGTAAATGCCGCCAAAGTGCGGGATGTGCAAGCGTCCGGCGAAAAAGCGGTCGGTGCGGTTTACAAGCGTATTCGCAGGGAGGCGGGCGCCAAGCTTCAACGCGCGGAGGTGCGCTTCGATGGCGTTTCCGGGTGCCTGCGCACGCCGCGCGGCGGCTCCAGCCGCCAGACCATCCTCGTCGTCGAAGGGGACGAGGTGCGGTCGCGTCTCCTGTCATCGCGCGAGGCGGCGCGCCTGATGGGCCTGCCTGAAGCCTACCGGCTGCCCGCCCGCTATACAGATGCCTACCACCTGGCGGGAGACGGGATTTGCGTGCCGGTCGTGGCGCATCTCGCAAGGCAGGTTTTAGAGCCGTGCCTTGCAGCGCCCATGGTCACACGTCGGCGGATGCGGGTAGCCGTTCAGTAACGGCCTTCGCGTTGCGATTGACGGTCGCGGCGGCCGCCAT
>JANNOO010000010.1:0-2872 GCA_031399165.1 Alphaproteobacteria bacterium | reverse complement strand
GATGCCGATGCACTGCTCCGTCAATGACGGCGACGGCGGCGCGGCGGTGTTTTTCGGCCTTTCGGGCACGGGTAAAACGACGCTCTCCGCCGATCCCGCGCGCATTCTCGTCGGGGATGACGAGCACGGTTGGAGCGCCGAGGGCCTGTTCAATTTCGAAGGCGGCTGCTACGCGAAAACGATCCGCCTGACGCCGGAAGCCGAGCCGCAGATTTACGCCGCCGTCAATCAATGGAGCGCCGTGCTCGAAAATGTCGTGCTCGATCCGCTTACGCGCGCGCCGGATTTCGACGACGCGTCGCTAACCGAGAACACGCGCGGCGCCTATCCGTTAAGCTTCATAGAGGCGGCTAGCCCAACGCGGCGCGCCGGACATCCGCGCAACATCGTGATGCTGACGGCGGATGCGTTCGGCGTCCTACCTCCCATCGCCAAGCTTAGCGCGGAGCAGGCGATGTATCACTTTCTCTCCGGTTACACGGCAAAAGTGGCGGGCACTGAAAAAGGCGTCAGCGAACCGCAGGCGACGTTCTCGACCTGCTTTGGCGCGCCGTTCATGCCACGGCATCCAAGCGTTTACGGAAATCTGCTGCGCGAGCTTATCGGACTACACGGCGTCGATTGCTGGCTGGTCAACACCGGCTGGACCGGCGGCAAATACGGGGTCGGCCGCCGCATGTCGCTGCCCGCCACCCGCACGCTGCTCTCGACAGCCCTCGGCGGCGGCTTTGCTGGCGCGCCGATGCGCCTCGATCCAGTATTCGGGTTCAAGGTTCCTGTGCAATGCCCGGGTGTCGACGCGTACATTCTTGATCCGCGCGAAACTTGGGCCGATAAGACCGCATACGATGCGCAGGCGGCCATGCTGGCAAAGATGTTCGCGGAGAATTTCCAGAAATTTCGGACCTTCGTCGATGCGGGCGTGCAGGCGGCTGACCCTCTTTTCCGTCGCGCCGCTGAATGAAGCCGCAACCATCCGCTAAAGTTGGCGCCGCTTGAGGCAACTTTCACGTTTGGCGGCAGCCGCGCTTGCTTTAAGAGGACGTGGGCGAAACTCTCAAAGGCGCGCAAATGGCGTTTCTCGACCGCTTAAACGATGCATGCGCCAACGCGCTGGAATGGCTGAGCGCCAAAGCGTCACGCTCGATTGCGCTGCTCATCCTGCTGTGCTGCTGCCTTTATATCCCGGGGCAGGCTTCGCTGCCAGTCACCGACCGTGACGAAGCGCGCTTTGCCCAGGCCAGCAAGCAGATGCTGGAGACGGGCGATTTCATCGACATCCGCTTTCAAGATGTGCCGCGTTATAAAAAGCCCGTTGGCATCCATTGGCTGCAATCCCTTAGCGTCGCCGCGTTTGGCAACGATGAGCGCAACAATATTTGGGCCTACCGCATCCCCTCGCTTTTTGCGATGATCGCTGCGGCGATCCTGACATGGTGGGCGGCGCGGCCGATTTTCGGGCGCAAGACGGCGCTGCTTGCCGCCATCCTCCTCGCCAGCGCCATCACTGTGAGCTTTGAATCGCGCATCGCCAAGTCGGACGCGGTGCTGTTCGCCCTCATCATTCTGGCCCAAGGAGCGTTCGCGCGCATTTTCCTGCTCGACAAAAAGCGGTCGGAAATGGTGGGCGTCGCGGCGACGTTCTGGGTGGCGATGGGCGCGGCGATCCTCGTCAAGGGGCCGATCGCGCCAGCCGTATTGGGGGTGACTGGCGCAGCGCTCGCCATCATGCACCCCGACCGCCGGTGGCTGCGCAATCTGCACGCCGCGTGGGGTATCCCCGTGATGCTTCTCATCACGCTCCCCTGGTTCATCGCGATCGGCGTGATTTCGGAGGGCACGTTTTTCACGGGTTCGGCGGGCAAGGATTTTGCCGGCAAGCTCGTCAGCGGCGCGGAAGCCCATGGCGCGCCGCCCGGCTTTTACCTCGTCACATTCTGGTGGAGCTTCTGGCCAGGCGCGCTGATCGTCACGGGCGGAGCGGCGCTCTGGCTGTGGCACAACCGCATCGACCGGCGCGCGCTCTGGCTGCTCGCCTCCATCATCCCGTACTGGCTTATCATCGAACTGGTTCCGACCAAGCTGCCGCATTATGCGCTCCCCGTTTATCCGGCTATCGCGATGGGCGCGGCTTGGGCGCTGCGCGAGGGTCTGGCGAGCGCGCAGATTCCGATGCGCACTTACAAGCAGGCGACCGCAATCTGGATATTTGTCATCCTTGCGCAAGTGACCGCTTTCGCCGTCGCCCTATGGTGGTTCGAGTCCGAGTGGAGCGTGCTGCTGCCGCTGCTCGGGGTCGGCGTTGTCTCCGTGGCGGTTTTAACAGTCGTCGCTGCGTGGAGCCGTCGGAGTTATGCAGCGCTGGCGCTTGGGGTGACAGCGGCTGGAATGTTAAACGTCGGCGCATTTGGAAGCGTGCTCCCCGCGCTGAAGCCGATCTGGCCCTCGCAGCGCACGGCGGAAGCGCTCGCGCCGTTCAAGGCGTGCGTCGATGGCCCGGTCGCCTTTGCAGGCCACAACGAGCCGAGCGCCGTTTTCCTGCATGGCACCGACACCAAGCTGGTTTCGCACGAGAACGCCGCGCGCGCACTGCTGGATGGCTCCGCCGCCTACGCCTTTGTCGATGCGAAGCGGATCGCGCGTTTTGAGGCGCCTTTCAAGGAAAATGGTCAGGCCGTGCCCACGCCGCTTGCCTGCGCGGGCGGCATCGACGTGAACGGCGGCAAGCAGCTTGATCTGCGGGTCTATACGCTCAGGCCGCCGGCCGAGTTCGCCCGATGCAGCGCGTCGCCGGCCTATGCGTGCCCTGACGCGCAGACGAGCGCAGACCGCGCCGCTAAAGCTCCAGCGCGCTGAGCATTGAAAGCGTCAC
>JANNOO010000021.1:0-2207 GCA_031399165.1 Alphaproteobacteria bacterium | reverse complement strand
GATGCCTTCTCGGCGGGGTTGGGCGACCATAAAATCGTGACCTCGCTTTGCCCCGGCGGCAAGGAGCGCATGCGCCGCCTGATCTCAGTGGTCGCCTCCGGCCGGATCGATTTACGCCCGCTCGTCACCCACCGCTTCAAGCTCGACCAGATCGAGGCAGCCTATGAACTGTTCTCGCACCAGCGCGACGGCGTGCTGAAAGTCGCAATCACGCCTTAACAGGCGCGAGGATGACAGCTTGTCCCTGTTGCTCATCGGCCGGCGCGGTCAGCGCGCGCAACGCATTCAGGATAACGGCCACGTCGATGGCCTCCTGAAACAGCGCGCCTTGCACGGGTGTCAAATAGCCGAACGCCGCTGCAATCATGCCCGCAAACGATAAACCCATGCCAGCGTAGACGCTTTGCAGGGCGATGGACTTGGTTCGCTTCGCGATCTTAATGGCAATGGCTAAACGGATGAGTTCGTCGGTGAGAAGCACCACATCAGCCGCTTCAGCCGATGCAGCCGCGCCCCCCGCTCCCATCGCGACGCCCACATCGGCCGCCGCCAGCGCTGGCGCATCGTTGACGCCGTCGCCGACCATCATCACCGGCCCGCTCTCTCGCTCGCGCAGCACAATGCGAACCTTATCCTCGGGCTTTAAATCGCTTTCCACCGACGTAATGCCGACGTCTCGCGCGATCTCCGCCACGCTATCGGCATGATCGCCGGATGCGAGAACAACACGGGCGATCCCGGCGGACTTGATGTCTGCGATGAACGCTTTGGCGTCGGCGCGCAGTTTGTCGGCGAGAATAAAAGTGCCTGCATATTTGCCATCGATCCCTATCGCCACCGTGAGCTTATTGCTAGCGTCCGCATCCTGAGCCAGATGCAGGCCCAAGCGGGATGATACAAATGGCAAGCTGCCCAGAACCACCGTCTGGTCGCCGACATGGCCCTCGACGCCTTCGCCCGCCGTTTCCACCACTGAGCGCGGCGACGCGAGCGACATCCGTCGTCTTATGGCCTCCGCCACCAACGCCTGCGCCACCACGTTTTTCGACGCTTGATCGAGTGACGCCGCGATGCGGAGTAACTCGTCTGAAGAAAAGCCAGGCGCCGCCTTGACCGTCGCAAGCGACGCGCCGCCCAGCGTCAGCGTGCCTGTCTTGTCTATGACGAGGACGCGAATGCGCGTTAACGCTTCGAGGGCGGGGCCGCCTTTGATCAGAATTTTCAGGGATGCGGCCCGCGATAGGCCCGATACAAACGCTACGGGCACAGCCAGGATTAAGGGGCATGGCGTCGCGACCACCAGCACCGCCAGCCCGCGAATGGGGTCCCCCGTTAGCAAGTATGCCGCGCTCGCCATGACGACCGTGATTGCGAGAAAGATGAGGCCGAAACGGTCGGCGAGCCGCGACATGGGGGCCTTGGACGCTCTGGCCGCCTCGACTAGCCGGACAATGCCGGCGAACGTGCTCTCGGCCGCTGGCTTCGAAACCCGCATGTCGAACACCTCGCTCACGTTGATGGCGCCGCTTTGTAATGACTTGCCCGCCGTCAACAGAACGGGAAGCGCCTCGCCCGTGATCGACGAGAGATCAACCACGGCGAGATCCGACAAGACCTTCCCATCGGCCGGGATTACATCGCCCTTGCGAATGAGCAATTTGTCGCCGGGCGCGAGCTGCTCGACGGGCGCCGTCTCCAGCCCCGTTGCGCCGTAGCGAAGCGCTGTGCGTGGCGCGCGGGCAAGCAATGCCGTCATCTCGCGTTGCGCTCGCTGTTCGGCGTAGTTTTCGAGGAAACGGCCGCCCGCATACATCATCGCGACGACGATCGCGGCCAGCGTCTCGCCGAGCATCAGCGCGCCGGTCATAGAGAGCGCCGCGACGATGTCGAGACCGACCTCGCCCTTACAAAGGCTTTTGACGATGGCGAAAGACAGAGACATCAGGACGGCAGATGTAGCCCCGATCCAGAGACCGTCGGCTATGGTCGCGAAGCCGAAAGCGCGGGCTGCGAGGCCTGCACTTAATGCGAGAACGCAGCCAATTAGAAGCGCGTGCTTAAGATATTGGCGGATTGCAATCACGATCTGACCGGAAAATACGAGCGAAGCAGGTCGGGAAGGTGCAGGGGCGGCAGAAATGTCGCCATATAGCGTACATTCGGCGCGGCGTGGATGGCCACGCTTAGAATGTCGGTCGCCGAATAGG
>JANNOO010000015.1:0-16970 GCA_031399165.1 Alphaproteobacteria bacterium | reverse complement strand
GCCGAGCCTCTATAAGGCGGTGCAGATCGGCCAGCGGCTGCTCTATGCCGCAGGGTCGTTCGAAGAGGCCAATCCGTCGATCGTTAAGCGCATGGCGGCGACCATCGCGCTCTCGTCCGAGGCCAATGCGGCGCTTTTCGTTACGGCGCTGAACGCGGTCAGCGCGCGCGACGTGGCCGTGCGGCTTGGCTCGATGCCGCTCACGACGATCGCCTACCTCCATCGCTTGCAGCAAAGCGGACCGCTCACCGCCGGCGTGATCAATCGCGACGTCTGGGGCCAGGTCGTCGCCGATGTGCCGGTGCGGGTGGAAGAGCGGGTCTAGTTCAAGGTCTGGTATTGGGAGCCGGGCGCGGCTATCGCCTTGCCCATGACCTTACTCGATGCGGGCGCCGAAGCGGCGCGCCGGCGCACCTTCGCCATCATCTCCCACCCTGACGCCGGCAAGACCACGCTCACCGAAAACCTGCTTCTCGCGGGCGGCGCCATTCGCCTGGCCGGCGCGGTGCGGGCGCGCGGCGAGGCGCGCCGCACACGCTCGGACTGGATGAAGATCGAGCGCGAGCGCGGCATATCGGTCTCCGCCTCGGTGATGACGTTCGAAAGCCAGGGGCTGGTGTTCAACCTGCTGGATACGCCAGGCCACGAAGACTTTTCCGAAGACACCTATCGCACGCTCACCGCCGCCGACAGCGCGGTCATGGTGCTCGACGCGGCCAAGGGCATCGAGCCGCAGACGCTGAAATTGTTCGAGGTCTGCCGGCTGCGCGATATCCCGATCATCACCTTCATCAACAAGATGGACCGTGAGGCGCAAGACCCGTTCGCGCTGCTCGATGAAATCCATTCCCGCCTGGCGCTGGATGTTTCGCCGGTGCAATGGCCGGCCGGATCGGGCAACCGGTTTCGCGGCGTGGTCGATTTGCAGCGCGACGAGTTTATTTCGTTCCATCGCCCCGAGGCCGGCGAAACGGGTCCCATCGCGGCTGAGCGCATTCCGATGTCGAGCAACGCACTTTCGGCGGCGCTGCCAGGCGAATTGTACGAAGAGACGATCGAAACTGCGGCGCTGGCGCGCGAGGCGCTGCCGGCGTTCGATATCCAATCCTATCGCGAGGGCCATATGACGCCGGTGTTTTTCGGCTCGGCGTTACGCAAATTCGGCGTTGCTGAATTGCTCGATGGGCTGGCGCGGTTTGCGCCTGGGCCGCGGCCGCAGAAGGCGCACAACGCCGGCATGGAAACCACTCTGCCGCCGGCGGGCGGCGAGGTGGCGGGCTTCATCTTCAAAATCCAGGCGAATATGGATCCCAAGCACCGCGACCGCGTGGCGTTTTTCCGCGTCTGCTCCGGGCGTTTCCGGCGCGGCATGACGCTGAAGACCGCCACCGGCAAGGCGATGAACGTGCACAATCCGATGATGTTTCTCGCGCAGGACCGGGAGATCGCCAACGAAGCGTTTCCGGGCGATGTGATAGGCTTGCCAAATCACGGCGTGCTGCGCGTCGGCGACAGCTTGTCCGAGTCTGGCGCGATCGTATTCTCCGGCATCCCAAATTTCGCGCCGGAATTGCTCAAGCGCGTGCGCGTGGCCGATCCATTGAAGCAGAAGCATTTGCGGCGCGCGCTGGAAGGACTGGCGGAAGAAGGCGTGACGCAGATGTTCCGCCCGCTGATCGGTTCGGAAATGGTCGTCGGCGCCGTCGGCGCACTGCAATTCGAAGTGCTGGAGGAACGACTGAAGGCCGAATACCAGATCGAAGGCATGTTCGAGCCTTCGCCGTATCAGGCCGCGCGCTGGATTTCAGGCCCGCGCGACGATGTCGAAGCGTTCGTCGACAAGAACAAATCGCAGAGTGCGGAAGACGTGGACGGCGCGCCGGTTTTCCTTGGAAAAAGCGCGTGGGAAATTGGCTACGTGCAGGAGAAGAACCCGAAGGTGCGGTTTACGGCGACGAAGGAACGGGTTTAGCTCCGACGGTTTGTCTGTCTGGCCAAATGCAATCGGCGGCGCCCACGTCGCACTAGCCGCCGCCGACTTATTTTTGCGTGAACCGCTGTCAGATCAGAACAGGTACTTCACCCCCAACCGGACTTGGTCAAAGCGAAGGGCGACGTGCTGCCTAAAGAAAAGGGGGCGGCGCGTCGCCGGGCCGCCCCCTCCGCTGTCTTGGTTGTTCGCCGCCTTAGAAGGCGTAGCGGATCGTAGCCTGCACCGTTTGCGGTGCACCCTGCGAGGCGAAAAGGCTCGAGACGCCAGCGACGCCGGTCACGGGCAGGGCGTTGGTGCCGGTGCCCAGCGAGCCATAATACTCCTCGTCGAACAGGTTGATCACGTTCAGCTGGAAGTGGGTGCCTTTCAGACCGAACTGGGTCATGTCGAAGCGTATGTCGGCATTGACGACCGTATAGCTCGGAACCTCCAGGTCGTTGACATCGGTCAGCCAGCGCTCGCCGACATAGCGCGCCTGGACGCCACCGCTCACCGGGCCTTTATTGAAGCGGGCGCTGAGAACGTAGGTCCACTCGGGCGTTTCCACCAGAGCCTTGCCGCCCACCGGGATCACCGTCGTGGCCGACGAGCGGTAATCTTCCTGGATATCGCTCTCGTTGTACGAAGCCGAGGCGTAGAACGACAGGGGCTCGATCGGCGACCAGCCGATCGAACCGTCAACGCCCATCATTTTGACGTCGCCGACGTTACGGTCGGTGCTGATGTTGGTTTCCGGATCGTAGGCCGTCAGGATGCGATCCTGGAATTGAGTATACCAGACGCTGGCCTGAGCGATCAGGGCTCCCGACTGATAGCGGTAGCCGAGATCGTAGGTCTGGGTCTTTTCCGGGTTGAGGATCGGGCTGACCAGTTCGCCGGCGGCGTTGTAGAGCACCGTGTAAAGGTTGTCGGTGCGCGGCAGCGTCATGCTCTCGGCATAGGAGGCATACACGCTGTTCTCGTCGTTAAAGTTCCAGCTCGCATTCACGTTGGGCAGGATGTCGTCGTACTTCACCTCGCGGCTGTAGGGCGCGACATATTCCGTGCCCGTGGTGGCGCTGCCGAAACGATAATAGGTGTAAGCGCTCGTCGACGTGTTCGACACCAGCGCAGTCTGGGTGGTGCAGAGCACCGAGCTGCTGCCTTTTTGCGAGTAACAGAACTGGTTCATCTCGCGCTTGAAGAAGGGCGCGCGGGCGCCCAGGCTCACAAGCAGGCGATCGTCGAAGAACTGGCCGCGATATTCGAGGGCTGCCTGATTAAGAATGGCGTAGGACAGACGGTCGCGCGCACGCAGATAATAGCCGTCCAGATTGACGATGCGGTTGCTCCGGTTCTCCAAGCCGCCAAAAATGTCAACGAAGCGCGGCTCGGTTGGGGTGGAGAAATCGATGGCGCCATAGGCGCCGGTCTGGCGGTGACGCGCCCAATCCAGCGTGTAGGCGACACGGAACGAGTGATTGTCATTGACGTCCCACAGCAGCGAGGCGTTGAGGCCGTAGCGCTGCGTGTTGGTGTTGGACGGGGTATTCACCCGCACGGTGTCGAGTATATCGCCATCGCCGTTCAGATCCAGGCCGCCGGTCGTCCGGGAGCCGCGGATAAGGCTGTTGGTTTCCGTCAGCGTGGACTGGGCGCTGCCGCCGTTGGCTTGCACATATTGGAACGACGGGTCGATGGTCAGGCGCAGGCTGTCCGTCAGGCTGAAGCGCGACTGGCCACGGATGTTGCCGGTGTCCGACGGGTTGATGCGCAACCCCCAATAGTTTGTAGAGTTGCTATCGACATCGGCCACGCCGTTTCGGAACGTCGGAGCGGTGTAGGTAGGAAGGAAATCGACGTCCCAGCCGAACGGGCTGGTGTCCGCGGTCGAACCCAGCGAGCCGTCTGGGTTGGCGAAGAGGTTGGGACCGTTGTAGTTATTGTTACGGTTGCGGTTCCAGTGGAACGCCACGGAGGCGAAGTCGCCGTTGTCGCGGATCGGCTGGTAGATTTTGGCGTTGTACTGAATCTTGTTCAGATCGCCCTCGCCCTTGAACTTATCATAAGACTGGTCCGAATAGGCGAACCAGGCGCGGGTGCCCACGGGGCCGAAAGCGCCCGTGTCCACGAAGCCCATGAAGCGCTGATAGCTGAAGAAGCCCCCCGAGGCCTGAGCCAGCCGCCGAATTCTTCGGCCGGCATGATCGAAGCAATGTTGATGGTGCCGCCCGAGCCGGACGCGGTCGGGCTGTCGGCGTCGGTCGTGCCGGTGTTGACCGTCGCCCGCCCGATCAGTTCGCTGTCCAGTTGTTGGTTGGTGTAGAGCGCATAATTGCCCGAGTCGTTCAGCGGCATGCCGTCGAAGGTCTGAGCGATGCGGTTGCCGTCAAAACCGTGCAGGCGGATGTTGCCGCCCGACGAGCCGTACGGATCGTTATTGGTGAAGTTCATACCCGGAATGAGGTTCAGGGTTTCATTGATCGATTGCCCGGTAGGTTGGGTCGCGATGAATTCCTGCGTGATGGTCGAACGGCTCTTGCCAACCGTCTCAGCGACAATGACGCCGTCAACCGTGCGCGGACCGCGCTGGCCAGTAACGACGACCTCGGCCTCGAATTCTTGCGAGCCGGTAGACTGGGCGTGTGCGACGCTGGCGCCTAACGAAATCGACAAAGCCGTCAGCGCGGCGCCGCCTAGCAATTTCTTGCCGATCATAATTCTACCCCCAAAAACCGATGATGAGCCCAGCCTCCCCGGGCCGCGTTCTCAGGGGCCGTGTAGTCGTTGATGTTAAGGTTCTGATAACGGTTTCATTACGCTTCTTTGACGCACGCTGAGCGCGCGGTGCAGGTTGACAGTTTCGTGACGTGCGCTGTCGCGTCTCCTGGGACAATGCCAGCGAAAATCAAGCATCGGCGCTAAGGCGTTTCCAGGGGGGAGACGGTTGCGGAAGCGCGCGACTACGCCGCTTCCCGATCCGCGCCTTTGCGCACTTGATAGAAACGCATCGCGCGTTTCGCGGCGTCTACGGGCACTTCGCTGTAGATGCGGCCGAACTGTTCGGCGCGGGTCATGGCGTTGTCTCCCCCGCCGCAGCAGAGCACGGCGATCGTGACGAACAGCGGGCGCTCCATCTCGGCGGCGCGGCAGATCATCGCCAGCGCGTCGAGGTCGCGGCGTTGCACGACCGAGCGGGCGGTGTCGAAATCCAGCCCGGTTATTTCCGCAAGCCCGAAGTAGAAGTGTGTGAATTGCTTGTCGCGGTAGAGCGAGATCAGCAGGCTTGGCGTCAGTTCGTTGTTGGCCTTCTTCATCGCGATGAAGCGCTCGGCGCGGCGCGTTTCGTCGCTTGATTGGGCGGCGGCCTTTTGCAAGCGGTCGCGGGTTTTTTCAAGCGCGGCGTCCAGCGCCGCCGGATCGACGCTGGCGTTGCGGGCCAGAATGTTTTCGCGCAGGCGCTGCTCGACCACGAAATACATTTCGTTGAGCAGGTCGAGCGGCATGTCGTGACGGCCGATGACGCCCTCGTGCAGCGCCTTGTTGACGCGCGCGCGATCGACCACGGTTTCCATCGCGTCGCGCGGGATTTGCGCACCCTCGTTACGCACAAGCCGGTCGAGCGCCTTGTCGTCGCCGTGCTGGACGATGGCGCTGGACAGTTTTTCGCTGAGCGTCGCCCGGCCGGCGACGGCGTGAATGTGGCCCTGGCCCTTTTCCCGCACGACGTTCAGCAATTGGTCTTCGCTTAGCAGTTTTGAGCGCTGCAGCAGGGGCTCGGCGACGGGCAGGGCGTGATTGGCCAGATCGATCAGCAATTGGCGCGGCGCGTCGTCGGCGTCGGCGAAGCGCTTGGACAGTTCGGTCAATACGCCGTCCTGCATGTCGGCGGCGACGGTGCGCATGACATCGTCGAACAGCGCATCTTCACGCTCGCTGCGCCCACCAGAAGTGGCGAAGAACATGTCAGTCACCTGACGCAGCAGCTCCCTGCGCTGCTCGCTGTTAGGCGATTTGGCCAAGTCGAGCAGTTTGGCGAATGAGGTTGAGCTGTCGAGCATGGGGCCCTGCGAGACGGAAGTCCCCGAACCTTGCCCATGCGGAGTAAATATTTCGTGCTGCGCCGGCTTTACGGCGCCCCGAGCAATTCTTCTTCGTCAGCGGCAGGAACCGCAGCGTTTTCAAAGGTCGCCGCACCGTTCGGCGTGTAAGCGGCGGGTACTGCGGACGAGCTAGGCGGATTGGCCGGATAGGGCGGAATCGCCAGGGTGATTTGGGCGCCGAGGCCGGTGCGGCTGAGCGGTGGGGCGAGGGGCGGCGGCATAGGCGCAAGCCGGGCGCGGTCCAGCGGCGCCGGGGCGGCGATCTCGGTAATCGGATGGGCGTCGCTGAGTGAAGCAACAGGATTCACGAGCGGGCGAGCGGCGATCCGCGTAACGGCCGCTGGCGTCCGCAGCGTGGCCGGGGCGTCGAGCGTTTCGGGCGTTTCAGGCGGCAAAAGCGGGCTGAGCGCTGGTAATTTAACGGCTGAACGAGCTAACGGCCGATATGGCGCAGGCGCGTTTATGATTGCGGCGCTCTGGAATAGCGTTGGCGCCTCGATCTCAAGAATTGGCGCGGGGCTCGAAAGCGGAGCCGCCAGAACATTTGCCGGGGGATGATACACAATAGCGGCAATGCCCGCCGCCGCGAGCGAGAACGATTTCGGCGTGTCGACCGGCGCTGCTTCTTCGTTGTTTGCAGCAATCGGCGCGATTTGCGGCAGGCGCACGATGCGGGCCAGCGTCATGACCACGGGCCGGGACACGGTTGGCGCGGCCGTCAGCGCAGCGGCCTGCAACCGTTCTGGCGCGATTTCTATTGGCGCGGTTTCAGACGCGGGCGGGTTGATCGCCACAAGCGACAGGAATTCGGCCGCGCGTTCGGCTACGCCCGAAACTACATTTGCATCGACAACCCGCGCCGGCACCACGGCTTTCAGCGAGCAGCCGACATACTCGGTGGTGCGGAACGACCAGGACATGCAGATTTTGTCCTGCGCGCAGGCGATAGCGCAGGTGGCGGCATCCTCGGCGGGCAGATTGGAATAGACACCGCCTGGCCGGTCAAAACCGTTCTCCGGCGGACCAGCGGCGATGGCCCCAGCAGCGGCTGCGCTGGTCGCGAAAATCGTGGCGAGGCGACTCGAAAATCTCACGCCGAAAGCGTGGTTTGGGATGGTTAACGACGTGTCAACGATTCGCGGCGGTCCTCAAGCATCAGCCAGTCGTTCTCAGCTTTTTCCCTTTCGGCCTTGGCTTTTTCCAGCCGTGCGCCCGCGGCGGCGAAGCGCGCCGGATCGCGAGAGAACAAAGCCGAATCGGCCATCTCCGCTTCGAGCTCCGCGATCTCCAGGGCGAGGCGGGGCAGCGCCGATTCGATCTCGGCGAGCCGGCGTTCGTCCTTATAGCTGAGTTTGGCGGCTGGGCGTTCAGGCTTTGGGACTTGCCCGGCGGTCTTGTTCTGCTCCGGTGCGCGCACGCGCGCTGTACGAAACCGGCCGTGCTCGCGCTCGAAATCGGAGAGGCCGCCGAAAGTCTCGGCCCATAGGCCGCCCCCCAACGCGCCGAGCACTTGCGTCGCCACGCCGTCAAGAAACGCCCGATCATGGCTGACAATGAGAACGGTGCCGTCGTAGCCGGCGAGCGCTTCTTCCAGCGCATCGAGCGTGTCCATGTCGAGATCGTTGGTTGGCTCGTCAAGCACCAGGAGATTGGCCGGCCGCGCCAGAGCGATGGCCAGGGCGAGCCGGTTGCGTTCGCCGCCCGACAACGCCGACGCTGGTTGGCGCAATTGCTCCGGCTTGAACAGAAAATCCTTCGCATACGCCGCGACATGGCGGGATCGTCCGCGTACGGAGATATGATCGCCGCCGCCCGGCGCCAGCGCGTCCCAGATGGTTTTGCGCGCATCAACGATAGAGCGGGCCTGATCGACGAAAGCCAGTTCCAATTGCGCGCCGTGACGGATTTCGCCGGAATCCGGCGAGGCCTGGCCGAGAAGGATGGAGAGCAGCGTGGATTTTCCCGCGCCGTTCGGGCCGACAATGCCGACGCGATCGCCGCGCATGATGCGGATCGACACGTCCTTGATCAGCGGACGGTCCATGCCTTCGAACGTGCGGGCGACGTTGGTTGCTTCGATGACGAGGCGGCCTGAATCGCCGGATTTCGCCGCTTCCAGCGCGACCTTGCCGGTCCCCAGGCTTTTGCGGCGCTTGCGTTCGGCGCGCATTTCCAGAAGGCGCTGCTTGCGGCCTTCGTTGCGCGTGCGCCGTGCGGTGACGCCGCGCGCATACCAATGCTCTTCGCCGCGCAATTGCGTTTCGAGTCGCGCAAACGTCTTTTCTTCTTCGGCTTCGACCGCGATCGCCCAATCCTCGAAAGCGGCGTAGCTCTTGTCGAGACGGCGTACACTGCCGTTGCGCAGCCAGAGACAGACGGTGGAAACACGCTCAAGAAAGCGCCGGTCGTGGCTAACGATCAGCGCGGCGCCGCGAAACGCGTTGAGCCGTTCTTCCAGCGCTTCAATGGCGACGATGTCGAGGTGGTTGGTTGGCTCGTCCATCAGCAGGATGTCCGGCGCCGCGGCGAAGGCGCGCGCCAGCGCCGCGCGGCGGAGTTCCCCGCCGGAAAGGCCATCTGGCGCGCGGGAGGGATCAAGATCGTAGCTCTCCAGCGCCGCTTCGGCTTCGTGCAGCGGAACCGGGCGATCGGGCGAAAAGCCGGCAACCACATAATCGAGCAGAGTGGCGGATCCTGCGAGGTCCGGTTCCTGCGGTACGATGCCGATCGTGGCGCCGGCGGCAATCGTGCGCTCGCCGCCGTCGGCTTCGATTTGGCCTGATAGGATTCGCATCAGCGTGGACTTGCCCGCGCCGTTTAAGCCGACCAGCGCCGCGCGGTCGCCCTTGCTCACAGCGAGATCGACGCCGGTGAACAGTGCCGCGCCGCCAAGCAGCACGCGCGTGTTTTTTAATTGCGCAAGAATTGGCCCGGCCATCGCGTGTTATTGCGTGATGTCGGCCGGTTCGTCGCTGTCTTTATCGCCAAAGCCGAATGCGGCGCTGAGCGCATCGTAGAACGTAGCGAGTTGGAAATCCCGTTCGGGGCGCGCCGGAAGGTCGTAACCGGGCAGCGGCCGGGCCGGCAAACCGCGGCTCGCCGCCGTCATCACCGATCTGAATATCGTGCTCGGCAGCGTAGCGCCGCTGACGCGTGCCATGGGCGTGAAATCGTCATAGCCGACCCAGACGCCGGTTGTGTAATCAGCAGTATAGCCGATAAACCACGCGTCGCGCCAATCAGAGCTGGTGCCGGTTTTTCCGGCGGTCTGCCGGTCGGCAAGGCGCGCGCCGGTGCCGGTGCCAGCCACGACGACGCGACCGAGCATGCCGTTCATGCGGCGCGTGAGGTCGGAATCGTAAACCTGCTGATATTCAACGGGCGGACGATCGTACAGAACATCGCCGCGGGCGTTTTCCACGCTTTGAACCAGGTAGCCATTCGCGCGGCGGCCGTCGCGCATGAAGGTCGAGTAGGCCGCCGTCATCTCCATCAGCGACACGCCCGAGGAGCCAAGTGAAATCGAAGGCACGGCGGGCAGATCAGATTGGATGCCGAACCGTTTCGCCAGAGCGACAACACGGCCTTCACCGATCTCATGGCCAACCGTCGCGGCGACCGTATTGATCGAAAGCGCGAACGCCGTGCGCAAGCTTACTGCGCCGCGGAAATCGCCATAATAATTCTTGGGCTGCCAGCCGTTGATAGAGACCGGCTCGTCGTAGCGCACCGTGTCGGCGTCGTAGCCTTGCTCAAATGCGGCGGCGTAAACAAACGTCTTGAAGGCTGAACCTGGCTGGCGCTGAGCCTGAGTGGCGCGGTTGAATTTGCTTTCCGTGTAGGAATGCCCGCCAATCATAGCCTTGATCGCGCCGTCCTTATCGACGGTGACGATCGCGGCCTGCACTTGTTTCTTGTCTTTGCCGGGCTTTGGCAGGAGCGTGTGAACCGCCTTTGACGCGGCGGTCTGGATGTCCGGATCAACGGTGACATGCACGACCATGTCAGCCACGGGCTGGGCGATCAGCTTGCGCGCTTCTTCGGTGGCGATGTCGAACACGTAACCCATGTCGCTTTCGCGGGAGATCGACTTGGCAATCTTGATCCGCTCGCCAGCGGCGGCCTGCGCTTCCTCTTTCGTCAGCGCGCCAGACGTTACCATCGTGCCGAGAACTAAGCGCTGGCGCTCCGTGGCCTTCGCGAATGCGCGGGTGGGCGCGTACGCGGATGGCGCCTTGGGAAGACCGGCGAGCATGGCGGCTTCTGCGCGCGACAATTGCGTAGCTGGTTTGCCGAAATAGATCCGCGACGCGGCATCGATACCGTAGGCGCGTTCACCCATGTAGATGCGGTTGAGATAAAGCTCGAGAATTTCATCCTTGGTGAGCTTGTCCTCAACGCGCTTGGCGAGGATCATTTCCTGAAGCTTGCGGCGGATCGTGCGGTCCGGCGTAAGGAAAAGATTCTTGCAAAGCTGTTGCGTGATCGTGGAGCCGCCTTGGCGTGTATGCATGCTGAGCAAGTTGGACAACGCGGCGCGCAGCACAGCCTGGCGATCAACGCCGCTGTGCTCATAGAAACGCTGGTCTTCAATCGCCAGAAACGCTTCCGGCACGTAGCGCGGTAATTCGCTGAGCCTTACGCCCTGTCCATAATACGCCCCGCGCACGCCGAGCACTTCGCCTTTATCGCCGATGAACGTGACGCCGGGCTGGCGGTTCATCGCCCAGAGCGCTTCGGCGTTGGGTACTTTCGGCAGGCCGATGAACAGCCACGCCCAGGCCCCCAGCACAACCAGCAGCGCAACGCCGCCGCCAGCGGCCGCCGCCATGCCGATCGTGACCTTGGAGCGTTGCTCCAACAGGGCATGCATACGGGCTTTGGCCGCTTGCGCCTTTTCTTTCGCCCAATCTATGCCGCTCTTTTCACTCACGACGCACTCCGCATCCGCGCCGCTTGCCCTATGGCCGTGGCCAAAATCTGTCGCTGGTGATCGACATGCAGCAAAAGCGGCCCGATATCCAGCGACGAGCGCGCCCAAAACCCTAACGCACACAAGTGCCTTAGGGTCCCTCGCGCTAAAGTTATCCGACCGGACCGCTGCCGGGCATAATATGCGTCATGCCCGGAAAAGCCGATCAACACGGCGGGGCGGCCGAACAGGCTGCCTCGTCCTCACTTCTTGCCGCCGATCTTGCGGAGCGCGAAGGCCGCTGGCGCCGCGCGCTGGCGGAGGCCGAAGACGCGCTGGCCGCGGGCGAAGCGCAGGATGCCGAGCGGCGCGCCAAGGCGCTTTCGGCCATCGCTAAGGCCGCGATCGAGCTGGAGGCGTGGCACGAACAAGCCAAGGCGGCGTTGCGGTCTGGCGAAACGGAGCGTGATGGAGAGGCATTCCGCCGGGAGCTTGAACTTCGCATTAATCGCTTTCGACACGAGCAAGGCCTTGATCCTCTGTTTGATGAGGATACTGAGCCCGGCTGAGTGGGCCAAGCTGTTCAGGCAATGGTGGTTCTGGCGGCGCGAGAATCAGGCCGCGCCGAAAGGCAGGTGGCGGACATGGGTCCTTCTGGGTGGCCGGGGAGCCGGCAAGACCCGCGCTGGCGCGGAGTGGGTGCGGGAACAGGTCGAGCAACGAGGCAAGCGCCGAATCGCCCTGATCGGTCCGACGTTCCACGATGTGCGTGAAGTGATGATCGATGGGCCCAGCGGCCTGCGGGCGCTGAGTGCGCCGCCGCCTTACTACGAGGCCTCGCGCCGCCGGGTGATCTGGTCAAACGGGGCGGAGGCGCATGCGCTGTCAGCCGCCGATCCGGAAGGGCTGCGCGGGCCGCAATTCGACGCCGCTTGGGCCGATGAATTTTGCGCTTGGGACAAGGCTGAAGAAACCTGGGCGCTATTGCAGCTTGGGTTGCGCCTCGGGGAAAATCCGCAGGCGGTAGTAACGACTACACCTAAACCGATCGCCGCACTCAAGCGCTTGGTCGGGTTGAGTACGACGCAGGTGTCGCGCAGCCCAACGAAGGCGAACGCATATAACCTGGCCCCGGGCTTTGTGGAGGAGATGGCGGCGCGGTGGGGCGGAACGTCGTATGGGCGTCAGGAATTGGATGGCGAGATTATCGCCGATCCCGAAGGCGCGCTATGGCGCCGCGAAGATATTGAGACGCGCCGCGTGAGCGCTTATCCGGCGCTGGATCACATCGTCGTCGCGGTCGATCCGCCGGCGGGCCTGGATGGTGATGCCTGCGGCATCGTCGCCGCGGGCGGCTACCGGCTGGGCGAATATTTGCACGGAATTGTACTGGCCGATGCAAGCGCTCAGGGATTGACACCGCTCGCCTGGGCCGATCGCGCTGCCTTGCTCGCGCGTGCGTTGGGGACAAGCGTAATTGTCGCCGAAGCGAACAACGGGGGCGAGATGGTGCGCACCGTGCTGCATCAGGCTGCGCCTGATATGGTCGTGCGTCTGGTGCGCGCGCAGGTGGGGAAGCGTGGGCGCGCTGAGCCGATCGCTTTGCTCTATGAGCAGGGACGTGTCGTCCATGCCGGCGTGTTCGCCGCGCTCGAAGATGAAATGTGTTCGTTCGGCGCGCCGGACTATTCCGGCAGTCCGGACCGGCTCGATGCGCTGGTATGGGCGCTGACCGAATTGCTGATTGATGCGGCGCGGCCGCGCGTCAGCCGAATTTAGAACCACAGGAGCAATGATGCTGGATTGGCTGCGCAGGCTGGGCCTGCGCGATCGTAAGAGTGCGCCGTCTACATACATCACCTGGCACGCGCTGGGACGGCCGACCTGGTCGTCGCGCGATGTGCTGGCGTTTGCGCGCGAAGGCTATGGCCGCAACGCGATTGCGTATCGCTGCGTGCGCCTGATCGCGGAAGCCGCCGCTAGCATACGCTTGCGCGTCACGCCGGACGATCACCCGCTGGCTGCTTTGCTTGCCGCGCCTAACCCGGAGCAGAGCGGCGCAGAATTGCTCGAAGCGTTTTTCGGTCATTTGCAAGTCGCGGGGAATAGCTTCCTTGAAGCGGTGAGCTTTACCGAAGAGGCGCCGCGCGCGCTTTATGTGTTGCGGCCTGACCGGATGAGCGTGATACCGGGCGCGCGCGGCTGGCCGATCGGTTGGGAGCATCGCGCCGGCGCGCAGGTTACACGCTACGAACGCGATCCGCTGAACGATCGCTCGCCGATCCTGCATCTGAAATTATTTTCGCCTGCCGATGATTGGTACGGCCAATCGCCGATGGAGGCTGCCGCTTACGCCATCGACATCCACAATGCCGGCGGCGCCTGGAACAAGGCGCTGATCGACAATGCGGCGCGGCCCTCCGGCGCGCTCGTCTATTCCGGCGCCAATGGCGCAGACCGGCTGAGCGAGGATCAGTTCACGCGCCTGCGCGCGGAACTGGAAGAGGCGCATATGGGCGCGGCCAATGCGGGGCGACCGCTTTTGCTGGAAGGCGGGCTCGACTGGAAGCCGATGAGCCTTACCCCGCAGGACATGGATTTCATTCAGGCGCGCTACGCCGCGGCACGCGACATTGCGCTGGCGTTTGGCGTGCCGCCGATGCTGCTCGGCATACCGGGCGATAATACGTATTCGAATTACCGCGAAGCCAATCTCGCGTTCTGGCGCCAGACCATCCTGCCGCTTGTGCTGAAGGCGGCGCGCGCGGTGGAGAACTGGATCGGCGATCGTTGGGAAGGTCACGCGTCGATCAGCGTCGATCATGACTCGATCCCCGCGCTTGCCGCTGAACGCGATGCGCTCTGGGCGCGGCTGCATGCGGCGAGCTTTCTGGACACGGGCGAAAAGCGCCGCCTGGCGGGCGTGGATCACGATTGATGAAACTGGATATGCGCATCGTCGCCGCCGTGATTTCGGCGCTGACGTTGCAAACCGCGAGCGCGCTCCTGTGGGCCGGGCGTGCGTCGGCGCGGCTCGACGAGATCGAGGCGCGGCTGCAGGCGCAGTTGCCGGTCGCTGAGCGGCTGGCTCGGCTGGAAACTCAAATGGGTCTTGCGCAAACATCGCTCGACCGCATCGAACGGCGGCTTGACCGCAAATGAATTTAGCCTTGGCGGCGCAACCTGCGCCGCTGGCGCTTGAGGGTTATGCCTCGCTGTTCGGCGTGGCGGACCTTTCTGGCGATGTCGTCCGCGCTGGCGCATTTCGCGCGTCCCTGGCGCTCCTGCGCGGCGGCATACCTTTGTACGTGCGCCACGATCCGCGTCTCGTCGCCGGCCGGTGGGTTGAGCTGAAAGAAGACAGCCGCGGGCTTTATGTGCGCGGGCACATCGATTTCTCGCTGCCCGGCGCCCCGCTGGCCCGCAAGCTGATCGCGCGCGGCGTTGACGGCCTGTCGATCGGCTTTGTCACGCGCGGCGCGCGGCGGCGCGAGAGGGGCCGCGAACTGACAGAAATTGAAATCGTTGAAGTCTCGCTTGTGGACTTCCCGATGTTGCCGCTGGCGCGGCTGGCCCGAGCGGGTTCGCCCGCGTTTTTGCCTTAGGAGCATGACGTTGAAAAAAGAGACCAAGATGGTCGCCGATCGCGGCGAGCATGAAGCGCTTCGGCGCGCGTTCGAGGAATTCAAGACCAGCAATAATGAACGCCTGGATCGCATCGCTGCGGGTCGTCCTGATCCGCTACTGGAGGAAAAAGTCGATCGCATCGGCGCCGCGGTTGCTGAAAACAAGCAGCAGATGGAGCGCATGGCGCTGGCGCAGCGCCGCCCGGCGCTGGCAGCGGAAGCGCCAATTCTGTCCGAACGCAAATCAGCCTGGAATTCGTATCTGCGGAAGGGCGATGAAAGTGGCCTGGCGCAGATCGAAGCCAAGGCTTTGTCTGTCGGCGCGGACGCCGATGGCGGCTATACCGCCCCGCCGGAACTGGATCGCCTGATCGAAGCGCGCCTGCGCGTGGTGTCGCCGATGCGCGGGATCGCGACGGTGCGCACGACGGGCGGCAACGTATTCAAGAAGCCGATCTCAGTCACCGCCGCCGGCACGGGCTGGGTCAGCGAGACCGGCGCGCGCACGCAAACCTCGACGCCGACCTTGTCGATGCTGGAATTTCCAACTGCCGAACTCTACGCCAATTTGGCGGCGACGCAGACGTTGCTGGATGATTCCTACGTCAACATCGAGGAATGGATCGCAGGCGAAGTTGAAGACGCCTTCGCCGGCCAGGAACGGGCGGCGTTCGTCACTGGCGATGGATCCGACAAGCCAACCGGCTTTCTGCTGGCTGCGAACATCGTGGCGGAGACGAGCCATGTTTGGGGCAAGGTCGGCTATGTGCCCTCGGGCGCCGCGGGCGCCTTCGCCAGCACTGATCCGGTCGAGAAGCTGATCGACCTGATCTACACGCCGCGCGCAGAATTCCGCCAGAACGCGCGCTTTGCAATGAACCGCAAAACGCTGGCCGCCGTGCGCAAGCTGAAGGACGCCAATGACAGCTATATCTGGCAGCCTTCGGATGCGGGCGCGGCTTCAACCATTCTTGGCTATCCCGTAACCGAACTGGAAGATATGCCTGACATCGCTGCAAACGCGCATTCGATCGCGTTTGGTGATTTCGCGCGGTTCTACCTGATCGTCGATCGCGCTGGCGTGCGCGTGCTGCGCGATCCTTACTCGGCCAAGCCTTACGTATTGTTCTATGTCACCAAGCGCGTGGGCGGAGGCGTGCAGAATTTCGACGCCGTCAAGCTGATGAAATTCGCGGCTTCGTAAGCCTGATGTCCATTACTGTGGTGACGCCTCCTGCGAGTGAGCCTCTCACGCTCGCCGAAGGCAAACTGTTCCTCCGTGTCGACCACGGCGCGGAGGACGATCTTATCACGTCGCTGATCACGGCCGCGCGCGAGGCCGTTGAGGCTTATGCGCGACGGGCGCTGATCACGCGGCGCGTGATCGAGACGAAAGACGCTTGGTATTTTGATCTTAACGGCGCGGTGCGCCTTCGCCTGGCGCCGGCGACAACAGTGCACGCCATTCGCGTGAGCGGCGGCGTTGTTCCAGCAGAAATCTATGCGTTGGACGCCGCGCACGATCCGCCGCGCCTGGGCTTCAGCCAGTCGCCGCCATCACCTGCGGCGATCGCCGGGATCGAGATCGAGTACGATGCGGGCTACGGCGACGCGGGGGACGTTCCCGAAGCGCTGCGCCAGGCGGTGCGCCTTACGCTCGCCGCCGCCTACGATGATCGCGGGGGCGCAATCGCCTTGCCGGAAGCAGCGCGTACGCTGATCGGCCCATTCCGGACCTTGCGCCTATGAGCGCCGACACCGTGGCCCGGCTGCGCGCGCGGATCACCTTGCTGCGGCCAGAATCAACCGGGGACAATATCGGCGGCGCCACCGTCGAGTATGTCTCTGCCGGTGAAGTGTGGGCGGGGATAAGCGCGTCAGGCGCGAGCGGCGTTGCGGTCTACGACGGATCAGCCGCGCGCGCTGGTTATCGCGCGGAAATCCGCATGCGCCGTGACGTTAGGCCCGATTGGCGGGTGGCTTGGGGCGAGCGCGCCTTGCGTATCGCCAGCATCGCCGACGCCGACCCGCGTGGCGAAATTCTGATCCTGAATTGCGAGGAGGAGATGCTATGAGCGCCGAACGTGCGCTGCTGGCGGCGATCCGTGAAGCTGCCGCCGCGGATGCGGGCGTGCGTGCTGTTCTGGGCAATCCAGCACGCCTGCACGACAACCGCCCGGCCGATCCGATCTTCCCGTTCCTGACCATCGGCCGCGTGGAAACGACGCCTGCGGAGTCCAGCGAAAGCGACGCGCTGAGCCATGCGATCACGCTACACGTCTGGTCTCGCGAAGGCGGCAAGGCTGAGGCGATAGAGGCCATCGCCGCGCTGCGCGCTTGCCTGCACAACGCCGCGC
>JANNOO010000058.1:0-1659 GCA_031399165.1 Alphaproteobacteria bacterium | reverse complement strand
CTCTCATGCCAATTTCTAGATCTGCATCCGTAACTTCAACCGGCGCCAAACCATATGCTGAATAATAGGGAATATTTTCTCCAAGGCATGCCGCATCCCACGCCGCATTGTGGCTTAACTCACTAATTTCCCTTGCTGATCTCTGGCAAACAAACGCAATTACATCGTTTATGATTTGCACGTCTTCGTTGGTTAATCCTGGCTGAGGCGATTTGATTGAGATATAGTCTGTTTTTTCGAAACCAAAGTAATCTCTTTTCTCAATCTTTATTTTGCCCTCATTCTTAAGCTCACGCAAAGCTGAGCTTAAATACCTAGCAGTGGGGCCAAATTGCTGCTTTTGATACTCTACTCCTGTCATAGGCTTTCCAGTGGAAACAAACTTTATCATATCGGAAAAATACAAAATTTTATGCAGTTTCACATTGCCTAGCTCATTAGGCTGACACTGAGCGCACACGTAATGAACAACATCCTTAAACTTTGATCGATCAAACGGGTATTTTGGTTCGTTATTCACGCAATCCTCCATAGATTAGATTAGATTAGACACGAACGAATCGCGAACACAAGCTTAATAATTATCATGATTCTCCCGGCTAACAAAATTCAGGTGCCCACAAACTCGTTGCATCCCGCCGCCAAAACATATAAACATATCCTTATATGCAATGGATGCGAACGATGCCGCTTGTCTCGTCGAGCCAGCTTCTGACCGGATTGCGCGCCGCCGCTGAGGCGACGCGGTTGCGGCTCATCGTTCTGCTCGCCGCGCACGAGCTGAACGTGAAAGACCTCACGCAAATCCTCGGGCAAAGCCAGCCGCGCGTCTCCCGCCACCTGAAACTGCTCGCCGAAGCCGGTCTGATCGAGCGCTTCCACGAGGGAAGCTGGGTGTTCTTCCGCCTGAAAACCAGCGGCCCGGAAGCCGGTTTCGCCCGCGCGCTGCTCGATATGCTGAACCCCGCCGACCCCGTCATCACCCGCGATCTAGCCCGCGCCGAAACCATCCGCGGCGAGCGTTTCGAGACCGCGCAGAGCTATTTCCGCGAGCACGCCGCCGAATGGGATCGCCTGCGCTCGCTGCACGTGGCCGAGGACGAGGTGGAGGCGGCGATGCGCGAGGCGCTCGGCCCCGGCCCGTTCGATCTGCTGGTCGACCTCGGCGCCGGCACCGGCCGCGTGCTGGAGCTGTTTGCGCCGCACGCCAAACGCGGCCTCGGCATCGACGTAAACAAGGACATGCTGGCCTACGCCCGCGCGCGGCTCGACAAGCCCGGCCTCTCCCACACGCAGGTGCGGCTCGGCGACATTTTCAACCTCGCGCTGGAGGACGGCGCGGCGGACGCCATCACGCTGCATCAGGTGCTGCATTTCCTCGACGATCCGGCGAAGGCCATCGCGGAGGCGGCGCGCGTGCTGCGGCCCGGCGGGCGGCTGCTGATCGCCGATTTCGCGCCGCACGATCTGGAATTCCTGCGCGAGAACCACGCGCATCGCCGCCTCGGCTTCGACCGAGCGCAGGTGACGGAATGGCTGGCGGCGCAAGGGCTGGCCGTCGAGCGATACCGCGAACTGAAGCCGGACGCGCCCGAAAAACTGACCGTCGCCCTGTGGCTGGCGCGCAAGCCGATAGACGCCAACATCAATAGCGCCGCA
>JANNOO010000011.1:0-4169 GCA_031399165.1 Alphaproteobacteria bacterium | reverse complement strand
CAACAACCGCAGGCTTCTCGAACCGATCGGCAACATCCCGCCCGCCGAGGCCGAAGCGAACTACTATGCAGCACAGGAACCAACCGCTATGGCGGCGTGAATAAAACCCGGATGCCTCCGAGATCCCCGGGGCGGTTCACGCCGCCACGATCGAACCCCGCCCCCCTAGTGAAGCGCTCTTGCCCGAGTTGAAGCGCAAGCAGGTCGGCGGCGAGGCGCGACCAGCGGCCATTGCCGTTGGGAAACGGATGGATGGCGACGAGCGTGGTGGAAGCACACGGCGATCTCGTCAGTCGGATAGGCTTTGTGCTCCACCCAATAGCGCGCGTCATCAAGCGCTGGCGCAGCGCCATTTCGATGGTCCAATAATCGACGCCGAGATTGCGTGCGCTGGTTCTGTATTTGCCGGCCCAGCGCCAGACGGGCAAGTAGGTTGAGCGCTTCGCCTCGTTCAGTTCGCGCCGGAGCGCACATAGCTGAGCTTCAAGTCGAGACGCTCGTCCGGCGTAAGCGGCGTCGCCGCACCGTCGGCCTGAAACGGATCATCACTCATGCGAGTCAGCCCCAGAGACGCTTGCCGTCAGAGATGTCGGCGGCGAGCGCCGCCAGCATCTCGCGCTTGTCGCCAGCGCGTACGCCTTGGGCTTCCAACTCCATGGTGTGGAGTGCTGCGGCGAGTTCTTTTTTCGCCGCCGCCTTGGCCGCCTCCTCGACCATCGCATCGAGGCTCTGATTGGGGACCAGCGCATAGACGAGGGTGCAATCGAGCGCTTCGGCGGCGCGTTTCAAGGTGGCGAGCGTGACGGCGCCTTTCGCTTCATTCTTCTCAAGCCCGGAGAGGCTGGCGGGGCGGATGCCGAGGCGGCGGGCCAATTGGGCGCCGGTGAGACCCAGAGCGTCGCGAATGGCGCGGACCCAGCCCATGGGGGAGCCGCCCCAAGGCCGGCAAAGGCTTTGAGGCGCTCATCGAGCCGACGGCGCGCCAGGGTTGGGGCGGCTTTCACAGGGTATGACCTTATCTAATAGCCAGTTGATAGGTTATAACCTGTTTTATTGCAATTTTCCTTATGGTTAAGCCTAATCGATATCCGGCCTGGGCGTCGCCGCCTGCGGCGGCCGGGCGCTTGTGCTGACGCACGAAGCCGCGCGGCTTCGCCAGTCCCAAGGCGCGTCTTCGCCCTTTGGGCACCGCTCCCTGATGCGGGTCTCCTGCCATCGTGCGCGCCGGCGTCAAGGGACGGCTTCGCCTCTTCGCCCTGGACGCCGGCTTGCGCGCGATGGCGGCGCGGAGCTTGTCGGGACTATTGACGCCGCCGGCGTCACGCTCGTCGCGGACGGCGGAACCCACTCGATCATCAACACTAAGAAGTTGATTTTCATAGTTAAATATTTCTGATTTTCCGCATACCGTCATATAGACCGTCAAGAGCACTGGCCTCTGAAATCATTGGTTTTTTTAGAAGATCGCGAAAACCATGGTTTCGCATTTATCGGCAGGCACCGCACCGACATCACTCCGAAAGTCGCTTCTGCCCGCGCCGCCGCCTCTATGCTGCACTACGCCGGCCACGATTTAGCCTCCCCGAAATTATACCGTCACGGGCCCGTCCGCCATCCCTTCTCTCAATGACTGACCTTCGCGCGAGGGCTAGGGAGATTGTAATCTTCGTGCTACATATTCCGTCGATCTGTAGTGCGAAGGTTCCAAATGCCTACACCACACAACCCTCCCGCCGCTGTGCGGCGCGCCCTGCGCAAGCTCGGGGCCGACATCCACGATGCCCGTCGGCGTCGGCGGCTGCCGATGGCTGTCGTGGCGGAGCGCGCCTTCACGTCCCGCTCGACCCTGCAAAAGGTCGAGGCCGGGGACACCAATGTTAGTATCGGCATTTATGCGGGCGTCCTTCAGGCGCTCGGCCTGCTCGACGGTCTGGGCCAGATCGCCGACATCGGCAACGACACAGTCGGACAAGCGCTGGCCAGCGCCGAACTGCCCAAGCACGTCCATCTCAAGCGAACAACCGGATCATCTCGCGATGGCTGACTTTGAGGTGCATATCGACCTGGACGGCCGCCCGCGCCCCATTGGCCTGGCCAGGAGCAATCGCGTCCGCGGCACGGAAACTATCCTTTTCGAGTATGATGGCGCCTGGCTCGTTGATCCCGACCGGTTCTCGCTCGAGCCCGCTCTTACCCTGACCCGTGGCGCCTTCGCCCCTCCTGCCGGACTAGTGACTTTCGGCTCTATCGGAGACTCCGCGCCCGATACATGGGGCCGCCGCCTGATGCAGCGGGCCGAGCGCCGTCTTGCCGAACGCGAAGGCCGCGCCGTTCGCACCCTTGCGGAAAGCGATTACCTGCTCGGCGTCGCCGACGAGACCCGCCTTGGTGCCCTAAGATTCCGCTGGGCAGGCGAAGAGGCGTTCCAAGCGCCGATCCGCGCCGGCGTCCCTGCTCTGATCGAGCTCAGGCGGCTGCTCCAGATCACTGAACGGATCCTCCGGGACGAGGAAACGGACGAGGACCTTCAACTCATCTTCGCCCCCGGCTCCTCCCTAGGCGGCGCGCGGCCGAAAGCGTCGGTCATCGACCAGCACGGGCACCTCTCCATCGCCAAATTCCCGAAAGAGACCGACGATTACAGCATGGAGACGTGGGAGGAGATTGCGCTGCGGCTGGCTGACCAGGCCGGCATCACCACCCCTCACCACGAGCTGATTGAGGTCGCCGGCAAGGCGGTGATGCTGTCGCGGCGCTTCGATCGCGCCGGCCCGATCCGCACTCCTTTCCTATCTGCAATGGCGATGATGGGCGCCAAGGACGGTGAGCGCGGCAGCTACCCAGAGATCGTAGATGCTCTTACGCAACATGGTGCGCAGGGGAAGACCGACGCTCATGCCCTCTATCGGCGCGTCGTCTTCAACGTGCTGATTTCCAATGTCGACGATCATCTGCGCAACCATGGTTTCCTTTGGCTCGGCAAAGCGGGATGGTCTCTTTCTCCGGCCTATGACCTCAATCCTGTGCCCACCGACCTCAAGGCGCGTGTGCTGACGACGAACATCGACCTCGACGAGGGCACCTGCTCGCTTGACCTGCTTGAGGCGGCTTCGGAGTTCTTCGGCCTCACACTGCTGCAGGCCCGAGCAATCATCAAAGAGGTCGCGACCGTAACCGCGACGTGGCGTGAAACCGCCAAGGCGGCCGGCGCCCGCTCTGCAGAGATTACCCGGATGGCCAGCGCCTTTGAGCACGATGATCTCAAGCGGGCGCTGGCGCTATGACCCGAACCTTCATCTACAGCTTCGCACCTCCATCACTTGACCCCTCCCCCGGCGCGACCATCGCGCTTGACGTCTCTGACATCGAAGACGCCGGCATTCGCGAAGTGCTTCAGGCGCCGGGCGCAGCCTATGGCGCGTGGTCAATCTTCGATGCCTACATGGCGTCAATTTCTTGGCAGTATCCGCAGCATCAGCTCATCGCGCTACGCCGCCAGAATGCCCAGGCCGAAGCCGCGCGCCCGATCGCCGGCGGCGTCGATCTCGCCAACATCAACTTTCGCTACGCGATCGACGGCGACCGCGCGGCAACAATCGGTCGGAAGTCGACGCCATGAAATCGCGTGGCTTCGTGAACGAGGGTGAGCCCCTGACCCATGGCGACCAGATACATCAGATTATCCCTGCCGACGCGGTAGCGCTCGACGCTCGGAGGCTGACCGAGATCGGCGAGATGACAAGATAGTCATGGATCTCCCGGCCGGGATCGACCTCGCTGACGAGGAAGTTCGAACCGAGCAAATCCCGCCACGACACCTCCGCCTGAGCGACAGGCCTGTTGTCGATCGGTAAAGCAACGTAGACTCGCTCGTTCCACAAATGCATCTGGTCGCAATCGGCTGCGAGCGGTTCAACGGTCAGGAAGGCGATGTCCAACTGGTGGCGTTGGATCGCGGCGATATGATCAGCAGGTCCGCCTTCGATGATGTGAACCGCCCCGGGGATCTCGGAGGCATCCGGGTTTTAGTCACGCCGCCATAGCGGTTGGTTCCTGTGCTGCATAGTAGTTCGCTTCGGCCTCGGCGGGCGGGATGTTGCCGATCGGTTCGAGAAGCCTGCGGTTGTTGAACCAGTCCACCCATTCGAGCGTCGCGAATTCAACGGCTT
>JANNOO010000053.1:0-14665 GCA_031399165.1 Alphaproteobacteria bacterium | reverse complement strand
TGGAAACGACGCCTGCGGAGTCCAGCGAAAGCGACGCGCTGAGCCATGCGATCACGCTACACGTCTGGTCTCGCGAAGGCGGCAAGGCTGAGGCGATAGAGGCCATCGCCGCGCTGCGCGCTTGCCTGCACAACGCCGCGCTTAGCGTTTCCGGCCGCGCGCTGGTGCTGCTGAACGTCGTCTATGCCGACATTTTTCTTTCGCCGGACGCGCGGGCCACGCAGGGCCTGATGCGCCTGCGCGCGATTACCGAAGCTGCGTGAGGAGCCAATATGGCCGGACAAAAAGGCCGCGATGTTCTGCTGAAAATAGGCGATGGCGGCTCGCCAGAAGCGTTCACCACCATTGCCGGCATACGCGCCAAGACAATCGCGCTCAATGCGCGCATGGTAGATGGCACGAATGCCGACAGTCCGGATGCGTGGCGCGAGCTGATTGCGGGCGCGGGTGTTAAATCGTGCGCCGTCACTGGCGCTGGCGTGTTCAAGGATGCGGCGTCGGACGCGCAGATGCGGGCGGCGTTCTTCAATCAGATCGCGCGGAATTGGAACCTCGTGATCCCGGATTTCGGGACAATTCAAGGCCCGTTCTTGATCGAAGGGCTGGACTATTCCGGCAATCACGATGCTGAAGCGGCGTTTTCCGTGTCGCTGGCTTCGGCCGGCGCGTTGAGTTTTACCGCGTCATGATTGCCAACGGCCCGCGCGGCGAGGTCACGCTGATTATTGACGGCGCGCCGCGCACGTTGTGCCTGACGCTCGGCGCGCTCGCGGCGCTTGAGACCGCGTTCGGCGCAGAATCCGTAGAAGAGCTTGCCGTGCGGCTGAGTAAATTGTCGGCTGCCGATCTGATTGTTGTGGTTGCGGCGCTGGGCGGGCTGCGACTCGAAACGGTGGCGAATGCGCGTATCGATTTGGCCGAAGCGGCGCGCGCTGTCGGCGACGCCTTTGAACGGGCGTTTGCCTGACATGCTGCCCTGGAACGAATGGCTTGCCCATGCGTGCGTCGCGCTCGGCATTACACCGCGTGCGTTCTGGCGCCTGTCGCTGCGCGAGTGGCGTGCGCTGACTGGCGCAGGCGCTTCTGCGCCAATGACACGCAACGACTTTGCGGCGCTTTCGTCGCGTTTCCCGGATTGATCCATGGCTAAAACACCATCGCCGCTTGACCTTTCAGAAGCTCGTGACGCGCTCGATGCGTTTGTGTCGCGCGACGGGCAGGAGGCGGCCGACAGGCTGGAGAAGATATTTGCCGATGCGGCCGGCAAGATCGCAACCAGCCTGACCCGCGCGACGAGCGGCGCGCAATCGCCGTTCAGGAACATCGCCGGCAGTGTGCTTGGTCAGCTTGGCGCGATGGCTGTCGATGGGCTTTTCAACAAATCGCAGACGCAGCCAGCGACGGAGTCCCGCTCACCCATGATTGTGAATTTCAACGTCGGCGCTGGCGCGGACGCCGAAAGCATTCGCCGCGGTCAAAGCCAGATTAGTGCGCAGGTCGCGCGTGCGGCGCAGCATGGTCAGCGCAATTCATGAGCGCATTTCACGAGGTTCTTTTCCCGCTGAAGCTTGCATTCGGCGCCAGCGGCGGACCGGAGCGGCGAACCGAGATCGTGACCCTCGGTTCAGGACGCGAGGAGCGCAACACGCCTTGGGCGCATGCGCGACGGCGTTATGATGTCGGCGGGGCAATCAGCGCGCTCGATGAGCTGCACGAACTGATCGCGTTCTTCGAAGCGCGCCGCGGCCGGCTTCATGGCTTCCGGTTTCGGGACTTTGCGGATTGCCGTTCAGGGTTGCCCTCCGCTGCGCCAGGCGCACTGGATCAGCCAATTGGAACGGGGAACGGCGTGCAGACGGCGTTTCAACTTATCAAGACCTATGGCGAAGGCGCAGAAGCTTATGCGCGTCCGATCCGCAAGCCCGTTGAAGACAGTGTGCTGATTGCGGTGAACGGCGCTGCGCTCTCCGAGAGCGCGTTTGCGGTCAATTACGCCACCGGCATGGTGACATTGCTGGCAGCGCCCGTCTCCGGCCAGGCCGTCACCGCCGGCTTCGCGTTCGATACACCCGTGCGGTTTGACTCAGACCGGCTGGAAGCCAGCCTTGATGCGTTCGGCGCTGGGCGGCTGATTCAAATTCAGCTCATTGAGCTTGTGCTCTGATGCGCGCTGTCCCCGCGGACCTGCAGGCGCGGCTTGATAGCGGCGTCACCACGCTTGCGCATTTGTGGCGCTTAACGCGCCGCGACGGCGCGGTGTACGGCTTTACCGATCACGACCGCGATCTGGTCGTAGCGGGCGTCACGTATGAAGCGCAGTCAGGTTTTCTGGCGGGCGCAATCGAGAAGGGCCTCGGGCTTTCGATCGACACGGCGTCAGCCGAAGGCGCGCTCAACTCAGATTGCATCAGCGCGGAGGATCTCGCGCGCGGGCTCTGGGATGGTGCGCGCGTCGATATCTGGCGCGCCGACTGGACCGAGCCGGCTTTGCGCGTACATTTGTTCGCCGGCAGATTGGGCGAAGCGCGGCGCGGGGAAACCGCGTTCAGCGCCGAACTGCGTGGCCTGCAAGCGGCGCTGAACGCGCCTGTAGGGCGGGTTTTTTCGCGATTCTGCGATGCCGACGTCGGCGATGCGCGGTGCGGTGTGGATTTGTCGGCGCCGGGTTATCGCGGCGAGGGCGTGGTCGCTTCCGTCATTGATCAATCGACATTCACGGCCTCGGGCCTGAACGCCTTTGCAGATGGCCTGTTTAGCCGCGGCGTGTTGACGTGGAGCGCGGCCGGCAGTGCGGATGTGGCGGCGCACTACGCTGGCGCTGTCGCGACGATCGCGCTTCTTGCGCCTTGGCCTGTAACGATTACGCCGGGAGACAGCTTTGTGATCGCCGCCGGCTGCGACAAGCGGCTGGCAACGTGCTCGGCCCGCTTCGGCAACACAGCCAATTTTCGCGGCTTTCCGCACATGCCGGGGCCGGATGCGGTGCAGGCGGGGCCGGATGCAAACACGCCCCTCAATGGATCGTCGCGGTGGACGGATCGATAGCCGTGCCGACGCGCGCGGCCATCGTCGCGGAAACACGCACATGGATCGGCACGCCATACATGCATCAGGCCAGCGTGAAGGGCGCGGGTTGCGATTGCCTTGGGCTACTACGCGGCGTCTGGCGCGCGTTTTATGGCCCAGAGCCGGAGACGCCGCCGCCTTACACACCCGATTGGGCTGAGCTTCAGGGGCGTGAAACGCTGCTTGAAGCGGCGCGGCGCTGGCTCTTTGAAATTGAAATCGGTGATGCCGCGCCGGGCGACGTGGTGTTGTTTCGCATGGGACCTGACGCACCGATGAAACATGTGGCGATCGTCTCCGCGCCTGATCAGATCATTCACGCCTATTGGGGCCGTGCAGTCGTTGAAAGCCGCATGACGCCGTTCTGGCGCGGCAAGCTCTGCGCGGCGTTTTCGTTTCCAGGAGGATCGGCATGGCGCAACTCGCGCTGACGACGGTGGGCGGCGCACTGGGCGCCAATCTCGGCTCCGGCGTGTTCGCGAGCGCAGCCGCCGCGCTTGGCCGCGCCGCGGGCTCGATGATCGGCGGACGCATCGACGACGCGCTGTTCGGTACGCCGCGTGCGCCGGATGGTCCGCGCATGACCGGGTTGCATCTGCAAGGCTCCACCGAGGGCGCATCGATCCCGGCGATCTACGGCCGGGTGCGGCTCGCGGGGCAGATGATCTGGGCGGCGCGGTTCAAGGAGCAGGTTAACGTTGAAAAAATTTCGGCCGGCGGCGGCAAGGGCGGCCTGACGAAACGGAGCGTGAAGCAAACTACCTACACGTACTCGTTATCGTTCGCCGTCGGACTCTGTGAAGGCAAGGTGGCGCGCATTTCGCGCGCCTGGGCCAATGGCGAGCCTTTCGACCTCTCCACGGTCAATTACCGTCTGCACACTGGCGAGGAGGATCAGGACGCCGATCCGCTGATCGAAGCGATCGAGGGTGCGTCCAATGCGCCGGCTTATCGCGGTCTTGCCTACATTGTTTTCGAAAACTTGCTGCTGGAGCGCTTCGGGAACGTACCGCCGCAGCTTTCGTTTGAGATCGTGCGCCATACGCCGAGCGAAGGCGGACGGCTTGAGGATATGGCGCGGGGCGTTTGTCTAATCCCCGGCGCCGGTGAGTTTGTGTACGCGAACGAAGTCATTCGCCGCACGCTTGGCGCAGGCGAAGAATTACCGGAAAACATGCACGCCGAAGCGAACCGGCCAAACATCGCTGTATCCCTCGATCAACTCGCCAGCGATTTGCCGAATGTTGAATCGGTGATGCTGGTCGTGACGTGGTTCGGCACGGATCTGCGCTGCGGTGTTTGCCAGATTAAACCGGGCGTGGAGCAGGCCGACAAGGCAACGCGCCCGCGCAACTGGCGCGCCGGAGGCGTTACACGCGCGGGCGCCCATGTCGTCAGCCAGGTTGAGGGCGGGCCTGCTTATGGCGGCACGCCAGCGGATTTTTCGGTCGTGCAGGCGATACTGGCGTTGAAGGCGCGTGGCTATCGCGTCGGACTTTATCCTTTCGTCCTGATGGACGTGCCAGAAGGCAATTCCTTACCGAATCCATATGGCGGCGCGGCGCAGCCGGCTTATCCCTGGCGCGGCCGGATCACATGCACGCCCGCGCCAGGCATAAGCGGTACGGTGGACAAAACATCGACAGCAGCGACGCAAGTCAGCGCGTTCTTCGGCAGCGCCGCTGCTGGTGATTTCGCAAGCGCTGGCGATGAAGTGACATACACAGGCCCCACCGAATGGTCTTTCCGCCGCTTCATTTTGCATTGCGCCAAGCTGGCGCAGGCGGCGGGCGGCGTGGACGCATTCGTGCTCGGCTCTGAACTGCGCGCGCTGACGACTATTCGCAGTAGCGCATCTGCCTTTCCGGCGGTGACGGCGCTGAAGACGCTGGCCGCCGACGTGCGCGGCATTGTCGGCGGCGCGACGACGCTGACCTATGCGGCGGATTGGTCGGAGTACAACGGACACCAGCCTCAGGATGGATCGGGAGACGTGTTCTTTCATCTCGATCCGCTCTGGAGCGATGCAAACATAGATTGCGTCGGTGTTGATTGGTATCCACCACTGACAGATTGGCGCGGCGGCGCGGCGCATGCGGATTTCGCGGTCGCGTCGAGCCGCTATGATCCAGATTATCTCGAGGGACGGATCGAGGCGGGCGAGACATTCGATTTCTATTACGCCAGCAACGCAGATCGGATTTCGCAAACAAGAGCGCCGATCACGGACGGCGCTTATGGCAAGCCGTGGACGTTTCGCCCGAAGGACTTGCGTGCATGGTGGAGCAATGTGCATATCGACCGGCCCGGCGGCGTCGAAAGCGCGGCGACTGCCTGGGTTCCGGAATCGAAGCCGATCTGGTTGCTTGAGCTTGGCTGCGCGGCGATCGACAACGGGGCGAACGCGCCAAATCTGTTCACTGATCCAAAGAGCGCGGAAAGCGCTGCGCCGCCTTTTTCATCCGGGGCGCCCGACGACGTTATTCAGCGCCGCGCGCTGGAGGCGTATCTGCGCTATTGGTCCGGCGCCGCCAATCCAGTCTCGGCCGTCTACGGCGCGCCGATGATCGAAACGCAGTCCACCCACCTCTGGTGCTGGGATGCGCGGCCATTTCCCTACTTTCCCTCGCGCCGCGATCTCTGGTCGGATGGGCCGAACTGGCGGCTGGGGCATTGGTTGAACGGCCGCGCTGGCGCAGCAAGTTTAAGCGAGGTGGTGCAGGACATCTGCCGCCGGGCTGGCGTGATGGACGCCGATGCCGGTGCGCTGGGCGGCGTCGTCGGCGGCTATGTCGTGGATTCACCGGCAGCGGCGCGCGACGCAATCGAGCCGCTGATGGCCGTCTATGATTTCGACGCGGCGGAAGAGGAAGGGCGGATCGTGTTCCGCCATCGCGGCGAAACGCCGGGCTTGGCGGCTGTGCTTGAGGATTTGGTGCAGGGTGAAGGCGGGCGAGCGTCGGTTCTCCGCGCCGACGGCGCCGATGCGCCGGTAGAAGCGCGCGTGCGCTTTATCGATCCGGAGCGCGACCACGCGCTCGCGATGGTGTCGGCGCGGCAGCGCGATTGCGCCGGGCGCGGCGTAAGCACGATTGACGCGCCGCTTTCGCTAACGCCTGACAATGCTGATGCGGTCGCGCAGCATGCGCTGGCGCGCGCCTCCGCCGAAACCGAAACACTCGAAATTGCGCTACCACCATCGCTGCTGGCGGTCGCGGCCGGCGATGGCGTGACTCTTGATGAAACTGACTTTCGCGTTCTGGCGATTGAAGAAGGTCCGGTTCGCCGCGCCGGGCTCACGCGTCAGGCGCGCTTGCTTGATCGCGCCGTCGCTGCGCCGAGTTCGGCGGCGATACCCGCGACGCGCGCGCCGCCGGCGCCGGCGTTTGCGCTGCTCGATCTTCCGCCATTACCAGGCGACGAAGAAGACGAGCGTCCCTTGGCGGGCGCGTATTCCACACCCTGGCTGGAAGCGGTCGATGTGTATGCCGGCGCCGCGCTCGCCAGCGCAAGTTTTCGCGGACGCGCCGAAGCGGCGGCAATGATTGGTGCGCTTGAATGGGATTTATACGCCGGTCCTGTCGGCCGCTGGGACATGGGCAATTACATACAGGTCCGGATTGCCGGCGCGCTTGAAAGCGTCGACGACGAAACATTGTTTGCCGGCGCCAATACGTTTGCGGTGGAAGGCGCCGGCGGCTGGGAGATCGTACAGGCGCGCGATATCACGCTGGTCGGGCCGGGAGTGTACGAGTTTCGTTCGCTGCTGCGCGGGCAATTGGGCACCGAAGGCGCCATGGGCAATCCGACGCCGGCGGGCGCGCGGATCGTGAAACTGGACAATCGGCTCGTGCGCCTGGCCACCGCCGCGCATGAGCACGGCGCGCCGCTGTTCTGGGCCGCGGCGCCTGCGGGTTTGGCGCCGAACGATCCCGCCGCGACGGCCTTCACCGCCACATGGTCGCGCGTCTGGGCGCGCCCTTATGCGCCCGTCCATCTGCGCGGACGGCGGCTGAGCGGCGGCGACGTTACGCTTAACTGGGTGCGGCGGACGCGCATCGGGGGCGACGATTGGGCCGCGGCGGATGTGCCGCTGGCGGAAGCGGCAGAGGCTTATCGCGTGGAGATCATGGACGGGCCGGATGTGATTCGGATGATCGAGACCGCCACGCCCTCCGTTATCTACACCGCCGCGCAGCAAACCGCTGATTTTGGAGCGCCGCCGAGCGCGTTTACGGTGCGGGTGGCGCAACTATCCTCAACCTACGGCGCTGGAATGCGGGTAGAATCGAACATCTGGCTGTAAACGCTTGGCGTTTGGCCGCCGTACCTCTACCTGATTGGGCTCTACCTGATCGAGACGGCGTCAGAAGGATGCGCGAGCGCGTGGCTTGACCTGGGATCCCTATGCGGCGTTGGGCGTAAACCGTGGCGCCAACGCCGACGAAATTCGCAAATCCTACCGCAAGCTCGCCAAGGAGCTGCACCCTGACGTGCGCCCGAACGACAAGGCGGCGGAGGAAAGGTTCAAACGCGCGACCGCCGCGTTCAACCTTCTGTCCGAGCCCGAGCAGAAAGCGCGGTTCGACCGCGGCGAGATCGACGCCGACGGCAATGAGAAATCACAATTCGCGGGCGGCGGCGGTTTTCGCACGTCCGGCCAGCGCAGCGGCGCATACGCCAATGCCGGCGGCGAAAGCGTGTTCGACCTCGGCGACATCTTCTCAGATATGTTCACCGGCGGCGGCGGGGCGCGCACCTCCTACGGCCGCATGCGCGGGCGCGACATCCGCTTCTCACTGGACATTGACTTTCTCGACGCCATCAAAGGCGCGCGCCGGCGGGTGCAATTAAGCGAAGGCCGAACGCTGGACGTGACGATCCCGCCCGGCGTTGAAACCGGACAGACGCTGCGCCTCAAGGCGCAGGGCGGCGGCGGCGTCAATGGCGGCCCGCCGGGGGACGCGCTGGTCGAGTTGAAAGTGCGCGACCATCCCTATTTCCGCCGCGAGGGCGACAATATCCATTTGGACATGCCGATCTCGCTGTCCGAGGCGGTAGATGGCGCGCGAATCCAGACGCCTACACCCGCCGGCCCGGTAACGCTGACCGTGCCGCCGGGGGCAAACACCGGCATGGTGCTGCGGCTCAAGGGCAAAGGCGTCGGGGGCCATGGCGACCAGTTCGTCCGCCTGCAGGTCATGCTGCCCGACCCGCCAGACGAGGAATTAAAGAAATTCGTCCGGAAATGGCCGGGGCGGGACAAGCCGCCGACACGGCCGCAGGGGTAGGCCCAAGGCGCGCAAGCGCTTGACCCGACACGATGAACGGGGCGTCTATTCTGCATTCAGCGGCTATTCAGGGCATTCCCCTTAGAAGCGAGGCCATGCGGATCAAATCCACCCTCCTGGCGTTGGCTCTGGGGCTGACCGCGCTTTCGGGCGCGGCGGCTGAGGCGCAGCGTCCTGGGCGCGGGCCGTTCGGCGGGCCCGGCCAGAGCTGGAACCCGGATGATGCGCGCGACGCGGTTCGGGAGGGGCGCCATATGCCTTTGCGCGAAGTGCTGCGGGCGGTGGAGGCGCAAATTCCAGGTCAGTTGCGCGGCGGCGCGCAATTGCAGGAGCGCGGCAATGGCCGGGCGGTCTACCTGCTGCGTTGGCAGACGCCGGACGGTCGCCTGCTTGATCTCGTCGTTGACGCCGAAACCGGCGCCGTGCTGCGCTAAAGGAAGAAGTCCATGCGCGTTCTTGTCGTGGAAGATGAACCGGATCTGCGGCGCCAGCTGGTCAGCGCGCTGGAAGACGCCGGCTATGCCGTCGATCAGGCCGAAGACGGTGAGGAAGGCCAATTCCTCGGCGAGAGCGAGCCGTACGATGCGATCGTGCTCGATCTGGGGCTGCCGAAGATCGACGGCGTGTCGGTGCTCAAGTTTTGGCGCAAAAAAGAGATCAAGATTCCGGTGCTGATCCTGACGGCGCGCGACCGCTGGAGCGACAAGGTCGAAGGCTTTGACGCTGGCGCTGATGATTACGTCGCCAAGCCCTTCCATTTCGAGGAATTGCTCGCGCGCCTGCGCGCGCTTCTGCGCCGCGCGGCGGGGCATGCCAGCGCGTCTATCGAATGCGGGGAGCTCGCCGTTGATACGCGCGCGGCGCGCGCCACGGTCAGCGGAACGCCGATCAAGCTCACCAGCCACGAATACAAAGTGCTGGAATATCTGATGCACCATCGCGGGCGCGTGGTGCCGCGCACAGAACTGGTTGAGCACATCTACGATCAGGATTTCGATCGCGATTCGAACACGATCGAAGTGTTCGTCGGCCGTCTGCGGCGCAAGATCGGGCAGGATCGGATCGTCACCGAGCGCGGGTTAGGCTATCGCCTGATCGATCCAGCCGAGCAGCAAAGCGTGTGAACCAGCCGCCCTGGCGCGTTATCAGGCCTAAATCTCTCGCCGCCCGGCTCGTGGTCGCGGCGGCGGTGCTGTGCCTTGTGGTGCTGACGATCGCGGGTTTTGGGCTTTCACAGCTCTACCGGCAAAGCGTGTTGAACACGCTCGATTCCGATCTGGAGGTGGTGCTCGATACACTCGCAGGCGGCGTTTCGGTCGAGGCGCAGGCGCCGGTCATGACCATGGCGCCGACCGACCCGCGCTACGGCCAGACGTTTTCCGGACGCTATTGGGAAGTGTCGCTGCTCAGCGAAGGCGGCGGCGCGCTGCGTTCCCCTTCGCTATGGGACGAGGAATTGCCGCTGACCGAGCCGATGATCGCACGCCTGCGCGCGTCGCCGGGCCAAACGATGTTTTTCAACGCACAGGGACCGAGTGGTCAGGAGATGCGCATCGCCGCCCAGATGGTGCAATTGCAGAACGCGCCTATCGCGCTGGTCGCGGCGGCGGACATGCGTCCGGCGCTGGCCAATGCGCGCCAGTTCACCACCACGCTGGTGATAGCGCTGGTGGCGCTTGGCGTGGGGCTGGTCGCGGCGATGTTATTGCAGGTGCGACTGGCGCTGGCGCCGCTGATCCGCGTGCGCGGTGATATCGCCGATGTACGCCGCGGACGGCGCGCCAAGCTGGACGACGATTATCCAACGGAAATCACGCCGCTGACGAAGGAACTGAACGCGCTGCTGGATCACAATCGTGAAGTGGTCGAGCGGGCGCGAACACATGTCGGCAATCTGGCGCACGCGTTGAAGACGCCGATTTCCGTGCTGCTGAATGAAGCGCGCGGCGAGCAGGGCAAGCTGGCCGATCTCGTCGGCCGCCAAGCCGAGGCGATGAGCCGGAACGTCGAACATTATCTTCAGCGCGCCCAGGCCGCCGCCCGCGCTGAAGCCATCGGCGCGCGTACGCCGGTGAAAGCGGTGATCGAAGATATCGGGCGCACGCTGGAACGACTGTATGGCCGGCAGAAGGATTTGGACCTCCAGGTCACGGCGCCGAAGGAAGCGGTGTTTCGTGGCGAGAAGCAGGATATTGAGGAAATGGTCGGCAATCTGATGGATAACGCCTGCAAATATGGCCGCGCGCGCGTCGCCGCGCGGCTGATTGCGCCGTCTGCACCGGGCCAGCCACTGACAATCGACGTCGATGATGACGGCCCCGGCCTAAGTCCCGAGCAACAGGAAGTGGCGTTGAAGCGCGGCGCGCGGCTCGATGAGACTGCGCCGGGCGCCGGGTTGGGCCTTAACATTGTGTCTGAGCTGGCGCGGGCCTATGGCGGGGCGCTGTCGTTCGCCCGGTCCGACCTGGGCGGCTTGCGGGCGACGCTTAGATTGCCGTCCGCAGACTGAACATCCGTCCGGTCGATAGGGCGAAATTGGCGACGGCTTAGGAGGCTAGAACAGTTCGGACGTAAACGAAGCCGCTTCGGCGGTCGTTGCGATCGATTGCGTGATCTGGAACAGCACGCCAAAGCCAAGACCCGCCAAGAAGACCACGGCGAGAACGCTGAACCATTGAGAGTCACGGTGAGTGCGTATGGTTTGCATGCTCTAACTTTATCACAAGTGCGACATTTTGCACGGGCTTTTGTATCAAACTTGAAATATTGCAACTGCGATAGATTTCGTGGAATGCTGCATCGCAGCGACAGGTGATCCGCGCGGCAGTTCGCATTTCCCATGAAATTTAGGGTTTCTCGCGCGGCCGCCGCCGCGATTTCAATTTTGCTTTTGCGAACGCACACGGCGCGGCGAGACGGCGTCGAAAAGTTTTTTTCGCAACGACTACAAGGTGGGCGAATCGGCGCGCCCGAAGGTGCGGTGAGCCACGCCCGTAAACACCCGGAAGGAGGAGCGATGATTGCCTTGAAGTGCGCCCCGGCACATCCCATGCTTGGCGGGAGGCATGTCAAAAGCCACTTACATCGTTCACTTTGACGGCGTTCCCGGTGCGGACGCCTATGAGGCGCTTGCAGAAGATTGGGGCGACGTCGAGGGGCTCGCGATGTACTCGGCGGATGATTCCATGCGGTGCGACAGCCTGAAAATCACCAAGCTCGAAACGGGCGAGGTTAAAGAATACGTCCGCAACAAAGCCGGCATCTGGTACCGTCAGAGATAGGCGCCGGGCGGGCGCCGGCTTCCGCTGCGGTCGCTATCCCGCCGCATGGAATCCCGCGCGCAAGGTTCACGACAAGGCGCGCTCCTATCGCTTTGAGATCGTCGCTTGGGAACCTCGCGCACAACACCAATTCCCCCGCCGAAGCCCTGCGCATGGCGCGCCTGTACGCCATGACGGGCGCCAGCGTGTCCGTTCGTGACCGCTCCCGACGGGCGGCTACCTTACCGAGCTTGAACTGGAAGGGCTGGCTAGGCCGTCCACTCCCTGTATGCTTAGTGCAAAGCAGGAGACCGACCCCGTGTTCTATTTGCACTTTCCCAAGGATGCGGAGGCCACCAAGACCATGATGTCGTCGGCTGACGCCATTCGCCAAAAGGCCGAATGGCGAGCAAGCGGCGTTGAGGTCGAGGTGAGGACTGAAGCCGGTGTCCTTGTCACAGACGCCGAACTTAGTGATTGGCCCGATGCCGAAGGGCCCTAAAGGCGAGAAGCGCCCCGCCGACGCGATCCAACGCGCCGTGCATGTCGGCAGGCTGGCGGTTGGCGATGTTGAGCCGGAAGGCGACGGGAAAGACCCGAACGCGAAGGCGCTTGGCGCGAAGGGCGGCGGCGCGCGCTAAGAGCCTCACCAGGGCCAAGCGCTCTGAGATCGCCAAGAAAGCGGCGGCTAGCCGTTGGAAAAAATCAGATCGTTGAGTTCGCGCTTATAGCTTTCAACAATGTTCCCCTTGCGTTCCCGGAACAAACAGCGTACAAATGAGTCCATTGAACGAAGGCGGGCGGGCTGGTTCGCGCGCAGGACTCGACAGATAAGGAGTGCGGCGATGGGCGCCCTGAAACTCGTAGAACCTATGGAAACCGACAAGCAGAAGGCCCTGTCGGCCGCCATGAAGCAGATCGAGCAAGCCTTCGGCAAAGGCTCGGTCATGCGCATGGGCGCCAACAACCCGTCCGTTGAAATCGAAGCCATTTCCACCGGGTCGCTCAGCCTGGACGTTGCGCTTGGCATCGGCGGCCTGCCCAAGGGGCGGATCGTCGAAATCTACGGACCGGAAAGCTCGGGCAAGACCACGCTGGCGCTGCACGTGATTGCGGAAGCGCAAAAGAGCGGCGGCGTTTGCGCCTTCGTTGACGCCGAACACGCGCTCGACACGATATACGCCAAGAAGCTCGGGGTCGATCTCGACGATCTTCTCGTTTCGCAGCCCGACAATGGCGAGCAGGCGCTGGAGATCACTGATACGCTGGTCCGCTCCGGCGCGATCGATGTGCTGGTGGTGGACTCGGTCGCGGCGCTTACGCCGCGCGCCGAACTGGAAGGCGAGATGGGCGACAGCCTGCCGGGTCTTCAGGCGCGTCTGATGAGCCAGGCGCTGCGCAAGCTCACCGGCTCGATCAACAAATCCAACACGCTGGTGATCTTCATCAACCAGATCCGCATGAAGATCGGCGTGATGTACGGCAATCCGGAAACGACCACCGGCGGCAATGCGCTGAAATTCTACGCCTCAGTGCGCCTCGATATCCGCCGCACCGGCCAGATCAAGGAACGCGACGAAGTAGTCGGCTCCGAGACGCGGGTTAAGGTGGTCAAGAACAAGGTCGCCCCGCCATTCAAGCAGGTGCAGTTCGACATCATCTACGGCGAAGGTATCTCCAAGACGGGCGAATTGATCGAACTCGGCGTCAAGGGCGGCGTGATCGACAAGGCCGGCGCCTGGTACGCCTACGGGAACACCAAGATCGGCCAGGGCAAGGAGGCGGCGCGCCGCTTCCTCAAGGAGAACCCGGCCGTCGCGGCCGAGGTCGAAGAAAAGATTCGTGCACTGTCCGGCTTGATTGCAGAGGAGATGGCTGCTTCGCCGGAGGCGGACGAGGATTAGGCCTCGGAGATAAAATTACGGGTTTCCGGGGGCGCCGCCATTCGCTCCCGGTTGCGCCGGCCCGCTTCGGTTCAAACGCGCCTCGCCAGCCCCTTGGCGCGCGGACCGGGCAGGCCGGCGCTTTTCTTTTGACCGCTATTGCTTGCGGGCGGCCAATTAGCAGAGGCGGCTCGCGTTCGTGTGCTTGGCGCGGGCGGGGCTTGCTTTATATCGTTTCGAATCCCCGGGCCGCGCCCGGAACCGAAACGGAGCCTCATGGCCAGCGTCAACGAGATCAGACAGCAATATCTCAGCTTCTTCGAGCGGAACGGCCACAAGCCGGTCTCGTCCAGCCCGCTTGTGCCGCAGAACGATCCGACCTTGCTGTTCACCAATGCCGGCATGGTGCAGTTCAAGAACGTGTTCACTGGCGCCGAAAAGCGCCCCTACGTGCGCGCGGCCAGCTCGCAGAAATGCGTCCGCGCCGGCGGCAAGCACAACGATCTGGACAATGTCGGCTATACCGCGCGGCATCATACGTTCTTCGAAATGCTAGGGAATTTCAGTTTTGGCGACTATTTCAAGGAACAGGCGATCCTCCATGCCTGGACCCTGCTGACGCGCGATTTCGGCCTGGACAAAGAAAAACTGCTGGTCACCGTCTACAGCGAGGACGATGACGCGGCCGCATTGTGGAAACGCATCGCCGGCCTGCCGGAGTCGAAAATAATCCGCATCGCCACCGCCGACAATTTTTGGCGCATGGGCGATACCGGCCCCTGCGGCCCGTGCTCGGAAGTGTTCTACGACCACGGCCCCTCGATCCCCGGCGGCCCGCCGGGCAGCCTGGACGAGGACGGCGACCGGTTCATCGAAATCTGGAACCTGGTGTTCATGCAGTACGAGGAAGGCCCCCCCGGCACCCGTACGCCGCTGCCGCGCCCCTCGATCGACACCGGCCTGGGCCTGGAACGCTTCGCCGCCATTCTGCAGGGCAAGCACGACAATTACGATACCGATACGCTGCGCGCTTTGGTGCTGGCCAGCGCGGACGCGACGGGCCAGGACCCGGACGGCCCGCACCGGATCAGCCACCGGGTGATGGCGGACCATCTGCGATCCTCGGCGTTCCTGATGGCCGACGGCGTGTTGCCGTCGAACGAAG
>JANNOO010000052.1:0-2164 GCA_031399165.1 Alphaproteobacteria bacterium | reverse complement strand
GTGGAGTCGATAGAATCGTATTCCGAAAGCCGATACCCCGCTGGCAGGCCATTTGGTACGGTCGGTCTAAATGGCAAAGTCATGGGTCATGTTAGAAAGTCATGGGTCATGTTAAAACAGTGAGCGCGCGGCGAAAGCGGCGGTCTCGATAAGCGGGTTTGGAATTATGAAATATAACAACACGAATGCGCCTGTAAGAGCCAGCACAAATTTAACCGATCCGGCCATCGGCTCGAAACTTTCAGCCGGTTCGTAAACATACATGATAATAACAATGCGAATGTAATAAAACGCCGCAATGACTGACATCACGACGCCGAATACGGCGAGCCAGAACAATTCCGCTTTGATGGCCGCGTCGAATACATAAAACTTTGCGAAAAATCCTGCAAGCGGGGGTATGCCCGCGAGTGAAAACATCAGCATCGCCAGAATGAACGCAGTGAACGGCTGCCGTCGCGACAGCCCCGCAAGCTCGTTAATGTCCTCGACCGACTGACCGTCCCGCCGCATCGCGATGATGCAGGCGAAAGCGCCGAGCGTCATGGCGATGTAGATCGCCATATAGATGATGACGCCCTGCACGCCCTCAATCGTGCCCGCCGACAGGCCAACAAGCGCGAAGCCCACATTGCCTATCGATGAGTACGCCATAAGCCGCTTGATATTGCGCTGCCCGATGGCGGCGAAAGCGCCGAGCGCCATCGAGCCTGCGGCGATCGCGATGACGATCTGGCGCCACTGATCGGACGCGCCGGGGAATGCGTCGATAACGACACGGGTGAACAGCGCAATGGCGGCAACTTTTGGCGCGGCGGAGAAAAACGCGGTGACCGGCGACGGCGCGCCCTCGTAAACGTCGGGCGTCCACATGTGGAACGGCACAGCCGAGACCTTGAATGCGAGGCCGGCGATGACGAAAACCAGACCGAAAATCAAGCCGATCGAGGCTGGCTGGGTTTGCGCGACGACCGCGATCTGGGCGAACGAGGTCGAACCCGTCGCGCCATAAACCAGCGAGCATCCATACAGCAGCATTCCCGACGACAGCGCGCCCAGCACGAAATATTTCAGGCCGGCCTCGGTCGAGCGAACGTTATCGCGGTGAAAGGCGGCGATTACATAGAGTGCAAGGCTCTGAAGTTCGAGGCCGAGATAGACCGTGATGAGGTCGTTCGACGAAATCATCAGCATCATGCCGAGCGTCGAGAGCAGGATGAGCACGGGGTATTCGAATTTGAAGATGCCCTCGCGGCGCAGGTAATCGAGCGAGAGGATGATCGAGAGCGCCGACGCGGCGAGCGTCAGCAGCTTCATCACCCGCGCAAAGGCGTCGTCGATCACGGCGCCGCCGAAGGCCGTGCGAGCCCCCGGCTCGGCGAACGCAACGAGCGCGCCCGTGAGGATCAGCGCAAGGATGGCGAGCACGGAAACCGGGCCAGCCGAGGTTTCCTCGCGCATCACGCCGCCAAGCAGCAGCACGATGGCGCTGATCGCCAGAAACACCTCCGGCGCGAGCGCAAATCCGTTGATCAGTGCGGCGATGTCGGCTGGCATTGCTAGGTTCCTATTGCGCCGCGAACTGCGTTTTTCCGGCTGCGGCCAGCGCAGCATCGTAATTCAAGATCAGCTTTTCGACGGATGCGGCGGTATAGTCGAGCACCGGCGCCGGATAAAAACCGAGCACCAGCGTGAGAATGACGAGCGGCGCCATGATCGCGATTTCGCGCGGCGACAGGTCGGCGATGGCTTGCAGATTGGCCTTCTCCAGCTTCCCGAAAATCACCCGCCGATATAGATAAAGCGCGTACACGGCGGACAGGATAATCCCCGCCGTCGCGAAAAACGCGACCCAGGTGTTGACCCGGAAGGCGCCCATGAGCGTTAGGAACTCACCGACGAAGCCGCTGGTGCCGGGCAACCCGACATTCGCCATGGTGAACAGCATGAAGCAGAAGGCGTAAAGCGGCATTCGCTCGGCAAGCCCGCCATAGGCCGCAATGTCGCGCGTGTGCATCCGGTCGTAAATGACGCCGACGGCCAGAAAGAGCGCGGCGGAGATGACGCCGTGACTGATCATCTGGAATACGCCGCCCTGTATCCCTTGCGTCGTCGCGGTGAATATCCCCATCGTCACGAAGCCCATATGCGCGACGGAGGAATA
>JANNOO010000047.1:0-15448 GCA_031399165.1 Alphaproteobacteria bacterium | reverse complement strand
CAGCCAGCGCATCTGGGGTTACGAAACGCCGGACGGCTCCTTCGCGCAGTTCTGCCGCGTGCAGGCCCGTCAGCTCATGGCGCGGCCCAAGCACCTCACCTGGGAAGAATGCGCCTGCTACACCCTGACGCTTGCCACCGCCTACCGCATGCTTTTTGGCCACGAACCGCATGTGCTGAAGCCGGGCGATAACGTGCTGGTCTGGGGCGCGAGCGGCGGGCTGGGCGTGTTTGCAGTGCAGCTTTGCGCGGTATCCGGCGCCAATGCGATCGGCGTGATCTCTGACGACAGCAAAGCCGATTACGTGCTGTCGATGGGCGCCAAGGGCGTGATCAACCGCAAGAACTTCAACTGCTGGGGCCAATTGCCGAAGGTCAACGGCCCCGAGTTTTCCGATTACATGAAAGAGACGCGCAAGTTCGGCAAGGCCATCTGGGAAATCACCGGCGGCAAGGACGTCGATATCGTGTTCGAACATCCGGGCGAGGCGACGGTCCCGGTATCGATGTTCGTGGTCAAACGCGGCGGCATGGTGGTGATCTGCGCTGGCACGTCCGGCTTCAACCTCACGCTCGATGCGCGGATTTTATGGATGCGCCAGAAGCGCCTGCAGGGCAGCCATTTCGCGCACCTGAAGCAGGCCGCAGCCGCCAACAAGCTGGTGATCGACCGGCGCATCGATCCGGGCATGAGCGAAGTGTTCGCATGGGAGCAGATCCCCGAAGCGCACGAGCGCATGCTGGATAACACCCACCAGCCCGGCAATATGGCCGTACTCGTCAGCGCCCCGCGTACGGGGCTGCGCACGCTGGACGACGTGATCGAGGCGGGTCAGCCGCTGGGCTGACATCACTCCTTTAATCCACCGCCTGCTTGCGGAAGCTGAGCAGGAAAACCGCGATCCCCGCCACCACGGCGGCGGGCGCCAGCGCCAGGATCGTCTGCTCAGCATCGAAGCCCTGGGCCAGCAATTCGCCAGCCGCGATGGGTCCAACGATCGCGCCGACCCGTCCGACAGCGGTAACGGCGCCGGAGCCGGCGCCGCGTCCCCACGACGGGTAGAAGGACGCCGCCACGCCATAGAGCGCGTATTGCGCGCCAAGGATGAAGAAGCCCGCGATCCCGGCGAACATCAGCGCCGGCTCGATCGTCGTCGCGCGCGCCAGACCAACGAGTGCGCCGAGCAGGCCGGCATAGCAGATGATCGCCGGCCATCGGAAACCCATCCGGTCGATAATCTGGCCAAGCAGCAGCGCGCCGAACACGCTGGCGAGATTGAACGTGAAGGACGCGTTCATGCCGATCTTTAGGCCCGCGACGTAGAATTCCAGCGGTTTGGCGAGGTCTTTGCCCGCCATCAGCGACGGCAGCCAGTTAAGCAGCATGTAAAGCAGCAGCAGCGTGGGGAAGAAGGTGATCCAGAGCAGCAGCGTGGACGGTGTGCGGCCTTCGCCGAACAGCGCGTGGATCGGGTTCGCCTTCGCGGCTTGCTCGCCGGTGACGGCCACGCGCGTCTCCTTCATGCCAACCCAGATCAGCAGGGCCAACACCAGCGGCACGATCCCGCCGACATAGAAGACCAGCCGCCAGTCGAAATGCTCAGGCAGGTTCGCCACGAAAATGGCCGAACCGGCGCCGCCAAGCGGCATGCCGCAAAACATCATCGTCGCGGTCGATGCGCGCCGGTCAGGGCGGCTGATCTCGGCGGCGATGGCCATGATGTTCGGGATCGCCGCGCCGAGGCCAAAGCCCGTCAGCACGCGCACAATGAGCAGAGAATAATAATCGTTGGCGAAAGCGGTCGCCAACGTGAACAGGCCGAAGATCAGAACAGCGAGAATGAAAACCGGCTTGCGGCCCCACTTATCGGCCAGCCCGCCGCCAAGCGCCGCCCCAAACACCAGGCCGACATTCGTCATCGAGAAGACGAGACCAAGCTGTTCCGGGCCGAGGCCCGTCTGCGACGCGAGCTTCGGCGCCACCAGGCCGATTGCCTGAATGTCGAAGCCCTCGAGCACCGCGACCATGAAACAGATGACAATTGTGACGATGGCGCCGCCTGCCTGCACCGGCGCCGATTGGGCGCTCGATTCCATCTGTGCCATGCTATTCCCCAATGGAGCCGCCGGCCCCTTCTTTTGTTGTTTCTTACCGCTTAGCGCAGGTGGGAAGTGGTGCGCTAGGGGCGGACTCTGTTGACGCGAGCCGCACAAGCGCCGAAATCTCATCGCACGAGGTGGGATGGATGCGCTGGACATTTCTTTTCGCACTTGCGGCAATGGCCGGCCTGGCGGCGTGTCAAACGCAGAGCAGCGCCGTGCGGTCTGACGGCGCCCTGCCGCCGCCGCCTACGGGCGCGGTGATGCACGTTACCGCGGCCGACAACGGAAAAACCGTTCAGGTCACGGTCGGCGCGCCGTTCGCGGTAGCGCTCATAGGCATTCCGACAGCGGGCTATCTCTGGAAAGCCGCCGCGAAGCCAGACTTCATCAAGGAAACCGGCACGACCGGCGGACCGACGAGCGAAGCCCAAAAGCAGCCCGGCTTTACCGGCGGCAATCACTGGGAAGTGACGACGTTCGTTGTCGAACGCGCTGGCCGGGGCGTGCTGAAATTCGAACAGCGCCGGCCCTGGGAAACCAACGAACCCGCGGACGATACGTTTTCCGTCACAATCGAGGCGAAATAATCGGCTTAATTCGCGCAGCGAGGGTCGCAGATTGCCCGGCGTTACAAGCGCCGGGAAGCTCTCTGGCGGAGGCGGCCATTGACCCTTTTCCCGGCGATCGGCGCAATTGCGATTTTGATCCTGGCCTTCGTGCTGATCTGCGCCGCGACCGTGGCGACGTTTCGCTGCATTACTGGAATGATCGCGCGCTGCCCCCACCATAAGCGCCTGGCCTATGCGGCAGGCGCGCTGGCCAGCTTCGCGTGTATTTTCGTCGTCGGCGCCGCAGGCTTCTGGGGCGCCTCGGCGGTGTTGGGCTGGTGAAGTAGCGGCCAGCGCTTTGAGTGGCTCGCCTGCTCATGTATCAGGCGGGCGGATGTCGGACCTTCTTCGCGATCTTTGGTATTTGGCGGCCCTGTCCAGCGAAGTGCGCGCCGGCAAGCTGGCGCGCCGGACGCTGCTGGGCGAGCCTGTGGTGTTGGGGCGCGGCAAGGATGGCGCGGTGTTCGCATTGCGGGATATCTGCCCGCACCGCGCCGCACCGCTTTCGGCTGGGCGCATCGTGGATGAAGCGGGCGGCCAGCAAACCGTCGAATGCCCCTATCACGGCTGGCGCTTCCGCACGGACGGCGTGTGCGCGGCGATCCCGTCGCTGATGGAGGGGCAGGATATAGATCCCGCGCGCATTCGCGTGCAGCGCTTTGCCTTGCACGAAGAGGCGGGTTTGATCTGGCTCTATGCGCCGGCGAACCCGCGCAGCGATTTCGCGCCGGCTTTGCCGCCGCCGGATTTTTCCACGCTGGCCGCCGGAGGCGCGCCGAAGCTGGTCGATCGCATGGTGTTCGATGCGCATGTCGATCACGCGGTCGTCGGCCTGATGGATCCGGCGCACGGGCCGTACGTGCATGCGCAATGGTGGTGGCGCGGCCGGAGCGATCTGCGCTCCAAGGAAAAGAAGTTCGAGCCGCGCGACTTGGGCTTTTCCATGGTGCGCCACAAGCCATCGGGAAATTCTTATGCCTATAAGGTGCTCGGCGGCGCGCCGGAAACGGAGATCACGTTCCGCCTGCCGTGCGTGCGCTGGGAAGATATCCGCGCCGGCAAGACGCGCGTGCTGGCGCTCACCTGCCTTACGCCGCTGGATGAAAAGCGCACGGAGATCACGCAGATATTTTACTGGAACAATCCGTTGCTGAGCCTGGCCAAGCCCTTCGTCGCCAGCGCCGCGCGCGCGTTTCTGCGGCAGGATGGGGCGATGGTGAATTTGCAGAAGGAAGGCCTCGCGCGCGATCCGGCTTTGCTCTGGATTGACGACAGCGATACGCAAGCCAAATGGTACCACAAGCTCAAACGCGAATGGCTCGCCAGCCGCGCCGAGGGGCGGGCGTTCGTCAATCCGTTGCAGCCTCAAACGCTAAGGTGGCGCAGTTGAGAGCGGCGCTTGCGGCGCTCTGTGTTGCGCTGGCCGCGCCCGTTGCGGCGGCGCAGCCCGCCGCCCTGTTCGTCGGCGATTGGGCAGGCAAGGGCGAAACCCTTGCCTGGAACGACAACTTCCGGATGACGCTCCACATTGCGCCCGATGGCTCCGGCAGCCTCGTCTATTTCGGCGCGAGCGACGATTATCGCTGCGACGCGTCGTGGGCGCTGAACCGCCGCGCGCCGCGCAAGCTCGACTATCGCGAGAACGTGCTTACCGGCCCGTGCGAGAACGGCGGCTCCGTTACGCTTACGCCAAACGGCGCTGGCCTTGATTTTGTCTGGACCCTCCGTTTCGAGGGACGGACTGTGCGGGCCGTTGGCAAATTCTGGCGCGAGCCGGTGTTGAGCTCCTAGAAGAAATAACAGGCAAATCAACTCGGCGAACGCAGTTCAGATTGGCGTCGGCGCGCGGCAAGAGTACCGTCTCGCATCCGCAGCATGGACCACACCGATGAGTCTCGCCGCCGCCAACGTTTCCGCACCGCCGCTGGATTTGAGCACATTGCGGCCCGCGGCCGTCGCCGCGGCGGACGGGTATGTCGCGCTGGCCCGGAACGCGGTGGCCGCGCGCGTGGCGCCCGGCGGCAAGGTAGACCGGCGGCTTATCGATGTGGAGCAGCATGCGGCGCATGGCTTCGCCTGGCTCGCCACCTATGCCGAAACCTTGCGCCAGAGCGCGGCCTGGCTCGCTAAGCTGGAGACCGAGGCCAAGGCCACCGAGGTCGAGCGGCTGCTGACGCAGCTCCTGTTCGCCGAATATCTCGCCCAGCTCGTGGGCGGGGTGCCGATGAACCAGGGGGAGATTTCACGCCCCAGCGATTTCGGAATCACGGCCGAAAACCTTGCTGCAGATCCCGCAGTGAAGGCGCTGATCGAAACCGGCGCCGACAATGGCGCCAAGGCGCGGCTGGCGTCGCTGCTGCACAATTCGCAAGGTAAGGCGACGCTGGAGCAGACCGGCCTCGACGATGATTTCGAGATGATTCGCGATCAGTTCCGCAAATTCTCCGACGCGGAAATCGTGCCATTCGCGCACGAATGGCATTTAAAGGACGAGTTCATTCCGATGCCGGTCGTGCAGCAGATGGCCGAACTTGGCGTGTTCGGGCTCACCATCCCGGAGGCGTACGGCGGCTCGGGCATGGGCAAAACCGCGATGGTCGTCGTCTCGGAAGAATTGACGCGCGGCTATATCGGCGTGGGCAGCCTCGGCACGCGTTCGGAAATTGCGGCGGAGCTGATCCTGATCGGCGGCACGCCGGCGCAGAAGGATCATTACCTGCCGCTGATCGCTTCCGGCGAAATGCTGCCGACGGCGGTGTTCACCGAACCCAACACCGGCTCCGATCTAGGCGCGCTGCGCACCAAGGCGGTGCGCGATGGCGACGATTACATTATCAGCGGCAACAAGACCTGGATCACGCACGCCGCCCGCGCCGACGTCATGACGCTGCTGGTGCGCACTGATCCGGCCTCAAAAGATCACCGCGGGCTTTCCATGCTGCTGGCGGAAAAGCCGCGCGGCGATGATGCTGAGCCGTTCCCCGCGCCCGGCATGTCCGGCGGCGAGATCGAAGTGATCGGCTATCGCGGCATGAAAGAATACGAGATCGGCTTCGATGGCTTTGCCGTGCCGGCCGCCAATCTGCTCGGCGGCGTCGAGGGGCAGGGCTTCAAGCAATTGATGGCCACGTTCGAGAGCGCGCGCATCCAGACCGCGGCGCGCGCCATCGGCGTTGCGCAATGCGCGATGGAGCTGGGCCTGAAATATTCGATCGAGCGCAAACAATTCGGCCAGGAGCTGTTCGCGTTTCCCCGCGTGGCCAACAAGCTGGTGATGATGGCCGTGGAAATCGCCGCCACGCGCCAGATCACCTATTTCGCCGCCCGCCAAAAAGATTCCGGCAAGCGCTGCGATCTTGAAGCCGGCATGGCCAAGCTGCTCGCCGCGCGCGTGGCCTGGGCGGCGGCGGACAACGCGCTGCAAATCCACGGCGGCAACGGCTTTGCCATGGAATACCCGATCAGCCGCGTGCTGGCAGATGCGCGCATCCTGAATATTTTCGAAGGCGCCGGGGAGATCCAAGCGAAGGTAATCGCACAGCGGCTGCTGGAAGGCGGGGTGAGTTAGCGAGTTTTACCGCTGGCGCCAAGCGCTGTGGCGGCGGCTAGTTTTCGCCGCAAGTGTTGGGCATAGCTGGCGCGCTCATTTTTGGAGGCGGCGCATGAAGGTTTCGGCAGCTTTTCTGGCTTTGGCTCTGGCGGCGGGCATTGCCGGTTGCGCCTCGACGCCGCCAGCGGCGAAAGGGTCTTCCACCTTGTTCCTCTCGAAAACCAATTGGGTCGCCGAAGACATCAACAAGGCGGGGATCATCGACAATTCCCGCGTGACGCTTTCGTTCACCGGCGACGACAAGCTGGGCGGCGCTGCAGGCTGCAACCGCTATTTCGGCGCCTACGTCGAAGCCGAAAAGGCGCTCACCGTAAGCGGCGTGGGCTCCACGAAAATGGCGTGCGCGCCGGCGCTCATGGACCAGGAAGGCAAATACCTCGCTGTGCTTGGCGCGGCCAAGAGCTTTGCGTTGAACGACCGCGGCGGGCTGGTGATTAGCACGGCGGACGGCCGCACGATCACCTATCGCCCTGACGGAAGCTAAACGAGCAGGCTAAGCGAGCTTCATACCCTGCATGTGCAGCATGCGGCTGAGTTTCGCGTTCTTGGTCTTGGAAAGCTGGGCGTGGAAGGCGGGAAAGATTTTCCGCTCTTCCTCTAGCATATGCTCCTGCACCTCAGCGTGGAATAAGCGCGCGCGCTCGATCCATTTTGGATGATCGTGCGCCATAACGCTAAGCTCATAAAGCGCGCACCTGACATCAGCATGCTCGTGCTCCAGGGCGCGGGCGTCCTGCGGGCGGCCAATCAGGCGCAGGGCCGGGTAGATCACGTTCTCTTCTTCAAACGCATGCTTGCCCAGCGTGCGTTCCAGCGCCTTCAGCAGGCGCGTGCGGCCAATCACGTCTTTCTCTTCGGTCTTTAGAAGCTTTTCGAAATAGCCGCGAATGGTCTTGTGTTCGGCCTTCACGGCTTCGAACCAGTCCACGGCCAAAGCAGTGGTGGCTGCCTGTGATGCAAACTTCCTGGCCTGCACGACCGCCATGCCGGCGGCCATGCCGACAGCGGCGTTAAAAGCGTGTTTGCCAAGGCTTTCTGTATGCGTGCGCGGCATGAGCTTCCTCCACAAGTGTCAGAGGTGAACCACCAGCGCCGCGCGGCGTTCCCGAAAATCTAGGCAACAAAAGCTAGAACGGCCGCCGGCTGGCCAGCGCGGCAAGAAGCGTGCCGTCGTCCAGCAGCTCCAGCTCGCCGCCCACGGGAACGCCGTGGGCCAGGCGCGTTACTGAAACGTCCACGCCCTGCAGGCGGTCGGTGAGGTAATGCGCCGTGGTCTGGCCATCGACCGTCGCCGAAAGTGCAACGATTACTTCGCGCACAGTGACGGCGGAGGCGCGTTCAATAAGTTTGGAGATGCGCAAATCGTCAGGCCGCACGCCGTCAAGCGCCGAGAGCACGCCGCCCAGAACATGATAGCGCCCGCGAAAGGCGCCCGCGCGCTCCAGCGCCCACACATCGCCCACTTCCGCGACAACGCAAATCTGCGCATCGTCGCGCTCGGGCGCCGTGCAGAGCATGCAGGGATCGGCGGTGTCGAGCGAGCCGCAGATTGAGCAATCCTTGACTTTGTCGGCGGCCTCGGCAAGCGCTTCACCCAGCGGCGCCATCAGCGCCTCGCGCTTTTTCAGCATATGCAGCGCGGCGCGCCGCGCGCTGCGCGGGCCCAGCCCCGGCAGTTTTGCCAGCAGCGATACGAGCCGCTCGATTTCCGGAGAGGCAAGCGGGGCGGAGCGGGAGCGGAGAGCCATGTTCCGAACTCACATAGCGCCTGTCACATCGATGTGCGAGAGGCGGGCAAAATTGCGGCTGGACAGCCGAACAAAGCGGGCGTTCAAGATTCCGGCGTGCGAGGGGGCGACCCATGACCAAAGACTCTGAAGAATTCATCGAAAGCACTGGCGGCCGCATTTTCGTACGCTCCTGGAGGCCTGACGGTCCCGCGAGGGCGGTTGTCGCTCTCTGCCATGGGGTGAATTCCCACAGCGCCTACTTCAAATGGGTGGGCGAGCAATTGGCCGCCAAGGGCATCGCGGCCTATGCGCTTGATCTGCGCGGGCGCGGCCGATCTGACGGGGAACGCTATTACATCAAGAATGTCAGCGAATATGCGGGCGATGTCGAGGCGCTGATCAAACTGGCGAAATCGCGCGAGCCGGGGCTGAAGGTTTTCCTGCTCGGCCATAGCGCCGGCGGCGTCACCTCCTGCATCTACACGCTAGATCATCAGGCAGAGCTGGCTGGCTTCATTTGCGAGAGTTTCGCCTTCCAATTGCCGGCGCCCGATTTTGCGCTTCAGGCGCTGAAGGGGCTGGCGCATATCGCCCCGCATGCTCAGGTGCTGAAACTCAATAATGCTGATTTTTCGCGCGATCCGGCGGTTGTAAAAGCGATGAACGAAGACCCACTTATGCATCACGAGACACAGCCGACCGCTACGGTCGCCGCGCTCGCCATTGCCGACGACCGGATCAAGCGCGAGTTCGCGAACTTTACGCTGCCGCTACTCATCCTTCACGGTACGGAGGATAGAGCGACGAAATATCAAGGCAGCCAAGAGTTCTACGAAAACGCTGGATCAAACGACAAAACGCTGAAGCTGTACGAAGGCCATTATCACGACCTGCTCAACGATCTGGGCAAGGAAGAGGTGATGGGTGACGTGCTGGCCTGGATTGAAGCGCGTATTTAAAACGGCAGCTTAAATCCGGGCAGCATGCCGCCCATGCCGCCGCCTACGGATTTAAGCTCTTCGTTCTGGGCTTCTTCCAGTTTTCTGCGTGCGTCTTCATGCGCGGCCTTGATCAGGTCTTCGACGATCTCGGCTTCTTCAGGCTTCATCAGCGAGGGATCGATTGTCACGCCCAGCAGCGCATTTTTGCCGCTCAGCCGCACCTTTACGAGCCCGCCGCCGGCCTGGCCTTCGACTTCCATCGCTTCGAGCTTGGCCTGCGCTTGCGCGATCTTGGCCTGCATCGCCTGCGCCTGGCGCATGATCTGGGAAAGATCCTTCATCAGCCTTCCTTCTTGCGTTTCAAATCGACCACTTCGGCGGGCGTTTCCTTCGGTGGATCGCGTACTTCCACGATTTCCGCGCCGGGGAACGCGGCCAGAGCTTCAGCGATAAACGGATAGCGCTTGAGTTCCTCCAGCGCCGCGGCCTGTTCGCGGGCGCGGCGCGCAGCGAGGCTTTCTACGCCCCTGCCATGTTCGGCGCGAACATCCCAGTCATCGCCGGTAAGCTCGCGCAGCGTCCGGCCCAGCTTCACCGCCAGATCGCCCGGCGCGCCATTGCCTGGCGCGAACACGATAAGGCCGGGTGCGAATTCCATGATCTGCACGTAACGCTCAACGTCGCTTTGCAGCCCGACCAGCCGGCTTTCCTCCAGCAGCGCGACCACGTCTTCGAATTTCTTTGGGCCGCTTGTGCTTGGCGGCGCGCTATCGGCGGGCGCGGGACCGCTGCGCAGCAGGCGCGCTGCTTCCTCTGGCGGCGGAAGGTTAGCGGCGGCGCAGAGGCGCACGATCGTCATCTCCGCCGCCGCGATGGGCTCGGGCGCCTTGGCTACATCTTCGAGCGCCTTCAGCAGCATCTGCCATTGGCGCGAAAGCTGCGCTGGCGTCTGGCTGTCGGCGAGGGCGCGAATCTTCTTCGCCCAATCTTCGCCTGAGCCGCCAACGTCGGCGCCGAGCGCCTGCACGCGCGCGGCTTCGTGGCCGATCTCCAAAAGGTCGCGCACGATCAGCGCTGGATCGGCGCCGCGATCGTATTGCGCGCGAATTTCGGTCAGAGCGGTTTTGACGTCGCCCCTGGTGATCGCGGCGAAGAGATCAATGACGCGGCCGCGGTCTGCCAGGCCAAGCATGTCGCGGATGGCTTCGGCGGTCACGGCTTCTGCCTTCTTCTTGCCTTTGCCTTTGTCTGGACCCGTCCAGCCCGTTTGCTGCACGATCGCCTGATCGAGCAGGGACAGCGCGTCCCGCACGGAGCCTTCGGCCGCGCGCGCGATCAGCATCAGCCCTTCAGGCTCGATCGCCACGCTTTCCTTGTCGCAGATCGACTTCAAATGCGCGGCGAGCACGTCCGGCGCGATGCGCTTGAGATCGAAGCGTTGCGTGCGCGACAAAACCGTCACCGGCACTTTGCGGATTTCGGTGGTTGCGAAAATAAACTTCACATGCGGCGGCGGTTCTTCCAGCGTCTTCAGGAGGCCATTGAACGCGGCCGTCGACAGCATGTGAACTTCGTCGATGATGTAGACCTTGTTGCGCGCCGAAACCGGCGCGTAGCGCACGCTCTCCAGAATCTCGCGGATGTCGTTGATCCCCGTGCGCGAGGCGGCGTCCATTTCAAAAATATCGGGGTGGCGGCTTTCCATGATCGGCACGCAATGATCCCCGGGCGGGGTGAGCATCACGCTCGGCCCGTCGATAGCGCCGTGCTTGTAGTTCAGCGCCCGCGCCAGCAGCCGCGCCGTGGTGGTCTTGCCGACGCCGCGCACGCCTGTGAGCATGTAGGCGTGGGGGATGCGGCCGAGCGCAAACGAATTGGCGATGGTCTTCACCATCGCCTCCTGGCCGATCATGTCCTCGAACGTCGTCGGCCGGTATTTCCGCGCCAGCACGACATAGCCCTTTTCAGGGGCCTCGCCGAACAGGTTGGGGGAGGAATCGTCTGGCACGCGGCAGATATAGCGGCCCAAACGGCTCCCCGCGAGACTTATGGCCGATCTTTATGCGCAATGCCGCCTACCGGCTGGCTCTAAGATCAGCGATTCCAGAGAGAAATGCCTCTAACGAGTGGGAATCTGCTAACGAGTGGGAATCTGCGGAGGAGGCTGAATAAACGTAGATCCAGCCGTTTAGATCGCTGCCAGCGATCATGCTTTGGAATTGATCAAGATCGGTTCCCCACCGGGCCACAGCAAGATGAAACGGCGGGGCCTTGGACGCCAGCGCGGCCGCCGAAGGCGTTAGATTTTTCCAATCCGTTGGCTTCAGAAGGACTCCACCTGCCCTGGCATTTGACCAGTTCTCGACAATCTTCGCGGCGCTCTCCTGCGTACCGCCTCGCTCGGGAAAAGCGCGCCATTCGCCACTGGCGGCCTTGCAAATGAATTCTTCGCCGGAAATTACAATACGCTGAAACGGGTTAAGCAACGGCAGCAAGCATTTCAGTCCAGACTTGCGATCACGAATAGCAAGGTAGGGTGAGCGAGGTTCAAACGTGAGGCGGGAAGGATCTTCGGTTTTTGCAATTACTTCATCAGCGAGCAGCTTCACTTTTGCCGGATCCCATTGCGGGCCTCCGTTCAACGACAGCATGTAGGGCTGAATATCTTTTCGCTGCGAGTAAGCATCGCCCAAAATCGCAGCTGCGAGAACGATGATTGCAACAACAAGGCGCATCGCCACGCAGCATAACCCAGCCTTAGGCACCCACCAAACGGTCTTGCTTGTCGAAGCCCGCGAAGAGCTTCTGCACATAGATGCGGTAGAGGGTCATTTGCGCGCTTAGCACCGCTTCTTCAGGCGGGCGGACGCGGTCGAGGATCATGCCGCCCTGGACCACGGCGATCGCCATATCCGCTAGCGCGTCGAGATCGACGGGCGTTCGCGGCGGGCGGGCGGGCGCCACGCGCGCCAGCGCTGCGCGGATCATGCCGTGCTTGAACGCCATGCCGTACTGGATTAGATCGCGGGTCTCGTCGTCGAACAAAGTATCCTGATAGGAAAACGCGGCGGCGAGGCAGCCGGGGCGCGAGGTTGGGGATTTCGACGCCGCCTCGCCATAGGCCTTCAGCGCCGCCAGCACGGCGTCGAGCGGATCGTCATGCGCGGCGTCAGCGGCGGCGAAGATTTGCGTAAGCCCCGCTTCCACACTCGCATTGTCCCGCCGCAGCAGCGCCTTGCCCAGGTCGACCTTCTCCGGGAAGTGGTAGAAGAAGCCGCTCTTGGTGATCCCGGCCGCGGCGATCAGTTCTTCGATCGACGTGGCCGCGAAGCCTTTCTCCAAAATGGAAATTTCCGCCAGGTCCAGCAGCGTGGTGCGCGTGCGTTCGCCGCGCGCGGGTTTTTCCGCCGCCTCGCTCATTTTGTGAAAGCCATGGGCTCGAACACCAGGCGCACGAAATCACGCAGCATCAGGATTTGACGCGCCAGATTGCCCTGTTCGCGCCTTCCCTTGTCGAGAATGATGCCGCCTTCAACCAGCGTAATCGTCATGTCGGCCAGGGCGTAGAGATCGACAGGCATGCGCGGCGGATAGCGCGCAGCGATGCGCTCGAGCCGCTCGCTGAAGCGCCGACGCCAGGTAAGCATGCCCTCCATGCTCATCGCGCGGATTTCACGGCTGTGCAGCTGATCCTGATAGCAATAGGAAGCGACCAGGCAGCCCGGATGGCGCCCTGGCAGATCGGCCATTACGCCCGCGAACAGTTTCAGAAACGCCAGATAGGAATGCAGCGGATCGTCGATCAGCTCGTCGGCCTTGGCGAAAAGATCGTCGATGATCGCGGTGTCGTGGTCAATGTAGCGCTGAAGCAGCGCCTTCGCCAGTTCGTGCTTGTCGCGGAAATGGTAGACGAAGCCGCTCTTGGTGACGCCGGCCGCGGCGATCAGCTCCTCAATCGAGGTGGCGGCGAATCCTTTACGCAGCACTGCGTCTTCGGCGACCTTCAGCAGGCGCTCGCGCGTTTGTTCGCCTTTGGAAAGCGTCTTTGCCGCCACGGAACTTGACCTCCCGTACAGTTTTGCACGCAAGCGCCGCAATTTGAAGCGGTTACGACGCGTGCGCCAGCGCGCAGGGCCCTGTAAAGGCTTGTTTTTCGCGAAAGGCGGGCGGCTTTACCGCGTGCTTTCTATCGCTCGCGCGGCGCCAGCCTTACCCAGAAGCCTCAGAACGGGCGGCGTTTTCGATCGCCCGAACAGAGGACGGACTACGATGAAAGACCATTTTGGAAACGATGTTTCCTCGGCCTCCCGCAAGGCGGTTGATCTGCTCGATCGCGCACGGCGGCAATGCCTGTTGTTTCAGGGCGATCCGGTCGCCACGATCGACGCGGCGCTGGCGGAGGACGAAGGCTGCGCGTTGGCTTGGGGACTGCGCGCCGGCCTGCTCGCCACGCAGATGGACGCGGCCTATCTCGACGAGGCGCAGCGCTCGCTACGCGCCGGCGAGGCGGCGGACGCCAATGACTGGGAGCGCGCGCATCTTGCTGCGGCGCGGCTCTGGATCGAAGGACGCTTCGCCGAGGCGGCGAGCGCCTATGGGCGCATCGTCCAGGATAAACCGCGCGACATCAGCGCCCTGCAATTCGCCCATTTCGGCGATTTCTACCTCGGCCAGCAAAGCGATCTGCGCGATCGCCCCATCGCCGCTCTGCGCGCGTGGGACAAGAGCGAACCCGATCGCGGTTTCATCCTTGGCATGGCGGCGTTCGGGCTGGAGGAATGCGGCGATTTCGCCCGCGCCGAAGCGTATGGCCGTGAGGCTGTGGGGCTTGAGCCGAGAGACGGCTGGGCCGTTCATGCGGTCGCGCATGTCTGCGAAATGCAGGGGCGCGCGGCGGATGGCGCGGCGTGGCTGGAGAGCGGCGCGCACGCCTGGGCGCCTGACAGCGGCTTTGCCTACCACAATTGGTGGCATCTCGGCCTATTCGCACTCGACAGTGAAGATCACGGCCGCGCACTGGAAATCTACGACACGAAGGTGCGTCCGCATGGAAGCTCGATCGTGCTGGAAATGATCGATGCGACGGCGATGCTCTGGCGCCTGCGGTTGGGTGGCGTGAACGCCGGCGCGCGCTTCGGCGAGCTTGCCGAAAGCTGGGCGCGTACGATCGAGGACGGTTGGTACGTCTTCAATGACGTGCATGCGCTGATGGCGTTCATCGGCGCCGGGCGCTCTGACGATGCGCAGAAGCTCATCGCCGTCCTGCGCCAGCGTGCAGCAGCGCCGGATGAAAACGGCCTCGTCTGCCGCATGGTTGGCCTGCCGATCGCTGAAGCGCTGCTGGCGTTCGAACAAGGGCGCTACGCCGATGCGGCGGACGGGCTTTACGCCGTGCGCGGCCGCGCGCAGCGCCTCGGCGGCAGCCACGCCCAGCGCGATATCCTGTCGCTGACGCTATTCGAGGCCGCTTTGCGCGCCGGCCGGCATGAGCAGGCCCAGGCCATCGCCGCCGAGCGCGTGTTCCACAAGCCGCAAAGCCCATGGGCGCGCGCGCTTGCGGCCCGCGCGGCGGGCGGGGAACGCAAGGCGGCCTGAGGCAGGGAGACGGAGACTGGACAACGACCCGAAAGCGGCCCGTTACGGCTGCTTCCTTCCGGACCTGACCGGGTTGGCGGGACTTCCGTCCGCCGCCAGCCTCCACGCTCCATATCGCTCGCGTTGACCGCGCCTGCAACCCCTCTCCCGCGCCAGCGGGAGAGGGGCAGGGGTGAGGGACTTCGCCGTAGGGCGCGCCAGAACAAAGGGGGCTTCGCCCCTCTCCCATTGGCAGGGGAGAGGGACGAAGCGCATAATGAGAATATGAAAACGCTCGGTTTGATCCTCGCGCTCGCTTTCGCAACGCCCGCTTTTGCCGCGCCGGTGAGCGCCAACGAGGCGATGGCGGCGTATCAGGCCGCCGGCATCCAGGCTGTTGGGATCGACAAGGCGGTGGATGAATGCGGCCAGGCGACCAAGCCCCTGCTTGACCGCGTGGCGCTCGGCGGGGCGGTGCGCGATGCGGTGAAAATCGAGATCGCCAGCCGCACCTGTTACGACCGCGTGGGCAAGCGCATCTGGCTGCTGAAGCAGGAAGGCCGCTCGTTCAAGGTGATCTTCGATCAGCGTGCGTCAGCGGTGCAAGTGCTGCCAACCGCGCATAACGGCGTCGCCGATCTGCGCCTCACCATGCCCGAATACGATCAGCCGATCTGGATCTGGGACGGGGCGAAATACATGTTCTCGAAAAACGTGCCGAAATAGTCGGGTGTCTGCTTCTGGCGGCGGTCTCAATGGGTCGATGCAACACACTCGCTAAATCGCGCGGCAGGGGTTTCGAAGTCCAGCGTTTTTCTGGGCCGTTCGTTGAGCCGACGGGCCACCTTGTTTAGTTCGGCTTGGGAATGTGGCGCCAGATCGG
>JANNOO010000025.1:0-50292 GCA_031399165.1 Alphaproteobacteria bacterium | reverse complement strand
CCCTGCCGGCGCCATCAAGCCGGCAGGCGGACCTATGCCGGGCCCCTCGCCGATCCAAACCAACTTCCAATCATCCTTGCGCACAGCGGCGTTCCCCCTGTGCTCCCAACCAACAATGTCATTGCCCCCTCGGTCGGCGCTATCATCGCCACGCAGGGATTTGAGAAACGACCGTCCCGTTATCGGCAACGCGTCGGGACGCTTGGCTGGCGCCGCTGTCGACACCCCAGCAAGTTCAAGGAATGTCGGCGCAACGTCCGCTGCAATCATCAGCCCGCCGGCGCGACGCCCCGATTGCACGCCAAGCTGCGGACCGCCGACGATGGCGGGCACGCGAATGCCGCCTTCCGTAGCCCAATACTTTTGGAGCTGGTAAGGCGCGGAGCCCGCCTCAGCCCAGCCGCGGCCAATGAAATTCCACGACCCAGGCAGACCAATCTCATCGAGTTTGGTGTCGGACCCGCGACCGAGTTCAGCGCCCTCTGCGCCATTGTCCGATTGGAACATGATCAGCGTATTGCTGAGCTGCCCTGTCTGTTCGAGGTATTGCACCACGCGGCCTATTTCGCTGTCCATATGCTCAACCATGGCGGCATAGACTTCCATCGCACGCGCGCTTTTGGCCTGCTGTTCTTCCGACAAAGAAGACCAGGGCTTAAAGTCCGGCGGCAGGTTGGGCAGTTCGGCGTCCTTCGAACCAAATCCTTTGCCTTTCCACGCCTCGAACCGCCTCTGGCGCAGAACTTCGTATCCCTCGTCGTAGCGGCCGCGCTGCTTGGCAATCTCTTCGGCCGGCGCCTGCACCGGCCAGTGCGGCGCCGTGTAAGCGAGATAGGCGAAGAACGGTTTGCCGTCCTTGGCGCTGGACTTCAAATACCCCAGCATTTTGTCGGTATAGTATGTCGTCGAAAAGAAATCCTTCGGCAGGCTATCGATCAGTTTGCCATCTTCCCGGTACTTCGCGATCTGCCCGGGCATGATTCCCTTCATGCTGAAATGGTCGGCCGCACCCGAGAGCAGCCCGAACGATCGCTCAAAACCATGGTGCTTCGGCGTTTGATCGTCCTTTTCGCCGAGATGCCACTTGCCGGACATGTACGTGTGGTAGCCGGCCGTTTTCAGGCGCGTGGCGACCGAAACAACGCTATGGTTGAGATAGCCTTCATAGCCCGGCGCATCGGCGACCGGCGTATCCATGATGCCCTGACCCGCGCGGTGGTGATCAGTCCCAGAAAGCAGCATTGCGCGCGTTGGCGCGCACAATGGGGCGGTGTAGTAGCTTGAGAGAATGACGCCGTTCGCCGCGAGCCGGTCAATGTTAGGCGTACGTATCTCGCTGCCGAACACACCGAGATCGTTGTAACCGAGATCATCCGCAACGATCAGCAGGATGTTGGGCCGCGCAGGGCGCGGCGCTGCGTTCGCCTTGTCATGCGTGTTGGCGACAATCAACGCGGCGCATGCTGCCGTCGCCGCCGCGAGAATCCACGCGATGCGATTTCTCATGGTCACACCCCTCCCCAGGCTTGCGCAAGGATCTTATGACCTGCGCTGCATGCTTTCGGCTGTTATATCGCTACTTCTTTTAGGCTGAGAGGCGGGCAGCCTCAATCCCCATCGCGCGCAATCACAATTCGCCCGCGCGCGAGGCAGATCCAACGCCTGATTGTAATCGTGCCGCCGGAAGCGCCCTGAATCATTCCCACTCGATCGTGCCGGGCGGCTTGCTGGTGACGTCGTAGACGACGCGGTTGACGCCCCGGACTTCGTTGATGATGCGTGTGCTGACGCGGCCGAGAAAGGCCATATCGAACGGATAAAAATCGGCGGTCATGCCGTCCGTGCTGGTGACGGCGCGCAGGCCGCAGACATATTCGTACGTGCGCCCATCGCCCATCACGCCGACAGTTTTCACCGGCAGTAGCACGGCGAACGCCTGCCATATCTGATCGTAGAGTCCGGCTTTGCGGATTTCGTCGAGATAGACCGCGTCGGCCTGGCGGAGAATGTCCATCTTCTCGCGGCTGATGGCGCCGGGCACGCGGATGGCGAGGCCCGGCCCCGGGAATGGATGGCGCCCGATGAACGCGTCGGGCAAGCCCAGTTCGCGGCCCAGCGCGCGCACTTCATCCTTGAAGAGTTCGCGCAGCGGTTCGACCAGTTTCATGTTCATGCGCGCGGGAAGACCGCCGACATTGTGGTGAGACTTGATGGTAACGCTCGGCCCGCCGATCGCGGAGACGCTTTCGATTACGTCGGGATAAAGCGTGCCCTGCGCGAGAAAGTCGGCGCCGCCAACGCTCTTCGCCTTCTGCTCAAAAACGTCAATGAAGAGCTTGCCGATTGTTTTGCGTTTGACCTCTGGATCGTCGACGCCCTCGAGTGCGTTCAGAAAGAGATCGCTCTCGTCGGCGTGGATCAGCGGAATGTTGTAGTGATCGCGGAACAGCGAGACCACCTGCTCGGCTTCGCCGAGCCGCATCATGCCGTGATCGACGAACACGCAATGCAATTGATCGCCGATTGCTTCGTGCAGCAGCACGGCGGCGACTGATGAGTCCACGCCGCCGGAGATCCCGCAGATCACGCGGCCTGAGCCTACTTGCGCGCGAATGCGGGCAACGGCTTCGTCGCGGAACGCGGCCATCGTCCAATCGCCTTTGCAACCGGCGATCTTGTGCGTGAAGTTCTTCAGGAGTTTGGCGCCGTCCGGGGTATGCACGACTTCGGGGTGAAACATCACCGAGTAGAAGCGATATTGCTCATCGACCGCGATCGCAAACGGCGCGTTCTCGCTGGTGCCGACAACGGTGAAGCCTTGCGGTAGTTTGGTGACGCGATCGCCGTGACTCATCCATACCGGATATCTGCCGCCGACTTCCCAGAAGCCTTCGAACAGCGGGCTGTCGCGCACTATCTCCACATCCGCGCGGCCAAATTCGCGCGCGTGCCCACCCTCTACGATGCCGCCGAGCTGCACCGCCATCGTCTGCTGGCCGTAGCAGATCGCCAGCACCGGCACGCCGAGCCTGAATACGCTATCGGGCGCGCGCGGGCTTTCGGTTTCCATCACGCTGGCCGGGCCGCCGGAGAGGATCACCGCTTTGGGATTGTATCCGGCGGCCAGCACCTCTGCCGCCTTGTTGTACGGATGGATTTCGCAATAGACACCGCTCTCGCGGACGCGGCGGGCGATCAGCTGTGTGACCTGACTGCCGAAGTCGACGATCAGGACATGGTCATGACCGGGTGCGTGATCGGCCATTTCAGGAGAGTTATGCGTCGCAGATCTGGCCATGGTTTGAAATGATGGGCGTCGCGGGGAAGGTCAACGGGGACGGGTGACGCGGCGCAGTTTTCCACAGGGCGGTTTCTGGCGATAATCAAGCATCTCGCTTGATCTGGCTGACGAAAAAGCCATCTGTTTGCGTGGAGTGCGGGGAAAGGCGTTTGTCCGCGCCGGCGGGGCTCCAGCCCGGCGAAGCAGCCATGAACGTCGCCACCTGGTCCTCGTTCTCTTCCGCTAGCACGGAGCATGTGGCGTAGACCAGGCTTCCGCCGGGCTTCACCAATGCGGCGCCGAAGGCGAGCACTTCGGCCTGATCGCGCTGACGCTGTTCCAGCGCGCGGGGCGTAAGGCGCCATTTTGCGTCCGGCCTGCGCCGCCAGACGCCGGTTCCGGTGCAGGGCGCATCGACGAAGACGATATCCATCTTGCCGGCGAGATCGCCCAACCCCTGATCTGGCGCGTGGATTTGCAGGTTGCGCACGCCGGCGCGTTTGACGCGGTCGTAGATCGGCGCGAGGCGATGCTTGTCCTTGTCATAGGCGTGGATCTGGCCCTTGTTTTCCATAGCGGCGGCAAGCGCGAGGCTCTTGCCGCCGGCGCCCGCGCACACGTCCGCTACTTGCATGCCGGGCTTTGCGCCGGAGAGCGCGACCGCGACCTGGCTCGCTTCGTCCTGCACTTCGATCCAGCCTTTGAGGAACGCCGCGTCCGCTTCGATATGCGGCGCCCGCGCGGCGCCTGTTGGGGGCGCAATGCGCAGGCCGGTCGCGGCATGCGGCGTCTGCACGGCGCCATGAGCGGCGAGCGCTTTCAGCGCCTTCTCGCGGCTGGCCTTCAGCGTATTGACCCGAAGATCGACAGGCGCGCGCTGCGCCAGCGCCTGCCCCTCCGCCACTGCATCTTCACCGAACACCCGCTGGAAGCTGGGCCAGAGCCATTCGGGCACGTCCGCACGCACATGATCGGGCGCATCGAACGCATCGCACGTCAGCGCGGCGCGCTCTGCTTGGCTGAGCACGTCCGGTCCGTGAACTTCGGGCTCACACAGCGCCGCGATTTCTTCCACCGGCAGCGCCCAATCATGCCGGAGCACAGAAAGCACGAGCGCGCGCGGCGTATCGGCGCCCATGCGCGCGGCGTGACTGAGCTTCTTGCGCAGCGCGTCGAACACCAGATTGCCGATCGCGGCGCGGTCCCCGGCGCCAGCAACGCGGTGCGCGAGGCCCCAATCCTTCAGCGCCTCGGAAGCCGGGCGATGGCGCGTCTCGATGTCGGCGAGTATCTCAATGGCCGCCGCCGCCCTGCCGGGCGGCCTCACGATGAAAAGACGCGGACGGCGAACACTACCCAATTGGCCAGCAGGATCATCACGCCGATTATGTAGAACAGGCCGCGGCGCACAACGTAATTGGCGGTGGTGAACTCGGCAGCGTGGGCATAGCGCGTGACAACAAACGCCCAGGCCAGTGTGATCGTGACCTGGTCAACCGCGCCCAGCATCCATTGCAGCGCAGTGAGCACATAAAACAGAACCGGGATTTCAAACTGATTGGAAAACGAGTTCGCGACTTTCGTCGCCTGCTCGGGCCAGTTCTGCTGACCGAGCGCGATATCGCGCTGGCGCACGGCCTTACTGCGCAGCGCCTTGGTCCGCAGTGCACCCATCCAGAACAGCAGCGCAAAAGTCAGCGCGATCTGCGCGAAGACGGGAGCGAGAACGGCGGCGGAAAGCGACATCAACCACCCAGCGGATAGTTGGGCGCTTCGCGCGTGATCGCCACGTCATGCACGTGGCTTTCACGCAGGCCGGCGGCAGAGAGGCGCACGAATTTCGCGCGCTTGCGGAATTCGTGGAGATTGGCGGCGCCGGTATAGCCCATAGATGCGCGCAACCCGCCGACGAGCTGATGCAGGATCGGCTCGACCGCGCCCTTGAACGGCACGCGCCCTTCAATGCCTTCGGGCACGAGTTTCATCTGGTCAGCAACATCTTTCTGGAAATAGCGATCGGCCGAACCGCGCGCCATGGCGCCGAGACTACCCATGCCGCGATAGGCTTTGTACGACCGGCCCTGGTACAGAAACACTTCGCCGGGCGATTCCTCGGTGCCGGCGAGCAGCGAGCCGATCATCGCCACTTCGGCGCCGGCCGCGAGCGCTTTGGCAAGGTCGCCGGAGAATTTGATCCCGCCATCGGCAATTACCGGAATATCGGCTTTCTGAGCCGCCGCCACCGCATCGAGAATTGCGGTGAGTTGGGGCACGCCGACGCCGGCGACGATGCGGGTGGTGCAGATGGAGCCCGGACCGATGCCGATCTTTACCGCGTCCGCGCCCGCATCGATCAACGCCTTGGCGCCGTCCGTGGTGGCGACGTTGCCGGCGATCACCTGCACGCGGTTGGAATGGCGCTTCACGCGGTCAACCGCGTCGAGCACCTGTTTGGAGTGACCGTGGGCCGTATCGATCACGACCACGTCGACGCCCGCTTCGATCAGCGCGATCGACCGCTCGAACCCAGGATCGCCGACCGTTGAAGCCGCGCCGACCCGCAGGCGCCCTTGCTCGTCTTTCGCCGCATTGGGATGGGACAGGGATTTGTCCATGTCCTTGACCGTGATCAGGCCGACGCAGCGGCCAGCTTCGTCGACGACGACCAGACGCTCGATGCGGTGCTTGTGCAGCAGGCGGCGGGCCTCTTCCTGCGACGCGCCTTCGCGCACGCTTACAACCTCGCGCGTCATCAGGGACGCGACGTTCTGGTTCTTGTCTTCGGCAAAGCGCGTGTCGCGATTGGTGATGATGCCGACCAGCTTGCCAGGACTCGCGCCGTTTGATTCGACCACCGGTACGCCGGAGATCCGGTAATTGTCCCGCAGCTCCACCAGATCGGCGAGCGTAGCGTTTGGCGAAATTGTCACCGGGTTTATCACCATGCCGCTTTCGAAGCGCTTCACGCGGCGCACTTCATCGGCCTGCTGTTCTGGTGTGAAATTGCGGTGGATGACGCCGAGCCCGCCGGCCTGCGCCATGGCGATGGCGAGGCGCGCTTCAGTCACCGTATCCATCGCCGCAGAGATCAGCGGAATGTTAAGCAAGATGGAGCGCGTCAAGCGGGTACGGGTGTCGACCTCGGTCGGCATCACTTCCGATGGGCCAGGCTCCAGCAGCACATCGTCAAACGTGATCGCGTCGCGTATTTCCATTGACGGGGGATAGAGATTCGCATCCGTTTTGTCCACCCGCGGCCTAAGCCACGGCGCCTTCGGAGGGGGAAGGCAGCTTTCCTCTTGGCGGCTCGCCGGCGGCGGCGGCAAAGGAAATGGCTGCAGCCACACCGGCGACAATCTGCATGCGGTTTACAAACCCCCTCTCTCCCACACAGCGGCCGGTTTCGAGCGACATCGGCAGCCTGACCAACGCCGTGGGCGGTGCTTCGGTCGACAGCAGCCGGTAGAAGCAATGATTATAGACGTAGCGATCGCCATGGGCCGTGCGCGCCGGCAGTCCCGCCAGTTCCATGGCGCGGGCGAGCCGTTCGGATGACAGAGTGGCCGGCAATGCGGAGGGCTGGCCTGGCGCCAACACCGCTCCGGGCCATTTATAGCCCGCATTGTCGATTTTTCGATTCGCCAAATTGCGGGCGAAGCGGGCGACGGTCGCGGTGCGCCGCCCCTGGCGCGCGCCGAACAGAACGATCGCGTCAGTATCCGCCGCGTGCTCAAGGACAAATTCGGCAGCGCCCCACCATCTACACGGCGCCACAAGCATACGGAACGTCCCGGCCATCGGCTGCCATTGCTCGCTATCAAGCAAGGCGAACGCCTGATGGGCCGAGCTGCCAACCTCCCCGTTACGGCGCTCAAACGCGACACCCAACACGTTAACCATCGCGTCAGTTGGACGACAGTTAGGTGACAATAAAGTTAACGCCGGGCCTAGTCCTGAGAGTTTATGGCGTTGGAAATAACCGGAAGCCCTGCGCAACCAAGTAAATTTCAGAACTCTCAGCCCGGCTTGCTGGCGGTTTTGCATGCCTGACCTGCGTGAAGGCCACCTTTAGCCGGTTGAGCAAGCCGACATCCAATCCCCCCTGGAACGCCTTGGTTACAAACGCACCGCCGGGTGCGAGGTGGGTGAGCGCAAAATCAGCGGCGGCATCGGCCAGAGCGCCGGTCTTGATCTGATCTGTGCGGGCGTGTCCCGTTGTGTTGGCGGCCATGTCGGACAACACGAGATCGGCCTTGCCGCCGAGCAGCCGGATGAGCTCATCGGCGACGTCATCGTCGGTGAGGTCGCCTTCAAGGAAGGTTGCGCCAACGAGAGCGTCCATCGGCAGCAAATCCACACCGATCACGCGGCTGGCCCCGCGCTTGACGACGACTTGACTCCAACCGCCCGGCGCCGCGCCGAGATCAATTACCTTCATGCCGCGCTTCAACAGGCCGAACTTTTCGTCGAGTTCGATCAGCTTGAACGCGGCGCGCGCGCGCCAGCCTTCAGCCTGTGCGCGTTGAACGTAAGGATCGTTGATGTGCCGCTCGATCCATTGCTTGGAGGATGGCTTGCGGTTTTTTTTGATCTGCGCCTTTTGCACTAGGCGCTTTTCACCGCGCGTATCGATTTTTTCGTTTTTGTCCGGCCCCTTCCAGCGCCGCTTTTCTTCATCGCTCATGGGTGCGCACTCATCAAATTCATCAGTACGCCCTCGCGCAGACCGCGATCGGCGACGCGCACCCGCGCAACCGGCCATTCGGCAAACAGCGCTTCGAGGATAGCGGCGCCGGGCACAACGAGATCGGCGCGGTCGGGGCCGATACAGCCATGGCGTGCGCGCCCTTCCCGGCCAATGGCGCGCAAGTGCCCGGCGGCCTGGCGCGCGTGCGCTACATCGAGCCAGATGCCGTCTACGGCATCGCGCCGGTAGCGTGGCAGATTGAGCGATACGCCAGCGAGGCTCGTCACCGCGCCGGACGTGCCCACCATCTGGCCTGCCCCCGCCTGGAAAATCGGGCGCATTGGATCGGCCTCCACGAAGGCCGACACTTTCTCGCGTACGGACAACACCATCGCCCCATAGGTTTTCGGATCATCGGCGCCGTCGCCGTAGGTTTCAGCGAGCGTGACCACCCCGAAGGGCAAAGACGTCCACGCCCGCAGGCGCCGGTCTGCTACATCTATCCACGATAGTTCCGTCGACCCGCCGCCGACATCTACGATCAGCGCGGTTTGCGCGGCCGGATCGATCAATTCGCGGCAGCTCAGCACTGACAATTCTGCTTCTTCGCGGGGAGATATCACGGTGAAAACGAGACCCGTTTCGTTCATCACGCGGGCAAGAAACGCCTGGCCATTTTCCGCGGACCGGCACGCTTGCGTGGCGATGCATCGTTGACCTGCGAGCCTCCACTCACCCAGTTTGCGGGCGCAAACCTGCAAAGCAGCGAGCGCGCGGTCCATTGCATTTTCGGAAAGACGCCCGCTCCCCGCCACGCCTTCACCGAGCCGGACGATGCGCGAAAAGCTATCGACGATCTGAAACCCATCGCCCGCCGGACGCGCGATCAGCAAGCGGCAATTGTTGCTGCCCAGATCAAGCGCGGCAAAAACGCTTTGCCCGCGGCGCCTGTGGCCTTTCGGTCTCTCTCCACCATGAATCGCGTCTGGCCGCATTCTGCCTGGTCCTGGAGCGGGTCAAAGCCGCCGCGGCTCACATTCTGTCAAAACGGCGCCAAAAGCACCTAAAACATCAAGGGCCGCTTGGCGATCCTGGGGGTTCACCTCAGGTTCAAGCAGAGACCTGTTCAATGGCGTTATGGTTTTGAAGCGAACGGCTAATCGCCGCCCGCCTTGAAGAGCCCGAATTTGGCGCCTATCTCGATGGCGAGCGCCACTGTGCAGGAGGATGTCATGCGCCAAGCTAAATTCTCCATCGGCGATGTGGTTCGCCACCGCTATTTCCCGTTTCGGGGCGTAATTTTCGACGTCGATGCCGAATTCAACAACACCGACGAATGGTACGAATCCATTCCCGAAGCGATGCGTCCGCCGAAGGACCAGCCTTTCTATCACCTCTTGGCCGAGAACGAAGAAAGCCATTACGTGGCCTACGTCTCGGAGCAGAACCTGACGGTGGACGAAACCGGCGAGCCGGTGGACCACCCGCAGACTGGCGAATTGTTCGGCGGCTACGCCAATGGACGCTACGCGCTGCGCGAGTACACGCTCAATTAAGTCCTTTGAAAATCGTAGAAGTCAGAGCCTAACGGCAGGACGCGCGTCAGCTCATCAAGAGCGGCGCGCGTCTCTGTTATGAGCGCCGGCTCGGCAAGTTCTGCCGGCGCCAGCGTTTCGCGATAGTGGCGGCGCACCCAACACTCGAGACTTTCGATCAGCGTTGGCGTCAGCATGAATCCTGGCGTCGCCGCCGCCAACTCCACGTCCGTAAGTTCGACGCGCAGCCTGAGGCATGCGGGCCCGCCGCCATTGCGCATGGATTGGTGAAGGTTGAGATATTCAAACCCTCCAATCGGGCCGTTCGATTGCGCGATGCGCTCGATCGCCGCGCGTGAGCAATCATCCTCACGCGCCTCTTCCGGCAGAATTAGTGTCATGCGGTCTGCGCCGGGCGGCGACACGATCTGGCTATTGAACAGGTAGGAAGACACGGCGGCGGCAAGCGGCAGATCGGCTTCCGCGATCTCGATGAACAACGGCTCAAACAAACCTTCCGCCGCCAGCGTGATCGCACGCAATAGGCCTTGCTTATCGCTGAACGCATGCTCGTGGAACAGCAGCACGTTCTCATGCGCGACGGCGACGACATCGTTGTGAAACGCGCCGGCGTCGATCGCAGCTTGCGCCTGCCCGGCGAAGATCGGCGCGCCGATTCCATGGCGGCGCGCAATCGCCTCGCTTGCAGCGCGCGTTTGGCGACACGGAAAACGCGCGCCCTCCGCTGGACCGTGGACATATATTTCCACGCCCGGCGCGCCGGGGCCTGCCGACATGCGCATGTGATTGGCGCCGCCCTCATCGGCGAACATGAGGTGTGCGGGCAGTGCTGCATGGACTGTGAAATGAGCGGCATCGGCGAAAATGCGCTGCACCATGCGCGTCGTGGCGGCGGCTTCCAGCGCGCGGTGCGGCATGGTGATGAGATTGGCGGGTGAAAAATGCACGCGGCCATCGGTGCAATCGGCGCTGGCTGAACCGTCGCCGCATTCGCCGCCCACATCGCCGAAGCCGCCATCGCGTTGCGCGCCAGATTGGGCGCCGTGCGCCAGGCGCGCTCCCAGATCGCCGCGTCGCTACCGGCGAAACCGAGCGAACGTAGGACAGGAATGAACGGGCGCTCGTGCGGCGCGAACACGCCTTGCGGCACGCCGAGCGCAACGAGGCGCTGCATCTTCGCGAGACCCTGCAATGCGGCCTCGCGCGGATAGGCGACGGCGTTCTTGTTGCGCGCGGAAGCCAGATTGCCGTCTGAAAGGCCGGCGTAATTGTGCGTGGGCCCGACCAGGCCGTCGAAATTGGCCTCCACGGCGCTCATCCTGGCAGGCCGGGCGCAGCGATGGCGATGGCTTTTTCTGCGATCTGGCTAGCAACGGGATAGGCGCAATAATCTGCGGCATAGGACGCGCTTGGCCGCAAATCGCCGGAGAGACCTGGCCCGCCAAATGGCAGCGCGCTGGAAGCGCCGGTGGTCGGCCGATTCCAGTTCAGCACGCCGGCGCGCATCTCATTCTGCGCGCGAATCCATAGCGCCGCGTCGTCGCTGATTAAGCCGCCGGCAAGGCCAAAACGCGTGGCGTTGGCGCGGGCGAAAGCCTCCTCGACCGTGTTCACGCGATAAACCTGCAGCAGCGGGCCGAACAATTCTTCGTCCGGCGGATCGGCGCCGTCCGTCATGTCGATCAACGCCGGACGCAAGAACGCAGCGTTTCGCGAAAGCGGCGCGAGCGTTTTGCCGCCCTGGGCGGCGAGGCGGCCGGCAAAACCTTCCGCATGCATCGCGGCGTGTTCGGTGACGACCGGCCCCATGAAAGCGGCGTCCGACTCCTTCCAGCCGGCGACGCAAAGGTCTCGCGCCAGCGCGGTCAGGCGCTCCACGATGTCATCGCCAAAAGCGCCGCGTGGCAGAATTAAGCGTCGCGCGCAGGAGCAGCGCTGGCCGGCAGTCAGCCACGCGGAGTGCGCGATGAGGTTTGCGGCCGCGGCCGCATCGGCGTGCGGCCAGACGATCAGCGGATTGTTGCCGCCCATTTCCAACGCCAGCATTACATCCGGGCGGCCGCCAAACTGGCGGTGGATCATGCGTCCGGTTTCGGCTGAGCCGGTGAACAACACGCCATTGACGTAGGGATGGGCAAGCAACGCAGCGCCTGTCTCGCGGCCGCCCTGCACGAGATTAAACACGCCAGCCGGCAGACCGGCCTCTGCCCACGCTTGCGCCATGATCGCGCCGGGCGCGGGCGCAAGCTCGCTCGGCTTGAACACGATTGTATTGCCGGCAAGCAGCGCCGGAACGATGTGGCCGTTCGGCAGATGCGCCGGAAAATTAAACGGGCCGAATACGGCCATTACGCCGAGGGGGCGATGCGTAAGATTGAGCGCGCCGAACGGCGCAGACTCTCGGTGCTCGCCTGCGCGCTGATCGCGCATGCGGATCGAGATTTCGACTTTGCCGATGACCGCCGCCACCTCGGTGCGTGATTCCCAGAGCGGCTTGCCCATGCTTGCCGAAATCGCGCGCGCCAGTTCGTCGCCGCGCTTTTCGATCGCCTTGGCGAACGCGCGCACGATGGCGTCTCGATCAGCCGCGCTCGTGCGCGACCAGTTGGGAAAAGCCGCGCGCGCGGCGGCCAAGGCGCGGGCGACGTCTTGCGCGCTGGCTGCGGCGCCTTCCCATGTGCGCGCGCCATAGGCCGGATCGCTGGCGGCAAAGCGCGGTCCCAAACCCTCACGCCAAGCGCCGGCGATTAGCAGCGCGCTGTTCATGGCCGCACCAACAGCATCTGGCCAGCCGTCACGCCGAGACGCGCCAGCGTATCGGCTGAAACGATCACCTCGCCGGCGCTGATCTGCGCAGGCGCGCTAACGCATTTGAAAACGGCTATATTGGGATTGGCGATCATGACCGCCTCGCCGTTCACACGCCCGGCGCGTGCAGAAAGGCGGCGGGCGGCGCGCACCGTCGCGATCATGTCGCGCGGCGCGGCGACAAGCGGCCCGCCATCGAAAATATCGATCACGCGATCATAGGTAAACCCTTCCTGCTCCAGCATCCGCCGCGCGCCCTGGCCCTCGGGATGGCACTCGCCGATCACGGCCTGCGCGTCTACGCTAAGCAGATCGACGTAGACTGGATATTTCGGCATCAGGTCGACAATGAACTGTTTGTCGCTTGTTGCACTCAGATGGTCGGCGTCCGCGAATGTCATCTTGAAAAAATGCCGCCCGAGATTCTCCCAGAAAGGGGAGACGCCCTCGGGCGTGAACACGCCGCGTAATTCCGAAACCACGCGCAGAGCAAAGCGTTCCGGCGCGGCGGCGATCAGCATATACCGCGCGCGCGCCAGCAGCCGGCCAAGGCCGTGAACGCGGTGCTCGCGGCGCACGAACAAGGAGCCGACCTCGCTGCAGCCGGCGCATTCATTGACCAGGACCAGCACGTCCATGTCACAGCGCCGCTTTGCGGCGGCTGACGCGGCGGCGATCTGCAGAACACGGAAGTTGAAGAAGGGCTGGCTGAGTCCCACCACCGCCTTCACTTGCGCCATGCCCGCAATCGCTCCGCTTGGCGTGTGCTCGAGAATAAGAATGTAGCGCCCTTCGCGTGGCGCGCTGACGGGCGCGCCAAAACTGGTCTCCGACAGCGCAAGTCGCGCTTCGAGCGCTGTCTCGTCCACCGATAGGGACGTGAACCCCGGCCCCGTAAGCGCCCGCAATTCCATAAGGCTGGTGAGATCAGATTGACGCGCCGCGCGCACGACGTAATCGGCCGCGCTCATGCGCGTTGGCGGCGTACGAAGGGTGCGGCGGGCGTCATCGAGGAAATGTCGCGCTGAAGCGGAGCTTTTTCAAGCAAGCGTCCCGCTCGCCATAACGCCAAACGGGCAAAGAAAAACGGGCCCGGCGTGAGCCGGGCCCGTCCCTTTAGTCTATCGCGTTCGTTTACTGGAACGTGATGGTCGCGGCGCTACGGCGGTTCAGCGGCTCACGCACGCCATCCGCAGTGGCCTTATCGAGGTTGGTTTCACCAGCGCCTTCCGACGTGATGACCGCGGCCGGGATGCCCGCACCGACCAGCGCATCGACGACCACTTGGGCGCGGCGTTGCGAGAGGCCGAGGTTGTAGCGCGGCGAACCCGACGTGTCGGTGTAGCCGACAACGCGAACCGTCGAGACGTTGCACGACCTGGCGCGCTGAGCGGCCTGCGAAATCGTGTCGTTCGCGGCGGTGTTGAGGCTCGACCGATCCCAGTCGAAGTACACCTTGAACTCCTGAACCGGGCAGACCTGCACCGGCGGCGGAGCCGCTTCAGGCGGAGGCGGCGGCGGCGGCGGCGGAGGCGGAGGCGGAGGCGGAGGCGCGGCCGGACCGGCGAACGCCCAACGCAGACCGAGCGTCACAGCTTGGTGCGTGTAATCCGTATCCCATGTGCTGTTGGCAGGAACGGAAGGAACCGTCGACGTGCCGCTATAGGAGCCGCCATTGGCGACGAAATAGCGGTAGCCGAGATCGAGAGTGGCTTGCTCAGACAGAGCGAAGCCAATGCCGATCAGGCCTTGATACGCAAATACGGTGTCTTCGTCGTTTACGTTCTGGTTGACGAGCGGCGTGTATGCCTTGTTCAGCAAACGAGCAGCGCCGACGCCGAGGCCGATATACGGCTGAATTGTGCCGCCATGGTTGAAGTCATAGATGCCGTTGAGCATCCCTGACCAAGCATGGATGTCGTCGCCGCCAAACGTGACGTCGGGGTCGAGCGAGTTAAAGCGATGGCCGAGTTCGCCCTCCAGACGGAAGCCGTTGGCGAACGCATAGCCCACGCCAAGCGATCCCATCCAATCTTCTTGCAGATCGACTTCACCGTTCAGCTGACGCGTGCCCGCGGGCGGCGCGACGAGCGGGGCCGGAGCATCATAGTCGGCCGTGCTGCCAAACGTATCGCCGGCAAAGCTGTAACCAACGTCCGCGCGGCCGTACCAGCCGGTATCCGCTTGCGCCAGCCCTGGCGCCACGAATAACGCGGCGAGCGCGGTCGCGCTGCTAAGAACCTTCTTCATGGATTTCCCCTCAATGTGGACCCCTGACGAGCCACGTGTCGCCACGCAACTTGACGTGAACTTTCGGAATACGGCTAAAGTCGCATCCAGTTCCCGCGTTTACACCTTCTCTTTGAGAAAGGCGATACCGCCTCTTTAATAAAGGCGAGACCGCGCAGCTGACTAGACATCACCAATATAACGCCCCCTAAGGCGCGACTTCGGTGTTTAAATTGATTTATCATTTGGTTTCAATAGCTTAAGTTGCAGTGGCTGGCAGTGGCGGCCGCGCAGCACTCCAACCGCTGATGTATAGCCGCAACGCTTGGCCAGAAGCTGGTCCCATTTTGCGAGTGGCAATGCGATTGCGGTGGCCGCTCGGGGCCGCTAAAAGGCCGCGCTTGCGGTCCGGCCCGCATGCGGAGCGTGGCGCAGCCCGGTTAGCGCACCTGTCTGGGGGACAGGGGGTCGTGGGTTCAAATCCCGCCGCTCCGACCATTAAATCAAGGGCTTAGCCGGAAGCCTTCGGACCGGCCCTTCGGACTGGCGTTCCGGGCCCGTCCCGCGCGGGCGTGAAACGCCCGCTTCCCGTGAAACTTTTTATTAACCATCCGCGCTTGACCTGCCAGAACGTTGCGCGAACATCGCGCGCCATGGTGACTGCCCCCGCACCGCCTCTGCCCGAACGATTCGGCCAGCTTCGCCGGACGCGCGGCCTCGTTTTTATTTGCCGCCATTGCAACAGGCCCTACGCGATCAGCCGCGACACCGCGCTGCGCGAATGGGGGCGGCGCGGGAAAATAGCGCAGGCCGCGGCCGAGACGCGCTGCGCGACGTGCCGGCGGCGCGGCATGCACGTCGAATATGCGCCGTTCAAAGCAGCGCTTGGCTCGCGCGGCGATCTTGACCGGCTCGTCGAAGAGCTGCGCGCCCTGACGCCGCGCCGCACGATCAGCTGACGATCTGCGCCACGCCCAGCGCGACGAACGCGATCGCCAGCAGCGCGCCGAGCGCCAGCCAGCACAAGCGAACAAATCGTCCGCGCATTTTCCAAGCTCCAAAAACAAAAACGCCGGGCCGGTCCCCCAGCGAAGGGAAACCGGCCCGGCGTTAAAAAGAAAGGGGGATGCTACGTGCCTCGAAGACATCCCGTGATGCGGTCGGAAAAATAATCGCGACGTTAAATCATGGCGGCCTCCTGGGTTGCTCCGCGTACGGAATTTATGCGTTCGTGGCTTCGCCGTTCGTAATGTATCCGTGCCACTCGCCATCGCCGTTTGAGCTGATGTCGATCGACGGCGTCAAAGAGAGGTCGGCAAAACCAGTCCCGGTCACATTCCATCGACCAGGTCCAGGCTCGCGATCGTCAGGCACACCCCGATCGCGAAACCAGGCGAGAATTGAGTGCGTGCCAACTGGCCCGCCATTCTTCCGGAAACACGACGGGCAGAGAAAGATAATCCCTTGCGCGTTGTCGGCGGTCAGATCCGCAGACCGTGCGTGCGAGGGCTTCCCATCGCGTGTCGTATCCTGAACCCATTCAGGTTCTAGATCTAACAGCCTCAAGGCGCGCCGGCGCGGCTCTTGGCGATCACATCGCCGATGATGCCAAGCGTCACGGGCGCCGCCGCTTGCGTGACGCAGCTGGTGAGCGCGAACGCCAGCGTAAGCACAACGCCCGCGCAGAACGTGCGGCCGAAATCCCAGCCGTCCGGAAACATCTTCTTCATGCGACCTTCTCCGCTTGCTCACGCGGCGCAGAACCGCGCGGTTGATCCGTCACGCCCATCGCTTCGGCATTGGCGAGGCGCAAAGCGCGCTGCTCGTCGGTTTCGGTTTCGATATCCGCGGCCAGGATCGGCGGTTCGACTGGCTTGCCGTTTTGCTTCGCCGCATCGGCAGCAGCTGCGCGCATCTTCTTTACGTTCGCCGCTACCACGTCTTCGAATTTACCCTCGATGATTACCGGCCGCTCGATGTTGTCGAAGCCCTTGGGACGCGGCAGGCCGTGCTTGTCAGGATCGACGTTCGGAATGAAATCATCGCCGTTCTTGCGCTCACCCTTAAACCAGCGCGGCATCACGCCGAACACGGTATCGCGGGCGAAGCGTTCCCAGCCCCGCCGGCGTTCCGCGTGCGCCGCCGCCGGCGCGAAGTTGATTTCTTCTTCGCCGTCGGGGCCGAGCGCTTCTTCACGCATCTTCCTGATATCGCGCAGCGTGCGTTGCTCCTCGAGGTGCGCCGCGGCCGCGGCGATCGTCGGGATCATCCGGGCTTTGGCGGCCGCTTCCGCGCGGGCGCGCGACAGCGCCATGCGCTGCTCGACCTTGGCGATATCGATCTTTGCGCGCCGCTCGGCCGAAGCTGTCTTCGAGATAACGAGGAACGCCGTTTCCTCTTCGATCGCCCACGCCGGCGGGCGCATGGTCGCCAGACCCAGCAGCGCCGCGCAACCCAGTTCGTGCAGCAGCGCGACAATGCCGATCACTGCCAGCGCAATCCACCAAACCTTTATGTTGAACACACGCGCCAGCCACGCATCGCGCGGATCGGCGACCTTCTCGGCAATCGCGTCTTCCTCGGCGCGCGTTGTGCCGGCATCTTTCGCAGCCACCGCGACAAGCCGCGCACGTGCGGCCTCAACATTTTTGGCGAGCGTCAGTTCAGTATCGAGCGGAGTCTTGCGCTTCACGATCCCGGCCGCTTCGTCATACGCCACTTTCGTCGCCCAGGTGTAGCGGCCCTCGCGCCGCTCCAGCACGGCGATCTGCGCCTGTTTGGCAGTCAGCTCCGCCGCAACGCCCGCAAGTTCGGCCTCGACGATCGCAGAGCCGCGCACGTCGGGATATTGATTGACCAGCCGCCGATCGGCGCCTGATTGCGCGTCGATCGCCGCCGTCACCTGCGCTTGGCCCATCGACCCAAGAAAGGCGACCTTATTGGTGGATGACAAAGCGAGGGCGAGAATGAAAACGATCCGCCCCAGCCATATCCACGGCCCGGCATTCCAGAACGAAAGGGTGCGCTTCCAAAATCCGCCGCGATCGGCCTCGGCCGGCTGCGTCCATCGCCGCGTGGCCTTGATGATAATGCCGGACACGCCGACCCATGCGTCCGCGCCCAAATACACCAGCACCATCGCGGCGAACGCGACGTTGCGCGCCAGTTCATTCGCCAGCACGCCAGCTTCGACGAAAGCCTCCCAGCGTTCCACGCCAACGACATAGCTCATGCCCATCGCCGCTACGGTGAACATGCACCACACGGCGAATGCCACGCCCTTGCCGATGCGGCGAGCCAAGGGATGAGATTCACCGGTCGTTGCCGCGGCCTTGGTGCGCGCCGCGTCCTTCGCCGGCGCATCATCGGTCGCGCGCTTATAAAATCCAAACATAGCGTCAATTCCCCGGCATGAAGCCTTTGATGATGGCGAGCCCGCTATCGCTCTGACCGGCCGCGACAAGCACGGAGAGGATCGCCAGGATCATCACCATCTGGATGATCTGAGTTCCTGCGCCGAGCAGCGTCGGCTTGCGCGCATTTTCCACCGCCGCCGTCACGCGCAGCTCGACACCGTCGATGATGTCGCGCTTGAACGTCTGCAGGTCCTCGCCCATGCGCGCCTCGCGCGCATCGAGCAGCACGCGCAATTCGCCCGACGCGGTCTCCTGGCGCGTTTCGGATGCGTCAACCGCGCGGCGTATTTCATCGAGCGCGCGGGTCTGGCGCTCTTCCGATGCGGCGATGCGCTGTTCTGTCTTGTCTTCGAGCCGCCGGTTCTCCTGCGACATCTCATCGACGGCGCGCTGCAATTTCTCGCCGAACATTTCATGCTGCCGCTCCAGCAATCCAAATGCGCGATCAAGATGATCGCGATGCCCCTCGCCCACCATGCCCAGCCCCGTTATTAAGAATTACTGCCCGGCCAACCCCTCAGCGCAGGCGTTCTTGTCGATCAGGAGATCGGCGTGCGCGGCGCGCGCATAGATCGAATCCACTTTCCAGTACTGGCTCGCCGCCTTCCACCACATCGCGATCGCGCGCAGCACCGCGGGGTCCTTGTCACTGCCGGCCGGAAACGGGCCCGGATCGGGCGCATCGCTGCTTGGCGCCGGATCGGGCAGCGCCGCAGCCGTCTCACGGCACAGGGCCGGAACCTTGATCTGCGCGTCGCGCGTCTCCAGCACTGTCGGCGCCGCCTGCGGGCGGGGCGAAGAGGTTAAGGCGCAGGAGATCGTCGGGAGGCAGCAGAGCAGGATCAACGCCGGCGGCGGGCGCCGCAGGCGGTTTCGGTTTTGCGACATTGGCCAGCCTCTTTGCTTTCTGTTTCGCCACGTCCGTTTTCGCCGTGGCGGCGCGCACCACGATCTTGGTGTTGTTCTCGGCCGCGGCCGCCTCCTTCGCGCGCGCCGCGTCGTTGTATTTCACCACCAGCGCGGTGTTGGCGCGCTCGACCTGGCCGAGCGCAACGCACGCCTCGCGTTTCGTTTCCGAATGCTCCGAGCGCTCGAAGATCGAGCACGGCGCATTGACCAGCGCGCGCGCTTCATTGGCCTGGTGCTGTTCGAATTTCCACGCCGTCGCGAATGCCGCGTTCGCGGCCAGCGAGCCGAGCAACAGATAGCCGGCCAGTTTCGGCGACAGCACGCCCAGCGCCTTGGCCGCGATCACGCTGCCCAGCAACCCCCGCGCCTGGCTCATGTCCGGCGCCCGCGCCGCGGCGCTGGCCAGCTTCTCATCGATCGGATGGCCGCGTTCGGCGAGAACGCGATGCACCGCGGCCCAGCGCGTCCAGCGGCCGGGATCTTCCTTCGACCATTTGCGCATCGGCAGGGATTCGAGTTCGGCGAGCTGCCGCGTATACTCATCGAGCGCGGACGGCATGTCCGCGCCCATCACCGTCTGCAGCCGCGCGAAGCCCGCGGCAACGTTGCGCTGGCGTCGATTGAAAGGCCAGCGCGCCGCGATCCAGTCGCGCGCCTCGATGATTTCTTCCCAGACCTCTTTCGCCATCCAGACAAAAAACAACCCCGCCACTTTCAGCCCGGCGCGCAGCGTGAGGCGCGCGCGCGCGGCGCGGCGCTCCGACCATTTGCGGAACGCCTCCAGCTGCTCGCGGCTGCCATTGGCCAGTTTGCGCCAGTCTTCTTCCGTGACGCGCCCCATCGCGCGGGCGGCCCACAGCCCCAGCGATTGCACGCCGCGCGCTTTGAGATCGCCGCGCGAATGCTTCACGCCGCCTTGCCCGTCGGTGAACAGCGACACCCAGCCGATCGCCGACAGAATGGCGCCGGGGGCGTATTTAAGCGCCGTGCGCAGCAGCACGATTCCGAGACCGAACGCGGCGGCGAACGTCTCGCCCCATTGCAGCAGAAAATGCAGCCCGTTCATCGCGTCATCTCCGCCGCTTCAGCTTGCGCCCCCGCGCCGCCAAGTTTGACTTCGGTATGATCGCCCGGCGGGTAGATCCGCGCGCCGACCACACGGCTGCCCAGCGCGACGCCGGCGTCAACCGGCAGCGGCATGATCGAATGCGTGTCGCCAGCCAGGCCAGCGGCGGGAAACACGCTGGCGCCGGGGCGCTTGTCGCCGATCGCCGTCACCTTCAGGCCGCGATCGAGCAGCGCGAACCGCTCGACGGCCGCAGCCGCGTCCAGCACGCCCTGCATCGCTTCGACTTCCGCCGCCGTCGCGGAGCTCGCAAACACCACGTCCCACGTTTCTGGCGCGCCGGGATCGGGCGCATGAACGGCTTGCGCCGGTCCAGCCGATTGCAGCGCCGCCAGCAGCACGGCGCCGAACGCATAATCACATTCCGGCGACCGGTTCGGGCGCAGCACGCCGCCCCAGGCATGCGCCGAAAGGTTCGGCGCATCTTCCATGATGGTGATGCGCTGCGACAGCAGCAGCAGCGCCTGCTCGATCCACGACGCATCGAAAGCGGGGCTCTGTTCCAGCGCGGTGAGTCGCGCGGCGATCGCCGCCAGCGTTTCGGCGCCGGCGCCATCGGCATGCGCGGCAATCGGCGTCGGCGCGCTCAGGCCTTCGATCTGCGCCCGCAGCGCCGCCAGCTCCTCGGCGAACGGGCCCAGGTCAACGGGCTCGACCGGAACAGCATCGCCGCCTGCGGCGGCTTCCAGCGCCGCCACACGCATCGCCAGCGCCGAACCGGCAAAGGCCGCGCCCGCCGCCGCGAGCGCGCTGGCCAGCACGGCATTGCCGCCCTGGCGCAACACGCGCAGCGGCGGCACTGCCGGCCCGATGATCCGCACCGCCGGCGGCGACGCCGCGCCCAGCTGGCGTACATTCGCCCGGCCGACCCAGAGCGGCGTCAGCGCTTCGCCGTCGCGCACCGGGATCAGCGCGTGTTCATAGACGCCCGGCTCGATCGCGGCCAACGCTTCAGCGCCGAAGCAAAGATAGATCACACCGCTCGCCGGATCGGGCGCGACGATGGCGCCGGATTCGGTCGAGGCCTCGAACAGCACCACGCCGGCGCGCGACAGCGTGAAGCGAAAGCCATAGCCGGAAAGATCGTGCGCCTCGCCCGCGCCGCCGGCCGGCGTGCGCCCGCGCCATTCCACGCCATGCTCGAACGCGGCGCCGGCGAAAAGATTGAGTTCGACTTGCGCGGTCATGGCGCTTCCTTCCCCCTAGACGGCGCGGACATTGGTCGCGAAATTGTTGCCGTCATAAGTGTCGACCAGCGTGCCGGTATGGCCGTAGGAATCGCAGTCCGCGAATTCATTGCCCACCGGAGACGGGCCGCCGGCGTGCTCGATCTTGTAGGCGCCGGCGCAGCGCTGGGCGTTGGAATCGCCGACCAGTTTCCCCAGGCCGACCTTTGTACGGTGACTGTCAACGATCAGCACGCCGGGCGTGGCCGCGATCGTCGTGCCGTTGCCCTTCTGCCCCCAATATTCCGCCGTGAACGGGCCAATGATATTGCCATCGCTGGGCCCGTCTCCACCGGACGAATCGTTGAACACGACAACCGCGCTGGACCCAAGATTGAACGCGCCAAATCCGGCCGCGCTGCAGCGGATCGCCGCGACCATCATCAACGCGGACTCGAACCCCTTCATGCTGCCGCCGACGAGCTGACAGCGTTTTGCCTGATTGCTGAACCGGATCGCCGGATAGTTCGACATCGTGCTGTTGAAACAGACCGGCGAGGTGACGGTCCCGTCCTCGCAGCGCGCAAAAACAACCGCGCAGCCATTGAGGCCCATATTCTCGAACCGGCCCGCCACCTGCGGCATCACACTCTCGGCGCAATAGATGCCGTGCTGGTTGACCGAGCCGCCCTTGCCGGTATCTTCCACGTCGCCGTCGAACGTGAACCGCGCCGACGTGCCGATGACCTGCAGACCGGCGCCCACGAAATCGCGGAACAGCACGTTCCTGAACGCGAGCCGGTTGGCCTTGGTGAAGGTCGCGCCATTGCCCGCCGATTGGTTGGCGGCATTGCCGTCGAAATAGAGATCGTTGAACGCGATATTGCCGCCCTGGCCGGAGACGTTGCCGTCACTCAGCCACATGTCGGTGTTGACGGCGTTGAGCAGTTTGAAGCCGGTCTGCTGTTTGCCCTGGCCCTTATTGTTGATGCCGGACTTGGCCGTGATGGGGCCCGACAGGCGGGCAACGCCTTCGGGATAGATCAGCGTGTGATTGCCGCCGAGCGAATAGAGATAATCCTGCGCCGCCTGAATCGCCGCGCGGTCATCGTTCACGTCATCGAACCGCGCGCCGAAGCGGCGCGCGTCCCATTTCTGCACCTGCCACGGCTTGAACCGATTGCCCGCCACATCGACGATGCACGTCACGCCGTTATCGGCGGTCGTGGTGTCAGCACTGTCCCACCACAACACCACCGGATCGCCGGCGTGAATCCAGGTGCGCAGCACGATCACGCCAGCAACGTCTGCGCCGGACCATGTCATCAGCCGCAACGCCGCGCGATCGGCCAGCACGTAGCCGGTCGAATTGCGGTTGAACACTTTCAGCTCGTCGCGCACCGCGGCCAGCGTCGGCGACACGCGCAGCCAGCGGCCAGCGCCGCTCGCGGCCGCGCCCACGGTTGGCCGGAAATTGGTGTCGGTATTATCGAGCGCGCCGCCGGTGATCGTGCTGGCCGCATCCCATTTCAGATCGATTGCCAGGCGATCGCCGGCGGCCGCGTTGCCCATCAGGCGCGCGCGCTGGCCGCTCGCGTACCATTCGGCGCCATAGGCGCCGCGCAGATCGGCGATCGTGTCGAACACCAGCGATGTCTCGCCGGCGCGCACGTCGCGCAGCCAGCCGCCGGTCTGATAGGTGTACCAGCACTGATGCCCGGTGTGAAAAAACCTATTGCCGGCCTGCGGCGGCGGATCGACCGGGAACGACGTGCCCGAAAAGCCGGTCCACAACGCATCGTAATTGTCGTCCCAGATCGGCACCGAAAGCCGGCGCTTTTCATCGAGCGGCGTTTCGCGCCGATAGGTTTGGCTCATCAGCGCACCGCCAGATAGATCACAGTCAGCGTGCCGGTCGGCGCATTGCCCTTGGTCCAGGTCAGCGTGAATCCATCGCTGTCGAACGTGGCAATTCCGGCGATCTGATAATGGCCGCTGCCCGCGCTCGTCGTCGCGTTGATGCAGTAATTGGTGTTCACGTCGAGATTGGCGTCGTCGCCGCGTTCGTTGACGACGTGACCGCCGGCGCCAGCGGCAAAGCCCCAACACGCGGTCTTCGTCGCCGCGACGACGGCGATCATCAGCACCGCCTTCGGCTGAAAGCCGATTCCGGTGTAAGCGACGTTGCCGCTGGCGGCGGTGAGATCGCGCGTGAACGAACCGACCTTGAACCGCGTCGCCGCGCCGAGAATATCAAACCCCGCCGCGGCGCTTGCCGCAGCAAGCAGCGCCAGGCCCGTCGCGCTTGTCGCGCCGCCATCCTTCAGGAGCTTGCCTGTTGTGCCATCGAACAGCGCGACGTTGTTGTTGGCCGCGGTGGCCGGCCCGACAATGCGCGCCGCAAGCCCCGTCGCGATTTCCGCCAGCGTGTCCCAGGTTCCGGAAACGCCATCGCGGATCGCCGCCAGCCCGGCCGCCACCGCCGCCGTGACATAGGTGACGACAGCACTTTGCGCCGGCACGCGCCCGGCGCTGTTCGCCGCCATCGTCCCGTCGGTGTCGATTTCGACATTCGACTGGCTGATGTCCCAATTGGCGCCGACTGTCGCCTCATTGCCGGCGGCGCTGGAATCGACTTTGCAGGCGATGCGATCGCCCACTTCGACGACGCGCCCCGAGCCGCCGCCGATCTTGCCGGCGACGCTGATCGCGTACACATGACCCGCGCTGGCCGCCGGATAATTCGGATTGGCGCTGCAATCGAGCGCGCCCTTGTAGGCCAGCGCATCGGGCACATCGAGATCGGCCGGATAGATCTGATGCCAGGCGCTGGTCGGCGCGCCGCACCATTGCTTCAGCGTGATGGTCGATTTCTTGAACCAGAACTGGCCGTCGCCGGGAGACGAAGGCGCGCTCTCGCCGACGAAACAGCCGAGCAGCGCATCCTCGTTGGCGTTCCCGCGCACGGGAAAATCGGCGAGTTTGTCCGTCGCCAGAACGACGGCGAAATCCTGACTCATTTAAAAGCCCGCTGCATGAAAATCTCCGGCGGCCGCGGTCGGCGCGCCGGTGGCGACTTCGACGAAATTCCAGTCGAAGCCTTCATTGGTGATGTTGGTGATCACCGATTTGGCGAGCACGGCGCCGTCCGGCTGATCGCCGACCTGGTCGCCGATCACCGAAGGCGTAATGTAGAATGGCCGCGAGAAGCTGACGTGCTGGCCCTCCACCGGCACCAGCACGCCCGAGCCGTTCTCGCGCCGGTCGGGCACGTCGATGGTGACGATCGCGCGCGTGATCTCCGGCGTCTGCCCATCGGGCGCGGGCGCGCGCATGCTCTCCCAGATGATCGCCGATTCCAGCGTGCGCTCGCCGGCGTAGAATTCCTGAAACGGCCCGTAGCCGATCGGCCCCCGCATCGCCCACACATCGGCGAACGCGACGCCCTCGATAACGTTGTCGTGGAACGCGGCATCGCCGAGGAAGCCAGGGAGGGGCTTCCGCCATGGACCCGTCAGCGTGGCGTTCGCCCAGGTCTGATCACCCATTTCGTCCCACGCCAGATCGCCCATGTCTTCCCAGGCCGGCGAATGTGCGGACGATCCCAGAATTGAAACGCGGTTGAAGATGAAGCCTGCCGCCGTTTCCAGCACCGCCGTGCGCACGGCTGGATGGCGCCGCGACGCCACGACGAGGCCACGCGCGCTCGTGCTCTGCCACAGCGAAATCGACAGCGTGTCGCCGGCCTCGACCGGGCCGGCGCAGACGAGATCAGGCCCAACATTCGAGGACAGCCGGATCACGCCATCGGCCGGATCAAACCAGATCTGCATGAAATCGCCTGCATCGTTGGAGAGCGTGAGGATCGCCGCCTCGAACGCCGGCACGCTGGTCACGCGCAGATCCATCAGCGCCGAAAACGCGATGCCGATATCGATCGCGTAGTGCAGCGCGCCGAGCGGCCCCACGCTGACGCCATCGGCGAATTTGCACGGCCCGTACGATGTCGCCACCGCGGCAAGCGGCGCAGTCGCATTGACGCCGGTGAGCGTGTTGTTGAACCGGAAGCCTTCGAGCAGCGACAAGGCCGGCGCCTGGTTGACGGCGATGTAGCCGGTCAGCGTCGCCGACGCATCGGACACTTCCGGCTCCCATGTGGAATCGCCGCTCTGCGCCCAGGTAAGCTCGTCATCCTCCCATGTGCCGTCATCGCCGATCAGCGCATTGATGCGGTGATTGATCCAGCACCGCGCCGTGGTTTCGATCGCCAGATCGATCGTGTGATAATAATCGGCGCGCAGCACGGAGGCGCCGCCGACCATGTCCATCGCCAGATATTCGCCGTCGAGATGGCAATCGTGGCGCACGCCGGGCCAGGCCAGATCGGGGAAATCCTCCGTGATGACGACGTTGCGATCGACCGGCGCCATGATGCGCGCGATCCACAAGGTCGCGGTCTCCGAAAAATTGCCGAACCGGTCGAACGGCTTGATCCAGAAGATCGCGTCTTCGTCTTCGCGGATCGGCCACACTTCCGAAGCCGACGCGCCGACCGCCTGCAGCACGCGGCGGCCGGTCTCCCACGACACGCCGGCGCGGATCTCGTAGCGGATCGTCGGATCGCTCGACGCGCTCCAGCGAAAGCGCACCGTATCGCCGAGCTGGTCGCCCTGAAAATCCACCGGCGCCAGCAGCGGCCGCTGCGGGCTTAGCGCCGCATCCACCGTAACCCGCACCGGGCTTGGCGAGCGGCGCCCGTAGGCGTCCACCGCCACCAGCTCGACATCGACCTGGGGGCCGATCTTGTCGGGCACGAACGACAGGCGCCGGTCTGACGGTTTGAGACCGGGCAGCCCGACAAACGCGATGGTTTCGCTGGCTGCCGGCGTCATGCGCCAGCTGGCCTCGAACCCGATCACCGTGTGTTCGCCCGCGGGAATCGCGAAATCGACCACCACCGCCGCGTCAGTCCAATAGGCATTGTTGACCACGACGTTCGGCGGCGCGGCCATCCAGGGGCGCGTGATCGTGGAGGTAAAGCCCGCCGCGCCGCCAAGCGTCGCGGCCTCATCGATCGCCGGATGGGCGTAGGCCTCGAACGTCAGCGCCGTGATTCCGGCCTTATCGGGCCGGCCTTTTTCGCGCACGACGACTTCGAACGTCTCCTCGCCGCGCAGGCCGAACGCCACCAGATCGCCGGGCCGCGGCCCCGCTTCGATCGCCACCGGCGTTTCAAACAGCAGCACGTCGGTTTCGCCGACGCCGCCGGCGACCGGCCAGACATCCGTGCTGTCGGGCCGGCGCACGCGCAGGCCGTATTCCTGCCCCGGCCCCATCAGCATAAATTCGTCGAGCCGCACGCCGCCGATCGCTTCGGCCTCTTCGCCGAGCGGCAAACCTGCGCCATCGAGCAGCGCCTTGACGCGCGCCTGGCCGAGGCCCTCCAGGATCACGTCGGTGGCGAGATAGGCGACATCGCCATGGCCGGCGATCGCGTGTTCGACATCGGCGTCGAGCGTGAAAATTTCGGAGCGCTGGCGCGCGACGGCCAGATGATAGGCGGTGGCTTCGCTCACGCGCGCCGGATGGGTCAGCGCCTCGAAGGCGAGCTGCTCATAGAGCGTGGCGTTGGCTTCAGTATAGCCGGGCGCATAGATGATCGCTTCATCCTGCAGCCAGTCCTTTTCCTCATTGGCAAATTGCGCGCGCACGGCGTGGATCGCTGGCAGGAAGGTTTTGCGCGCCTTGAAATTGCGTGAATTGCGCGGCGTGAACATCTGCCCGCTGGTGGCGCGCGGCACATCGACGACGACGCTGATCTTGCCGCCGCGGCGCACGACGCGCGCCCGCCCGCAGGCCGCGATCGTGGCCAGCACGTCGAGGACGGAGCGGCCGTCCTCGATCACGACGTCGCAAGTCCAATTGCGCAGCGTGCAGAGTTCAGCCCAGGCGCCGAGCGTGGCGACATCGATGCGCGCATCGGTGAACGGGCGCGGATTACCGTAACCCTTCAGCACCGAATAAAATAGATCGCCGCAATTGCGCGTCATGCCGTAATCGGCGAACGCGGTCCCGTTCCAGCGATACCGGATCGAGGTGACGATCGCCGTCACCACTTCCAGCTGGCCCTGCAGCTGCTCGGTGGCCGCCGCGCGCAGCGGCAGTAGCGGCGTGCCCGGCGGCACGCGCGGCGTGCCGGTGCGGATCGTGCGCAACGCCGACCATTGCGCCTGATCGACGACGCGGTCATTGCCCGCTTCCGGACTGGCCCGGCGCAGCGCGACGATGTATTTGCCGCGCGGCACGGCCCAGCGCACGTTCTGGCGCACGGGCTGATCATCCGAAGCGTGGATCACGAACACGCCATTGGCGCAGTTCACGTTCATCACCGCATCGGCTTCGACCTGCGCCTTGAAATCTTCCCAGCCAGCCCAGCTCGACCCGAAGCCCGGCTGTCCGGGATCGCGCAGCGCCAGCGATCCTTCGGACGCGAGGAGCGCGCTATTGGCCAGTGACGCGTTCGGCAGAGCGAACGAAAACAGGCCGCCCTCGGCATCGACCGGCTTGTACGCCACTTCCAGCGCCACGGTCTGGCCGAGCCGCGCGCCGTTATCGTCGAATAACGCCAGGCCCCGCGGAAAGGTGATGTCAACGCTGATCTCATCACAATCAGCGCCGGTCTCGCGCATCACGTAGCCGCCGGCATAGGTCAGCTCGACCGCCGGATTGCTCTCCAGCACGCCGGCCGGAAAGATCGTCACCGGCGGCGCGCCAGGCCCGCCGCTGACCGGCTCGATTTCGACCTGCGGATAGGAGGCGACGCCGGTGGCGCCGATGCGCGTATCTTCGATGCCGCACGGGCCGATCCCCGGCGTCAGCAGCATGCGATAGCCAAGATCGTCGCCGGCGATTTCCGTGTAGGGCCGCGCGGCATGACAGAGCGCCACGCGCCGGCGGCCGAGCACGGTCGGCACGGCGCCGAACAGGCGTGCTTCGTTCTGCGCCCCTTCCAGCGCATAGGTCGGCTTGCTGGGCGTGGATTCATTGACCGGCGCTTTCGGCGGCGGCACCAGCGCGGAGACGGCCAGGTTGCCAAGCGTGCTGACCGCCGCGGCCGCGAACGGCATGCCGGCCGCCACCAGAAACGCCGAAGCGACCATCACCGCGATCTGCAGGATCACCCGCAGCGGGTTCGAGCCGCCCTTGCCGCCGCTGGCGCCGGGACGCACCGCGACCAACACCGTCACGCCCGCCTTCGGCCGCACGCGCTCCCAGAGCGCGCGCGGCACCGGCCGATCGCCAATCATCACGACGCAGCGCTGCGCCACGCGCGGGCGCACTTCGGCGCGCTCGAGCATGTCGAGGATCGACAATCCCGCGGGCGCTTCGATGCGCTGCGCGCCGGCCGCGAACGGCGCGTCGATCAGCGTCAGCGCCGTTTTCTGGGCGCAGGAAGGATCGCCGGCCCGCGGAACGGGCGGCGCAAAACTGCCGTCCATCACGCTCCTCAGACCTTCAAGCGATAATGACCGATCACGCGGTTCGCCCAGCGCGGGTCCGCGGCCAGATCAGTCGAGAGCGTGCCGATCTCCTGCAGCGCGTGCAGCATGATCCTCGGCGCCAGCAGCAGGCCGACATGCAGCGGCAGGCCTTTGCTCTTCAGCAAGGTCACCGCGCCGGCGCCGGCCGCGCATTCTTCGTAGAGCGGCAGCTTGGCGCCGATCGCATCGACCACCGCGGAATCGTCCTGCACACTCGCTACGACGCCGGCGAATTCCTGATGCGCCTGGCCGAAGATCTCGCGGCCGACATAGACGACGACACCCCAGCAATCCCAGCCGGACAGATCGCGCCCGCCGTCACGATACGGCACGCGCCACCAGATTTTCTGCTGGCGCTCGATCTCGCGCGGCAAAGGCGCAAACATCAGAACAGGCCTTTCATCAGAACAGGCCGGGCCATTGGCTCGGCAGGAACTGCCCCCCGAACGGCATTTGCGCGAGATCCGGATAAGCCAGCGAGCCCACGATCTGCGCCGCGTCGTAAGTCGCATCGATCAGATCGAAATCGGGCCATTCGTCTTCGACAACGTCCGGATCGGACGCGAGCACTTCCTTGATCGAGACGCGCGGCGCGCCCTCGGCCAGGCGCAACGCGGCGACCAGGTCGCGGCTGATGTTTTCCAGCACGACCTGCGCGAGCGCCGGCCCGTCGGTTTCTTCGGGCAGCTGCAGGCCGAAGCCGGCCGGCCTATAAAGCTGGCCCAGATGCGTGAGGGGCTGCGGATCGCCGACGACGTACACCGTCTCTGTCAACGCCGCGTGTTCCAGCGTCACCAGGAACAACGTCACTTCGTCGGTTTCCGGCGCGTAGAACGCAGCCTTGTAAGCGGGCGACACCATTACGCCGTCACTTTCATGGCAGGCGCTCCATCGGAAAGCTGATCATGTAATACGGCTTGGCGAAACTCTCGCGCGGCGCCTGGTCGATCAGGAAGCTGAAGCTGGCTTCGTCTTCCTCAACCGGATCGGTCATCGTGAAACTGAGCGCGCCGCGTTTGCAATCATCGCGCCAGAATTCCCAGAACGCATCGCGCTGCGCCTTCGTGCATTTCAGCTGGAACGAAAGCTGCCAGGGCGCGGCGCGCGTCGTCAGGCGTTGCTTGGCCGGGCCGCGATCGGGCTGGAAGCGTTCGCCGCTCGGACCCGGCGCGCGCTCATAACCCGCGGCAAGAAAATTCGGCAACGTCTCGGGCCAGGCCGGCATATCAGGATGTCCGCGGTTTCAAGCCGTAGCGCGCCGCCAGCGGACCATCGAAATCGCCGCGTCCGATGCCATTGCGCGTCGCCGATCGCAGCACGATTTCCATGTCGCCGTCGGCGTCGCGGCGCTGCTCGGCCTCGACCGGCGTCGATGTCTGGTTGATCACCGTGACGTTGACGATGGCGCCCTCGCGCGCCGGCGCGCTCATGTTCGGCGACACGAACGCGCGCCCGCCGACCACGCGCAGCCGCTCAGCGCGACGCTCGCCGACATCGACCCATTGGCCTTCATCGACCCAACCGCCGCTATCGCGCCCGCCGGCGTAAAGCGAGACAACCGGATCAGCCTGACGAAACACCGCCGGATCGACCCAGCCGGATCCTGTGTTCACGCTCTGCGGTGTCTGAATCGTGCCGCCGAGCAGCGACGCGCCGAGATTGACCAGCAGATCGGCAAGGCCGCCATCGCCGGACACCGCGTCGGTTTGCGCATCCTTGAGCGCGAACAATTTGGCGATCAGTTTCGGGATCACGTCATTGGCCAATTGCAGGATCGCGTCTTCCGCTTCCTGCCCGCCGCGCTTCAAGGCGCCAAACAAATCGCGCGTCTGCTCGAACCGCGTCTGGAATTGCTCCATGCGCGCGCGCTCGGCCTCTTCGCGGTCACGCGCTGCCTGCTCGGCTTCGCGATCGAGTTCGATCTGGCGCTTCTGTTCTTCCTCGGCCGATTTCATCGCCGCTTCGCGATCGCGCACCGATTGGCTGGCGTCGAAATTGGCTTGCGCCATCGCGCGCAGCGATTCGGCTTCCTCATCGGTGGCGATCACGCCCCTGGCGCGCGCGGTGTCGATCGACGCCATCACGTCGGCGAGCGCGACGCGTTCCTTGGCTTCCGATTCCAGGATGCCTGGAAACAGCCGCTCCACGCCTTCGAGCTTTTCGCGCTCCGCAGTGAGGCGGCGCAAAGTTTCGAGTTCGGACACCAGGCCCGCGTTTGGATCGGGGCCAGCGGACGACGTAGCGCTTGGCGCCTGGCTCGTCGTCTTGCGGCCAGAAGATGATCGCGCCGGATTATGAATTGATCTGCTGATCAGTGTCTCTGCGATATTTCCTTGCTCGGCGCGCAATTGCTTAAGCATGTCATCGCTGCCGATGAGCCGTGCCGCATAATCCTCGTTACCAGCCGACATTCCTGTCAACGCCGCTTTACGCTGCGCAATCTCTCGGGCGAGCTTGTTGGCGCGCTCATTCAAATTACTCGTTGAGCGCTCATCAACGTCGCGAAACCGGTCCCAGATGTCACCGACCGATTGCGCCACGTCAGCGAGGCCGCCAGCCACCTTCGTCATCACCGGCAGAAGATCGAGCAGCGCCGTTTTAAACTCCGCGTCGATGATCGCGCTGGCCTTATCGAATTGCACGGCGGCTTCGGCGCCGCGCTTGATAAGCTCCTCATCGTATACCAGACCAAGCTCTCGCGCCTCTTTGCGCGCGCGCTCCATCGCCCCGGCCCCGGCGTTCAACGCAGGCACCAGATCGCCGATGCCCAGCTTCTTCGCGAGCGCCGTACGCTCAGCCTCACTGCCAAGTTCGGCCAGCCGCTCGGTGATGACCGGCAGCGCATCCTTCACCGACGTGAAATTGGCGATCTCCGCATCGCTGAACCCGAGCGCCCGCAAATTCTTTGCTGCATCCAGACCCACGCCGGAGCGCAGCTCGCCGAGCTTTTCGGAAAAGCCCTGCAGCGCCCGCTCGGCGCCGCCCGCATCGGCGCCGACGCTGGCAAGCACCGCCCGCCATTCCTGCAGCGTCTCGACATCGCCGCCAATCGACGCCGCGGCGCGCTTCAGATCGCGCATCGAATTGGCCGCGTCCTTCGCGCCCGCGAACGCGCCAATCAGCAAACCAGCGCCCGCCGCAGCCGCCACGCCAGCCGGACCGATCGCCGAGAGGATGCCGCCGATCGGACCGGCCTGGCCGGCCAGGCCCTGCATCGAGCCCTTGGCCTGCGCCGCGGCGGCGTCGAGCGCCTTCAACGCCGGCGGTACGGATTTCGCGCCGTCGCGAATCCGCTTGGCCATTTCCTCGCCGGCCGCGCCGGCCTTCTTGAATTCGCCAACCGCCTGCGCCGTGTCGGCGGTGGCGCGGTAGATTTTCTGCGCGGCCGGCATGGCTTGGCTCCCCTACTCTTCGCTGAGACGCTGTTCGGCAGCGCCCGCGAGCGCGCCGTCTTCCAGCGCCTGCAGCAGCGGCGTGGTGATGATCGACTCGGCGTCCGGATCGAACGCCGCCGCGAGCGCGAGCGCCGCCGGCCAGTTAAGGCCGACGATCGCGCCGGACATGCCGGCCCGTTCCCAGGCGCCGCTGCTCTGGCCGATCTGCCAGGCAAGATCGCCCTCGGCCGTCAGCAACGCATTTTCAAAGAGCGGGCACCGGCGCGAAACGCCATCAAGCCCGGTGACACAAAGCCCGCGCGAACAGGGTGCGTTTTCGGCCCGGCAGCTGTTGCAATAGACGGCGCCGCCGCGCCAGATCCATTCTGCACGGGCCGCTAGTCTTTTTTTTCGGCGCCATAGAGCCGCTCGGTTTCGCCGCCGAGATAGCGGAACTTGGCTTCGAACCGCGCATCGCACATCAGGTAGAGCGCAAGATCGAAATCCATTTTCGTGACGTCGGCGCCGGCCTCCGTGCGCACGCCCTCCACCGCCTGCGCGAACGCTTCGACCAGCAGCACGCTGCGCATCCATTGGCGCGTCGTGGCGCGCAGGTCTTCGTCGGCGTTCAGCGCCGCGATCTCCGCATCGGTGAAGTTCCACGCATGCACCGCTTCGGCGCCGGTGCGCACGGCCTCGAGATCGCGATCGGCGGCGACGAACAGCGCCTTGTGCTGACGGGCGTCGAGCGGCGGGCCGATCAGCACAACGCCTTCGTAAAGCTCCACGCGCCGCTGCGGCCGCGGCGCATTCTTGCGAACGACGATCATCTCAATAGCTCGCTACGTCGTTTTTCAGCGTCACCACCACGGCCGCCTCGCTGACCGTCTGTTCGACGCTATAGGTGAAGGCCTGCACCATCGCGTCGGGGCCGGCGATCGGCGTGCCCTGGCACGAGAGCGTGGCTTCCGGCAGTTCGATCGTGAGCACGCGGTTTGAAGGATCGGCCGGCAGCGCCCAGCGAAACGCCAGCGCCCCTTTCGTGCGCGCGCGCGCGATCGCCTCGAAGGTCTGATCCTGATAGCGCATCGTCCAATTGCCGTTGGCCAGCGCGGGGCCCGGATCGAGATCGGCGCAATAGAGCGAGCCGTCGAGATCCATGCGCGGCGCCAGATTGTTCGTGTACGTGCCATCGCCCATCTGCAGCGCGCCGATCACGACGCCATCCCAGAGCACGGACGCCAGCGCCGCCGGCGGGCGCAACAGGTCAAACGGGTCTCCAAGCGTGCCGCCGGCGGCGGCGCTGGCGAGCGCTTCAGAGCGGCCAAGGCAGCCGAGTGAAATGCGCGGGAAGCCGCCGACCTTTTCCGCCTTCCACGCGAAGGTGTTGACCTTGACGCCAAGCGCGCGGCGCCAATCGCCGGTCTTGAGCAATTTCTGCAACGCCAGAGGCGGGATCGTCATGTTGCCGGATTTGAACGTGTGGACGTAATCTTCGTCTTCGACTTCGCCGTCTGTCGTCACCGGCGCGCCAAACGTGGCTTTCAGCCAGAAGCCCAATTCGCGCAGGCAGCACGGCACTTCGATGGCGCCGCCCATACTCGGCAGGCCGGGCGCCGGCTCGTTGGGATCGCGGCCATTGTGCAGCGCGCGGCCCAGGGTCGGATCGTCTTCGAGGGGCTGGGCCTCGGTCAGCGCGTTGGAATAGACCGTCAGCGGCTTCCACGTGCCCGTGGTCGGCTGGGTCGCGAACGCGGCCTGAAACTGGGCGTACAGATTGACCTGCCGGCCAAGGGGAGCGAGCGCCATGAACGATGCCTCCAGTGAGAGCGGAAATTAAACGGCGTAGGTTTGCGCGGCGCCTGCGATCCTGAGATCGGTTGCGGTTGCGGCGCGCACACGCCCGTCGGCGATCGCGGCGTCCGCTTCCGGCGCCGTGAGTTCGACCACTGCGCCCGTGGTGCGCTGTTCGCCGTTCACGTCGATCAGCGTCAGCACCACGACCGGGACGCGCGCCGGCGGCGGCGTCACCACCGCATCGGCGGCGAGCGCCGGCGCCGGCGCCAGCGGCGGCACGATCTCTTCGAACGCATCTTCGCCTTCCGGCGCGTCCACCTGGTCTTCATCGATCATTGTCATTCTCCGTTCAGCCGAGTTTCGTCGGCGCGGCGTAGGTCAGGGTCAGGTCGGCGCTCCAGCCATAGGCGCCGCGGCTTTCTGCTTCGGTGATCGCTTCGCGCGCGCCCGGCCCCAGCTCGGCGTAAGAGACCAGGCCGCCGAGCGTCGGATCGGCAAGGATCGCCGTTTCGGCTGCGGCGAGCAGATCATCCGCGAAGGCGCCGCGCGCGGCTTCCTCGCCGCCGGCGAGCAGGATGGTGAGCTGGCCTACATGTTCGAATTCAAACGGCGTCGAACCGCCGAGCGTCTGGCCCAGCAGGATCGGCGGCGCTTCGGTCGAGAGCGTGATGACGATTTCGACGCCGCCGGTACCGGCCGACTTTTCCGGAATCGCTGTCGGATCGACGGCGACCGGATAGGCGGCGCCGGCGGCGATCGCCGCGGCCGCCGCGGCGTGCGCCTGCTGATAGATCGGCGCGGCCATGGGCGGTTCCTATTTGCTGACGCGCTTGTCGCGTTCGGCCAGGAACAGCGCCACGATCTCTTCCCCGAGACCGCCATCCATGCCGCGGGAAAATCTTTTGAACACCGCATCGGAATCGAACTTCTTCGGCACGGTGACGGATTTTTTCAGGACGAAGAACGCGACGAACGCGGCGCGCTTGCCTTTGCCGATGACCGCGCCCAGCAGCACGCGCCCTTCACGGCCTGGCCGCGCGATCAGCTTCTGGCCGATGCGCGCCTCGATCAGCGCTTTGAGCGTGCGGTGAGATACGCCCGGCTTCATATATTTGCGCGCCGCTGCCAGCGGCACCAGCAGCAACTTGCCCCGCGCCGTCACCGTGCCGCCGGTCTGCAATATGCCGGCGAGATAATCGCCTTTGACCTTCACCTGATAGGCCGGCTTCGAGGCGTGGGCGCGCGCGCTGCGCGGGAACATGTCGCCACGCACCGCCTTGGCGACGCGCCGGGCGTTGGCGATGCCCGAGTTTTCAATATCGCTGCGGATCTCGCCCTTCAGGCCTGTATCGCCCCGCGCCTTCAGCGCCTTCCACGCCGCTTCGGCAAAGCCGCGCCGGTCGGCCTCGGCGTTCGCGGCCCAAAAGCCAGCCTCATCACCGGCCAATCTGAATGTCATGGGCGAAACCTCACCGCGCTTCCACGGCGATCGCCCAGACGCGGCGATCCGGATCATCGACCCGCGGCTGATCGACGACAAAATAATTCTGCGCGGCGATGACAAACTTGTCGCCGACCTTTGGCGGCGTCGCCGGCATCGTGGCGATCGCCACGCGCACAACCGCATCGCCCATGGTCATGCGCGCATCGTTGGAGAACACGTCAACGTCCGGCGCATCGAGCGTGACGCGCAGGCCCGGCGTGCTGACATTGCCCGCCGTGACAAAGCTCGCGTCGCGGCCGAGATGATCGAACGTCGAAGTGATGAGCTTCGCCGCGGCCGCGTCGAAATCCGGCATGGCGTGGCCCTTCCGAAAAACGACGCCGGCTCACGGTTGCAGATGAGCCGGCGTCAGTCATGCCCGCAGGGAGGGGCGGGTTAGGTGTTCTTCGCGCGCTGCAGCACGGACGGGCGCGTGCAGATCGATATCGGGTTCGTTTGCGCCTCGAGCTCGAGGCCGCGATCCATCTTCATCGGCTCGGCCTGGGCGTAACGCGGCAGGCCGATCGTGTTCACCGTGCTCATGTAATCGGCGGGGCCGAAGCGTGTGATGAACAGGTCCGGCACGCCGAGCGGCACGAAGCGGCATTTCGTGGCGCCGATCGCGACCGAGCCATAGCCGCGATAATTCTCGAACAGGATGCCGCCGTAATTGAACGTCTGGTAAGCGGTGCCGGTGCGCAATTCCTGCGCCTGCGCCTGATTGAGATAGGTCTCGCGCGTTTCGCTATGCGCGATCAGTTCATCCCAGAACGTATCGCCGCACGGCGCCCAGATGCCGGTGAACGGCGCGCCGCCGAGCGCGGTCGCAACCGCCCGCGTGATCGCATCGCATTTCTTGCGCACGATGCCTTTCGCCGGCGAGGCGTTGTCGAGGTCAAAATCGACCTCGGCGGCCTCGGCTTCGCCAAACGCTGTGAAGCAATTGAGCAGCGTGGTTGCGCCATCCGAATCGAGCACGATGCCCTGAATGGCGCCGAGGCGATGATATTCCAGCGTGAAATCCAGATTGCGCGCCATGCGTTCGAGCTTCTGGTCGCGCGCCATCTCGACAGTCTTCAGCTGGTTGGCCTGGCCAAACGCGCGCACGCCCTGCACGCTGTCGGCGTACAGGCTCTCGGACTGCTTCAGATGCGGGATGATGATCGAGTGCCCGCTGCGCTTGTCGTCCTTGCCCGTCTGGCCCGGCGCGCCGCGGGGCGACGCGGCGACGAGCGAGATCACGCCCTGATTCTTCTCGACCACAACTGACGTGGTGGGCACGCCGGCTTCCTGGAAGAGTTTCATTTCACCGATGCGGCCCGGCAAAAAGGGCTGCTGGTTGATCGCGGCGGTCAGCGCCACGGTCGAAAACATATCCGGCGTGAAGATGTCGTTCATGATGCCCTCGGGCATGGGTGTTCTCCGTGATTGAAGGGAAAGGGCGCCGCGCGCCGATGCGTTTCGCCGGAGATCCCGCGCCGGCGCGCGTTACGCTCTCTTGAGTGCCGCCAGCGTTAGCGGACGATGATGCCTACTGCCGCAAGCTGGGTGCGCATCGTGGCCTTCTCGCCGGCGTCCGCGTCCGACTTGTAATAGAGCAGGTCGCCCTTCACCTCGGCGTCGCGCGCGATGATCAGCATCTTTGTGTCGGCGCCGAGCGCGCCGCCGGTGTCGTTACACAGCACCGCGACCGCCACCTCTTCACCGGCGCTGCCGTCCTGATTGCACTCCCGGTATTTTCCAGTCGCCGTGACCTTGCCCAGGATGGCGCCCGCCTTGAGGTTCTGGGCGGACAGAATGGTGACGACTTCGCGTGACCGCGTGCCGTCCGCCTCCGAAAGCAGGAATTCAAAGGCATAATTTTTCTCAGTTACCGTAGCCATGGGATCGTCTTTCTATGTTTGCGTGGAAACACACTTGGGCGCCCGAGCGCTTACCGCTTTGCCCCGCCAACGGCGGCGCGCGCGGCGTAAATCGCGTTCGGATCGAGCGCCGCGGCATGACGCGCCGCAGCGCTGGCCCGCTCCGAATTGCCGCCGCGACCCAGCTTCGGATCGGGCACCGCCGCCTGCAGGCGGCCAACTTTCGGCATATCGGCGAGCAACGCGCGCGCCTCCTTTACCGTCATTTTTCCTTCGGCAGCTTTGGCGGCCAGTTTGCCGGCAGCCTTCTCGCGGCCCCGCGCTTCGGGCGAGGTTGTGACGGCGATCGCGCGCGCCGCCGGCGTTTTGTCCTTGTCCTCTTCTTCGTCATCGCCTGGCGCGGCCTCTTCGTCGCCTTCGGCGCTGGTTTCCTCGGCACCTTCCGCGGGCTCGTCGGGCTCGTCGCCATCGACCGGCGCGTCGCGCTGATCGAGCAGCTCCTGCACGCCATCGACGATTTCGGTATCGTTCAGCGCCTTTTTCTGCGCCGCTGCCGTGAACGCCAGGATCGACGCCGCCAACACTTTTACGCTCGCCATGTTCGCCTCCTTCGGGCCTTTGGGTTTGTGCGCTCCGGCACGGTGAACCCCACGCGCCGCCGGAGCGCGGCCTTTAGCGGGGGAAATGGATAGATCGCCGCTGACGTGTTTCTGCAGCGCGCGGAACGCCGCCTCTTCGCCAGCGATCTCATCGACCAGGCCAAGCGCGACGCCAGATAAATTCTTGTCGACGTTATTAATACCCAGATAGACCCCGGCGCGCAGATCGATCTGGCGCTGTTCGGTCAGTGTCGGGCGACCCGCGACAACATCGGCCAGGAAGAGCTGGCCACACTGATCGATCTCGGCCTGCAGGCGCGCGATCGATTCTTCGGAAAGCGCCTTCCAGTAAGCGCCATCGGTTTTGAGACCGCCGCGCGGAAACTCGATCGTCGTGATCTGCACGCCCATCTTGTCAAGCGCGCCGGAAATATCCTCGTGCACGAGTACGACGCCGATCGAACCGACCATGCCGACCTTCGGCGCGATAATGCGATCGGCCTGCGCCGCGATCCAATAGGATGCGCTGCAGGCCATGTCGGCATAAACCCAGATCGGCTTGCCGCCATTGGCCGCGCGATCGTTGCGCATCTGCGCGGCGAGATCAGAGATGCCGCCGGCGACGACGCCGCCCGGCGAATTGACCCGCACGAACAGGCCGCGCACGTCCGGATCGGCCATCGCCTCGCGCATCGTATGCGCGATCGTGTCGTAACCGGGAAAATACGCGCCGCAAAATTCAAAGCCGCGATCCGCGATCGGCCCTTCGATCGCCATCGTCGCGATGCCTTCGGTGAGGCACCAGCCGAAGCCTTCGGCCGTCGGCGTGCGCGCGTAGAGCGGCGCGTAGCAGGACGGCTTCGCCGGCGCGGACTCGCCGGCGTCCGCATCATCCATCGCCGCGGGCTTGCCTGCCTTCGGATTACGCGCGCGCAGCTTTTCGACAAAGCGCGCCGGCGAATTCAGCAGACCGGAACGCGGGCGCTCGAACGCCTTCGCATCGAGACCGCGCACGCGCTCGGCCCAATAGCGCGCCGCATCTTCAGTCATCAGCAGGGGCCGCCCAAACTGGGCGGTGATGCGGTTGATCGCGCTCATGTCTTCTCCGCTCGCTGAAATCCGGGATCGCGAGACAAGCGCGCCGCGCGCCGCGCTCGCTTTTCTGCTGCAGCAGAAAGCGCCGCCGCGGCGGCCTCGGGCGTTTGAATTTGCGGTCGCCGTCGATCGGAGGCCTGGCCAACGGTATCAAACGTGCCGAGCGCGAGGCCGTGCGAAATCAACGCGCCGAGCGCGGGAATTCTCATTGCATGTCTCCGATGTTTTTAAACCGCTTGATCGCCGGGCGCTGGTTGCACCGCCGGCGCTTCGCTTGCCGGCACGAGCGCGAGGTTCGCGGGATTGCCGCCGGGCGGCAGGCCGCGTTCCTTGCGCTGCTCGGCTTCGAGCGCGAGCTGGTCGAGCGTGTCTTCGTAATCGTCGCCGTTTTCGGCGCAGGCCTGTTCCAGCGTCATCAGGCATGCATCGATGCCGGTCTGGTTGGCCTGGCGATCTTTCAAGGGATCGATGTAGCCGCGCGACGGCCCGATCCAGAGGCAGGCGCAATACGCATCCGGCGCTTCTTCGAACGGTGGCGCGCCAGGCGGCGGCGTGATGAAGCCGGAATCGAACGCCTCTTCCATCACCGCCATGTAGCAGGGGTTCGCGACGCCGGCGCCGAGATTGGCGCGGCGGGCCGTCACTGTCCGCCACACTTCGTTGAGCGCCGCGCGCGCCGATGAATAATTTGTGCGCGAAAAATCCATCGCCAGCTGCTCGTAAGACAGCCCCAGCGTTGAGGCGATCTGCGACAGGAACGCCGCGCGGAACTGCACGTACGATCCCGTGCTGCGCTCGGCGGTGTTCAGCTCGACTTCATCGCCCGGCAACAGCACCGGAATCCGCACACCGTTCATCGTCACTGGCGTCTGGCCGTAGAATTCCGCGCGCAGATCCTGCCAAGAATTGTTCATGCCCGTCGCGTCCGCGCCGGCCAGGCCGAGCGATTGCGCCACGGTTGCCGGATCGACGTTGGTTTTGACGAACCCCGCCATCATGGCGTTGAGTAAGGCCGTCGCCATTTCGGCTTCGGTCTGCCGCGACAATTGCTTGAAACCGGCGAGCACTGACGCGAAGCGCGACACGCCGCGATTCTGCCCTGCGCGTTCGTGCTCGAAATGGTGCAGCACGATCGGCCGGCCCCATTCGGTTTCCCACGGCACAAATTCCCAGACGAAATTATCGCCATAGCCGACATCGTTCGGATGGCGTTTGCGGATATGCACCCCGACCGGCGCGCCGTCTTCGTCCAGCTCGACGCCGCCGCGCAGCCAGTCGGTATCCTGCAGCCCGCCCGGATTGCTCAGGCGATCAGGGTCGATCACTTCGATCGTCGTGTTAAAGCGCGCGCCGGGCCGCGCCTTGAATCCCATGATCGCCAGGCTCTCGCCTTCGGGGCCGACCAATTGGCGCGCCATCATGGTCAGCAGGCTGGCGAAATTCTGCCGCCGTCGGCGATCGCAAAATTTGCGCGGATCGTCCGCCCATTTGCGAAATTGCGTTTCCATCTGCCGCGCCAGAACGCGGCAGGCTTCGCGATCGATGCCGAGCGCTTCACGGTCCGGCTTTGACGCCAACAGCCAGCGATGGCCGACAACAAGATCGGCGCCGCGCGTGACGGCGGCAGCTGCTGCGCCGTCATTGCGCACCAGGTCGCGCGCGCGCGCGACAATATCCGAACGGTTCGGCAGGAAGTCGCCGTCGGCGCTGCCGAGATACGGCCGCCACATCGCCATGTCCTGGCTGCCCATGCTGGCGCCATGATACGGACCGCTGGAAAGCGCAGAGGGCCGGGCGCGCACAAGCGCGCCGGCGTCCTTCTTCGCGAATTGACCATTGGCCGCGCGATGTTTGGCCATGCGATCAGCCGAAGAACGGTTTGATGAAGCCGCGGCGCGATTTGCCCGCGAGCTCGGCTTCCATCCGCGCAAGCGAGCCTTCCATTTCGGCCAGGCTCATCTGCGCATAGGACACGCTGCGGCCGCCAGCCGAAATGCTGGCGACGGATTCCCCGCGGATCTTCGCGGCGATCGCGGCCTTGAGCAGATCGATCTCTTCCTGCGTCACCGCCATTATCGATCCCCGGCGCCTTTGTTGATGGTGGCAAACTTGTCCATCCACGACGGCCGCGTGCCGCCGGCAGAGGGATTGCTCGCCATTTTCGCGGCCGGATGAGACGGCGTCGCCGGCGGCGTTTCCACCGCCGGCCCAGAGCCATCCGCGCCGCCCCCGTCCGCCTCATCGGCGGCCGAAGCCTGTTCCTGTTCCGAAAAATTGTGTGCTTCGCGCTGCGCGAGATTGAGCAGCGGCGCATCGTCGATCGTTTTCGCGCGCGCTGCGATCAAACGCGCCCATTCGGTCGGGCCCCAGCGCTCGAGCCCTTCGTTCCAGGCGAGGCCGTAGCAATACACCGCCAGATCGAGCTGCTCGTTGGCGCGCGCCGACAATTGTTCCCAATAGCCGCTGGCGCCAGCCCGGCGCGATTTAGGCGTTTTGAATATTTCCGCTGTCAGCTGACGAAATGTTTCTTCGCTGGTGTCGGCGGTGAAATACAAACCCACGGGAAGGCGCTCACCGGTCGGGAACGCATCGACGCCGCGGTGCAGCATCGCCATGATGATGTGCTTGACTTCCGAACCGCCGATCAGATCGACGCGCGCGCGGGCGAAATTGCCGCCCGATAATTTCGCCTTCTGCATCAGGCCCTGATTGTAGATCAGCGCCTTGGGATCGGAACTGCCTTTCAGCGCGCGCACGCGCGGAGAGCGCTGGCAGAACGCATAGGTGCGCGCCGTGCGCCCCTTGCCGCCGCCGCTGTCCACGCCGAACGCATCGAAGCCGAGATCGACGCACGCTTCGCCGCACCATTTGCGGCCGATGACATCGGCAAGCGCGATCCATGGGCCATCGGTCAGCGTGTCGCCGGCGCAAATCCCCCAATCGAAACGCGCGCCGGATTTATCCGGGCCCCACGCATAGGCCGCCCATTCGATGCGGTCGTTCTGCACGTCGGCCGCGCCGGTGATCAGCGTCGCCCAGGCCGGTATCACGCCGCGCACGACGTGCTGGCCTTTTGCGGCGAACAGTTTACCGTGATCAGGCGCGTCGACTGACGGGTCCCACGGCTTGGCCAGCTTCTGCTGGCGGAACGTCTTGCGCTTTTCGGCGCTGCCGGCCTCGGCCTCTTCGCCTTCGCGCAGCAAGAGCGCCCAGGTTTTGAACGGCGAATAGGTTTGCGGCAGCCAGAAGCCCGGCTGGCGCCCATCACTGCCCCGCGCGCGCCAGTGCGCGAGCTCGCTGGCGTCGAAATGATCGGGCGGCGCGGGGTTTTCATCCGTGCCCGGATAGCATTTCAGCCAGACACAGCCTTCGAGCAGCTCGCGCTTGTGTTCATCGGTCAGGATCACGCCGCAGCCGAGGCAGCTCATGCCGATCTGGCCGAAGAAATGGCCGAGCCGTTCGAACGCCAGCGTCTGCAGCTCGCCACACTCGGGACAGGCGCAGTAAAGCTCGCGCCGGTCGCTCGCTTCGTAGAATTTATTGATCCGGCAGCTCGGCAATTCCGCCGGCGTCGAGGCGAGCAGGAATTTCGCATCGACATGCGCGTCGGCGCGCGTGATCACCTGATCAATCGGGTCGCCGCGGCCGCCGACATCGTCGGGATATTCGGAAATTTCATCGAGCGCGGCGCGCTTGACGCTGCGCGCCTGCAATTCCTTCGACGAGCTCGCCGTGGCGACGATCAGCGAGCCACCGGGGAACGCCTTGAAATTAGTTTTGCTGCCATCACCGCTGCGCTCGATGTTTTCGCGCACCTTCTGGCGCAGAACCGGCGTCGCCTTGCGCGTCGGCTCCCATTTCGTCGCGTTCCATGTGCGGATTTCGTTCAGCGACGGCAAAACCAGCATCATCGGCGCCGGATCGACGTCGATCGTCTTGCCGATCCAGTTGAGGATCACTTCCGACTTGATCATCTGCGAGCCAATCATCAGCGTCACCACGCGCGACGGATGTTCGGGCTCCAGGCAATCCATGATCTCGACGCCGAACGGCGTCGTCGCGTTTTTCCAGCGGCCAGGCTTCGGCGATCCGGATTCGGCCGCCACGTAGCGGCGTTCTTCGGCCCATTCGGCGGTGGTGAGCACCGGCTCGGGCTGGGCGGCGCGCGCGAGGGCGCGGTTGAGCACGGAGGCGGACGCGAGGCCGCGGATATTACGCACCGCCGAGATCATGGTGCGGCCTTTCTCGCGTGTCCTACGCGCTGGCGCGCTCGCTTTCGGCGGGCGCATCGTCGTTGACGGCTTCGGGCGGCTCGCCCACGACGCCCATCGTCTGTTGAAACGCGGCCAGGGCCATCGACTGCAGCCGCTGCAGCGTGCGCTGCATGGCGCCGACGCGTTCCGGCGGCAGGTTAAGATCACGGCAGAGCTGCTCGGCGGTGTCAGCGCGGGCCTGATCATAGGCGGTGCGCATGGCGGCGATTGCTTCCCAGGCGCGGCGCTCCACATCGGCGGCGGAAACCAGTTTGCCGGCGCGTTCGGCAAGCTCGATGTTCGCCAGCTGCAGCTTCACCTCTTCAAGGCCGGCTTTCGCGCTGCGCGGTTGCTCCGCGCTCGGCGGCGGCGGCGTGACAGGCGGCGCCACGGTCGCCGGCGGCGCTTCGCGCGCACGCTGGTCGGCCAGGGTTTGCAGGGCGGCGCGGCGTTTGCCTTCATCGAGCGTCCCTTCGAGCAGCGCCAGGCTGGCTTCGGGATCGATGTGCTTGGCGTCGGCGAACACGAGGCGTTCGTCGCCGGCGTATTTGGTGATCATCGGTTTGGTGACACCGCAGAGCGCGGCGAATTCTGCGCGCAGCATGGGAGGTTCACCGGGGGCTGCCGCGAAAGTTTACCGAATCGCGAAAGGGTCTGACTAGAAAACCAAAACGCCTTTGCCGCCCCGTGTTACGTGGGGGCGCGGGAAGGACCCGCGAAAAACGCGGGCTAGAGTTTTGGGGAGCCAGACGCGCATCGCCCGGCTAGTGATCTCTCTCAAGTTTCGGTATACCCAGTCAACCCACCGCCTGCGAACGCTCCACAACGCAGATGCATTTGCCGTGATCGCCGAACCCGTAATGTTTGGCCAGCGTCAGCAGCCCGACCTCGAGGAACCCGCCGACCCGGCTCGCCCCGCTTTTCAGGTTGCGATGCACGCCATCGCGCGCGCCCGTCGTCTCCAGCGTCTCTCCCAGCAGCACGGTTGCTTCAACGACGCCCGGCAAGGACGGATGCACCGCCGCCATGCAGGCCTGCGCCTTCTCGAACCGGAAGCGCCCGTTCGAACCCACCTGCGGCCCGCCGCGAAAGCTCGTCACCTGCTCGCCCGCCACCGCGCTCAGCCGCCGATCGACGCCGACCGCCGTGCTGCCATCGACCCGATCGCCGAGCGACACGCCGCCGCCCCCATGCACCGCGCCCGCCGCATAGGCATCGGCGTAATAGCGCTCAGCCGCCCGCACCAGATCGGCATCGATGCGCCCATCGCGCGCCAGCCGCTTGATCGTGGTGCTCGCCAGATCCGTCACCGCCATCCGCGTCGCGGCCTGCCCAGGCTTATCGGGCGCGGCGCGCGTCACCTCGTACTCGCCGCGCCGCTCGCGTTCCGGCGTCGGCGTTTCGGGAACGTGATTGGTCAGCCGGGCCGCCGCTTCCGCGATGACCGATTTGTCGCCGCGCACCGCGCGCCGACGCTCCTCGCGCTGCACATCGACCCGCGCGTTCAGCGCCAGCACTTCCGGCGTCGGCGCATATGTCAGCTTCGAAGTCACACCGTCCGCCATGATCGCCTCTTCAAAAACATCCGAGGGCCAAGCCCTCTCATTTCGAAAAATGATTCACCCCCACCTATGGGGCCCGCCGACACACCTGAGCCATGACACATGGAGCGTTCGTCGCCGCGCATGCGGGCGGGCGAGCGCTCCTGAGTCGTAAGCCCCCGGATTGCTCAGATTGTTCGGATTGCTCGGAAACCGTTTGCGATCAGGGCGATGCGCGCCGAAACATCCCTGAGCGATCTGAGCAATAATGCGGTCAAAAGCGCGCCAGCGCCGTTTTTGTGCTGCCGACCAACACCAAACGCTGTGAGCCGTCCCGATATTGCTCGGTTGCTCAGGGATCGCTCGGCGCGCGGGGACCACAACATCTTGCGCATCAGAACGGATCATCCTCGCCCGGAATCCACGGCGCATCTGCGCCATCGTCGGCGGCAGCGCTCTCGTCCGCTGGCAGGACAGCATCGCCGCGCGCCGCCGCCGCGTCCTGGTCGGCAATGCGCTTATCGACCATGTCATCGATGCTGGTGCGCAGATGGCAGCCCTTGCGCATCGAGCGCCCAGCGGCGTTGCGCCCGGCCTTGAGGATTTGCCGGTCGCCGAGTTTCTTACCGAACGCCTTTTGCCCGATCGCCTCGACGCCGTTATCGCCGCACCATTTGGTGTAATCGTTGAACAGGGTGAGCTGCTCGACCCGATCCTTGCCCTCATCGAGCACGATGCGATCAAGAAACCATTCCGTGAACGGATCGCCGCCGCGGCGGTAATCGTCGATCGCCTCTTTCACACACAGCGGTTCGAGTTTGTCGAGATGACCGGCCGCGAGCTACATCTTCACGCCGTCTATCGACCAATTGAGAATGCCGGCGGCTTCCGCCACCAGCTCTTCCTCGAAGCCGCGGTTCATCTGCGACCGGTCGATCTGCGTCGGAAACAGGATCAGGATCAGGCGCCGGAACAGGCCATCGTCGCCCGATTTGATGTTCGGCTTCACGTTGGTTTCGAAGATCAGCTTGAACTTGACGAGGAACGAAAACACGTCGCCGCGCAGATGTCGGGCGTTGATTTCCGAACCCGAGGCGCATTTTTTGACAACGTCTTCGGCGAGGGTTTTTCCCGCGCCAGGCTCCGGGGCGATCGCCATGCGCACATCGCCGGAGAGCGCCGCCATCGCCGGCGAGGCTTCATTGGCGTTGCGGTCGCGGCCGTCGAGGAACAGGCTTGCATCAGCGACGGCGGCGTACTCGCCCCACACGCGCCGCAGCGTGTTCATGGTGGTGGATTTGCCGTCGCCGCCGCGCCCAAGCAGCATGAAGAATTTTTGCTCGCGCACGTGACCGGTGAACCAATAGCCGGCGCAGGCCTGGAAGAACGGCCGCAAACCGACCGACGAATCCGGCAGCACGCGCGCCAGGTGGCCGACCCATTTCGGCGCGGTCGCATCCGGATCGTAATGCACCGGCGACAGCCGCGTCAGTTTGTCGGCGGGATCATGCGGTTTGAGAATCGCGCACACCGCGCCCTTGTCATCGACATCGATCCAGATCGTGCCGTTGAGGCAATTGAACGCCAGCGGATGCGTGTCGAACGCGCGCACGTCGGCGGACAGCAAAACCTGCGCCTGTTTCAGCATCGCCGCCGCTTTGCTGGCGTTGCCGGAATCGATCGCCCATTCTCTGAGCTCGATGGCGCGTTTGGCGTGGCGTTTGATTTCGGCTTCCGCGAAATTCAGCGCTTTGATGCGCTTAACCTCTGCGTCCATCGCCGCGGCTTCGAGCCAAATGTGATCGGCCACGCCCTGGGCGCATTGATGCGCCAGGCGCTCGCCATCCTTGGCGCTCCACCGGCGCGCGTCGAAGCCGAGCCAACGTTCGACAAAGCAAAGTTTTTCACCGTAGAGCGCGGTCAGCCGCCGCGCATTGCCGAGATCGGAGCATTCCAGCCGCGCCAAAGTCAGCGGCAGATTCTTCGGATCGTCAGGCGGCGTTCCCGCGCCCGATCCGCCCCAAGGGCCGGTGATGACGGTATCGTCGCTCACTAGATCCAACCCATCCGCTTAGCTTCGGCTTCGGTGCGCCGGTCCAATGCTTCCGCTTCGAGATCGCGTCGCAGGCCGAAAAACCTTTCGGTGCAGGTCGCGCAGAAGTAGGATCCCTCGCGGCCATCCCATCCGCCGTCAGAAATGAAAAAGATCACCGCGCCGGTAATGTCGGTATTGCAGCGCTCGCACTTCTCGCCGCGCTCACCTTTGAACTCACAAACGCATTCGGCCATGTTGGCTTTAGCGCGCGCGATGTCTTTTTCCGTGAAGATCATGACCACCGCCGCTTTTTGCGCGCCCGCGGATTGGACACGAACACGCCGCCCATCCGGCCGACGCCGAGCGCGTGCTTGCGATTTTGCGCGCCGCTTTCGAGAAACCCGGCCAGATCATCCGGCATCGGCGGTGAAACCGGCATGTCCACTTTTTCGACCTCATTCGAGGCGGCAAAAGCGGACATCGGCGCCGGACCTTCTACGATCGGCCGCGTCCACACCGCCGGCCGCGGCTTGCGTTCCATCTCCCGATTTGGCGCACTGCGCGGATAGCCCTGCGCCCATTCGAACGCACGCCGCACCGCGCTTTCCACGATCTTGAACGTCCAGGGCGTATTGGCCGCGCTCATCGACAGGCCAGCGCTGATCAGCGCGCTTTTTGCCGCGACGCCGTCGATCTCGCCGCCGGCGACGAGGCAGCCAATGCCGATCGATTTATCCCAAAGCCTTTGGTTCTGAACACCGGGCGCCGCGCTCGCGATCGCATTGCACGCATTGGCCAGCGCGACTTCGCCGTATCGCGATGTGCCTTCATGCGTTGCGGCGCGCTGATGCACATAAGGCGTCGCCGGCGTCGCGACCACGTCACGCGGCAGCGCCATATCCCACAGCCAGGCCGGCGCCAGCGCGAAGTCTATCTCGAACGGCGAACACCCCTCGCTCCACGCGTAGACGCGGCCGCTCGGGTGAATGCTCGGCGGCGCGACGATGTAGCCGCCGCAGCCGCGCACATCGACATGGGGGCCGATGCGCGAGGCCGAATTGCGCACGCCGTCATACGGCTCGCACTGTTCCGGCCAGGCAAAGCAGACATGGCGCCCGCGCCCGGTGCGTTGCTCGACGGTGCGCGGCAGCGCGCCATGCTCACGCTCGAGCGCGGCCACCGCCGCCTCCGCATCCGGCCCGTCGATGTCAAGCACCCAGAACGCCGATCGTGCGCCGGTGGCAATGCCAATATTCGCGTCCGGCCGTTGCCGCCAGCGTTTCGCCGTCACGCCCTCATGTTCGAGCGCATCCTTGAAACCGGCAGTGTCGGCGAACGGTTTTTTGTCGCGCGGCTGCAGCGGAAACACCGCAATGCCGCGCGACGCCAGCGCCACCGCGGCCTGGCCGAGAGGCGAGAGCGCGCTCATGCTGCGCCGTCCCTGCAAATTTGTCCCGGCGCTGGAATCGAACTTTCCCGCGCCGCTGGCCGCGCGGTTTCGGCGCACCGTTTAGGTGAGATCGCGCCGCTCTTGACGCCGGCGAGCATGCCGCCGAGCTGCACGATGAACGCCGTCTTGAACCCGGTTTTATCGGCGTGGCGCGCTGTCATGGCGCACAGATCGACGCGGTCGATCGCCGCCAAAAGCGCTGCCTCGCGCTCGCGCGAAAACCGCTCGGCGACCGCGCCGGCAATGCCGGCGATCGCATTGGCCCGCAGATTGGCCGGATCGTTATGCCGCGATTGCGTGACCAGGCGCAGCGCGGCCACGACGCCGCTATGGCCATAGAGCCGCAGGCTGGTTCTGATCGCGCCATGCGCCATCGTTTCACCCGGCTTCATTTCGGCGATCCGTTTGGGATAGCGCACGATTGAAACCGCGGCGGCTCGGCATGCCGCGTCGATCGCCACGGCGTCGGCTTCGCCCGCGCCCAGCGCCGCGTGATACGCCGAAAGCGCATGGATGCGCGTGACGTTGGCGTTGACCGCCCGGAACGCGGCGGCCTGTTGGCGCCGGTCGGCGGGCACGATCGCGGCAGGTACGCGCTCTATCCCCGCCAGCCAGGCCGCGGTGGCGCGATGCTGGCCATCGATCAGGGCGTATTTGCCCCCCCCCCACTGGCGCCACGATCACCGGCGCGAAATTCAGCCAGCAGAACGACGCGGCGATTTTCTCGACATTGCGCCGGCCCACTTCGGTGATCGGCCGCTGGTATTCGTCGTCAACCACCAGATCGCCGATCGCCAACCACTCAAGCGCCGGCGGATGCCCGAGATTAGGCGCGCCCTTTAGCGCCTGATAGCCGGCGATCGATAATGCGCGATGCTCGCTCATGCCGCGCACTTCCGCTTTTTTTCTTCCGGCTTGCCCGCCGAACATAGCGCGCGATGAGCGTCGCAATAAATCCCGTCAGCCGCCGCGCCGCAGACGATCGCACCGGCGCGCGGATCGTTGAGGATGAACCGGCACTGCCCGTATTGCGCCGCGTCGAACAGAACGGCGCCGGGAAAGTGCGTAACGTCCGCGCTCACGATCGCCATGGGCGCGCGCGGCTCTTGCGCGGGCTGACGCATCACCCGGCGCAACGCCTCGCGCGCCGTGTCGCTCGCGCGGCGCGCGAGGCGTTGCGCCGGCGAGGCGGCGCCCTTCAACACCAGGCCGAGCCGATCGACCTTGGCGCGGACCGCGCAGCGCGTGTAGCCGCAGCCGGGAAACTCACGCTGCAATTGTTTCGCGATCTGCCCGCCGGAATATCCGGCCAGCACATAGCCGCGCAGTTTTTCGACCTGTTCAGCCGTCCACGCCATGTCGTCAGCCTCGCCTCAAAACAAAACGGCGAAAGGCGCGCCACACGCCCTTCGCCGCTTCCGTTAAGCCCCAGTCTCGAATGCGCGCCCTGTGAGCAAACGGGAGCGGCGCGTTAACGCCGCTCCCGCGCTCGCGCGAATCGCCACCTGATTCGGGTTGCGACACACCGAACCTGAAAGGACACGCGCAATGAAAAGACTTGAAAATCCCGCCGACGAAGCACAAGCGACTGCCCGCGCTGCATTGCGCCTCGCGGAATGGTGCTTCCTCCGGCTAGAGCGCGTGATGCCGGGCGCAGCGCAAGAATGTCTCGACACTTTGGATATCGCGCCGCCCGGCGCGTTTAATCCTAAACTGCCGGCGGAAATACGCGCGCACCTTCTAAAGATCGATGAGCGGTCCCGCGAACTCATGCGCCGCCCCCTTCAACGCATCGTTGATCATGCGGCGCAGGAGGAGGAAGATGATCTTTAACCATCTCATCCCAATCGTCTGAAAGCGTTCTCAAACCAGCGGCGCGGCGCCGCCGCCGCTGCAAATCGCTTGCGCGCCGCGCACGCCAATCGAAAGGCTTTTTGCGACGCGCGCTCATGCCCGCCTCCGCGCATCGGCTTGTGCATGGAACGGCGGCGAGGCTTGCACCCCGCCGCCGCCGCGCTGTGATTCCCCTGCTGATTCGCTGGAAACGGATCGACCAACAGGAGCCGCACATGCCTCATCAAATTG
>JANNOO010000018.1:0-2070 GCA_031399165.1 Alphaproteobacteria bacterium | reverse complement strand
CGTATCGCCCTTTAGCGCGCCATTATACGGCTCATTGTCGCCGACTGTCAGACTTTCATCCATTCGCAGAGCGTCAATGAGCGGAACAGCGAGGCGCGGGTCCGCATCCCACAGAATGCCTGCATGCCATGGCCGTGGCGCACCCCGCCATGACGGCGTAAAACTGTGAATTGAGACAAGAACGGGCGCCCGTCCGTCCTCCAGCGCTTTGTCGACGATTTGCGCAATGGCCGCGTGGTATGGCTGATAGTAAGTGCGCAGCCGGTGCGACGCTTCGTCGGTGGTCACCGCGACGTTGGCGGGCACGAGAGCGCCGTCGGACAGACGCATGATCAGCGTCGGATCGTCCTCGCCGCGATTGGGATCGATCAGCAGCCGCGAAAAGCGCGTCAGCAGCGCCGGGCAGCCGAGCGCCGCCGCCATCGCCCGCGTCACGCCGCCCGCGCCTATGTCATACCCGATATGGCGCTCCAGCTCGGAGGCGGGCAGGCCCAGCGATCCGTATTGCGCAGGCAGGGCGTTCGAGGCGTGATCGCACAACAGAATCACGTCCGCGTTGCCCGCGCCCGGTATGATCTCGATCGCCTCGTTCAACATTCAACTCTCATCCATATGGTGGAAAATCTCGCCACTCGCCGCGCGCGGCATCGCGTTTCGCCCGGGCCGATGTATGATGCGTGAAAACAAGGGTGGAAACCATGCACGACATTTCGCTCGACAGCGCCCAGCGCGCAACTCTTTTAGACGTCTTCAAGGTTGCCGTCGAGGCTGCTCACCCTAATCACTGCTTGGAGGCGCACTGGCCCGCGCCGCCGGTCAATGGCCGCCTTATCATCATTGCGGCCGGCAAGGCTGCGGCGGCGATGGGGCAGGCGGCGGAGCGGCATTATACGCCTATCCTCGGGCCGGACGGGTTCTCGGGGGTCGTCGTGACTCGTCATGGCTATGGCGCCGGCGCGCCCCTCTCGCGACTGGAATTGATCGAGGCGGGCCATCCGGTGCCGGACGACGCGAGCGCCATGGCGGCCAAAAAAGTGTTGGCGGTCGCGTCCGAGGCTGGCGCGGACGATCTCGTGCTCGTGCTCATGTCGGGCGGCGCATCGGCTCTGCTGGCCTCGCCCGCAGATGGGCTGACCCTCGCTGACAAGCAGGCGCTTACGCGCGAGTTGCTGCGATGCGGCGCGACAATCAGCGAGATCAACTGCGTCCGCAAGCATCTGTCCGGCGTAAAAGGGGGAAAGCTTGCCCGAGCGGCGGCGCCCGCAAGGCTGATCACGCTCGCCATTTCGGACGTTCCCGGCGATGCGCCTGACGCGATCGGGTCCGGGCCGACCGTGCCCGATCCGACGACGCTCGCGGATGCGCGGGCGGTGCTTGCGAAATATGGCGTGACGCCGCCGCCCGCAATTGCCGAGGCCCTGCAAAACTCGGCCAACGAAACGCCCAAGCCCGGCGATGCGTTTTTCGCGTCCACTTCATTCATCATCACAGCCTCGCCCCGCCAGGCGATCGACGCGGCGGCGATGCGACTTCGCACGCTTGGCTACGAGCCGATTCTCCTCGGCGACAACCTCGAAGGCGAGGCGCGGCTTGTGGCGGCCCAGCACGCGAAGGTGGCTCTGGAGGCGGCGCAGACGGGCAAACGGGCGGCGATCTTGTCGGGCGGAGAGCTGACTGTCACCGTGACCGGCAACGGCCGGGGAGGCCCGAATCAGGAATATGCTCTGGCGCTTGCAATTGATCTTAATGGCGCCCCCGGAATCACGGCGCTGGCGGCTGATACCGACGGCACGGACGGTGGCGGCGGCGATGCGGCGGACCCTGCCGGCGCGATGGCTGGGCCATATACCCTCGCCCGGGCAAGCGCTATCGGACGCGATGCCGCCACATTTCTTAACAATAACGACTCCACAGGGTTCTTTGGCAGCATTGGCGATCTGGTGCAATGCGGGCCCACGCAGACGAATGTCAATGATATTCGCGCGATTTTGGTTGAACCGGGTGTGAGCGACTCATAACATGCGGACATCGTGACGCCTTCGTATGTGGTAGCGGCATGAGCAACGCCGC
>JANNOO010000006.1:0-110931 GCA_031399165.1 Alphaproteobacteria bacterium | reverse complement strand
GATGGCGGCGCGCCGGCGCTTATTTCTTCTTCTTGCCTTGGGCCGCGGCTTCAGCCGCCGCTGCGGCAGCTGCCGCATCAGCGGCCGCTTTCGCTTCCGCCGCCGCCTTGCCGCTGGCGATCTGCGCGTTGTATTCGGCGTCCTTCGGGGTCGTTACGGAGCCGGCCACGGTCTGTAGCGCGGCGGTGTGATCCTTGCCGTCATAGGCGCCGCAAAAAGCGCGTACTTCCAGGCCGGGGCGCGGATGGATCGCCACTACGACGTTGCCGTCCTTGCCCTTGAATATCGCCTGCTGGACGGGGAACGTTTTCGAGGCATCGACCGTACTCGACACGAACGTCGCGCCATCGCGGATCAACGGCGCGCCCTCGGTGGTCTTGGTCCAATCGGCGGCGGCAATTTCCCTGTTCCACGAGCGTGACACGTTCGCTGCTGACGCGCTGGCTGTGTCCGGCCGCGAATAGACGAGGAACCAGCATTCTTCATTCGCGGTGCCCGCGACAAAGACCTTCACCGCTTCGCCGGCGGCGCTCTTGTCTTCCATGGCGGGCCACTTTTGCGGCTTATCGAACGAAAAAGTCTGGCCTTTGTCGCTTGTCGATACGGTCTGGGCGAACGCCGCGCCGCAGGCCAGTGCCGCAATCGCGGCGCCGAGCAGAAGTCTCATTTTATGTTTCCTCCCAAAGTCCCAGCATTTTAGGCCGCGTCCGGCCGCTGTTCAATTCCACCCGGTCAGGAAGCCGGTTTGGCGGTCATATAGCCGCTGAATGTTTTTCTTTTGGCCAGGAGACGGAAGGCGGCCGCCAGATCTCCGGCGCGGGTGGCGGTGCATTTCGCGCCGGATTCGTTGCGTACCAGATGGGCGGCGCTCGCTTCGGCGGGGGTCAGGTCGGAACAGCTGAGGTCATAGCTGTGCAGCCGGTCGCCCTGCCTGCGGTACAATGCGTACATATGGCCGCTATCGTCTTTGCCCGACTCGGCCGCCTGGCCGACATACCAGGGAGAGAACAAGCCGCTGCCGGGCAGGCGGTGAAAGGTCATGGCCCCGCCATCCTCTCCGCCGGGCTCGATATAGCCGTTGGCGGTCCATTGTATCTGGCTGGTTTCAGAGGTTTCGCCGGTTTCGTGCGTCGTGACGGCCACCAGGCCGCGGCCAAGCAATGGCGCGCCCGGGCCTGAGAATAACGGCGCTTCAGAGGTGAAACAGCCGGCCAGCGCGAGACAGGCCGTGATGACCATAGAACGGGCCAAAATGGCCAGACGAGATTTCATAGATTTAGCCTCCAGCCGCAGGCATCATGATCGAAAGGCGCGGCAAAAACGAGGCCGTAGCGAGATTGGGAGCAGGGCATGAATCTGCAAGGCAAGACGCTGTTTGTTACCGGCGCCAGCCGGGGTATTGGCCTTGCGATCGCGCTGCGCGCCGCGCGCGACGGCGCCAACATTGCGATCGCCGCCAAAACCGCCGAGCCGCATCCGAAGCTGCCAGGAACAATCTACAGCGCCGCTGAGGAGATCGAGAAAGCCGGCGGCAAAGCCTTGCCGCTGATCGTTGACGTGCGCGATGAGGCGAACGTCGCCGACGCAGTGGCGCAGACCGTGGCGAAATTCGGTGGCGTCGATATCTGCGTGAACAACGCGTCAGCCATTACGCTCACGGGCACATTGCAGACCGATATGAAGCGCTACGATTTGATGCACAGCGTCAACACGCGTGGCACGTTTCTCACGTCGAAAGCCTGCCTGCCGCACCTGCTGAAGGCTCCCAATCCGCACGTGCTCAATCTATCGCCGCCGCTGGACATGAGCGCGAAATGGTTCGCCGGCCACACTGCCTACACCATGGCAAAATATGGCATGAGCATGTGCGTGCTCGGCATGGCGGCTGAGTTCGCGGGGCAGGGCGTTGCGTTCAACGCGCTCTGGCCCCGCACCGCGATCGCCACGGCGGCGGTGAAATACGCGCTCGGCGGCGATGAAAGTATGCGCGCCTCCCGCGCGCCTGACATCATGGCCGACGCCGCCTATGTGATCTTCAACCGCCCCGCGCGCACGTGCAGCGGCAATTTCTTTATTGACGACATTCTGCTCTACGAAGAAGGCGAACGCGATTTCGACAAATACCGCGTCGATCCGACAAAGCCGCTGCTGCCGGATTTCTTCGTGCCTGAAAGCGCGGGGCCGCCGCCGGGGGTATCGCTCTCACCTGTCAAATAGCGGCTCGGCTGGTCGCATCGATTTTGCGCGCGTGGTAGATCGCGCGTCATGACCGTCGCGCTGTTTACTCATCCCGCCATGCTTCAGCACGAAGTGCCGCCGGGCCATCCGGAGCGGCCGGCGCGGCTGTCGGCGGTGCTGAAGGCGCTGGAGGGGATGGACCTCGATCGCCGCGAAGCGCCAATGACGACGCGCGACAAACTCGAACTCGTCCATGACCGCGGGTACCTTGATGATCTCGACGCAGCCTTTCCGCCGCCGGGTGGGGGGTTGGTAGCGCTTGATCCGGATACGTCCGTCTCGCCGGGCAGCCGGGAGGCGGCGCTCCGCGCGGCTGGGGCTGTGATTGCGGCAATTGATGCGGTGCAAGCGGGCGAAGCGGCTTCGGCGTTCTGCGCCGTGCGGCCGCCCGGCCATCATGCCGAGCCTTGGCGGGCGATGGGCTTTTGCCTCTACAACAACGCCGCGATCGGCGCCCTGCACGCGATGGCGGCGCACGGGCTGAAGCGTGTCGCTGTGATGGATTTCGATGTGCATCACGGCAACGGCACGCAGACCGTCGCGGCCAAGCACCCGAATCTGCTTTACGCATCGACGCATGAGCACCCGTTCTATCCGGGCACGGGAACCGAGGCGGAGCGGGGCCCGGCCGACAATATCGTCAACGCGCCCCTGCGGGCAGGAGCGGATTCCACGGTATGGCGGCAAGCCATGGAGACCCTGGTTCTACCCGCCATGGATGCCTTCGCGCCTGATTTGATTATCATTTCGGCGGGTTTTGATGCCCACAATGCTGACCCGCTGGCGAATCTCCAATTGGACGAATCTGATTATGCTTGGGGCGGACGTGCGCTGCTTTCACTGGCGCGCCGCCATTGCGGAGGTCGAGTTGTCTCCACTCTTGAGGGCGGCTACGACTTGGCGGCGCTGGGGCGGTCTTCGGCCGCTTTCGTTGAAGCGCTACAACGCGGTTGACCCGGCCCAAGGGATGGCAGACGGGACGGCTGCGGGGGCCGGGGGGATGGATCAGGCGCTTGCGGGCAAGCCGGAAGACCTGCCGGTGAAACCCGGCTCGATCGTGCTTGTCCGTCATGGACTGCCGGCGGCTGACCGCTCCGTGAAAATAACCAATACCGAATATGTCGACTGGTGGGCCGGCTACGACCGCGCGGGTCTGGCCGATGGCGAAACGCCGCCGGACGCGCTGCTCAAAGCCACACGCACCGCTGACACCGTGTTTGCATCCACGCTGCCGCGCGCCTTGGCGACAGCGCGAGCCGTCTTCGGCGACAGGGCGATCATTGAGGATGCGGTTTTTGTCGAAGCGCCGTTGCCGCCGCCGCCGGTCTGGGGCCGGCGCAGCCCGCGCGCCTGGGGCGTCTGGGCGCGGTCGGCGTGGTGGCTGGGCCGACATGCCGGCAAGGAATCGCGCCAGATGGCCGAGTTGCGCGCGGAAGCCGCCGCCGCGACGCTGACAGCGAGGGCGCTGCGCGGCGAAAACGTCGTCGCGTTCGGCCATGGCTGGTTCAACCGCATGATCCGCCCGGTGCTGAAGGCGCAGGGATGGAAGTGCGTCTATGACGGCGGGGACTCGTACTGGTCGTTCCGGAAATACGAAAAGAGCTACTAGGTTATTTCTGGCGTCCGGAATTTGAATCGGCTACGCGCATCCCATGCCGCCCAGAGTTGATCAGCCTATCGAGCGCCGCACGCTCGCCGTCATCGTCGATAACGAGCCGGGCGTGCTCGCCCGCGTCGTCGGCATGTTTTCCGCGCGTGGCTACAATATCGAAAGCCTCACGGTCGCCGAGACGGATCGCGCCGCGCATACCTCGCGCATCACCATTGTAACCTCAGGCCAGGCGGTGATCCTCGATCAGATCAAGGCCCAGCTTGAGCGCATCGTCTCAGTGCACAAGATCATCGACGTGACGCAGGATCCCGCGGGCGTTGAGCGCGAACTGGCGCTGATCAAGGTGCGCGGCAAAGGCGCCGATCGGATCGAAGCCTTGCGCATGGCCGAAATCTTCCGCGCCAAGGTGATCGATACAACGCTCGAAAGCCTGATCCTCGAACTCACCGGCGCGTCGAGCAAGATCGACGGCTTCCTCGAACTGATGCGCCCGCTGGGCTTGGTGGAAGTCAGCCGGACTGGCGTGCTGAGCACGCGCCGCGGGCCGGAGCCGACTTAGCCCATAATAAACGCGTTGAGCTTGTTGCCGTCGAGATCGCGGAAATAGGCGGCGTAGAAGCCGTTCCAGCGTTCGCCGGGGGCGCCTTCGTCCGTGCCGCCCATCGAGAGCGCGAGATTGTAGACGCGGTCGACCTGCGCGCGGTCCTTGGCCGCGAACGCCGCCATGCAGCCATTGCCGACGCAGGCCGGCTTGCCGTCGAATGGTTTGGCGATGCCGAAGCCCGCCTTGTCCGGCGCGCCCCACGCAATAAATTGCTCGCTCGCCATCATGCGCGATACGCCGAGCTCGGACGCGATCGCATCATAGAACTTTCCCGCGCGCTCCAGATCGTTCGTCCCCATCGTCACATAACCAAGCATGTCGGTCTCCTGTTCAGACTCGAAACTACAGGACGCGGCTTGCCATCGCCAGCAGATCGGTGTTGACGCGGCGGCGGGGACCGCCTATCAAGCGAACCGTAACGTACGGTACGCGCGTGTTGAAGAGTTTGCAGAGACAGCCGGGAGCCGAGGAACGCAGCGCGCGCCAGCGCGAGGTGCTGGAGGCGGCGCTTGGCGTGCTGGTGCGCGATGGCGGACGCCTGACAATGAGCGCGGTCGCCGCCGAGGCGAATTGCTCGAAGGAAACTCTCTACAAATGGTTCGGCGGGCGCGACGGGATGCTGGCGGCCATCGTGCGCTGGCAAGCGGCGCAGGTGCGCGTCGAACCGATTGCCGGCGTCATTGACCGCCAAGAGCTTACCGGAAGGCTGCGTCAATTCGCTGAAGACTGGCTGCGTGTCGTCGCTAGCGAACGCTCGCTGGCGCTGAACCGGCTGGCGATTGGCCATGCCGGCGAGGATGGCGCCGAACTCGGCGATGTCGTGCTCGACCACGGGCGCTTTGCACTCGGCCAGCGATTGAAGCCGGTGCTGGAGGCGGCGCGCGCGGCGGGGATTTTGACTTTCGAAGATGCAGAAGAAGCGTTCCGCACCTTATTCGGTCTGATCGCGCGCGACGTGCATATAAGATTGCTGCTGGGCGAGCGGCTCAAACTAACCCGCGCGGGCGTGGCGGGCGAGGCGGCGCGCGCCGTCGATCAATTCATGAAGCTTTTTGAACCGGCCAAGTCGCGCCGGACGTAACGAAGAACGGGAGCAAAGCCATGCGTGTTTATTATGATCGCGACGCTGATCTGGGTTTGATCGCCGACAAGAAGATCGCGATCGTTGGTTATGGTTCCCAGGGCCACGCGCATGCGCTGAACTTGCGCGATTCCGGCGTGAAAGACGTTACCGTTGCACTGAAAGCCGGTTCAGCCAGTGCAAAGAAGGCGCAAGCCGAAAAGCTGAAGGTCGCTTCAGTGGCTGACGCTGCGGAATACGCCGATGTGATCATGATCCTGGCGCCGGACGAAGTGCAGGCCGATATCTACAACGCTGACATCGCGCCTCACATGAAGGCGGGCAAGACGCTGCTGTTTGGCCACGGCCTCAACGTGCATTTCAATCTGATCGCCCCGCCGGCGGAAGTCGATGTGGGCATGGTCGCGCCGAAGGGGCCTGGCCACACGGTGCGCGGTGAGTATCTGAAAGGCGGCGGCGTCCCGTGTCTCGTGGCGGTGCATCAGAACGGCTCGGGAAAGGCGCTGGAAACCGCGCTGGCGTGGGCTTCCGGTGTTGGCGGCGGCCGCGCGGGGATTATCGAAACCACGTTCCGCGATGAATGCGAAACCGATCTGTTCGGTGAGCAGGCGGTGCTGTGCGGCGGTGTGGTGGAACTGATCCGCGCTGGATTCGAAACGCTGACGGAGGCCGGCTACCCGCCGGAGATGGCGTATTTCGAATGCCTGCACGAAGTGAAGCTGATCGTGGACCTGATCTATGAAGGCGGCATCGCCAACATGAATTACTCGATCTCCAACACGGCCGAGTACGGCGAATACGTCACCGGCCCGCGCATCATCACGCCGGAGACGAAAGCAGAAATGAAGCGCGTGCTGGACGATATCCAGTCCGGCCGGTTCACGCGCGACTGGATGCTGGAAAACAAGGTCGGGCAGGCCTCATTCAAGGCGATGCGCAAACGCAGCGCCGAGCATCCGATCGAGGAAGTGGGCGCGCAATTGCGTGCGATGATGCCCTGGATCGGCAAGAACAAGCTGGTCGATAAAGAGCGGAATTAACGTTTACGCGAGGGTCGAATCACGCAACCTCAATAGACCTCTGACGCACTTGTTTGGTGCTCAAGTCAGAGGTGGCCAGGGGGCTGGCTACTGACATTGGTTGGTTGCTTAGAGGACCGCTCAGCTTGGGCGGCGAGCCCCGATGATAGTAGACGGCAATTTCGAGTGGGATGACGACAAGGAGCGCCAGAATCTGGCAGCCCATGGATTCGCCTTTGGGGACGCCCCGAGGGTGTTCGAGGCTGCCGATTTTATTGAAGAATTGGACCTTCGCTTTAACTATGGCGAAGAGCGGCTGATCGCATTCGCCCGTTTTGGCCAAATTGTGGTATGCTGCGTCTATACGTGGCGCGGCGATCGTCGCCGTATCATTTCGTTACGCAGGGCTACTCGTGCCGAAGTCCAAAGATTCGAAGCCACGCTCCGAGGCCCTCAAGACTGATTGGGTGCGCATCGACGCGATGACCGACGAAGAAGTCGAGGCGGCGGCGTTGGCCGATCCGGATGCGCAGCCGGTTCCGAAGGAATGGTTCGAGCGAGCGGCGGCGCGGCAGCGCGCCAAAAAGACGGCCGCCGAATAAGGCCCAGTTCTGAGCTTGTGAGATCAACGCCTGATATGCACGCGTAGGGTGAAAGCCCAATGCGCGCGGAACTTTTTTCGCATCTGCTTCGTTGCTTTTCCGCAGTGCGAAGAAGGAATTTGCGACGATGCGCGGCAAGGAGATTTCGTCCGGCGATCATGTGATGTGGCGCAAGGGAGCGCGCCGGGCGACCGGCTGGGTGCTGCGTAAAGCGACGTGTCAGTTTGGCCTTGCAGGTCAGTTATTTGACGCCTCGCCCAAAGCGCCGCGTGTTTTGATCCGTTGCGACAAGGATGGAAAGCTCACGGTTTTGACGCCGGGCGATTTGAATCGTCTGCCTAACTAGACCGAACAAGCGCAGCCGGCTGTCCCGTCGCCGCGAAATATGCCATCAGCCGGCCATGCCTTATGTGCGTCCGCCGATTCCCGAACCGCCCTATACGGGCGGCTGCCTGTGCGGCGCGGTGCGATACAGCCTTGCGTCGCGCCCTGTGTCGATCAACGCGTGCCATTGCGATGACTGCAAAAAGCTATCTGGCGCGACACACCTTCTGATGATCACCGCGCTAAGCGCGGATTTTTCGCACCAGGGCGAAACGCATGCATTTCAAAAAACCGCCGATAGCGGCCGGGTGGTGGCAATCCATCGCTGCGCCCAATGTGGAACGCGGCTGTGGCATGTGCCGCAGCTCGGCCCACAATACATTCTGTTCGCCGCTGGCACGCTTGACGATTCCTCCTGGGCGATTCCCACCGCGCATATCTGGACCGCGCGCGCGGCGCGGCGCGAAACGTTCTCCGCGGACGCGCTCACGCTGGAGGGCCAGCCTGCTGATCGTGAGGGTATGATCGCCGCGTTCAAGCGCATTTACGGATGATTGAAACGCCTTTGAGATTGGGGTTTCTCGCCTCGCACGGCGGCAGCGGCATGCGCGCCGTGCTGCAGGCCGTGGAGGCCGGGGCGCTTTCCGCTGAAGGCGTGTTGATGATTTCCAACAATGCGAAAGCAGAGGCCCATGACGCGGCAGCGGCGCACGGCGTGCCCAGCATTACGCTGAACGCCAAACGCGCTGGCGGCGAAGAGGCGCTGGATGCGGCGATGGCGGACGCGTTGTCGCGCGCGGGCGCGGCGCTGATCGTGATGTCCGGCTATATGCGTTTAGTCGGGCCCGAAACCCTAAAGCGGTATCCCCGCCGCGTCCTCAATATCCATCCCGCGCTGCTGCCGAAATTCGGCGGGCAGGGGATGTATGGCGATTTCGTCCACGAGGCGGTTTTGGCGGCAGGGGAAAAAGTGTCTGGCGCCAGCGTGCATCTGGTTGACGACGTTTACGATCACGGGCGCGTCCTGGCGCAGCGTGAGGTGGCCGTGGAGCCGGATGACGATCTGGCGGCGCTGCGCGCCAGGGTGCGCGCCGCCGAGGGGCCTCTTTACGTGGAAACGCTGCAGGCGATCGCCGCCGGCGTCATCGATCTCAATGCCTGAAGCTTAGGCGGCAGGCGCGCCTGGGGCGTCCGGCTCTTGAGCCTTTCCCCCTAGAACTGTTAACGATTGTTAAGCAGGCCCCTGACCAGGAGTATGGGGGAGCTTGCGGCGACGGCCAGAATGGCAAGGGGACGGCTATGAAACGGGTTTTGGCGCTTATCGCGATGACTGCGGCTCTGGCCGGGTGCCAAAGCGGCTTTCTGACCCCCAATGCGCCGTCCAACACCCGCCCGGGCGCCTACACCCCGATTTCGTCGGCCCCCCTGCCGCCAGTTACAACCGGGCCATCCGCCGCTGCGCCCGCGCCAATCTTTACCCCCTTTACCCCCCGCATGGATTCAGCCGATCAGGCGCTGCTCGAAGCTGATCGCGCCCTCGCGGTGGCGGTGCAGGATCGGGGCCTTGGTTCAGGCATTGCCGACGTTGCGGAGCTGGACGCGATGGTTCTCACGCCCAGCGGCGCTTTTGTCGGCATTGAACAAATCCGCGTCGGCCTGAAGCCTGCCGGCAACGCCGGCCAGCTGTTCTGGGTGCCGGAAAAGGCCTCGATGGGTTCGTCGGGCGATTATGGATCGACTACGGGGCGCTATGTGCAGGTTCTGCGCGGCGCCGAGGCCGTTCAGGGCCGTTACGTCACCGTCTGGCGCAAGGACTCCAGCCGGACCTGGAAGGTGGTATCTACAACGGCCCTGCCGGTGCGCATCGCCCCGCCGCCACCGCCGCCAAAGCCCGTTACGCCGCCGCGCCGCACCGTCCGCCGCTAGCGCGCAGGATTGACGGCGCGCGCGCGCCTACCTACGCCCGGTTCCACCCCCGCCCGAGGGGCCGGAGGAATCGCGTGAGCCGCCGCCAAAGTCTTACCGTCGAGGGCCGCAACCTGGCGGTCCATCTGCATCGCGGCGATCTGCCGGCCGAGATCAGCATTGGCCCTGTGATCGCCGTTGACACTGAAACGCTTGGCCTCTCGCTCGTTCGCGACAAGCTGTGTCTCGTGCAGCTTACCGATGGCCTGGGCGATGTTCATGTCGTGCAGCTCGATCGGAAAACCTATGATGCGCCCCGCCTGAAAGCGCTGCTCGGCGATCCGCAGGTTGAGAAAATTTTCCACTTCGCCCGGTTTGATGTGGCGATGATCGCCCGCGATCTGGGAGTTGTTTGCGCTCCCGTTTATTGCACGAAAATCGCGTCCAAGCTCGTGCGCACGTACACGGACCGGCACGGGCTGAAGGAATTGGTGAAAGATCTGATCGGCCGGGATCTGTCCAAGGAGCAGCAAAGTTCTGATTGGGGCGCGGATGAGATTTCCGATTCACAGCTCGCCTATGCGGCGATGGACGTCGTTTATCTGCACGCGATACGCGAAAAGCTGGATGTGATGCTGGTCCGGGAAGGGCGCGCGCCGCTTGCGCACTCGTGCTTCGCCTTCCTGCCGACCCGCGCCGCGCTGGACCTCGCTGGCTGGGAAGAGGTCGATATCTTCGCCCATTCCTGACGCGGCAAGGGTAAGAGGCGGCGTGGAGGGCGGCCGTCGCCTTGCTTCCGCCCCGGATCGGCGCCTATCAGGGGCAGAGTATCCACAAATGCGGAGACCCGATCAGCGCCGCGCATGACAGCCGCTCAATCCGCCCCCCATTCAGAGCACATGAACTGGAGTCCGCGCCGGATGCTGACGCTGGCGCAGGCGCGCCGGCGCTCGGTCGTGGTCAGGGTTTGGCGGATATTCTGTATCGCCATGGCCGCGTTCATGGGCGTACTCGTGATCGCCTCGGCGGTGTGGCGCTCAAGCCTGCCGAGCTTCATCGGCGAGCGGATGATGACCGTGAATTCGCCGCGCATGCTCAATCCGCGCTTCACCGGCCGGGCCAGCGGCGACAACGTGTTCATCCTGACCGCTGAGAGCGCCTTGCGAAGGAGGGACAACCCTCAAGCGGTCGATCTCGAGAAGCCGAGCTATTCCAATGGCGCCGGTATGAACGTCCGGGCGCCCCAGGGTACATACAATCCGGAAAAGCAGACGGTCGATCTTTGGGGGGGCGTGGTGTTCAGCGACGGCGCTGGCAACGAGTTCTCAACACCCAAGGCGCATTTAGACGCCCGGTCCAGCGTGGCTTCCGGCGCTGAAACGCTAAGCGGGGCCGGCCGGTTCGGTGACGTAAAATCTAAGAATTTCGAGATTAGCGTGAGCGGCGATACAGTGCGCATGTCCGGCGGTGTGAGCGGGACGATCAAGGGGTCCGGAAATTGAGGACGAAGTTTGCCAGCTTTTTCGTAACGGCGGCGGCTCTACTGGCGGCCTTGCCGGCGGCGCACGCGCAATTGTCAGCGCGGGGCGGGCCGCTCAGTTACAGCGCAAACAATCTTGAGTATCAGGATCAGAACCGCGTCATGATTCTGACCGGCAATGTTGACCTGACGCAGGGCTGCGCCCGCATGCAGGCCGACAAGCTGACATTGTATTTCAAGCCCAGCCCTACGGGCGCGGCGACTGCTGGGTTAGGCAGCGGCGATATCGATCACATCATCGCCGAGGGTGAGGTGGTTTTCGTCCGCCCAGATATTGATCAACGCGCGCGCGGCGATCGGGCGGTCTACCAATCGTCAACTGACGCCGTGACCCTCACCGGCAACGTCGTGCTGACCAATGCCGACGGCGTACTGCGCGGGGAAAGCCTCGTACTTCAGATCGGCGCTGGCCGCACTACCATTACGCCCGCGTCCAAGCCGGGCGAGAGGGTCCGCGGCGTTCTTAATCCCAAGCAGACCAAACCAGCCCCGGCGCCCCCGGCTAAACCCGTCTGCTAGGCTCAAGTTTCACTAAATCTTAGCGCGGCTGACCAATGATGGACGACGAGGGCGCGACAGGCCGGACAGGACCGCTTGAGACCGGAGCCGATAGTGCGGCCGGGCTCGTGGCGATCGGGATCGGCAAGTCTTACGGGCGCCGCCAGGTGGTGAAGGGGGTTTCCCTCTCGCTGCGGCGCGGCGAGGTGGTTGGTCTGTTGGGCCCCAACGGAGCAGGCAAGACGACCTGCTTTTATATGATTACGGGGCTCGTTCGCGTGGACTACGGCAACATCCTGATTGACGGCCAAGACGTCACATCGCTGCCGATGTTTCAGCGCGCGCGCCTGGGCGTGGGCTATCTGCCTCAGGAGCCCTCGATCTTTCGCGACATGACGGTGGAAGAGAACGTCATGTGCATCGCCGAACTGGTCGAGAAGGATAAAGCCTCCCGGCAAGAAGCGGTCGAAAGCCTGCTGCACGAATTGCACATCGATCATTTGCGCGATCAGCCCGCAGTGGCGCTTTCCGGCGGCGAACGCCGGCGCGTCGAGATCGCCCGCGCCCTGGCGACGCGTCCTAGCTTCATGCTGCTCGACGAGCCATTCGCAGGCATCGATCCGCTGGCGATCAACGACATTCACGATCTCATTTTGTTTCTAAAGAATCGCGGTATCGGCATTTTGATTACCGATCACAACGTCCGTGAAACGCTCGAGATCGTCGATCGCGCCGCGATCATTTTCGATGGCAGCGTTTTGTTTGAAGGCTCGCCAGATGCGGTGCGCGACAATGAAAGCGTGCGCAAGGTCTATCTTGGCGAACGGTTTGCAAACTAGATGGCGCTAAGCCCCCGCCTCGAAATGCGCCAGGGCCAGTCCCTGGTGATGACGCCCCAGCTGCAGCAGGCGATCAAGCTGTTGCAGCTTTCCGCCGTCGAACTGGCGGAATTTGTCGAGGGCGAGCTTGAACGCAATCCGCTGCTCGAGCGTGCGGAAGTCGAGGCTGCGGAGCCGGAGGCGCGTCAGGAGCAAGTCAGCGAAGCCAAGGATGATGTCCCGGTTTCAACCGATTCCGACGTCGACGCCGACTTCGAGGCTGTGCATCCAGAAATGTCGGCCGATGAGCGGGCCGAAGCGGGCGCAGCCCCGGCCACCGATTGGTCAAAAGCCGGATCGGGAAAATCGCACGATGATCTTCCCGAGTTTGAGGATTCGGTTTCAAGCGATCTTACGCTGGCCCAGCACCTGGACGCACAATTGTCGTCGCTGGGGGTTACTCCGCCGGAACGGATGATCGGCGCGGCGTTGATCGATCAGATCGACGATTGGGGATATTTCCGCGGCGATGCGCGCGAAATCGCCGCCACGCTCGGCTGCGCCGAAGACGACGTAAACTGCATGATCACGCGGATGCAGGGCTTTGAGCCGGTTGGCGTGATGGCGCGCAATCTGGCCGAATGCCTGATGCTGCAGCTGAAGGATCGCGGCCGGTTCGATCCGGCGATGGCCGGCCTTCTGGCCAATCTCGACATGCTGGCGCGCAATGAGCGCGCACGGCTGGAAATCGTCTGTGGCGTTGACCGCGCTGACCTTGAAGAAATGATTGCTGAGGTTCGCGCGCTTACGCCCAAGCCGGGCGCCGGGTTTGGCTGCGGGCCGGTGCAGGTGGTCGTGCCGGATATTTACGTTAAGGCTGGTCCTGACGGCGTCTGGCACGTCGAGCTGAATTCCGACACGCTTCCACGCTTGCTGATGAATGCGCGCTATTACGGCGAGGTCAGCCGCGGCGCGAAGCGGGAAGAGGACAAGGCGTTCCTTACCGAGTGCGCCGCCAACGCATCCTGGCTGATCAAGACGCTGGATCAGCGCGCCCGCACGATTCTGAAGGTGGCGCGGGAGATCGTGCGCCAGCAGGACGGCTTTCTGGCCGAGGGCGTGGAGCATCTGCGGCCGCTAAACCTGAAAACTGTCGCCACCGCGATCGAGATGCACGAATCCACGGTGAGCCGCGTCACCGCCAATAAATACATCGCCACGCCCCGCGGCGTATTCGAGCTAAAATACTTCTTCACCGCCTCGATCCCGTCATCTGGCGGCGGGGAAGCACATTCGGCGGAGGCCGTTCGGCACCGCATCCGCCATCTGATCGACGCCGAGCGCGCCGAAGAGGTGCTGTCGGACGATCGTATCGTCGAAATTCTGCGCGAGGCGGGCATCGAGATCGCCCGCCGCACCGTTGCGAAATACCGCGAAAGCCTGCGCATACCGTCTTCGGTAGAACGCAAGCGCCGCTTTGGTGTGTCGGCTTAGTTTTTCAAGCAATTGACTCGGCCCATTTCCGGGCTCAGCCTCCCTCCTGCGGACTTTGGCGGGACACCCTAGCGCCGCGCGAACTCGCGGCAGGAGGCATGCATGCGCGTTCAAGTCGCCGGCCGGCACGTTGAATTGGGTCAGGCGCTCCAAACGAGAATTAACGACGATCTCGGCCGAACGATCGAAAAGTATTTTCCGCGATCGGGTGAAGCGGTCGTTACCGTGGCCCGAGAGGGCGCGGGCTTTGAAGTGGATTGCTCCGTCCACCTGCCATCGGGGATTGTGCTTCAGGCCGAAGGCAGCGGCGGCGACGCGCATGGCGCGTTCGAAGACGCCCTTGAAAAGATGGAAAAACGCGTGCGCCGATACAAACGGCGCCTAAAAAACCACCACAATACGCAAAAAGACCCGTTTCCCGCCGAGTCGGCGACGGCCTATGTCCTGAAATCGGATGAGGATTTCGCTGAAGCAGAAGGTAGCGAGGAGTCTGCTTCAGGCGAGGCGCCGGACGGCGCACCCCTGGTCATCGCCGAGACGACGGTCTCGGTGAGGACCATGACGGTGTCGATGGCCGTTTTGCAGCTCGATCTGGCTGACAGTCCCGCGTTTTTGTTTCGCAACGCCGCGAACGGAGGTCTGAATCTTGTTTATCGCCGTCCTGACGGCAATATCGGCTGGGTCGATCCCGAACGTGCAAATGGCGGCGGGGAACGGCTCAATGGGGCCGCGCGTTAGCGCCGCCGACACTCCGGTCCAGGGGCTAGGGGCGCCAGGGCGGACAAGATGAACGATATCATGAACCTGATCGCTCCAGACGCGGTGGTGCCCCGTCTTGCCGCGGCTACGCGCAATCAGGCGATCCAAGCGTTGGCCGAAACCCTGTCTCGTGTTTGCGGCCTGGACGCCAAAACCGTCTCTGCGGCCGTCATGCAGCGCGAGCGTCTTGCCGGCACTGGAATTGGCGAGGGCGTGGCTCTGCCTCATGCCATGATTGACGGGCTAACACGGCCCATCTGCGGCTTTGCCCGCCTGGATAACCCGGCTGACTTCCAGGCGCTGGACGGGCGTGGGGCCGATCTGGTCGTCATGTTGCTGGCCCCGCGTCATGCGGGCGCTGAGCACCTGAAAGCCTTGGCCAAACTGACCCGGTTCCTGCGCCGGGCAGAGGTCCGCGAAAAGCTGCGCGCCGCGCGCGGGCTTGAGGAATTGATGGCCGCCTTCGAGGTCGCGCCGGCGGTAAACGCCGCTTAAGACCTCCCTCGCAACCAGGCCTTAACGGGAAGTTTCCGCCTTGCGTGGCAGTGTTTCGCGCGATGACGATCACTCCCATTTCCGCCGATCTGCTGCTCAGCTGGGCGAGCGTGAAAAGCACGCCCAAAAGCGGCGTCGCGTCTGCGACGGCGAATTCAACTGCTGCCTCTGGTGCGGCCTCCGGCGTGAAAGCGCCATGGGACGACAGCAAAAATCTCACGCCGGCAAACACGCTCGTGTCTCAAGCGCTCTCCGGCAAAGCGTTATTCGACTTGAAGGAGAAGAGCTTCAGCGGCGCCAATGGCGACGAGAAGAAATTGTTCGCGCTCCATGCCGGGCTGAACACGCTTTCGGCGCTTGCTGGCCGGTACGATGAGAAGGGTGTAACGGCTGCGGAGCAGGAGCGCTTGGCCAAGGCGTTCGACGCCGGCATGAAACAATTGGATGCGTTTCTGGCCAACTCGAAATTCGATGCGTTTTCTCTCGTGCGCGGCGAGAAGATCAGCGAGGCGCTGTCGACAGCGGCGATCGCTGGCGCGCGTCGCGACTATACAACGGGCGTTGTCGCGCGCGGCGATCCTGACGCCGCCAACACAGCGTTTGACGGCAATTTTGTATTTAACGTCGATACAGTTCCGATTACGGGCTCGCCGCAAACGCTCGCCATTGATTTGGCCGATATGGGCGCCACGCCGCGTTCGCTAAATAACGTCGTGAACTTTATAAACAGCAAGCTGCGCGCGGGCGGGCTTACTTCCTCATTCAAGGCGGTGAAACAAACCGGAACCTCCCTCGGCGGCGACCAATATACGCTCAAGCTCTCGATCACATCGGGCGAAAAACTTTCCTTTTCCGCCGCAACCGCGCCGGCGCTTTATCTGTCTGGCGACAAAGGCGGCTTGACCAAGATCGCTGATCCCGCTGCCGGAATGACAACGTCACCGCTTAACGCGGCAAACGTTGCGCTGGAAAAGCTCGCCGCCTCCGGCGTCAACGTAAAATCCAGCGCAACAGGGGCGGACGGGTCGCTTTATGTGCTCGCCGATGTCAGCAGCGTCGTGGCTGGCCAGCCCGTAAAGGGCGGGAGCGATGTCGCGCTGATGAAGTATGACAGCGCGGGCAACGTCATCTATACGCGAACACTTGGCGCCAACGGCGAAGCGGCAGGGCTTTCGCTCGCCGTGGCGGCGGACGGCAAGGTTGCGATCGCGGGGTCGGTCTCTGGTGGGCTTCTGGACGCCGCCGCCGCCGCTTCGACAACGGTTTCCAACGCCACGTTTGGTTCTGCCGCTACGGGCAATGATTCCTTCGTGACATTGTTTGACGATGACGGCGTCGAGCTATGGACAAGGCGGGAAAAGGCAGCGCGGGATGGTGAGGCGAGCGCCGTGGCTTTCGGCGCCGGTGGCTCCGTCTACGTCGCGTCGCGGCAGAAGAATAGCAGTGGCGAATGGGACGCCGCGCTCACCGCCTATAGCGCAAGCGGCGTATTACGCGGCTCGCAGCTCATGGCTGGGGCGGGTTATGAAAGCCCGCGCGCGCTAGCGGTGCAGGATATTGGCGGCGGCGTGCAGCGCATCACGCTGGCCAATGTCGAAGGCGCCAAGCTCATGCTGCGGCAGTTCGACGACAATGGCGCGACGCTCACGGCCGGCGCCAGCCGCGATCTTGGTTCGCTCGCGGGCGGCGATGTCGCCAATCTGGTGGTTGATGGCGGCGATCTTTACGTCGCTGGCACGTCGAAGAGCGGCGGCCTTAACGCTGGTACGGTCGCGCGGGCCTATTCCGGCGGACAGGACGGGTTCGTCGCCAAGCTCGGCGCAGATCTCGTTGCTTCGGGCGCCGACCAGATCACCTATATCGGCGGCGCGGGCGACGAAACGATCGCCGGTCTCGCGGTTGAAGGCGGCGAGGTCTATGTCGGCGGCGATTCCAGCGCTGAGTTTGCAGGCCTGTCGGCCTACCGTGCGCGCGATGGATTTGTCGCGCGTCTCGACTCTAGTGGCGGACTTGACTGGTTGCAGCGCATAGCGGGCGGCGCCGACTACAAGGCGCGCGGTTTTGCTGCAAGCGCGCAGGGCGCTTCGGCGCTTGATCGTCTTGGTCTTCCGCAAGGCGAGATGACGTTCAAGGACGTGACCGACCTCGTTTCCCGCACCAGCCTGCGCGTGGGCGATCAGTTCACCATCGCTGTCAATGGCCGCGGTGCACAGACGATCACGATCAAGGCGGACGACACGCTTGAGAAGGTGGCGGACCGCGTCGAGAAAATCATTCTTTCGGCGGGCGTCGGCAGCGTTCAACTCGCGACCGATGGCGACAAGCTGAAGATCGTTCCATCCGCTGGCGCGAAAATTGAACTGCGCGCTGGGCCTTCCGGAAGGGATGCGCTTGCCGGATTGGGGCTTGACGAGGGTGTCGTGATGCAAACGCCCGACACCACGAAAAACAAGAAGAATCAGCCGGCGCCCGTTTACGGCCTCGGTCTTTCGTCGCAGATGACACTGGCAGATAAGCTGAGCCGCAAACAGGCTAACGATGCGCTCGGCGTTGCGCTGACAGCCGTGCAGAAAGCGTTTCGCGATCTGTCCACTCCGGCGACAACGGCTACGCCAACGGGAACGGCGCCGGCTTATCTGCAAAAACAGCTGGCAAACTACCAGGCCGCACTCGATCGCCTTACCAGTTAGGACAGCGGGCGAGCTAGGCCGCGTCCGGTGGGACGGGCGGCGGCAGCACTCTGCGCAATTCGGCTTCAAGCTGTAAGAGCGTGAATGGTTTGGTGAGCAGATTCGTGCCGGGATCAAGCGTTCCGTTGTGCACTATGGCGTTGCGCGTGTAGCCCGTCATGTAGATTACCGGCAAATCCGGGCGCTCGCGCAGCACTTGTTCTGTCAACTGGCGCCCGTTCTTTTCTGGCATAACAACGTCGGTGAGTAGCAGGTCGATTTCCGGATGTTCGGCCAGGAGCGCAAGCGCGGCGCGCGCGCTTTCGGCTTCGAGCGCCTGATACCCAAGCTCGCGCAGCGCCTCAACGGCAAAGGCGCGCACACCAGCTTCGTCTTCGACAACGAGTATCGTGCGCGCGGCGTAATCACGCGGAAGGGGCGGCGGCGCCGCGACCTCGACGGTCGCCGCCTCGGCGTTCAGGCGTGGAAAATAAAGTTTCACGGTCGTGCCCTGGCCGGGTTCGCTGTAAAGCTTGACGTGCCCGCCAGACTGCTTTGCGAAACCATGCACCTGGCTAAGACCTAGGCCCGTGCCAGAGCCGGAGGGCTTGGTGGTGAAGAACGGCTCGAATGCGTTCGCCGTAACCTCCGGCGTCATCCCGGCGCCAGTATCGCTGACCGCGATCATTACGTATTGGCCGGCTGCAATTGCGTCGTGCGTTTTGGCGTAAGCCTGGTCCAGGTAGGTGTTGGCGGTCTCTAGTGTCAGCTTGCCCCCGCCGGGCATCGCATCGCGCGCATTGACGGCGAGGTTGAGGATGGCGCTTTCCAATTGCGGGGCGTCCAGATTTGCGCGCCACAAGCCCGCGGCCAGCACGGTTTCGATCTTTATTTCCTCGCCCAGCGTGCGGAACAACAATTGGGACATGTCGAATACGGATTTGTTGATATCCACCGGCTTTGGATCGAGCGGCGCCTGGCGGGAGAACGCCAACAAACGCTGCGTCAACGCTGCGCCGCGACGGGCTCCTTCCAGCGCGCTTTCCATCAGCTTGCGCGTGCGCGCCTCGTCGCCCGTCCGCGTGAGTGCAAGATCCAGACTGCCGATCACGATCGCCAGCATGTTGTTGAAATCGTGCGCGACGCCGCCGGTTAGGCGCCCAATAGCTTCCATTTTCTGCGACTGGCGCAATTGGGCCTCTATCCGCTCGCGTTCGCTGATCTCATGCTTGAGTTCGACATTCGCGGCGATTACGGCCCGCGTGTAGCGGCGGCCCACGATCGTGACCGCCATCATAAGGATCGTGGCGATCAGCGCCGATACCAGCATGACGATCAGAAGGCGCGTGCGCTGCATCCCGGCCGCGCTGACGCGGTCACGGAAAAGCTGCGCTTCCTCAATGTCGGCGTCTGAAAGAAGACTGCGCGCCTGCGCGCTTAGGCTACGGCCGGGGCCGTTCTTCACCAGCAATACGGCCTCGGTCCCGCGCCCTGCGCGCCGCAATTCAACCGTGCGCTGGAGGATCGCCATTCGATCGGCGAGAACATTCTCAACGCTGCGCAGCCGGATTTGTTGTGCGGGGTTGTCGCCCGTGAGAGTCTGCAGGCGCTTCAGCACGACCGGCAGCAGCGGCCGGGCGCGGTCCAGCGGCGCAAGGTAGGTTTCATCGCCGGTGAGCAAATAGCCGCGCTGGGCGGACTCTGCATCGGTCAGCAGGCCGGTTACCTGCTGGATGTTCTGGCGTACGTCCAGGGTGTGGTTTACCCACGCGTCCGCGTCGCGGGCGCTGAAGGTCATCGCGGCGGCCGCCGCGCAGGCCAGCAGTAAAAGCAGGAAGCCGGCGGCCACAATCGCCTGCTCGCGCCGGCCGACGATCGCAGCCGCCAGGCGCAAGGGATCGGCCGCCTGACCCGGTTTTGCGACATCGCCATTCATGCGCCGGACAATCCCAAATTCGCCGCAACGGTCAACTGGCCGCTCTCATGCGGGTTGCCGAGCCCATGCGGGCGCGCCTAATCTTCGGAAAGTGCGAGGGCAGGAGCAGCGGATGATCGCTTTCAGGGGCGCGGAGCGGCGGGTTTTTTGGGCGGCGGGGCTCGCGGTGCTCATTTTGGGCGGTTGTGATCTCGTCACACAACCAGCCGGCAACGCCGACACGTTCATCGCCGCCGCTGAAAAAGAGCTGGCCGAGCTCAGCGAAGCGGCCAGCCACGCCGAATGGGTCCGCGCCACCTACATCAATTATGACACAAATTGGCTCTCGACCGAAGCAAACGAACGCTACCTCCAGCGCACAGCCGCTCTGGCCAAGGAAGCCGCCGGCTACGCCGACAGCGCCGGCGTATCGCCGGAGACGGCGCGCAAACTGGAGCTGTTGCGGCGGCAATTAACGCTGGCGCCGCCGAGCAGGGACGGCGCCGCCGCGGAACTTTCAAAGATCGGCACGGAACTGGACGAGAAATACTCCGCCGCGAAGTTTACGGTGGCCGGCAAGCAATTGCGCCTCGACGACGCGTCCCAAGAGATGAAGGTCTCGCGCGACCCCAAACGGCTCCAGGCGCTGTGGGAGGGCTGGCATTCGATCTCGCCGCCGATGCGCGAACAATATGCGAAGATGGTCGGTATCGCCAACGAGGGCGCGCGCGAACTCGGTTACGCCGACACAGGCGCGATGTGGCGTTCTAAGTACGACATGCCCGCCGATGATTTCGCTAAGAAAACAGACGCGCTGTGGGAGCAGGTGCGCCCGCTCTACACTGAGCTGCATTGCTACGTGCGCGCCAAGCTGAGCGAAAGGTACGGCGCCGACGTGCAGCCAGAAACCGGCTCAATTCGCGCAGACCTGCTTGGCAATATGTGGGCGCAGCAATGGGACGGGATTTACGACATTGTCGCGCCCAGAGGCCTTCCGGGGCCGGGTTATGATCTCACGCGCAATCTGGTTGCGCAGAAATATACGCCTGAGCGCATGGTCAGGACCGGCGAGGGCTTCTTTACGTCACTTGGATTTGCGCCGCTGCCGCAGACGTTTTGGGAACGCTCAATGATCACGCGCCCGCGTGATCGGGAAGTGGTCTGTCACGCGTCAGCCTGGAACGTAGATAATGTCGATGACCTGCGCATAAAGATGTGCACGCTGGTCAACGACGAAGACTTCCAGACCATCCACCACGAGCTGGGCCACAGCTTCTACCAGCGCGCCTACAACAAGCAGCCATTCCTGTTCCGGGAAGGCGCCAATGACGGGTTCCACGAAGCCATTGGCGATATGCAGCAGCTTTCGATCACGCCGGATTATCTCAAGAAGATTGGCCTGATTTCCGCTGCGCCGCCGCCTTCAGCCGATATCGCGCTGCTGTTGCAGCGGGCGATGGATAAGGTTGCGTTCCTGCCGTTCGGCCTCTTGGTCGATAAATGGCGCTGGCAGGTGTTTTCCGGGCAGGTGAGCCCTGCGCAGTATAACGAGGCTTGGTGGCGCCTGCGTCAGCAATATCAGGGCATCGCGCCTCCGGGGCCGCGTCCGGCTGACGCTTTTGATCCGGGCGCGAAATACCACGTGCCGGGAAACACGCCATACATGCGCTACTTCTTGGCGCATGTTTATCAGTTCCAACTCTACCGCGCCGCTTGCCGCCAGATGGGCTGGCAGGGGCCGCTGCACCGCTGCTCGTTCTATGGCGACAAGGGCGTGGGGGAGAAGTTCAACGCCATGCTGCAGCTCGGCGCGTCCAAGCCGTGGCCGGATGCGCTGCAAGCCTTCACCGGCTCGCGAGACATCGACGCCAGCGCGATTGCGGATTATTTTGCGCCTTTGCAGGTCTGGCTGAGGGATCAGAACAGAGGGCGCGAGTGCGGCTGGTGATCACGGCCTTGTGACACCAGAGCAAAAATCCGCCGCTTTCGCGGCGCGTAAGGAAGTGATGATGAAAACCTTGTTGGTCGCCCTGGCGGCGATGGTCGCCCTGTTCGCCGCCGCGCCGGCGCATGCGAAGCCGCAGACGGCCGTGTTTGCCGGCGGATGCTATTGGTGCATGGAACACGACATGAAGGCGATACCGGGCGTTACGGCGGTGATGTCCGGCTTCACCGGCGGGAGGACCAAAAATCCTACCTACGCCCAGGTCGTGACCGAAACCACCGGCCATTACGAAGCCGTACGCGTCACCTACGAAGACACCAAGATATCTTACGAACAGATACTTCAGCGCTATTGGCGCCTGATCGATCCGACAGACGATGACGGCCAGTTTTGCGACCGGGGCTCGTCCTACAAGGCGGCGATCTTCGTGACGCCGGAACAGAAAGCAGCAGCGGAAGCATCAAAAGAAGCGCTGATCAAATCCGGCCGCATCAACGGCAAGGTGATCACGCAAATTCTTCCGCTCGGCGCGTTCTATGCGACGGACAGGCAGGACCACATCAATTATTCTGAACGCAGCAAGCTTTCGTACCAGATGTATCGTACGGGTTGCGGACGCGACGCCCGGCTGAGACAGGTCTGGAAGGCTTCCTAGGCTGCGGCGCGCGCCGCAGGACGGTTCAGGATCGGCGTGTGTGAGCGCAGCAGATCGTGCTCGATTTCCGCGCGTGCTGCCGCGTCGGCGATTTCGACAAGATGAATCTCCGCCGCGCCGAGCGATTGCGCCGGCGCCCACGCCTCATTGCGCGCGAGCGCGTCGGCGAAGGATTGCGTCTGCGCGATGAACAGGCAAACCGGCCCGCCCGCTTCCATAGTGGGGTAATCGCCGGGCTTTACGAACATGTAAATGCCCGCGATCGGCTGCCACTGGCGTTTCGCACGCGCCACGTCAAATTCATACCAGCGCCCGCTGGCGCCTTGCCAAGAAAAGCTCACGATATGGTCCCAGCCATTAATGTCCTGGCCGTAAAATAAGTGAGTCGCGATCGGGGCGCTATTCTTGAGCGCTGATTGTCCTCAGCCCGGAGCGTCCCAGACCACATCCCCCGCGCCGCTGGCGGCGAAAAACGGGGTCCAGAACATTGTTTTTGCGGCGTCTTGCCGCGCAACATCGTCCGGACGGTCAAGCGTGACCACGCGCACGCTGGCGCCGTCCAGTGCGGCGCGCGCCGGCTCGGACGGTTCGGCCTGCCGGTAAACTGAATAGCCGCGTGCGTCGTTTTCCAGAAGGTCTGAAATCAGCACCACGCGGCGCGCTAGGCCCGGCGTTGTAAAGTCAGGATCGGCCGCGGCCGCGCGGAGCGACGCGGAGATCGGTGAAACCGACGCGCCACTGCCGCCGGCCGCGCGGCGTACTGCGGCGTCGAGCGCCTTGCCGATCGTTTCGTTCCATTTTTCCTGCGCCATCGCCGGGTTTTCAAACAGCGGATTGACCAAGCTGGGCTGGCGCGGGAGGCATTTGGAGAACAGCAGGCGCGGTTCCTGCGGCGAATCGGGACGCAGCGCGAGTATCGAGAGGCGATCGTAGGGATTGAGGCGGGCGCGCTCCTGCGCAATCGCTACCGTAAGCCGCTTGCGGTGCCGCGGCTCCAGCTTGTCGGTCGCATCGACCAGAACGATCGTGTGCGCCTGGGGCATCGCTGCGGCAAAGGCTTTCTGCGTCCACCGGCGGCGGCCGCATCATCGCGAACGTCGCGCCGACGCCGCCCAGCATCACAAAGGCAACCGCGATCAGCAGCCAGCCAAGCGCATCTTTGCCGCGCCGCTTGTTCACAGCACGCTTTCCAGTTGCGCGGTGAGCGTTTCAATATCCTGCGCGAGGCTTTCGAGGCGCGCCGCCGCCGCGCGCTGCGCTTCAGCCAGCGCGCGATCAGCGGCGAGGCGCAGATCGGCGGCCACCGCAAGCGGATCTGAAAAGGTCACGCGCGTGGGCGGCGCGTCGGCGAAATAGGTGGGCGCCGCCGCGCCATTGCGCGCGGCGAGATTCTCGCGCCGGTATAGCTGGATCAGCGCGCCGCCTTCTTCGCCGGCCCGCCGGGCCGCAGCGTCGATCGCCTGTAATTCACCGGCGGCGCGGTCATAGGATTCGCGTCCGCGCTGTACGTTTGTTGCCAGCGCGGCCAGTTGCGCTGCAATAGCGGCGCGCGCGGTTTCCACGGGCTGCTCCATTTCCGCGCGCGCGTTTGCGCGTGCTTCGGCGAGGCGCTCGGCGGTGTCCTGTGCTGCGCGGTCAAGTTTGCCGTAATCGGGATACGGATCGTCGAAACCAGAATATCCCTTCAACGCCGCGAACACCCAGACGCCCGCGCCCAGCATCAGTAGGATTACCGCCTGCGGCGTGATCAGCCCGAACAGTGAGGCTTCGTTCATCAGATCGGCCGGCGTCTTGCCCTCGGCGCCGAGCCCGTCGCGCCAGCGCGCCGCAAACAGGTTAAGACCGATCGATAGCCCCGCCAGCATGGCAAGGCCCGCGCCGCCCATCACGCGTGGTCCCATGCGCGCATGACCGATATAGCGCAGACCTAAAAAGCCGGAGAGAAAACCCAGCGTAACGTTGGCGCCGGAAAGGCCTAGCGCCGTCACCGCACCGCCCAGCAAGCCGCGCTCGTCCGTCTCGGCAAACAGCGCCGCGCTGAATAGCGCCTCAAACAACGCGGCCAGCAGCAACATCCCGGTCTGCAGGATGCGGCTGTCTGGATAGATCGCGGGACGGCGAAGATTATTTGCCCGCCGGAAGGCTTCCAATTCGCTGGCGTTACGTGCTGCGCGCGCGCCGAGATCGCGGCACAGCGGCGTAAGCCGTCCCGCGGCGAGGCGCAGCGCCACGCGCGCCTGGGCGCTAGGCGCGTCAAAATCCGGAATCACTGGCGCCAGGCGGCGGAGTTCGGCTTCCAGCTGCGCACTTAGCCCGTCGCGTGCGGTGCGCGCGGCGTGGATTTGCGCCTCCAGCCCATCCACCACTTCGCGCTCGGCGGCGCTCCACTCGCCGGCTGTACGCGCTGGTGAGCCGGCCGCGCCGTCGGCGCGGGCGCGGGCGCTTATTGCGCTGCGCCGGTCGGGCGCCGCGTCAGACATGCGCTGATTTGGTTCCGGCTCGCCCATGTCGCCCCCATCGGCATTGATTTAGACTAGCAAAGGCCAAACGCACAACGCGACGTGGAGGGGGTGTGACGGAAATCGAACTCGGCGCCGCGTTAGCGGTCGCGGCCGACGCCGCCCGCGAAGCCGGCGAGGCGCTGCGCCGCCACCGGGCACAATGGTCAGATGTGGAAAGCGTGGTCGGCCGGGAAGTAAAGGTCGGCGCTGATAAGAAGGCCGAGGCGATCGTGCTCGCCGCACTGCGCGCCGCGCCGGAAATTGGCGGGCGCCCAATTCCGATCCTGTCCGAAGAGGCCGGTTGGGTCGGAGAACGCGAGGGCGAATACGCCTGGGCCGTCGATCCACTGGATGGCAGCGTAAATTACATCAAAGGCTATCCGCACTGCGCTGTGTCCATCGCCCTCATGAAAGGGCGCGAGCCGGTTCTCGGCGTGGTCGATTGTTTCCTGCTCGATGAAATCTTTACCGGGATCGTGGGCGCGGGCGCTCAGCTGAACGGAAGTCCGATTGCCGTATCGGCGGTTACGGACCGCGCCGCCGGCATTCTGGCCACGGGCATTCCGGCGCGCGCGAAAGCTCACTCGGATGCGTTCACGGCGTTCATGTCCGACATGCTGGCCTGGCGCAAAGTACGCATGATCGGTTCTGCGGCGGCGGCGCTCGCTTACGTTGCAAGTGGCCGCGCCGACTTCTATCGCGAATCCGGCGCGATGCTCTGGGACGTGGCCGCGGGCTGCGCGATCGTGCGCGCCGCCGGCGGGCAGATACGGGTAGCCGGGCCCGCCCTCGACCAACCTTTGATCGTTTCGGCGTCCAACGCCGGGCTTATTGCCTATTTGTGACGCTGATCCCCAGCTTCGCCCGCCGCGATTGTGGGTAGACTTGAGGGATTTCCCCGATTACGACTTGTTCAAGGTGGGGCATTTCTCGCAGGTGCGGTAATGACGCCAGCAGGGGTGGCGGGCATGGCGGTGCGGATCGCTGATGCGGAACTCGGCGCGGTGTTGGTCGGCCGGCGGGCGGCGCTTGATGCTCTGTCGGCTGCCCTCAACACTTATCCAGTTGAAAGAATTAGTATTAAAGGGGTGTTCGCGCTCGACGCGGGCAATCAGGATCACATTGCGGGGGTTCCTGTCCTTGGTGGCGCGCTGACGCGGGAGGCGCTTCGCCGCGCCGCGGATGTGCACGCTGTCGTGCTATGCGGATTTGCCAATGATCGCCCGCTCGCGCGCGAGATTTTGGAGCAAGTTTCGGCGCTGCGCTTGCGACCTATGATTGCTGATCTGTCCAATGGGCGGCCGACCATTCGGCCCATGGAAATCGCGGACGTGCTTGGCCGCGCGCCCAGCCCGGTGGATTGGGCCAATATCCGCGGCGCAATCGCGGGCAAACGTGTGCTCGTGACCGGCGCGGGCGGCAGCATTGGCGCCGAACTGGTGCGTCAGCTGGCGGCTCTGAAGCCGGCACGGCTCACGCTTCTCGACAGCTCCGAATATAATCTCTTTTCGATCGATCATGAGCTGGCTCGGGTCGCGCCGGATGTGACACGCGCGCCGGCGTTGTGCTGCATCCGGAATCAGGACGCGCTGACGCGCTGGTTCGCGCGCGAGCGCCCGGAGATCGTGTTCCACGTTGCGGCGTTGAAGCAGGTGCCGCTGCTGGAAAGCCACCCGAGCGAATGCGTGCTTACCAATGTCATGGGTACGCGCAATGTCGCCCGCGCCGCGCGGGCAGGCGGCGCGCACATGGTGCTCGTGTCCACCGATAAGGCTGTCAGCCCGCGCTCTTCGATGGGCGCGTCGAAACGCTTGGCCGAAGCCTATTGCAAAGCGCTCGACGTACAGGCTGGCGCACGCGGCGGTTCGCATTTCCTAGTCGCGCGTCTTGGCAACGTGCTCGGTTCAACAGGCTCGGTGTCGCCGTTGTTTGAACGGCAATTGGCGACTGGCGGCCCGCTCACCGTCACGCATCCCGATGTCGTCCGCTATTTCATTACCATTCCGCAGGCAGCCGCTTTCCTGTTGCAGGCAACGGCCAGAGCGCTCGCGAGTGATGCATCAACGCCGCGCGGTGTCGCGCAGGTGCTGGAGATGGGCGAGCCGGTCCGCGTGCTGGATCTCGCTTCTGACATGATCCGGCTGTCGGGCCAGGAGCCCGGTGCGGATGTTCCAATCAAGTTCGTTGGCTTGCGGCCGGGCGAGAAGCTGGCTGAGCAATTGGTCGATATCAACGAATGGATTGTTGGCGGCCATCATGGCGGGGCGATCATGGCCGTCGCCTCGGCCCCGCAGGACATCGACGAAGTCGAGCGGGAGATGGATGCGCTGATCGCCATGGCCAATGCCGGCCGGGACGAGATGGTGAAATCGCGGCTGATGTCGTTGGTCGGCGTCAGCGAAGAATCCGATGAGCGCGTCGCCGCCAGCTAATTCACGTCATGAAGAGGTCGCACAGGCCTCATCAATCGCCGCCGCCAGCGCAACAGCTGCAGCGCCGGACTCACCTGAAATTGGCGAGGCCGCCTTGGCGATCACTGTCGCCAGGAACGCTCGCACGTTCTGACCGAGCGGATCGGGCGCTTTTGCCGCGAAATCCGGATCAAGCGCGAAGGCCGTCGTGTTGGTCATCGTCCGGGTGAGGAAATCGATGTTAACCTCTCCGCTCGGAAACACGGCGCGCATGGTGCGCTTCCGGTTTTCAGCCACGCGACTGGCGGTAAGCTGCGCTTCTCCGGCGAGGAATTCGAGGTGCGCCTCGACAGTATCGTATTCGGGGCCCCGCTCGGCGCGGCCAGCGGCACGAATGGTGTGGGGCGGTTCGCCGAACAGCACGTTGATCATGTCCAGGTCGTGAATCATCAGGTCGAACGTCACGCTCACGTCCATGCCACGCCCGGTGAACGTACCCTCGCGCACGGACTCGATCACGACGGGCTTCTCAGGCACGGAAAACAGGCCCAGCGCCTGCAACACAAAGCGTTCCTGGTGGCCTGCTTGAAGCACGACGCCAATACCTGCGGCGGCGGCCACCAGGGCCTTGGCGTCGGTAAGCGTCGCCGCCAGCGGCTTTTCGACCAGCACATGCTTGCCGGCTGCGACGGCGGCGCTGGCGAGGCTGGCGTGCGTACGCGCGGGCGTCGCAATGATCAGCGCGTCCGTCGCCGCAAAGAGATCGTCAAGGCTGGCGAAGGCGCGCACGCCATAGCGGCCGGCCATGTCCTCGGCCCTGTCGGCGTCGGCGTCGTAGACGCCCTGGAAATCGGAATCTTCGGCCTGGGATAGCTGGCGGGCGTGGTTGGCGCCGAATGCGCCAGCGCCAATGAGGCCGGTTTTGAGCCGTGTTGTCATGGCGCTTTCCTCGCTGCGCCGGGCAGGCGAGGCAAGAGAAGATTTCGGCGGGGCGATTTAGACCTCGTTTAGTCAGAAACCTGAACGTTGCTGACCCGCCAATTGCTCAGCGTCAGATTCACCTTGGTCAGCGTTACCGGCAGGAGCAGCTTTACCGGCGGGGCGATCCTCGCGTTATCGACCAGCGCGAACCAGACCTCGCCAACAGGCGGGTTCTTCTTCTGCTCGGCGCGCTGGCGGGCGTCATACCCGGCGATCGGCACGAGCTGCATGTTGCACTTGAGAACCGGGCCGTCATAGCCGCCCTCTTTCATCCTGCCGATGCCGCCACCCTCGCTGATGACGGTGTCGTACAGATAGCGGCCATCGAATGTTGGGAACCGGCCCTCGCACGTGCGCGTGCGCTGGGCGACGAGGCCCATTGCCATGAGCACGTTGTTCGGATCGTAGGAGCCGCGCTTTTGCTCTTCCGTCGCGGCGGGATCGCCGAAGGTGGCGTAGCGCGGCTTCACGTCAACGCTGATGGCGTCGCCGTCGCGCGTCATGGTGGTGGTGCGGCTCTTCTTTTTCGTGGCTGTGGTTGTAACGTAGCTGGTCCAGCGCGGCAGGCCGCCGGCGATCACACCCTCCGATTTTCCATCGACATCCTGTTTGCCGTAGAGCGCGTAAGCGCCGCCAGATCTCACCGTGGTGATGACATCGTAGCCTTCGCCGTCGATGGTGAAATCGAAACGCACCTTGCCCACCGGCGCAACGCCAAACGCGTGCGCTTGATAGTCGAGGGAGAAGCGCTCGGCGTGAGCCGGCGCGGCGAAACTGAACAACAATGCGCCAAGCGCGATAGCCAGACTTTTCATGGGCAGCCTTCTACCAGATGCATCCCGAGCGAACGAGCGCCGCCTTCAGATAGCGTTCCAGCATGGCTCTACTATGGCGCGACGCAGCGCTCGCCATCAAACAATAAGTCGAGATTTTTCGGCGCTTAGAGGGCGCGGACGCGCACGTCCTGCGACGTCAGCGGCAGTTCGAGAACCATGCCGACGCGGCCAGCCACGACATCGCGCAAGCCAGATTCCTTGGCCTCGCGCACCTGCATGTCTTGCATCACCGGGCTGTCTTCCACGCCCGTCAGCACCAGCATGCCAGCGCCAGAGGCGCGGGCGGCCGTGGCGACCTCGAACGGCGTAGCGGAACTGTTTCCCTCGTGCAGCTGCGCCAGACCCTGGCTCTGCGCGCCGTGCAGGACGACATCGGCGTCCTTTGTGGCGTTGGCCCATTCGGCGCGGCCGTCGCCGGCCACGACCAGAGAGCGGCCGCGATAATCAAAGCGATAGCCGACGCGGCCGGTATGGGCGTCAGACTCGGTAGTGAAGGCCAGAACCGTGAGGCCTTCGCCTTCAAACACAATCACCGGCTTGCCTGGCTCAGGGGCGGGCGCCCAAGGCTGCAGGCCGGGGCGCATCTTCTGCGCGGCCAGCGTGGCGTTCACGCCGCGGACGACGTCATGGCTGTCCGTCGGACCATAGACAGGCAGCACGCCGTCCGGATTGGCGGTGGCGTAGTCCACGAACAATTCGTTCAGGTCTGCGGCGCGGACAGGGTCTGCGCCGGTCAGCAGCACGGCTTCCAGCTTACCCAGTGAAATGCGGTGGCTTTCCAGCGAGATCGCGGCGCCAGCGCCAGCGTCGATGATGAACATGCGGCCGGCGGCGGCGACGGCTAGGCACGGCTTGGAAACGGAATTGCTCAAGGGACCTGAGCTGACGCCGCAGACCACGGCCCGCAGCGCATTCGGCGCGAACAGATCAGTTTCCTGGGCCGCGTCCGCCTTGGCGTACACCTGATAGGCGTTGGCGAGCGCTTCCTGTCCCTGAGGCGTCTGGGAGCCGACAAGCCAGCCGCCCCAAAACAGACCTGAAAGGGTGACGAAAGCGATGGACGAATTGCCAACCGAGTTCATGTTCGATCCCCGCGAGCCCATTACGGGCCGCCTTCCGATAGACACTAACCTAAACACCGATTCTGGTGAATTTGGTTAATAGGGTCCTTACACAAGAATGTTCGGCGCGTTCTTCGCCTACCGTGATCGCCCTCTACCGGACCTCGCACCCCTCCGGGCGCGGTTAGCCGGCGCCAGGGCTTTGCCGATCGATGTGACAGATAAGCGAAGCCCCGAACCGCTCATCGCGCTGATGGCGAAAGGCGTCAAGGGCCGTAACTATTACGCGTCCGTCAGGAACCCGCCATATTGGCGGAAAGCCGAAGGGGCCGTTGATGATTTGTGGGCGCGCACCACGGCTGTGGATATGTTGGCGGCGGTGAATGCCCGCCTCGCCGAGATGGGGTTGCGCTTGCATGTTTTCGACGCTTGGCGGCCGCTGGCGGTGCAGGCGTTCTTCCACGATGTTTGGGTTCCCGCGGCGCTACGCCAGCGCCGGCCTGATCTTTCTGAAGAGGCGATTGCGCGTGAGGTGAAGCGCTACTGGGCTATCCCTAGCGCCGACCCATTACGCCCTTCGCCGCATTCGACCGGCGCCGCCTTCGACCTCACCCTGGTCTGGGAGGACGGCGAGCCGCTTTACATGGGCGGGCTGTTCGATGATCCAAGCGCCGTGTCCAACACCGACCATTTCGAGAGGTTGGACGCGGGCGCGGACTTTTCATTCTCGGCGGAAGAGGCGCGCGCCAATCGCAGGTTGCTTTACTGGGTGATGGCCGACGCCGGCTTTGCCAATTGTCCGGACGAGTGGTGGCACTTTTCCTTTGGCGACCAAATGTGGGCGGCGCTGACGGGGCAGGCTGCCGCGATCTACGGCCAAGCGGCGCCGCCGTCCTGAGTATCACTTTGCGCAGCGCGGCGCGGTTTTGTGCCGCTCTGTGCTTGGCGATCTTGCCCCCAAGCGCTTAGATCGCCCCTCGCGCGTGGGGTAAGCGCTGGGGAGTAGATGTTTCCAAAACGCAAATCGCGGCTCACCCGCCTCGACCCGGCGACCGGCATCGATTGGGACGATGGCGATGATACGCCGCCGCCCGGGATCACGTCGTGCATGTTCACGCTGCGTGGACTCTTGCGCTCGTCCAGCATGTTCGCGGTGCCGCCGTATCAGCGCGCTTATTCCTGGCGGGACGATCAGGTCGAGAAGCTGCTCGATGATACGCTGAACGCCTGCGAAGCGGGGGAGCAATCCTACCTGCTCGGTACGATGGTCATGCAGACCATGAACGACGGCACATATCTCGTCGTTGATGGATACCAGCGGCTGATGACGTTGACGCTGATCCTCTCGCATCTGCGCGACAAGGATGGCGCCGCCCAGATCGCCGCGCGGTTGCAAGGGCTGATCGCGCCGGGCGGACGCGGGCGCCTCGTGCCGCGCCGCGCCGATCAGGATCTGGTGCGCGAATGTGTGCAGCATCCAGGGCGTTTGACCCGGCTTTCCGAAAACACGTCATCCATCGCGCAGCGGCGCCTCGCGGCTGCATCGAAGTTGATCGGCGAAACGCTCGCCGCGGCTTCGGCCGAGATGGTTGAGCGTTACGCCAATTTCCTGTGCCGCCGCATCACGCTCAATGTGATCATCGCTGATAATGCGGTGTCCGCAGGCGTCTTGTTCCGCGTGCTGGCGGAGCGTGGCTTGAGAATGCCGGAATCGGCGCTGGTCAAAAGCCAGCTGCTTGTTGCCTCCGGCGTTTCGCGCGAGGAAGCCGACGATCTCTCCGACCGCTGGGACAAGCTGGAAGACGATTTGAAGGAGGGCCCGTTCGAGGACTTCCTGAAGCTGACGCCGCAAATCCTCACCAGCGACGCGCCGCCCAAGCGCTTGCCGGACCTGTCGTATTTCTATGATGGCGCGTTCACGCCAAATCAGGCCAAGCGTTTCGTACGCCAGCAGATATGGTCTTTCGCGGACATATTCATGCGGTTCAACGCGCGCGAGATCGAACAATTCGAGGCGCGTGACGACATCAAGCGGCTGATGAAATGTCTGCTGCTCTATCGCGAAAAGCATTGGATGGCGCCGGCGATCGATTACCTCGCCAACCACCCCACCGACGCCGACGAAACGCTAACCTTCCTGCACGGGCTAGACCGGCTGTGTTTCCTGCGCGCTGTTGGCGCGCTGGCGGAAAGTAAACTGCACGCGCGCATCGCCAGCATTCTTGCGGCGCATGGCGATATGGAGGAACTCGCCGAACCTGGCATGTTGGGCCTGACGCCAGCCGAGCAATCACTGCTGATCAAGAAAATAAACGAAACGATGCCGAACAACGAGCATCGCCGGCGTATCCTTGCGTTGCGTTGCAACGCGGCGCTGCCGGGCGGCGAGGTGCTGGTTGAAGCCGGGCCAGACGCGACGATCGAGCATATCAAGCCCCTGGCTGACACCGCTTATTGGCTGAAGAAATTTCCCGACGCCAAAGAGCGCAACGAATTCACCCATCTGCTTGGCAATTTCGCGATCGTGTCGTTGACCCAAAACAACGCCGCCGCCAACCTTTCATTCGAGGAAAAGCTCAAAATCTACTTCAAGGGCCGCCGTCCCGTGACCGCGATGACCCGCACGCTGCAGACGCTGACGGACTGGAGCCCGCTTGAATTGATGAAGCGGCACGAGATGCTCGTGCAGGTGCTTTGCGAGGATCTCAAAGTGTCCTGAGAACGCTAGGCCTTTTCTTTTGGCGCCGGGGGGCTATCTAGCGCGCGATGCAGAAACTCAGCCCCACCGTATCGATTCCCGCCGAATGGGCGCCGCACCGCGCGATCTGGACCGCGTGGCCGTCCGATCCATTGCTCTGGCAGGATGCGCTGGACGGCGCGCGCGCCGAAGTGGCCGCCATGATCCTGGCTTTGTCCGAGGGCGACAGGATGATGGTGCTGGCCGACGGCGAACTGGCCTGCGCCTCCGCCCGCGCCGCACTGGGCGGGCGCGCAGAAGTAATTGACGCCCATTTCGGCGACATCTGGCTGCGCGACACGGGCCCAATTTTCACGGCCGACCGGCGCGCGCTCAGTTTCCGGTTCAATGGCTGGGGTGGAAAGTATGTGCTCGACGGCGACGCGGGCGTCGCTGATTTTATCGCTGCAAAGGCGGGCGCAGCGTTGACGCCGCATGATTTCGTGCTTGAAGGCGGCGCGATCGAGATGGACGGCCAGGGCACGCTGATCACCACGAAGCAATGTCTGCTAAACGAGAACCGCAATCCGGGTTGGGGGCAGAAAGATATCGAGGCGCTGCTGAAACACACGTTGGGCGTCAGCCGCATCCTTTGGCTCGACGAGGGCCTGATGAACGACCACACGGACGGGCATATCGACAATCTCGTGCGCTTTGTCGCGCCGGGCCGCGTTGTGTGTCAGGCGCCGGCGCCTGGCGATCCAAACGCCAGATTGCTTGAGAACATGGCTGTCGATCTTGCCGCCATGACTGACGCGCAAGGCCGGATGCTGGAAGTGTTTCGCATCCCTTCGCCAGGCCTCGTTGAGGAGGATGGCGAAGCCGTGCCGGCCAGTCACATGAACTTCCTGATCGGAAACCAAACCGTCGTGATGCCGATCTACGGCGCGAACGGCGAATCAGCCGCCGCGGTGCTGGCGACTCTTTTTCCTGATCGCAAGGTAATAGGCCTGCCGTCGCGCGAGATTCTCACCGGCGGTGGATCGTTTCACTGCATCACCCAGCAGGAGCCGGCGTGATGGCGCGCACAATCAAGGTCGCCGCGATCCAGACCGCTTATGGCGAGGACATGGCTGGCAATATCGCGAAGACCGAGAAATTCGTACGCGAAGCCGCTGCGCATGGCGCACAAGTGATCCTGCCGTCCGAACTGTTTCAGGGGCCGTATTTCTGCACCACGCAGGAGGAGCGCTGGTTCAAGAGCGCGTATCCCGCCGCCGAACATCCCGCTGTGCTGGCGATGGCGCCAGTGGCGAAAGAACTGGGCGTGGTTATCCCCGTTTCGATTTTCGAGCGCGATGGGCCGCTCTATTACAACAGCGTCGTGATTGTGGACGCCGACGGCGCCACGCTTGGCGCATACCGCAAGAGCCACATTCCTGACGGCCCTGGCTATCAGGAGAAGTATTATTTCCGGCCCGGCGATTCCGGCTTCAAAGTGTGGGACACGGCGCACGGCCGCATCGGCGTCGGCATCTGCTGGGACCAATGGTTTCCAGAATGCGCGCGCACGATGGCGCTGATGGGCGCTGAAGTGCTGTTCTACCCCACCGCCATCGGCAGCGAGCCGCATGACACATCGCTCGATACGCGCGATCCCTGGCGGCGCGCGATGCAGGGTCATGCGGTATCGAATGTCATCCCGGTGGTGGCGTCAAATCGCATTGGCGTGGAAACAAGCGGGCAGAATTTTTACGGCTCCTCCTTCATCGCCGATCATCGCGGCGATCTGGTCGAAAGTTTCGACCGGGAAGACGAGGGCGTGCTGATCCACGAATTCGATCTCGACTTCCTGCAAACCCACCGCGCCGCCTGGGGTTTCTTCCGCGACCGGCGGCCTGAATTTTACCGTTAACCGCTCGCCTGATACGCGCGCGCCGTTTGCGCGTGCTCCCCACAATGGCACGCTAAGCGTACGGGAGAGACGGAATGAAACGGGTTCTGGCGGCGTTTGCGCTTTTGGCGATGGCGGGCTGCGGCCCGAGCGGGCGTCCGCAGGATTCCAGCGAAGTCGCCGCGCAGGACATGGCCGGCGACACCCGCGGCTTCGTGGCCGAAGAAAAGGTCGCCGCGACGCAAGCGGCGCCGGCCATGACCGCGCCAGCGCCGGTTCCTCCGCCGCCACCGCCGCCCGGCCAGCCGCCGGTTCCCGGCACACCGCCCGGCGGCGTCATGCTGGCCTACGCCTATATGTATGGGCTGGAAGCGCCGGCGCAGCGGGTCACGCCGCTGATGAAACAACACGAAGACGAATGCGCCAAGGCCGGCGCCAATCTGTGCCAGGTGCTCGGCTCCTCCACCAACGCCTATGGCGAGAATGACATTCGCGGTGAGCTGCAATTGCGCGCTGAGCCGCGCTGGCTGGCTGCGTTCCGCGGTAAGCTGGAGGCCGACGCTGAGGGCGCGGGCGGCGAGCTTAGGTCTTCGGCCGTGACGACCGAAGACCTCACCCGCTCGATCACCGACACCGAGGCGCGCCTGCGCGCGGCGCGCACGCTGCGCGACCGGCTGCAGGCATTGCTTGCAAGCCGCCCCGGTAAACTCTCCGATCTGCTCGATGTGGAACGCGAGCTCGCGCGCGTACAGGGCGATATCGATTCCACGGAATCCAATCTCGCGGTCATGCGGGCGCGTGTTGCGATGTCGCTCGCGACGCTGAGCTATACATCAGCCGGCGCGCCGCTGACGGACACGACGTTCGAGCCGATCAAGGAGGCGCTGACGAATTTCATGCGCATCGTGGCTGAAGTGATCGGCTTCATGATCCAGGCGATTGCGGTGATCCTGCCCTGGCTTGCGGTGATCTGGCTGGCAGCGTGGCTGGTGCGCCGCTGGATGCGCCGGCGCCGTGCCGCGAAAGCGTCGGCAGCGGCGACGGTGGATGCAAGTCCGTAGTGACAAAAAAGAAGAGGAGACTTTCGCCTCCTCTAGCTTCACCGGGCTTGTTCGGCCCTAATTTTGTTGCGGTTTGCGATCGCGGTCCGTGCCTTGTTGATCGGGCTTGCGGTCTTGATCCTGGCGTTGCTGATCTTGCCGCTTTTGCTGATCGCCTTGCTGGCGCTGCTGATCGTTTTGCTCCGGCTTTTGGCCCGGATTTTGTTGCTGACGATCGTTTGGATTGTTGGCCATGAAACGTCTCCTTGGAGGGTTGTTTTTACCGCCACGCTCCAAGCCTAACCGCTTTTTCCAGCTCGCGTTCCTGCATTTTGCGTGAGAAATATTTCATGACGCAGCGCAGCATGAAATTTACGGCGGAGAATCAGCAAACTTGGTGGTGTTGTGGCCCAAATCTTCTGCACAGTAACTAGCAGTAATGTTCGCGCATTTCAGGTCGCGCCGAACCCAACCTCTCCCGTCATTCCGGACAGCGCGCAGCGCTGATCCGGAATGCAGCCGCGGCCGCAAGAGCGCTCACGCAACGTCAGCGGATGAAGCGCCTTCAGCGCTGCCTGGATTCCGGGTTCTCGCTTCGCGCGCCCCGGAATGACGCAATCGATTCGAGCGCGCGATTTTCACTTGAACGGCCACATGCTCTTCGATTTTGGCGGATCAGGATCGACAGCCGCCAAGCGCGGCTCAAACGGAAACTTTGTAAGGATCTTATCGCGCGCCGACGGTAGCGGGCCGCGATAACGGATAAGCTTATCATCTTCTTTTTCTCGCACACCCCAGCTGGGACGACCGCCGACAAGGTCAATGACGTTGCGCACAATCTCCTGCGTCTTGCGGCCGCAAACGGCGTGGTGCACGCCCACCGCCGCTGCATCCGAAACGAGTGTATTTCTCCGCTGCTGATCGTCGCTATGATCGACAAAGAGGATCGGAATTGCATAACCAACGGCGGCGAGTTGCACTTCCCACGTTACCCATTCAGCCTGGCCGGCGCCAACCCGGCTCGGCGCAATCAATATGTCGGACGTGTATATTCGGGCTGCGATCTCGGCCTGAATCTTGAGCGTCGGAAGCTCGCCGCCTCGAGGGCCGGCCATAACCTGTCTGGCCGAAAGCGACATATCCTGGACGTGAAATCTTTGGCTATTCAAGTCCGTTATCACCTCGCCATATAGCTCTTCGTCCTTGTCGTAGCGATGGCTGATGAAGATTCGGAGCCGACGCTCCTCGTCTCCAGGTTTCCAATAGGAAAGTGGTGTCGAACTCATGTTGCCCACCATGCCCAGCCGTCCGTGCGGCGTTAGTACATGGTTAACACAACCTTAACTTAAGGAGGCGGTCAAGGATAACCGATCGCTAGCCCCCGAAAACAAAAGGCCGCCCGTTTCCGAGCGGCCTTTCGTATTTCTGCGCTGAACGCTGCGCTTACTTAAACAACTTCGCCCAATTGCGTGCTTCGCGTTTCCGCCATCCCCCGCGGTGATAGGCGTCGCTCACGATCAGCGGCGCCACGGACGTGGCTTCGGCGAACACCATCTGTTCGTGGACGGTGCTGACCTTGCCCCAGCTTGCCGCCTCTTGCAGCGTTGAGGAGGAGCACGCGCCGTCGCGCACGTCGGCAACGGTGATCTGCACCGCGTATTTGTGTACCTCGACGTCTTCGTGGCCGAGGATTTCGGCGCAGACGACGGTGTCCTGCGCGAAATTCTTCGGCACGCCGCCGCCGACCATGAAGAGGGCGGTGGTGCCGGCGGCGAGTTTGATCTCCGTCAGTTCGCGGAAATCGCCGCCGCTGTCGATCGTCAGATAGGGCCTGCCGGCTTTACGCCGCTCGACCTGATGCTTGACGATGCCAAAGCCGGCCGAGCAATCGGAAAACGCCGGCACGAAGATCGGCACGCCTTTTTCGTAGGCGCGCTGGATCAGCGAATCTTTCTTTTTCGCATTGTCGGCCGCGAGCCATTTGCCGATTTCGTAGATGAACTCGCGCGACGTGTAGGGGCGCGGCTCGAGCGCGTTGCAGATCTCGTAGATCGTGCCGTCGACGTGCTGGAGCTCTTCCTCGTCGATATAGGTGTCGTAGATGCGGTCGATATAGAGCGAGCGCAGCACGTTATCGTCAGGGATTTCCTTGGCCTGGTAGTGCTTGAAGCCGAGGGCTTCTAGAAAATCCATGTCGATAATGCAGGCGCCGGTGGCGACGATGGCGTCGGCCATGTTGTATTCGACCATGTCGCGCCAGACGTGCAGGCAGCCGCCGGCGCCGGTGCTGCCGGCCATGATCAGCCAGGTCGAGCACTTCTCGTCTTCGAGCGCCATGTTGAGAATTTCGGCGGCGCGCGCGGCGTCCCGGCTGGTGAAGCTCATCTTGCGCCACGCATCGATGATCGGGCGCGCATCGAAGCTGGCGATGTCGATATGCTCGACCGTGTGGGCGAGGAGTTCGGCTTTCCGGTTGTCGCGCGTCTTCGCGTCGGCCATGGGATCGGTCCTTCAGAAGATCGGCGGCGTCGAATACCAAGCGCTTCCCGCGGACGCTCCGCCGCACGCGGGAATTAAGCGCGAACTATGGGAAACACGCGCCGCATGCAAGCAAGCGGCGCGCTCCCTTGTTTCGTGACGGATTTTACTTCGCCATGATGCGCGGCTTGCGGGCCTTGCGCACCATCGGAACCACGTTCCGCCCAGCCGCCGCCGGTACGGGGACGATCGCGGGCGCCTGCTCCGTAAACATGCTCGCCCACGGCGCATCCGTGCACTCAACGATTTCGGTTTCGCCGAAGCCGTTGAAGCGCGTGCCCATCGCCGTCGAATAGGCGCCGAGCATGCCTAGTTCGATGTAATCGCCCTCGCGCACGTCCGCCGGGATCATGAACGGGCCGATCGCCGCGTCCATGCTGTCGCAGGTCGGACCATAGAGCTTGAACGCGGCGTTCTTGGCGCGCGAGCCGCGCAGCAGCTTGGTCGGGAAGCGCCAGTTGACGTGCGTGGCGTCGAACAGATTGCCGTACGCGCCATCGTTCAGATACAGCGCATCGCCCTTGCGTAGCTCAACGCGCGCCACGATCGAGCCCGCTTCCGCGACCAGCGCCCGGCCCGGTTCCGCCCAGAGCTGGGCGTTCTGCGCGATGCTCATCGCTTCGAACGCTTCGCTGATTTCGGTCATGTACGCGGCCATCGGGGCGGGATCCATGCCCGGATAGATCGCCGGGAAGCCGCCGCCGACATCAACCACATCGATCACGACGCCAGCCTGAATGATCGCGCGGTTGGCCGCCATCATCGCCTGCCTGTAGGCATGCGGCCGCATGCACTGGCTGCCGACGTGGAAGCTCACGCCCATCAGCTCTTCGGTGGCCTGACGCGCGCGGCGCAGCAGGGCCGGCGCTTGCTCCATGGAGACGCCGAACTTTTGCGTCAGCGGCAGGCTGGCGCCTTCGTTGGAGACGGCGAGGCGCACGATTAGCGTCAAGTCCTTGGCGTCGCCGGTTTCGGCGAGGATTTTTTCGAGTTCATCGACGCTATCGAGGACGAAGATGCGCACGCCGTGATCGTGATAGGCCCGGCGGATCGCGCCGCGGCTTTTCACCGGATGCATGAACGCCAGGCGCGCTTCAGGGAAGCGCTCCGCGACGAACTTCACTTCAGCTTCGGACGCCACGTCGAAGCCGCGCACGCCCGCGGCCCAGAGCGCGTCAAGCGCCCAAGCCGAAGGGTTGGCCTTTACGGCATAGAAAACTTCGCCCGGAAAATTTTGCTTGAACCACCGGCCCGCAGCCTCGACGCGATGAGGACGTGCGATCGCAACCGGGTTTTCCGGCTGGCGGCGCTCAATCAATTCCAGGGGCGTGTGGACTTTGTCCATTCGGCCTATCCCCCAACCAGTGCGTATCTCCCTTTCAGGAGCGACGCGATTTTCAACCCAGGCCGGCGTTAGTCGGACACGCTAATGTCAGGTCCGCCCTTGGGAGCTTACGCCGGGGGGCCGCGCCGCCTGCGCCCGTCGCCGCTTTTTGCGGACTATCGGGCGCTTGCAGTCGGTCCCCCGTAGTGGCCTGGGCCGAGGGGGCGTTAGTGGACTCTGTTTCCAGGTCCGCCGGTAACGATGCGTATATGGTTATAATTCGGGACATGTAAAGTGTTTTTTCCCCTTTGCCGCGAAGGGGTTGCTTTGAATCATGGTTAACGGGGCCGTCTTTGCGTAGACAAGGCAGGCAGCGCAGGCGGGCGGGGATCAAACATGGAACGGGGGAAGCGCAGCGCGCGGGGCGCCGGGCTGACTTCGGTTGGGCTTGCAGCGGTGCTTTTGGGACTTGGCTGTGAAGCTAAATCCGGTTTGCCTCGCACCGATGAAGTCGCGTTTTCCTGGGGCGTCGCGGCGATCGGCGCGCCCGAGGCATGGCGGCGGGGCGCGACGGGCCGGGGCGTCAGGGTCGCTGTTATTGATGTCGGCGTCCACACAGACCACCCAGAGCTGGCCGGGGCGATAGACGGCGCCGGTTCCGACGACGTCAGCAAAAGCCAGCGCGGGGTCACCGGGCCGAAATCACATGGCAGCGAAGCGGCGTTCATCATCGCGGGCGCCGCCAACGGCACACTTGGCGTCGGGGTGGCTTACGAAAGCAAGATCATCGCGCTTCGCGCTGACAATGTCGTCGGGGGGTTTGACGCAGAGGATCTGGCGCGTGCGATTGATCAGGCGCGCGATGCTGACGCGAAGGTGATCAGCATGTCGCTGGGGGACGCTGATCCCGGATCCAGCGCGGCAAGTCCTCTGGTGGCGGACGCGCTGGCGCGCGCTACGCGTGCGGGCGTGCTCGTGGTCATGTCGGCTGGCAATCTCGGTAATGTGGGCGCCACGGAGCCCACGTTTCCCGCCCGCTTTGCCCAAGACCCCGCAATCGCCAACGGAAGAATGATCGTCGCGGGCGGACTAAATCCAGATGGCGCGCGCAATCCCGCGTCAAATCCGGCCGGCGGCGCGCGTGACGTCTACCTCATGGCGCCAGGTTGGGGGCTTTCGGCGCCAGATTTTGCGAATTGCACCGCCGGCGCGGCCCCTTGTGGCTCGATCCGCATTGGCGGCACGTCGTTCGCGGCGGCGCATGTTGCAGGGGCGGCTGCGGCGCTGCTCGGCGCCCGGCCAGGCCTGTCGGCGGACGAGGCGGCTGCGCTGCTGCTGGGCAGTGCGGACGACCTGGGCGCGCCCGGCGCGGATGCACTTTACGGCCGTGGTAAACTAAATCTTGCGCGCGCCGTAGCGGGTGTAGCAAACGCGCAGTCGGTTATCACAAAACTGTAACATTACTTGCAATAAAGGTTCGTACTCGTCTCCTACGAAGCCCCGGCTTGGACAGCGTTTGGTTAACCATTCGCTCTACACCATGAGGGGTTGGGTATATGACAGTTCGAAACGCGCTTCGCGCGGGCATTGCAGCCCTCGCGTTAGGCTTGGCCGCTTGCAGCAGCGGTACGGACATTGCTTCTCCGGGAGCGACTTCTGGCACCCCGCCCAGTGGTGGCGGTGGAGGCGGGACGCCTGTTTCAGGTCTCACGTCGCCGTCGGGCAGCGCGATTACCGAACTAGTTACGGTAGACGCCGCGCTAACGACCACTGGAAACGTCACACTCGAGAACGTTCCTGGCCGGGCTTACGTGATCAACGGCCGCATCGATGTCGGTCAAGACGTTGGAAGCGGCACAGCGACCCAGGCGGGCGTCGCAGCGACGCTGACGATCGCCGCCGGCGCCACGCTGGTCTTCGACTCCGCTGATGACATGATCATCGTCAACCGCGGCTCGCGCATTATCGCCAACGGCACGGCCACTGCGCCGATCATCTTCACCAGCCGCGCTGATCTTGAAGGCAAGAACGATTCGGCCACGTCCACCCGCCAATGGGGCGGCATCATCATGCTCGGCCGCGCGCCGATCCGGGGCTGCAACGTCGCCGTAGCGCAAGGCTCGGCTTCATGCGAAAACGCCGTTGAAGGCGTGACGGCCGCCACCGGCCGGCAGGCGGTGTACGGCGGCGCAACGCCGACCGACAGCAGCGGCAGCCTCCGCTACGTACAGATCCGTTATCCCGGCGCATTCCTGACATCGGCCGCGGCGGGCGATGACCTCAACGGTCTCACGCTCGGCGGCGTCGGCTCAGGCACCGTGATTGATCATGTGCAGGTGCACAATTCCGGCGATGACGGCATTGAAGTGTTCGGCGGCACTGTGAACATGAAGAACATCGTCCTCACCGGAACGGTGGACGATTCTCTTGATTACGACGACGGCTGGCAAGGCGCGGTTCAGTATCTGGTCATTCGCCAGACGGCGATCAGCGGCGGCCCGGACCGGATGGTCGAGGCGAGCAACCGGAGCGGTTCGTCCACGGGCAATACGATCTTTACCAACCCGACGATCGCCAACTTCACCATGATCGGTCTTCCGACCAACAGCGCGAACTCGACCATCCGTGGCATCGAGTTGAACGCTACGGGCGGAACGCCGGGCAGCTCTGGCCGTTATCTGAACGGTGTCGTCGCCGGCACGACCACCTGCCTCCACACCGACGGGGCCAACACAACGTTGGTTCCGCGTTTCGACTCAACCTTGTTTGATTGCGTTGGCGCGCTCGGCTCGTCGGCTCAGGCGATCGTCGCTGCGGGCTCGAACAATTCGACGAGCGTGGCCAACACGCTGCAAGGCCTTTTGCCAGGTCCAACGGAGCTGGCGCGGACGGCGGTCAACCCGGCGACAGTCAACTCCTTCTTTGACGCGGCGACCTATGTTGGCGCCTTCTCCGGCAGCGAAACGGCTGGGGCGAACTGGGCAACGGGCTGGACGAGCTTTTTGTTCAACGCCAACGCCTCCGCCTGCCCCACAGGCACGGTTGAGAACGGCACTGTCGGCAGTCAGCGTCGCTGCACGCTGGCTGGCACCCTTGGCGCAAACGGCGTTCCGGCCAGCGTTCGCTTGAGCTCGGGCAATGTTTACGAATTGTCAGGCCGCGTTGACATTGGCGTAGATCGTGGCGCGGCCGGCACTGCTGGTGTCGCTGCTTCGCTGACGATCGATCCCGGCGTCACCGTGTTCGGCAAGAACTCAGGGGACATGCTGATCGTGAACCGGGGCTCGCAAATATTCGTCAACGGGACGAAGACAGCGCCGGTCATCATGACATCTCTGGCGGACCTTTCGGATCCCGCGCGGAGTGATACGTCGACCAGCCGCGAATGGGCGGGTCTTATCGTGCTCGGCCGCGGGCCGATCCGCGGATGTAACTCGGCGGTCGCGCAAGCAACGGTCGCCTGCGAAAATGCGATTGAGGGCGTGACTGCGGGCACGGGGCGCCAAGCGCTCTATGGCGGCGCAGCCGGAACCGACAATAGCGGCCGCATCAGCCATCTGCAGATCCGTTATCCTGGCGCGTTCCTGACATCGGCGGCTGCTGGAGACGACCTTAACGGTCTCACCCTCGGGGGCGTCGGCTCGGCCACGGTTATCGAAAACGTGCAGGTGCACAATTCTGGCGACGATGGCATCGAAGTGTTCGGCGGTACGGTGAACATGAAGCGCATCGTGCTCACCGGCACCACGGATGATTCGCTCGACTATGATGACGGCTGGAGAGGCAAGGTTCAGTTCGCGATCATCGTTCAGAACCCGATTTCTGGCGGTCCCGACCGGATTGTCGAAGCCAGCAATCGCAAGGGTTCGTCCAGCGACGATACGCTGTTCACCAATCCCCAGATCGCGAACTTCACGTTTGTGGGCCTGCCGACGAACTCTGCAAGCTCAGCCATCCGGGGCATCGAGCTCAACGCTACGGGCGGCACGCCCGGCAGCTCGGGTGTGTTCGTGAACGGCGTCGTGACCGGCTCGACGACTTGCCTGAACGCGGATGCGGCCAACACGACTGCGCCGAACGTGCCGCAGTTCAATTCGGTATTGTTCGACTGCACAGGCGCCTATGCGGCTCCGGCCACAACGTTGATCAACGCGGGAACCAACAACTCGACGGCTACAGCCAATACGCTGGCGCCGGCGGTGGTTGGCGGCCGTCCGTTTATCAACGGTGCGAACGAGACGGCGCGGACCGTGTTCAGCAACACGAGCCTGAATACCGCGAGCGACACGTTCTTCACGGCGACGACCTATATCGGCGCGGTCAAGGACACGTCTGACACGTGGTGGCAGGGTTGGACCTGCCGCCTGGACAGCACCTCTTGCTGACGACGAAAGGGGGGGCGGCGCAGGCCGTCCCCCACATCGCTTGCCAATTAATTCTTTCTAGGTGGGTACTCGGATGAAGGCCTTCAAACTCCCGATGAACAAGCTCGTCCTGCTTGTGACGACAATCTTGTTCAGTCCCTCGCTCGCGGTCGCGCAAACTGCGCCGACGCCGCCGGCCGCGCCGGGCGCATCCGCACCGGAACCTGAGCTCGTGGCCGACGACAATGAAATCGTCGTTCTGGGCCGGAACATTCCTGAGCCTATGCGGCTGACCTCCGAAGTCGCGACCTTTCTGTCGTCCGCGGATCTGGCGCGCACTGGCGATGACAATGCCGCGGCCGCTTTGACGCGTTTGGCCGGTCTTTCGGTCTCGAACAATTTTGTCTACGTGCGCGGCCTCGGGGACCGTTATTCTTCGGCGCTGCTCAATGGCTCGCCGCTGCCGAGCCCCGAACCATTGCGCAGGCAGGTTCCGCTCAATCTGTTCCCGTCCAACATCCTTGACGGAGCGAGCATTCAAAAGACGTTTTCGCCGAATTATCCCGGCGAATTCGGCGGCGGCGTCATCGATCTCAAAACGGTGCGCGTGCCGAACGAGCCGTTCCTGACGGTAAAGGGCGGTTTGGGCGCGAACACGGAGACGCAGGGCGAGGACGGCCTGCTCTATTTCGGTGAAGGCGCCAACAAGGAATGGCGGACCTATGGCGGTGGTCTGCGCGAGATTCCGGATGCGCTGCAAAACGCGATCAACCGCAACGTCCGCATCAACGACTCCAACTTTACCGCTGCTGAACTCGAAGCGATCGGCGAGAGCCTGGTCAACGCGCCGTTCAATGTGCTGCAAAGCAAGAAGGTTGACGACCCGAATTTCGAAGGCGAGGCCACCGCAGGCACGAGCTTCGACATCGGCGATTACAATATCGGCCTCGTCGGCGTAGGCGGCTATCGCAGCGATTACGCCACCCGCGCAGCCCAACGCACCGTGGTTATCGGCAACGTCGACAATTCGGTTTCTGACGTGCTGACCAGCACTTGGGACACGGTGGCGAACCTTCTTGGGGGCGTCAGCGTTGTCCGCGGCGGACACGAAGTTTCGGCGACGGGCCTGCTGATCCGGTCCACGACCAAATATGCCCAAAACAGCTTCGGCGTTAACCGGGATTTCGCTGGTGGCTCCATCTACAGGGAAGGCACGGCCTGGTACGAACGCCAGCTTGGCACCATGCAACTTGCCGGCAAACACGATTTCGGCGCACTCGACGTGGAATGGCGCGGTGCTTTCTCCCGCTCCACGCGCGATGCGCCTTACGAGCGCAACATTACATATGTCGTGCCGGACGGAGGTGGAGCGCCTTCTTACTCTCTAAATGGCGGTAACGAAACGAATTTTTCCTATCTGGTAGATGAAGTCGGCAGTGGCGGCGTCGATGCGTCCTACGTGCTGCCCCTCAGCGATGAGCGCGATCTCAAGATTTCGGCGGGCCTGGCGAATTCCAACACGATCCGCATCTATGAATCTTACACTTTCGACTTCTTTCCCGCATCCACAACGCCGCAAGAAGTGTATCGTTCTCGTCCCGACTTTTTGTTCGCGCCAGACAATATAAGTTCGGACCGGTTCGAGATTAGAGAAGATGGGGCTCTCGACAAAAACTATAAAGGCCGGCTGACGGTGGACGCCGCTTATTTGGCGGTCGATGCCGAAGTCATGCCGTTGCTGCGGGCCGCGCTTGGCGCGCGTTATGAAAGCGCGACGCAAACGGTGGATACGTTCACGCGTTATGTGTTGGGACCGAATATCCCAGAGGCTCGATCGGCGCTGCTGGAAGAGGACTATCTCCTGCCAGCGGCCACGCTGACGTGGAACTTCGCTGAAGATTTGCAGATGCGCCTGGGCTATTCGCAGACAATTGCCCGGCCGCAATTCCGCGAGTTAGCGTACACGCCCTATACAGATCCGGACACGGACCGGAGATATCAGGGCAATCCTTTCCTTAAGGATAGCGAGTTCAAGAACTACGACGCGCGCGTTGAATATTACTTCGGCACGCGTCAGTTCGTTACCGCCGGCGCGTTCTACAAGACCATCGACAAACCGATCGAAGAGGTCGTCTTCTCACCAAACGGAACCACCGTTGAGACGCGCTTCCTCAATGCGCCCGAGGCGACGTTGTATGGCGCGGAACTGGAGTTCCGGTCCACGTTCAACACGCCATTCGAGTCTGCATTCTTTGAAGACTTTGAGTGGGTTTTCGGCGCCAACTATACCTACACACACTCAGAAGTGAGCGCGACCGGCGAAGTGACCAACCTAAATGTACAACCCTTCGTCGGCACTCTTGAGGCAACCGTGCCAGCGGCGCTCTATATCATCGACGGTTCCGAACTGCAGGGCACGCCGACTCACCTCGCCAACCTGCAATTCGGCTTCCAGACCGATAACACCGAAATGACGCTGCTCGCCGGCTATGTTTCGGAACGGATCTCCCGCCGTGGTTCGCCAGGCCTTAACGTGCCCACCGTGTATGAAGATCCTGGGGTAAACCTTGATCTTGTATTCAAGCGTTCGTTCCAGTTAGAGGGCACTGAACTGACCCTCGGCCTGTCCGGCCGCAATTTGCTGAACACCGAATACACGGAATATCAGGAATCGGACCTCGGTAAGACCGACTTCAACACCTATAAGCGCGGTCAGTCCTTCTCGATCAGCCTGACAGCAAAATACTAGACAGAAAATGTCGTGCGCCTGCTGCCTCGGCGGGCGCACGACATTTATGCGACAGGTGAGCGCTGTTTATAGTGACAGAATTGCGACATCCGCTATGCCCCGCTTTGTCGCCCGTCTTGTGAATTAATTTGGCGCGTACGCACGAGAGTGTGTATTAGTCGTTAACGCCATCAGAAGTTTGTGGGGTAGCTATGGCCAAGCCCGATCGTCTCTTTACGTCGGTCAGCCGTTTCAGCGTCGGCGCTCGGCTTTCGAAAACCATTCGTCACGGCGTCGAAGCCGTGTTGTTGGCCGTGGTGGCGCTGGGATGCGTGCAGGCCGGATGGTCACTATTGACGCCTAACAAGGCAAACGCGCGCGGCGCGAGTGGGGCAGATGAACCGCCGACGACTGCGGTAACCGAAGTCGTTTCTCCGTTTGCACCGGATGCGGTCCTGGAAGAGGGGCGCTCCCAGGCTTTGGCGGCCATGCTTTCAGGCGTGCAGGTGTCCGGCGTGCGCATGGCGGAAGATCCCGACCGAAGCGGCGCCGTGCTTACAATGAACGACGGCGCGCAGCGGTCTTTCGGCGTCGGTTCGGAAATAAGCGAGGGCGTTACGCTTACCGAAATCAGGTCGGATTATGTGTTAGTCTCCTACGGTGGCCACCAACGGCGCATTGCCGTGGCCGCTGCCCCGGCTGGTTATTCTTACGCCCGCGCATTGATGGGACGCCCGCAGCCACATCAGGCCCCCGAGAAGGCCTGGAGCGACGCGCCATCAGTTTCCACGACGCCGGCGACGCAAGCGCCTGTTCGTGAAGCCAAGGCGACGGCGGTTGCCTCTGGTTCGCCAGAGCCGCGGGTTGAGATCCGCGCGCCGGCCGCTGGGGATGCGGCTTGGTTGCAAGCCACGTTGGGGCAGGTTGTGGCGGCGGCTCCAGGGGTAAAGCCTGGCTGGCGTGTGGCCGATCCCATGCCCGAAGCGTTGCGCAGCCGGGGGTTGCAGGCGGGCGATGTGATCGTAAGCGTCAACGGCGCCGTCCCAGGCGAAGGCGAGCGTCTCGCCGCGGCGATCCAGGCGCCTAAAATTGATCTGGTCATCGACCGTAAAGGCACGCAGGTGTCCCTATCGTTCGAGGCGAGCAAGCGGTCATGAAATCTGTCAGACGGGCGGCGTGGGCGGTCGCGGCCGGGCTTGCGGGCGCGTCACTCGCTTGGCCCTGGTTGAACGCCGCAGCGCAGAGCGCCGCGCCGCCGAGCGCCGCGCCACGGGCCGGCCAGAGCGGTTCGGTGTCGCTGCGGGAAATCGATATCCGCGCATTTATCGAGGACGTGTCCAACGCCACGGGGCGTACGTTCATAATCGATCCGCGCGTCAGCGGCAGGGTCACGGTTCTGGCCCAGCAATCGATGTCCGAGTCCGAATTGATGGACGTGTTCATGTCCACGTTGCGGGTCAATGGCTTTTCCGCTGTGTTGACGTCGACCGGCGCATATCGGATCGTGCCTTCCGACGTGGCCGCGCGTGAGCCAGTGCCCAGTGGCGGCCGCCAGACTGACAACGGTTATGTAAGCCAAGTATACTCGCTGCGTTTCGCCGACGCTGAATCGGTTGCCGCCGCCATCCGCCCGATGCTTTCGGAGCGGGGTCAGGCGACCGTCAATCGCCGCGGCAACTCGGTTGTCGTCGTCGATTTCGGTTCTACGATTAGCAAGCTTCGCGACGTAATCGACAAGCTGGACCTCGACAACTCAAACCTCCGCTCGCTTCCGTTGAGAAATACCTCCGCGGTTGAAATGGCGCGCGTCGCCCAGACGCTGGCTACCGCGATTGGGGAGGAGGGCCGCCCGCTCGTGCGCGCTGTCGCGGTCACTTCGAGCAATGTGCTGGTGCTGCGCGGAGACCAGCGCGCGCTCGATCAATTGATCCCAATGATCCAGGATCTCGACGCACGCGCTGATTTCAAGGCGGGCGTATCGGTCATTCAGCTCCGCTACGCCGTGGCCAGCGAGATCGCGCCGATTTTGCAACAGCTCTCCGCGTCGATGACCTCGGCGCCGGGGAGCGAGGGCGCCGCGCAAGGCGGCCAGTCCCCAGGGCGCCGGGCTAACATCGCGCAGCACGTTGCAACCAACTCACTCATCATTAGCGCCGATCCGGAAACGCTTGAGGCGTTGGTAAGCGTCGTACGTTCGCTCGACACGCGCCGCGAGCAGGTGCTTGTCGAAGCGATCATCGTCGAGGTGTCGGACACGACCGCTCGCGAACTCGGTCTGCAATATGTGCTGGGTGGCGGCACCGGCGAAAATGCTGTGCCATTTCTTTCAACGAGCTATGGCGGGTCGGCCGTAAATCTGCTGTCGCTCACCGGGGCGGCGCTTTTGAGCGACTCGGATTCCACGGAGTCCGACAGCGACGCGGTCAACGATCTGCGCCGCGCCGCCGTAAATTCACTCGTCAGCACCAACGGTCTGCTGCTCGGCGGCGTCGGACAGCGCAGCGATGGCGCGCTTTTTGGCCTGTTGCTCAACGCACTGGCGGAGGATCAAGAGTCCAACGTGTTATCGACGCCATCGGTTATGACGCTCGACAACGAGGCGGCGTCGATTTTGGTCGGCCAGCAAATTCCGGTGACAACCGGCGAGGCGGTGGGCGCCAATCTCGAAAACCAGTTCCGGACGATTCAGCGCGCTGATGTGGGCGTGAAGCTGCAGGTTCGTCCGCAGATCAGCGAGGGCGGCGCCATTCGTTTGGAGATCAAGCAGGAAGTCTCCAGCATTTTTGGCCAGATTATTTCCAGCTCCACTGATCTGATAACCAACCGGCGCGAAATCCAGACGGTCGTCCAGGTCGATGAGGGGCAGATCATCGTTCTCGGCGGGCTCATCCAGGATGATGTATCACGCTCTGAACAAGGTATTCCCGGTCTGCGCAGCCTTCCTATTGCAGGAAGATTGTTCCGCAGCGAAGGCAAGTCTCACAAGCGCACAAATCTGATGGTGTTCCTGCGTCCGACGATCGTGACGACCGCAGCGCAGGCCGATGCGGTTACCAGTCGGCAGCTCGACGCCGTGCGCTCGCTGAACGGTCTTGATCCAACAATCGCGCGTGCGCTGGCCGCACAGACATCGCCGCGCGCGCCGGCGCCTCCAGCGCCAGCACCGTTGTCGCCAGCGAATCCTCCGCCGGCAAACTAAGGCGCGCATCATGGCTTCTCCCTCATCGGAGACCCTCTCGCCGCAGACAAAATTCTCGCCGCGGCTTGACTACGCTTTCGCCAGGGGCCGCGGCGTCGTCCTTCTGTCCAACGATGCGCCCTGGCGTGTCGGTTTGCGCGCAGGCGCTGATCAATTGTGCCTGGTTGAAGTCCGCAGGGTGCTCGGCGCGCCCTTTGAGGTCGTGGAACTTAATCAAGCCGCGTTCGATGAGGCGCTGTCACAGACCTACGCCGTCAGCAGCGAAGCGGCGCGTTCGATCGCCAAGTCGATGGAGACCGAGCCGAGCCTGGATGAACTGGTTGGCAGCGCCGGGGCCACTGCTGACCTGCTCGACAGTCAGGACGATGCGCCGATCATCCGGCTGATCAACGGCCTCATTTCAGAGGCGGTCAATCAGAACGCATCAGACATTCACGTCGAACCCTTCGAAAATGCGGTTGTCGTCCGCATGCGCATCGACGGCGTGCTTCGCGAAGTGCTGCAAGCGCCTGCACGTATCCGCACGCGGCTGGCTTCCCGTATCAAGGTGATGGCGCGGCTGGATATCGCAGAAAAACGGTTGCCTCAGGATGGACGCGTGTCGCTCACCTTGGGGGGGCGTGGCGTTGACGTCCGCGTATCGACGCTGCCTTCGCGCCACGGCGAGCGCGTCGTGATGCGTCTGCTCGACAAGGATCAGGGTGTCAGGACGCTCGATGCGCTGGGCATGGAGCCGGACATGCTGGCCCGTTTCTCCGCGTCGCTTAAAACGCCGAACGGTATCGTTCTGGTCAGTGGTCCCACGGGCTCAGGCAAGACCACCACGCTCTACGCCGCTCTCAACATGCTGAACGATGGTGCGCGCAATATTCTTACGGTCGAAGATCCGATCGAGTACGCGATTGATGGCGTTGGCCAAACGCAGGTGAACGCCAAAATTGGCATGACGTTCGCCGCCGGTCTTCGCGCAATCCTTCGCCAGGATCCAAACATCATCATGGTCGGCGAAATCCGCGATGGCGAAACCGCGCAGATCGCTGTGCAAGCCAGCCTAACCGGCCACCTCGTGTTTTCGACCGTGCATACGAACAGCGCCGTCGCCGCTATAACGCGGCTCAAGGACATGGGCGTAGAGTCCTATCTCCTCGCGTCCACGGTGCGCGCGATCGTTGCGCAACGTCTGGTGCGGCGCCTGTGCGTGGCGTGCAAAACACCGGCGGTGATCGGCGCGAACGAAACTGCGATGCTGCGATCGGTGGGAGGCGAGAACGCGACGGTTTATGAGGGCGTCGGCTGCGCGGCCTGTCGAGGAACCGGCTATGTTGGCCGGGTCGGCCTTTATGAGTTCGTCAGGTTCGACGATGCATTGCGGCGGTTGATCCACGCCAACGCTCCCGAGCAGGAACTGGCCGCGCACGCGTTCCGCGACAGCGATCCGCTGCTGAAAAGCGGATTAAGGCACGTTGCTGCGGGCGTAACATCGCTCAGCGATGTATTGCGAGCCGTAAGCGCCAGCGGCGAGATTTAGACTCGGTGCCACAGTTTCACTACCTCGCGGTCGATCCAGACGGCAGGCGAAAGCAGGGCGCGCTCGAGGCGGCCAACGAAGCGGCCGCGCGCGCTTTGCTATCTCGCCGGCGGCTGTTGCCTATTCAGGTCGATGAGCGGGCCGATGCGCGCCCGCGGCGCCGGCAAGACATCCGGCCGGCGGCGAGCGGCGGGGTGCGGATCGGGCACAAGACGATTCTGCTTGTCACGCGGCAATTGGCGACGCTGATTGAGGCTGCCGTGCCGGTGGACGAGGCGCTCGCGATGATCGCGGCGCAACAGGAAAACGTCGCCGCGCGCCGGGTTGTCGGCGATGTGCAAGCCAGCGTTGTAGAAGGCCAGAGACTGGCCGATGCGTTGGGACGGCATCCGCAAAGTTTTTCCGGCTTGTACCGCGCGGCCGTCGCTGGCGGAGAACGCTCGGGCCAGCTTGGGTTCGTGCTAAATCGTCTGGCCGACTACCTTGGCCGCGCCCATGCGCTGCGGTCCAAGGTGACGACGGCGATGATTTATCCGGCGGCGCTGACGATTGTTGCGATCACCGTCGTCGTCTGCTTGATGATTTTTGTCGTGCCCAGTCTTACAGAGCAGTTCGAGCGTTTGGACCAGCGTTTGCCGCTGCTTACCCAAATCCTGATCGGCGTTTCCAAATTCCTGGTGCAGTTCTGGCCGCTATTGCTGGCCGCTCTTGCGGGCGGCGCGTACGTCCTCCGCGTACTCTGGCGGCGCGAGCACGTGCGCGAAGCGGCGGACGGCTTTGCGCTGCGTGCTCCGATTATCGGGCGCTGGGCTACGGCTGTCAGCGCGAGCCGGCTCGTGCGCGCTGTAGCGACGCTTGTTTCTTCGGGGACGCCGGTTCTTGAAAGTCTACGCGCGGCGACGGGCGCGGTGGGAAATCGGCGCGTCTCCAAGGCGGTCGGCGAAATGGTGAGGCGCGTCGAGGAGGGGGAGGCGCTGTCGCAGGCGATGAGCCGCTCGGGCGTTATTCCGCCGCTCGTGGTGTACATGACGCAAAGCGGTGAGAACGCCGGGGAACTCCCCGCAATGCTCAACAAGGCCGCGGACCATCTCGACCGGGAATTTGAATCCTTTACCGCCTCGGCTCTCAGCCTGCTCGAGCCGGTGATCATTGTGGTTATGGGCGTTACGGTCGGCTCGATCGTATTGGCAATTATGCTGCCCATTCTTCAGCTAAATCGTCTGGCCGCTGGATAGAACGCTATGGAAAAACTCAGGGCACATCGTCTCGCGCGCAAGGCTTGCGCAAGGCGTCTGCGCAAAGATGCGGGCGTCACGCTTGTCGAGATGATGGTGGTCATTGTCATTATCGGCCTCATCAGCGCGATCGTGATCATCAATGTCCTGCCGAGCCAGGACACTGCGCGCGTGCAAAAGGCGCGCGCCGACATCAGCGTGATTGAGCAGGCCCTGGAACTCTACCGGCTCGATAACTCGCGCTATCCGGGAACCGAAGAGGGCCTGCAAGCTCTTGTAAAACCAGTGGACGCCGCTGGCGCCGCCAAGGAGGCGTATATCCGGCGCCTGCCTACCGATCCCTGGGGGCGGCCTTACGTTTACATCCTTCCGGGCGCGCGTGGCCAGTTTGATCTATACACGCTGGGCGCGGATGCGCAGGAAGGCGGCGAGGGCGTCAATGCCGATATCGGTAACTGGCAATAGGCTCAGGCGCGATGCGGGCGTCAGCCTCGTCGAGGTGTTGACCGCGCTAATGGTCGTGGGCCTGCTTGCGGGCGCGGTCGTTCTACTCGCGCCGGGTCCGGACCACAAGGCGCGCGTTGAAGCCGAGCGCGTGGCCGCCCGGATTCTGGCGGCGTCGGACGAGAGTGTCCTGAGCAACCGCTCGATGGCGCTCGTGGTCACGCCGGAGGGCTATGGGTTTGAGCGCCTCGAACCGGAGGGCTGGCGTCCTGCCGCCGGCAGCGCCGTCCTGTCCTTCCGCGCCTGGCCAGACGATTTCGACGTGCGCATAGAGGAGCGCGACGGCGACGCCGCCGATACGCGCGTGATAAGGTTCGATCCGTTGGGCGGCGCTACACCGGCCAAACTCTTGCTCAGCGCGGCAGGCGCGCGATGGAGTGTGGCCGTGGATGGCCAAGGCAGGACCTATGTCTCGCGCGCCGAGTGACGCTGGATTCTCTCTCGTTGAATCGATGGTCGCGCTCGCCGTGTTTGCGCTGGCCGGCGTCGGCCTAACGCAGCTGCAGGCGAATTCGCTGCAGACCCTCGCCCGAGTAGAAGCGCGCGCGCTTGGCGAACTTGCGGTGCAGAACGCGATGGTCGAATTTGTCGCCGGCCGCGCCAAGCCGGACATTGGAGCGCGTAGCGCCAACGTGACTGTCGCGGGCCGGCAATGGCGCCTGGATACGACAATCATTGGCACGAGCGAAGCGGGGATGCGCCGTGTCAGCGTGGTGGCGCGAGCCCTTCCGAAGGATGGCGCCGAACCTGGTCCGCCCGTGGCGTCCATGCAGGCCTTCTTCGGCGCGCCGAAGGGAGGCGCTTCGTGAGCGCTACGAAGGATTCCGGCTTTACACTGGTTGAAGCGCTCGTGTCGCTTTTTGTGTTCAGTTTGATCGCCAGCGGCTGCGTGATCATGCTTATGCAGAGTGTCGACAGCGAAAAGCGTGTCGGAGAGGCGCATCAGGCTCTTCGAGAGCTGCAAACAATGCGCGCCTTACTCAATGGCGACCTTTCACAAGCCGTTTCCCGTGAGCGGCGTGGCCCATCCGGCGAGCCATTGCCTGCCTTCATCGGTGGGGACGCCGATGCGCCTCTATTGGTCACACGCGCGAGCGCAGAACCTTCCCCAGAGGGAGCGCCGGCATTCGCACTGGCTCTTGTACGCTATCGGTTCGTCGGCCGCGACGTTGTGCGGATAGCGTCAACCGATACGGCTGGCCTGGCTGGAGAGGACGTAGGGCGCGTTGTGCTTTCCAATGTAGAAAATCCCCGGTTTCAGTTTTTCGACGGCGTGCGCTGGCTTGATAACTGGGTGACGCCGCCCGGCGGCGCTCTGCCGCGCGCCGTTGCGTTGGTGGCTGATACGCCTCGCTATGGCGAAGTGCGTATCCAAGCGCTCGTGGGGCTGGGCTGGTGAACAAACCTGTACGCGACCGCGGCGCCGCTCTGATCACGGTTTTGACAATGGTGTCGATCATGTCGGCGCTTGCGATCGTGGCTGTCGATGCAGCGGATATGAGCACGCGGCGAACAATCAATCAGACGCGGATGGACCAGACGCGTTGGTATCTCATCGGCGCTGAGGCCTTCGCCGCATCCCGCCTCGCAGATGTGCAGCGGCGCGACAATGCCCGCCCGATCGACCAGTCCGATTGGCAAGCGCGCGCCTTTACGTTTCCGCTTGATGATGGAACGATGCGTATAACGCTGTACGACGGCAACAATTGCTTCAACCTCAATAGCGTGGTGCAGCAATCAGACGGGGCAGGCTCCGCGCCAAGCGCGGCTGGAATCATGCAGTTTGCGCGTCTGCTTGATCTTCTAGGGGTTCGCTCCGACCGCGCGGGCCTTGGCGCTACGCTCGCGGACTGGATCGACGCAGACTCAGCGCCTTCGCCCGGCGGGCTGGAGCAGGGCTCCTATGCCAATGGCGCGCAATACCAGCCTGCCAACACGCTTATGGCAGATGTCAGCGAGTTGCGCCGTGTGCAGGGCTTCAATGAAGAGATCATGGCGCGCATCGCCAATGTGGTCTGCGTTCGTCCGGCAGCAGCGGCAAACCTTCTCAATCCGAACACGCTACGCGTAGAGCAAGCGCCATTGCTGGCGACGGTGCTGCCCGATCTAACCGTAGAGAAGGCAGAACAGATCATCCGTGACCGTCCACGAGGGGGCTGGCCTGATCTGGACGCATTCTTTTCCCATTCCTTTCTGGCGAGCCTGGAGATGAATGACGTGCGACGCGCCAGCTTTACGATGGAATCTGCGTATTTTGTAATGACTGCAGAAATCTTCCGCGACGAGGGCCGGGAATCCGAAGCCGCGCTTATCAGTATGCAGAGTGGCGGGGCCGGTGTGGTGGTGCGGCGCATCTTTGGCGCAGGCGCAGCAGAGACGCTGTTGTGAGTGCGTCGCTCGTTATTTTTGGCGGCGACGGGCCGGGCAGCGCGCTTGCGTGGGCGCTGGTCGATTCTCGCGGAGACATATCGGAAGAGGGCGTGTGTGAGATTGGCGCTCGCTTGCCGGGCGCGTCGCACGCCGTGCTGGTGCTCTCCGGCGTCGAAGCGCAACTGAAGCGCATAACGTTGCCCGCGCGGACTGAAGCGCAGGCGCGCGCAGCGGCTGCGTTTCAGTTCGAAGGCACACTCGCTGACGAGGCGGACACGCACTACGCGATCGGCGCGTCGCAGACTGCCGAGGGTGACAGGCTTGTGGCGGCCATCTCGGCTTCGCGTCTGCGCGCCTGGCTAGATCATTGCCGCGCGTCAGGCGCCGATCCGGCCGCCGTCGTGCTCGATTGTGCGATCTGGCCGGTGGCCGAAAACGAAATCGCGATCGTTGAAACGCCGGCGCGCGTGATCGTCGCTGGTGGTGGAGCGGGCGGGTTTTCGATCGAACCGGCGCTGGCCGCGTCGGTGCTCGTCAGGTGGTTTGCCGATGTGCGAGCTTCTGCGAACCGGATCGTGCTTTGTGGCGGAGACCTTGCCGCATGGAGCGCTGCGCTCGGGCAGATCGGCGCGAATCTGGAGTTGGCGCCGCCGGCTGACGTTCCGAAAACACTCGCCGCCGCCGCGGCTGAGCCGCCCGCCTTTTCACCGAATTTGCGTCAGGGCGAATTTGCCAACGCCGCGCGTTCGCGCCAACCGCTCAAGGTTTGGCGCCTAGCCGCGGTGTTGGCGGCTGCGGCCGTGCTGCTGCAGGTCGGCGCGCTGGTTGTCGACGGCATCCGCGACCGGCAGGCCGCCGACCGCATTCGCACCTCCGCACAGCGCGATTTTCTTGCGATGGCGCCGAAGGATACGCGCATCGTCAATCTTGGAGCGCAGGCAACGGCGCTCCTGAACAGGTTCGAGCAATCGGCCCGCCATCCTTTGCTGTCCGCCGCGGTTCCTTTGGTCGCGGCACTGCGCCAGCAACCTCTCGCGCGCATTGACGAAGTGCGCCATCAAATGCCTGGCCGCATGGTCCGGGTACAGGTTTCCGCACCGGATCGCGCCGCGTTGGAGAGCGTCGCCTCAGCCATGCGCGCACAGGGAGTGAAGGTCGATGTGCGCGACTTGCCGCCGCGGGAAGGCCGTTACGCGTCCGAATTGAACGTCGAGGCGCCGGTTTGATGACGCTGGAAACATTTTGGCGTGCTCGAACGCGACGTGAACGGACGATAGTCCAGGCCGCTGCAGTGCTGGTCTTTGCGATTTTGCTACCTGTATGGTGCTATCTGATGGCGGCGAAGTTCCGCGAAGACTCCGCCTCCGAGCTGCGCGGCGCAGAACGCGTACAGAGCCAAGTCGCGCGTTTGGCCGAGCTTCGCAAGAACCAGCCAGAGGGGTTTGCCGGTACTGACCAGGCGATCCGCGAACGGATACTTGCGAGCGCGGAGGCGGGCGGTCTTGCGATACTGCGTCTGGAAAACGCCGGCGCCGATCGGGTGCGCGTGGCGTTTGAGCCAGCGGAGTCAAGCGCGGTATACCGCTGGGTCGAGGCGATCAGCCGGCGCGGTGGACTTGTCCAATCGAGCGCGGTCGTCCGTGTCGGTGACAGCGATCAGGTCAATGCGGAATTTGAGGTCGCCGATAGCCCATGACGCTCAGGATATGGCACGTTGTTTTCTTCCTGATCGCCTTCGCCGCTTTCGCTATCGCCTTGGCGCCGGCGGCGCTGTTGGCGCCCGCGCGCGACGGGGAGCGCTTCAACTATGCAAGCATAGAAGGCACGATCTGGTCCGGTCGTGTGAACGCCGCCCGCCTCGGCGGATATTCGATCGATGCGCTGGACTGGCGCGTGGCGGCGGTCGATCTGCTGCTTGGCAAACTCACCGTGCTGTTTCGCGCGACTGGCCCGGTAGCGGGTGATGGCGCGGTGACGGTGGGCCTCGGTGGCGACAAGGAGGCCAGGATCGGCTCGCTGCGCGCCGAGTCTCTAATGTTTGGCAAAACGCGCTTCGCGGGTGAAACTCGCATCGAGGATCTGCGGCTCGGCTTTAAGAACGGAGCCTGCGCAGCCGCCCTCGGTAAAGTGAGCACGGAAGTTTTGCGCAAGGCGGGCGCCGCGCTGGGCTTTGCTGGGCCGCAACTATCAGGCGAGCCTTCTTGTAACGGCCCGGATATTGAACTGCCTATGCGGGGACTCGCCGCAGACGGTGGGGAAGTAGCCGCCGTCTTGCGGTTGAAGGCGGACGGCTCCGGAGAGTGGCGGTTGAGCGCGAAAGACGTTAGTAAGGACGCCATGATCGGTCTCGCGGCTGCAGGATTTAGCCATGACCAGGCGCAATCGGCCATGGTCAGGAGCGGAGAGCTTCGATGGTTTCCATTCTAAGGACCGCGCGTGCGCTCGCGCTCGCCGCTTCGGTTTCGTGCCTCGCCACGGCTGCCAGCGGCCAAGGTTCGGGCGCGGCGCAATCGAGCATAGTCGCTGGGGATTTGCGGCTGGAAGCGATTGCGCCCCAGCAGCTGGCTCCAGGCCGATGCGGCATTTTCCTTTGGGCAAAAGGCACGCAGAACCCGGTTCTCGTACTTGCGGTTTTCACCAATCCCGTCGAAGCGGTCATCAATGTCGAGGGCCGCGAGAGGCAACTCTTGCGCACGGCGTTTGGCGGTCAGTTGAGTCACGGTCATTTCGAGCGTCAAACATTTTCGAATGGGTCAATCACGCTCGGCTTGGACGTAACGTTCGATACGAGCAAGAAGCTGTCCGATGGCGCGATGGTGAAGCAGGGCTCGATGCGCATCAAAGACAAGAAGGGCTGGGAAACGATCGTGCCGATCAGCGGTCTCGTGGCCTGCCCGCCCTAAAACAGGGCGAAGCGCGCCAGCCAGGCGATAAATACGCCCGCGCATAGAAACGGTCCGAAAGCCAGGGCATCGGTGCGCGCGATCTGTTTGCCGGCCAGACGCAGGACGGCAACGTAGGTCAGTCCAGCTGCGGCGGCGAAGAGCACGGCGAACGGCAATAACCGCCAACCGATCCAGACGCCGGCCGCCGCCAGCAGCTTTGCGTCGCCTAGACCCAGACCGTCAACGCCGCGTGCACGCCTGTAAAGAGCCGCAATCAGAGCGAGTGACGCATAGCCGGCTACCGCCCCTATGGCTGCATCTGCCCAAGGCAAATGCAGCATCGCGACGCTCGCTATGCCTGCCACGCCGAGCGCAAGATTTAGCCAGTCCGGTATGCGCTGGCTTCGGATATCGACAACCGATATTGCCGCCAGAAAGACCGCTAGCACGCAGGAAGCGAGAACTATAACTGGCAAGCTCTTGCCCCCGACTTTGGCCTCAGAGCCCGTGCGTCGCCTGTCTCATAATTGTCGTATAAGTGTCGCAAAAACGTTTCTCGGGTTGTTTAAGACGCCGCAATGGTGTTGCGCGGGTCAGCAACACGAAGGCGGTAGTAAACCTCATGTTAAATGGGCTCTGTGCGGTCGCCCTCGTCACTGGCGCCTTGTTTATCACGTCTTGCGGTCAGAGCAGCCAGACCACCCAGACTAGCGCGCCCGCCATTCGTGTGGATGGGTCTTCTACGGTTTTCCCGCTGACCGAGTCGGTTGCGGAAGCCTTCATGCTCGATAATCGCGGCCGCGTGCGGGTCACAGTTGGCGAATCGGGAACGGGAGGCGGTTTTCGCCGGTTCTGCCGCGGCGAGACCGAGGTACAAGGCGCTTCGCGTCCAATTCTGACATCCGAAATTGAAGCCTGCCAGGCCGCGGGCATCGGTTTCGTTGAGCTGCCGATCGCGTTTGATGGCCTCACCGTCGTCGTCAATCTTCAGAATCCGCTCAGCACGATCACCATGGCAGAGCTGAAGAAAATCTGGGAGCCGTCCGCGGAGGGCAAGATCACGAACTGGCGGCACGTCAATCCGGCGTGGCGCGATGGCGCGCTCCAATTGTTTGGCGCGGGCACCGCTTCCGGCACATTCGATTTTTTCACAGAGGCTGTGGTCGGTAAGGCGAAGTCCTCGCGGACGGACTACACGCCGACGGAGGATGACAACGTCACTGTGCAGGGCGTAATAAACAACGCCGGCGCGATGGGTTATTTCGGCGTAGCCTACTTCCGCGAGCACGCGGAACGCTTGAAGGCGCTCTCCATAGACGCTGGCGCGGGGCCGGTTGCGCCGACAGAGGAAACGATCGCGAGCGGGAAGTACCCGCTATCGCGCCCCCTGTTCGTGTACGTAAGCGTTGAAGCTCTCCGGCGCCCGATGGTGCAACAATTCGTCTCATACATGATGACGAACACTGAGCGTCTCGCGCTGCAAGTCGGCTACATTCCGCTTCCAGCGGAAGCATATCGGAAATTGGCTGAGCGGGCGAGCGCGCGTCAGGCGGGTACGGCGTTCGGCGGCGAGCAGGATGTGGGCGGCAGTATCGAGGAAGTGCTGTCAAGGCCGCTGGTTCAGAGCGCGCCGCCTTCGACAGGTCCGTAGAACGACCCGCCGGCGCGGAGAAGGCGGCAGAAATACGAGACGCGGGCGAGCGATTCCAAGCTTGGAACAATGGGGGCGATGGTGGAAAGAGGCATCACGCGACGAAAAGTGCGCTGGGGCGACAACGCGATCGTCTTGCTGCTCTTCCTTGCCGCGGCGCTTTCAATTGCGATCATCGTCGGCATCCTGCTCGTCATCCTGTCGGAATCGCTGCAATTTTTTAGACAGGTATCGATCGTCGAATTTCTTACGGACACGCGCTGGACGCCGCTGTTCGAGGACGCGCATTACGGTATCTTGCCTCTACTGAGCGGGACCTTCATGTCGACCCTGGTGGCGATGTGCGTCGCGGCGCCGTTGGGTTTGTTGTGCGCAATCTACCTCTCCGAATACGCCGGTGCGCGCGAGCGTGAGATACTCAAGCCAATCCTGGAACTGCTCGCTGGCGTGCCGACCGTCGTCTATGGCTATTTCGCGCTGCTGTTTGTCACCCCATTGCTCCAAGGCCTGATCCCCGGTCTGCCAGGGTTCAATTTGCTTTCGGCGGGCATCGTGATGGGGCTGATGATCGTGCCCTACGTTGCTTCATTGTCGGAGGATGCGCTGCGCGCGGTACCGTCGATCTTGCGGGACGGCTCATATGCACTCGGCGCGACGCGGCTGGAGACCGCTATGCGGACTGTGGTGCCTGCCGCCGCTTCCGGTATCGCGGGGGCACTGATTTTAAGTATGTCTCGGGCGGTGGGCGAAACGATGATTGTGGTCATCGCCGGAGGTCAACAGCCGCAGATCGTTACAAGCCCGACGCAGCAGGGCGCCACCGTGACCGCGTTCATTGCGCAGGTGGCGCTGGGGGATCTGCCGTTTGGATCATTAGAATATCAAAGCATCTTTGCGGCCGGCCTCGCCCTGCTGTTGGTTACGCTTGTCTTCAATCTCATCGCATTCGCCGCACAGCGCCGGTTCCGGGAGGCCTATTGATGGACGGAGCGAATGCGGCGCGAGATTTCTCGGCCAATGGGTTGGGACTGCGCATACGGCGGCTGAAGGATGCGGGCGTCGCGATGCTTGGCATCTCCGCCGTGCTCATTGGCGTCCTCACACTAGTTCTTCTGGTGCAGCAATTATTGAGCGACGGCGGAAGCCGGCTGACCCTGGATTTTCTTTTCAGCTTTCCGGCTTCGGACCCGGCGAAGGCCGGAATTCTCGCCGCTTGGGTCGGCTCTCTGCTGGTCATTATAACGACCGCGATGATTTCAGTTCCGCTTGGAGTCATGGCTGGCCTGTACCTGGAAGAATATGCGCCGCGCCATTGGGTCACGAGCGTGATCGAGATCGGCGTGAACAACCTCGCAAGCGTTCCCTCGATCCTGTTTGGCCTCCTGGCGCTCGGGCTGTTCGTTCAGGGTCTTCAAATGGGCGAAACGGTGCTGGCCGCTGGACTCACATTGGCGCTGCTGATCCTGCCTGTCATGATCGCAGCGACGCGTGAGGCGGTCAGGGGCGTTCCGGCAGAAATGCGCCAGGCCGCGATCGCGCTCGGCGCCACAAAATGGCAGGCGACACGCGATCACGTCTTGCCATACGCGCTTCCTGGCGTAGCGACGGGCGTAATTATTGGCCTATCGCGCGCCTTGGGCGAGGCGGCGCCGCTGATATTGATCGGCGGCCTGACCTTTGTCGCTTATCTGCCGGTCAAGGTCCCGGGCGATCCGTTGCACTACACAGTGGGCAGCGTAGACCAGTATGGCGTCGCAATTGATCCCTCCGAGACGGCGGCGGTCACGTTGCCACGCGGCGGCGCGATTCAAACCCCGTCGGGAAAGGTTTTGGAGGCGGCGCCCGGACAGGCGGTTGAAGCGCCTGCCGGTTCGCAGGTGGAGACAACCGCCTCACTGGCGGACGCTGCGCAGAGTTGGCTGCCCTGGAACTGGCTGGACGAGGCGTTCACGGTTCTGCCGATCCAGGTGTTTAACTGGACCTCCAGGCCGGAAGACGCGTTCCGGGAAAACGCGGCGGCGGCCGGCGCGATCCTTTTGCTGGTCACCCTGCTCATGAACGGAGCGGTGATCTATCTTCGATATCGGTTGCGGCGGCGCATCCGCTGGTAAGATTGGGAACTTTGGTATTGTCCGTTGCGATGTGGCGCCACAAGCAGGGCGGATGAAGCACCATTCCTATTTCGGCGGCGCCGTGCAGAGCCTTGGGTTCACCCACGAGCGCGGCGAGGCGACTCTGGGCGTGATGGAGCCGGGCGAATACGAATTCGGCACAGGCGCGCCAGAGCGCGTGGACATCATCGCCGGAACGATCGAGGCGAAACTGCCCGGCGGCGAATGGACGGCTTATACGGCCGGTCAGCACTTCAGCGTGCCGGGCAATGTCAAATTCCACGTGCGGATGAGCGCGCAGGTCGCCTACGCCTGCTGGTTCGGCTGAGCGGAGGCTGGCGTCTTCTTCTTCCGGCGCAGCTTGATTGAGCGCAGGCGGATCGAGCGCAGCCGCTTCCAGAAGCGCTTCTTCTCCGGTTTCGGTAGCGGCTGCAGGTTCCGGCGGAATTCCTCGGCACAGGCGCGCCAGGAAAACTTCTCGGCATAGGCGCGCGCGTCGGCGCGGCTGAGCTGCAGCGCCGCCATGCAGGCCTTCTTAAGATCGTCGTCGCAGACGCCCGCCTTGCTGCCCGGCAGCAGATCCTTGGGGCCTGGCGCGACGAAAGCAGCCACCGGCGTTCCTGTGGCCATCGCTTCCAGAATCACCAGGCCGAACGTGTCGGTAAAGCTGGGAAACACGAACACGTCCGCGTCGGCGTAATAGCGCGCTAGTTCATCGCCGAATTTGGAGCCGGCGAAGATCGCGTCGGGGTGGGCGGCCTGCAGCTCCGGGGCGGCCGGTCCCTGGCCGACGACCACTTTCGTGCCCGGCAGGTCGAGCTTCAGAAACGCGTCGATGTTCTTCTCAACCGCGACCCGCCCGACATAAGTCCAGATCGGCCGCGTTAGGCCTTTGTATACGCCGTTCTCCACGTCGCGCTTCGAGGTGTGGAACAATTCGGTATCGACGCCGCGCGTCCATGGTGTGATGTTCCTGAAGCCCTTGCTGGCCAGAAGCTCCATCATCGTCGGCGTTGCGACCATGATACGCCCGCTCTTGTCGTGGAACGCGTGCATGAAGCGATAGCCGGCCCAGAGCGGAATCCAGTTGAACCGCGTTGTGACGTATTCGGGGAACTGCGTGTGATAGGAAGTGGTGAACGGGAATTTGTGCTTGAGGCACACCGCCCGCGCATCCCAGCCCAGCGTGCCTTCGGTGGCGATATGCACGGCGTCCGGCGCGAACGCCAGGAACCGTTCCTCCACGTCATCGCGCGCGTTCAGGGCCAGCCGGATTTCGGAATAGGTGATCAGCGGCACGGTTTTGTAGCCATCGCTAGGCGCGACGATCTCGACCTCGCAGCCCATCGCGCGCAGTTCGGCGATGGTTTTCGAAAGCGTGCGCACGACGCCGTTCACCTGCGGCTCCCAGGCGTCGGTGACAAGCATGATGCGCTTGGCTTCTTCTTCCGGCGGGGCGGCGGCGGCGCTGTCCGCCGGCGCCGCGTTGGCCGCCGGGGCGGGATCAGCGGGTGTCATGGCGCTCCCATAAGCCGTTTCCGGCGCTGCTCCAAGCGCTCCGCCGACTTGCCGTTACGTCTTTCCCCGCTGCTTAAACCTCCAACGGCGCAATTTTTGTGGACCCACGCGATGGATTTTATCAACCATCAATAGTGATCATTGCCCGCACATCGCCGGGAGTAACGCCCGCCTCGCGCATGGCGCGCAGCGTCACGGCGTGATCGCGTTTGGCGAAGCGTTTGCCATCAGCGTCGACGATGAGGCGGTGACGATATTCGGGCGTAGGCAGGCCGAGCAGCGCTTGTAGCAATACGTGCAGATGCGTGCACGCAAACAAATCCTGACCCCGCGTCACCAAATTCACCTCTTGCAACGCATCATCGTGCACTGACGCAAGATGGTACGAAGCGGGGAAGTCTTTGCGCGCCAGCACCGCGTCGCCAAGTAATTCCGGACGCGCGACGATTTCTCCATGTTCTCCATCCGGTCCCGCGCCGGTCTCGACGAACCGCAAACGCTCTAGCGCCAGCACGTCGCGGCAGCGGTCGAGCGACAGGCGCCAGGCAAATGATTCGCCGCGCGCCAGTCTTTCCTGTTCCTCATCGGCGCTGAGCGCCGCGCCTAGGAACACAAGCTCGTCTGGTCCCTCGCCGCCGCGATGCGGGGCGCGTGCGATCTCGTGCAGCACCTCGCGGCGCGTGCGGAAGCAGCGATAGACGAGGCCCCGTGCGATGAGCTGTCCGAGCGTGTGTTCATAGGCGCCGAAATGTTCGCTCTGGCGGCGCGGCGGCGTTTCCCACGCCAACCCCAGCCAGTGCAAATCCTCGAAAATCGCCGCTTCAAAATTGGGTTTGCAGCGGGTGCGATCAATGTCCTCGATGCGCAACAAAAAGCGCCCGCCGCCACAAGCGCCGAGCGCGTAAAAAGCTGCAAACGCGTGTCCTAAGTGGAGAAAGCCGGTGGGCGAGGGCGCAAAACGCGTGATGCGCATGCGCCCCCTAAGCCCCCGAACTTACGCTTTGCGGCCGCGCTTGGCAGCTTTGCGAGCGGTCTTGCGGACTGTCTTGCGTGCGGTCTTGCGGACAGCGGCTTTACGGACAGTTTTCCGCGCAGTGGTCTTACGCTTTGCAGTCTTGCGCGCAGTTTTGCGCGTGGCGCCAGCGGGACGGCCGCGCTTTGCGGCCTTCTTTTTCCGCGGAGCAGCGGCGGCTTTCTTCGCCGGACGACCGCGCTTGGCGGCTTTACGTTTCAGTGCCATTTCATTCTCCTTGCGTATGCAAAAACAAATCGGTTGAAGAGTTCAATGTTCCGAATCGAGTTTGCAGATGAAGAGGGCGTCTCATGAATTTGATTGACGGCCCGCGCCTTCCTCCCGCATCAGGCGAAAAAGCGCAAGCCCTAATCGTATTGCTGCATGGCTACGGTTCCAACGGCGATGACTTGATTGGACTTGCGCCATACTGGAAGAATGCGGCGCCGCACGCGCAATTTGTTTCGCCGAATGCTCCCGAACGCGTGCCTGGCGCACCGATGGGATATCAATGGTTCGGACTCTCGCGCATGGATCCGCACGAACTTGAAAGCGGCGTTGCGAGCGCAGCAGAAATCCTGAATCGCTTCATTGATCGCGAACTCGAACGCTACAAACTCGATGAGAGCAAATTGGCGCTTGTTGGCTTTTCGCAAGGCACAATGCTCGCATTGCATGTGGGTTTGCGGCGCAGCAAATCGCCGGCGGCAATTCTTGGTTATTCGGGAATGCTGGTTGCGCGCGACAAACTGAAAAACGAAGCAAAATCAAAACCGCCAGTGCTGCTGGTGCATGGGGATCGCGACGAGATGATTCCGCTGCCGGCGATGTTCGACGCCGCCGATGCGCTGTGCGAAGCGGGCCTCTCGGCGCAATGGCACATTTCCTATGGCGTGCCCCATTCCATCGGCCCTGATGGGCTCGAACTGGGCGGTTCGTTCCTGAAAATGGCGCTGGGCAAGCGGCGCGTTCTGGCCGGCTGACCCGTGACTTCAGAGTCACGGGGCTGTCGTGCGAATCAGGCATGACTCGCCGGGGGCTGGCGTAGCCCGCCGAGAAGGGCCACATTAGGCGCAAGGAGAGTCGCCTTCAGTCGCACGCTGATCTCATCCGGGCGCATTTGTGAGCGCCGCCAAATCGACGCCGTAGTCCGGTGTTGGGCCACGCGTTGGGTGCGCCGATGAATGTCATCAGCGCGCCCCCGGCAGGTTTCCCCGCCCTCGTGCTGAACGCGGATTACCGGCCGCTTTCCTATTACCCCTTGTCGCTTTGGCCTTGGCAGGAAGCGGTCAAGGCGGTGTTCCTCGATCGGGTCGAGGTCGTCGCGGAGTATGAGCAGCGCGTGCATTCGCCCTCATTCGAGATGCGGCTGCCGTCGGTCATCTCGCTGCGGGACTATATCAGCCAGGATCGTCCGCCGGCCTTCACGCGGTTCAATGTGTTTCTGCGCGATGGCTTTTCCTGCACCTATTGCGGCGCCGAGGATGATCTGACGTTTGACCATCTGACGCCGCGCTCGAAGGGCGGGCGCACGACCTGGGAAAATATCGTAACCGCTTGCGCGCCATGCAATCTGCGCAAGGGCGGGCGCGGGCCGCGCGAGGCGCGGATGTTCCCGGCGCGCCGGCCGCACCGGCCGAACATGCACGAACTGCAAGCTGTTGGCCGGCGATTCCCGCCGCACTACCTGCACGAGAGCTGGGTCGATTACCTGTACTGGGACGTCGAACTGGAGCCCTAGCGCTTCGGGAACCGGCAAGGGGCGCCGCCGTTCTCTAACTCGGTCAAGCCGGGGTTTAGCTCTATGCGTTCAATTCTTTTTCTTCTGCTGGGCGTGCCGCTGCCGATTATTCTGCTGGTGGCGTTTTGCACGCAAAGCGTCTGACGGGCTAAAGCACCGTCGCGATGCTATTGAACGACGCCGCCGTCTTTTCGCCCATGACACCCAGCGCCGTGACGATTACCAGCGCCGCCATGCCGATCATCAGCGCGTATTCGATCGCCGTGGCGCCGCTTCTGGATTTGAACAGCCGGATCATGGCCGCCACGCCTTGATCGACGATAACAGAGGCGCGTCTGCTGGTGGCATCGCGTACGCGCCAAGCTCGCCCGGCGCGGCCCAGGCCAGCCCGTCATGCTCGCGCGCCACTGGCTCGCCTTGCCACCGCGTCACCGCATAGAGCGGCATAAGCAGGTGGAAGCCGCCATAGGCGTGCGAGGCAAATGTAATCGGCGCCAGCGCAGCTTCGTCCACGGTCAAATCCAGTTCTTCTTTCAGTTCCCGGATCAGCGCCGCTTCCGGCGATTCTCCGGGCTCAACTTTGCCGCCGGGAAACTCCCACAGACCGGCAAGTGGCTTTCCGGGCGGCCGCCGCGCGATCAGCACGCAGCCTTGCCGGTCGAACAGCGCCGCCGCAACCACCAGAACCAGGCGCCGCGACGAGGCTTGAATATCCGCCATTGAGGTTAAATCCACGTGTGACGAGACGGTTAGCGAAGCGCTAACGCGTAGCGTTTCGGGGGCGGCGCCGGAAGCGCTAGAGCCGCTGCACGCCGTCGAGTTTCGCAAAATTACGATCGAATGTGCTGAGCGGTGTATGGCCAGCCTTTTCGGCAATTGCCAGAACGAGGCAATCTGCAAACTCGACCCGGCGATGCGCACGAAAATAGCCAAGAGCGCGGGTGACCACATCAGCGTCCTGGATCGTCAAATCCCGGTGTTGCAGGATCAGGTCTACGGCCTCTGCGGTCTTGGCGTCAGAGAAGCTGTAGAGCGAGCCAAACACCCACGTCGCTTCTGTCAGGACGACGTGAGACACCCAAGCGCCCTTGGCAACGCATTCATCCGCCAGGGCCGCTTGGGCGGCATGCTCGCGAACCAGCATGCGGACGAGAACGTTAGTATCAATCGCGCGCATGTTTGCGCCGGATGTAGTCCCGGATCGCCGCTTTCACATCGACGGGCTCTTTCGGCGGCCCGTTTGGAAACAGGCGCTGATGTATCTCTTCGGAAGTAAATTTGCCTGCCCGGCGCACGACGACCGCATCGCCTTCCTCGGCCCATTCGATGGTCGAGCCCGGACCGACGCCGAGTTTTTTGCGCACTTCAGACGGCACGGAGATTTGGCCCTGGGCGGTGAGTTTGGAGCGGGCGATAGTCATTGCCTTTACATTACCGCGGTAATGGAAATCGGTCAAGTTGTTGAGAGTCAGCTTTTTCGCCGGGAGCGGCCACTGGGGTGTAGCTTCAACCCGCCGCCGGCAATGCTGCCGGGCGCCCCGGGATCGCGCGTTGCAGAAGGCAGTCAGTTCATGAAAGCGTCGGTCGCCCGGACGGTGCAATCTACCACGTGTAGCGATGGAGGCCGACGATGGAGATTGCAACCAAACTGGCCTGGGGACTGCTCGGACTAGCGCACCTGTCGCCCGCATGGGTAGCGTTTGCGCCGGTGCTGGTCGAGCGGCTCTATGGCGTGGCGCCCACGGGCGACCTCGGAGTTCTCATCGCACACCGAGGCGCACTTTTCGTCGCGATCCTGGCGGCCTGCGTATTTGCCGTTATCGACCCGCCAGCACGACGCGCGTTAGGCGTCGTCGTTGCGACCAGCGTCATAGGGTTCTTGGTCATCTATCTGCGGGCGGGCGCGCCGTCAGGTCCATTGCGGAAGATAGCAATCGTGGATGCAGCGGCGCTCCTTCCGCTGGCGTTTGTCGTTGTGGCTGCATGGCGGCGTCAGGCAGCATAGAAGAGCAGGGTCGCAACAACCGCTTCGAGGCATAGATTGAACAGTGGGTAGCGGCCGATCCGTCGGTCAATCAGCGCAGAGAGCAGGCGTCCGCCCGCCATGCCCGTGAGCGCGGCGGCGGTGGTCAGGCAAATGCCGCTCCGAAGTTCCGGTCGCCAGAGCGCCAGAGCGAACATCGCCGCCATCGCGACGCCGAAACCGCCATAGACGGAGCGCACCTCATTGCGGCCAGCCGCGGTCAGTTCAAGAATGTCGAACTGGCGTGTGACGAGGACGGGCGCCGCGATCGCGCCAAGCCCCATCAAAAGGGCCAATATAAGTGCGAGGAGGATTGGCGCGTCGTGGACAGCGAGACTGATCATGCAGAAAGTCTAGGTGCTCGGCGAGTCGGGCGCTTTCACGAAACGCCTGCGCGCATCTCTATCCGAAGCGCCCGCTCCGCCTATTTCGGCCCCGGGCTCGACCTCGCGCCGCACCGAAACGCCGCTGCCGTCGTCGCCTTGGCAGTGGATGACCCATTCGAACTGGCCTTCCTCGGAAAGAACCGATCGGCCCCGGTTTACGAAACACTCCGCGCGGCGCTCATCGGTCCAGGACGTTTGCATCATTTAAAGGCGGCCGGCCCAATGGCATTCATCTATCTCGACGCGCTGAGCGACGACCATGCCGCAGTCCAGCAAGTCGATCTTGCCGCCGCCTGCCCGGACTTCAGCAGCGAACCGTTGGAAATGTGGAGTGTCGATCGCGCGTGCGCCGTACTCAGTTTGCCTCAACGGCCGCCACCTGATCCACGCATTGTAGCAATCCTTCGCGAGATCGATGCTCACCCAGATGCCTTCATCAACTTTGAGGAGATTGCGACCTCCGTGGGCTTGTCGCCGTCTCGCTGTCGCGCACTCATCCGAGAGGCGGCTGGCGTTCCCTTCCGCCGCTATCGGATTTGGCGGCGCATGGCCTGCATCGCCCGCCACCTCGCAGAGGGGCGCAATTTGACAGAAGCCGCCCACTCAGCGGGTTTTGCTTCCTCAGCGCATCTGAGCACGGTCTTCAGCACGATGTTCGGGCTCGCGCCTTCCGCTCTCCTGAAGGCGGGGGTCGTTTTCGATCTTGACTGACCTCATGTCCGGAAGGGCCGGTAGCTGACGATAGGGCTGCGCGCCAAACGCTAACGGTTGAGATCGTCTGGACTGGCTGGGTTTATGGGCCCCCGCCTGCGCGGGGGCCGAGTAGCGGATGGTTGTTCTTCTGGATCGCCAAGGGTCTAAGCCTGCGCTGTCGCGCCCACATCCCCGTGGCAATGCTTGAACTTTTTGCCTGAGCCGCAAGGGCATAGCGCGTTGCGTGAAATCTTGCCCCAAGTCGCGGGATCGCTCGGATCGACCTGTTGCTGCCCGCGCGAGGGGGCCGTGACTACGATCGGGTCCATCTCGTTCTGGCCGGTGCGTGGGTCGGCATGGATTTCGTGCGTTTCCGGCGTGCTCATCGGCGGCGGCACAGCCTCGTCGCCCTCGACATGCAGGCGCATCAGCGAGCGCGTGACGGTCAAACGCAGATCCATAAGCATCCGCTCGAACAGCGAGAACGCCTCAGATTTGAACTCATTCAGCGGATCGCGCTGGGCGTAGCCGCGCAAGTGGATCACTGAGCGCAAATGATCCAATTGGCCGAGGTGTTCGCGCCAGCGCACATCCATAACCTGCAGCACGACCTGCTTCTCGATCCAGCGCATGCGCTCGGGCCCGAGCGCCGCGGCGCGGGCGGCGTAGGCGCGGTCAACTTCCTTGGTCAGCCGCTCTATCATCTCGGCGTTGGCGATGCCTTCTTCGCGCGCCCATTCGTCGAGCGGCAGGTCGAGACCGAAGGATTCGGCCGATTCTTCGATCAGCGCAGGAATATTCCATTGCTCGGCATATGCCTTTTCCGGCATCGCACGGTTGACGATTGATTCCACGATCTCGTGGCGCATGTCGCGCACGATCGGGGACACGTCTGACGCGCGCATGAATTCGATGCGCTGTTCGAAAACGACCTTGCGCTGGTCGTTCACGACGTCATCGTATTTCAGCAGGTTTTTGCGGATTTCGAAGTTCCGCTGCTCAACCCGCCGCTGGCTGGTTTCCAGCGCTTTGTTCATCCACGGGTGGACAATGGCTTCGTCCTCGCGGATGCCGAGGCCGCGCATGATCGCGTCGAGCCGTTCGGCGGCGAAGATGCGCAGCAGATCGTCTTCCAGGCAGATGTAGAATTTGGATTTGCCCGGATCGCCCTGACGGCCGGTGCGGCCGCGGAGCTGGTTGTCGATGCGGCGGCTTTCGTGGCGCTCCGTGCCCAGCACGTAGAGACCGCCGGCGGCGAGCGCCTTCTGCTTGCGTTCTTCAACTACGGCGGCGATCTGCTTACGCAGCGCGGCGATCTGATCGGGCGTTTCCTCGCCCTTCAGCGCATTCTTGACCAGCATGTCGATATTGCCGCCGAGCTGGATGTCGGTGCCGCGGCCGGCCATGTTGGTGGCGATCGTCACCGAGCCCGGCACGCCGGCCTGAGCGACGATTTCAGCTTCCTGTTCGTGATAGCGCGCGTTCAGCACCTGGTGCGGCACGCCTTTCTTTTTCAGCATTTCCGAAAGCTGTTCGGACTTTTCGATCGACACGGTGCCGACCAGAATGGGCTGACCCTTCTTGAAGGTCTCTTCGATATCGACGATCACCGCCTTCAGCTTTTCGGCGCCCGTGCGGTAGACTTCGTCGTCGATGTCTTCGCGCTGCACGGGCCGGTTGGTCGGCACGTCAACCACTTCCAGCTTGTAGATTTCGGCGAACTCGTTTGCCTCGGTCATGGCCGTGCCTGTCATGCCGGCGAGCTTGTTGTAGAGGCGGAAATAGTTCTGGAACGTGATCGAAGCCAGCGTCTGGTTTTCCGGCTGGATTTCGGTCTTTTCCTTGGCTTCAATCGCCTGGTGCAGGCCTTCGGAAAGGCGCCGGCCCTGCATCATGCGGCCGGTGAATTCGTCGATCAGGATCACTTCGCTGTCTTTGACGATGTAGTCCTTGTCGCGAAAAAACAGCTTGTGGGCGCGCAGCGCCTGATTGGCATGGTGAACCACAGAAATGTTGGTCGCGTCGTAGAGCGAGCCTTCCAGCAACCCGCGCTCGACCAGCAATTGCTCGATCCTGTCGTTGCCGCTCTCGGTGAACACGACTTGGCGCTGCTTCTCGTCGTGCTCAAAATCCTCTTTGGCAAGGAGCGGAATTACGGCGTCGATCTGGCGGTAGAAGTCAGAGCGATCCTCGGTCGGGCCAGAGATGATGAGAGGCGTGCGCGCCTCGTCGATCAGGATCGAGTCCACTTCATCGACGATGCAATAGCGATGGCCGCGCTGGACCATTTCGCTGAGCGCGTACTTCATGTTGTCGCGCAGATAGTCGAAGCCGAATTCGTTATTGGTGCCGTAGGTGACGTCGGCGGCGTAGGATTGGCGCCGTTCGTTGTCGTACAGGCCGTGAATGATCGTACCGACCGAGAGGCCGAGGAAAGTATAGACTTGGCCCATCCACTCGGCGTCGCGCTTGGCCAGATAATCGTTGACCGTGATGACGTGGACGCCGCGGCCTTCAAGCGCGTTCAGGTAAACCGGCAGCGTGGCGACCAGCGTCTTGCCTTCGCCGGTGCGCATCTCGGCGATCTTGCCCTGGTGGAGCACGATGCCGCCCATCATCTGGGTGTCGAAATGGCGCATGCCGAGCGTGCGCTTGGCCGCCTCACGCACGGTGGCGAACGCCTCCGGCAGCACCTGATCTAGGCTGGCGCCCCGGGCGATGCGGTGACGGTACTCCGCCGTCTTGTTCCGGAGCGCGTCATCTGACAGCGCTTCGAAATTCTGCTCCAGCGCATTGATGCGCTGGACGACGGACCGGAGCGGCTTGATTTTTCGCTCGTTTACCGAGCCGAACATTTTACGGGCGAGCGTCAGCATGGCGCGAGATTACCGAGGTTAAGTTTGCGCTTTGAAATCATTTCGGGTCGAGCGCCCCGCCGTCCGCCCATCGTTTGTACAAGGAGCCCGGCTCGGTATGACCGCGCGGGCGCCCCGCGCATGCGAAAAGGCACTCGACTCGCGCATCGGCGAGACTTAAGGACGGCTCCGAACGGTGTCAATGAGACCCCGATTACGCCCCATCCGCACCACACTGCGCGGTTTCTCTGGATCCGCCTATTCAGGACCGAAACCTTAAGGGATTGCCGATGCGCTTTTTCCGGCCTGCAGGAGCGGCCTTCGTGGCTTTGGCGCTCGCGGCGTGCGGTCCTTCGGCCCAGTTCCCCAACGGCCGTCCCGCTGGCCCGCTGACCGATCCGGTCGTGGCCGCCACGGTCAACGGCAAGCCTGTGTACATCGATGACGTGCTCGCCGAGGCGGTTTCGCGCGGGGCGATCAAGGAAGGCGAAGAGCTGGCCACCACCTCGCCGGTCTTCTTCCAGATCATGGAAGATCTGATCGAAACCCGGCTCATGGCCAATGAGGCCGAGGCGCGTGGCCTGGACAAGAACGGCGATGTCCGCCACCGGCTGGATTCGGCGCGGGAGCGAATCCTTGCCAACGTACTCAACGAAAACATCGCCGCCACCGCACTGCGGGATTCGGCCATCGAGCGCATGTATCGCGAGCAAGTCCGGCTCCTGAAGCAGGGCCGGGAGGTGCGCGCCCGGCATATCCTGTTTGACACCAGAGAAGCTGCGCTCGCGGCGAAAAGAAGGCTCGATAACGGCGAACTATTCGAAGCCCTGGCCTACGAATTGTCCAAAGACCGCGCCTCAGCCACGGATGGCGGCGATCTTGGCTATTTCCTGCCCGAGGCGATGCCGGATTCGCTACGCGAGGTTACGCAGGAAACGCCGGTCGGCCAGGTCGGCGGCCCGCTGAAGACCGAGCAGGGCTGGCACCTTGTGAAGATCGAGGAGCGGCGCGACGCCAGCCCGCCGTCGATGGAAGAGATGCGCCCGAAAATCGTGCAATGGCTGATGTTCGAGGAACAGCGGCGGATTGTGGAAAAGTTGAAGACCAACGCCCGCATCGCCCGGATTACCGAGCAGCCTAATGCCGCAATCGCGCCGCGGCGTGATCTGCCGGCCCCTGATGAGGCGCCCGAAGCCCCGGCGGCCCAGCCGTCGCCCGCTACGCCGCCCGCCGCCACGGCGATTCCTAACCCTGCGCCTGCGCCAAGCGCTCCCGCGCCGCGACCTCCGGCCGTCGCTGCGGCGCCGACAACGCCGCCCGCGTTGACCTTTACGCCGCCCACCCCTGATCCCGGCACGACCACCACGCTTCCGTCTCCAGGACCGGGAGATCGCGAAACGTGAGCGCGAAACAGGCTGGGGGGCCTGTTTCGCCGCTGGCCCCGCCCTCCTTTCCCGAGCTGCCGCACGTCCGCGGGCTGAAAGCCGCGATCGGCCGCCTTGGCCTCTATAAGCATGAGCGCGACGATCTGATGGTGGTCTCGTTCGACGAAGGCGCCACAGTCGGCGGCGCATTCACGCTGTCGCAGACGCGCTCGGCGGATGTGGAATGGTGCAAGGCTGCGCTCACGCGCGGCGCGGGCAAGGCCAGCGCGCTGGTCTGCCACGCCGGCAATTCCAACGCCTTCACGGGCCCAAGGGGCGTCGCGAAAAACAAGGCGACAACGCAAGCGGCCGCGAAACTTGCGGGCTGCGCGCCGGAAAACGTATTCATCGCCGCCACCGGCGTGATCGGCCAGCCGGTGCGGCCCGACCTGATCGCCGAAGCGCTGCCCGCGCAATGGGACGCGCTCGCGCCCGTAAACTGGCAAAAACTCGCCGGCGCGTTCATGACCACGGACACGTTCCCGAAAGGCGCGGGCCGGACGATCGAAATCGGCGGCAAGATGGTGAACATCGCCGGCGTGTGTAAGGGCTCGGGTATGATCGCGCCGAACATGGCGACGATGCTGGTGTTTATCTTCACCGATGCGGCGTTGGCGCCGAACATCACCCAGGCTCTGGTCAGCCGCCACGTCGATGGAACGTTCAATTCGATCACCGTCGATGGCGATACCTCCACCTCGGACACGCTGCTGCTGTTCGCGACCGGCGCCTCCGGCGCGCCCGCAATCGAGCGGATGAGCGATCCGCGCCTCGCGCCGCTATCGGACGCTGTGCGCGATGTGATGATGGATCTGGCGCTGCAAGTGGTCCGCGACGGGGAAGGCGCTCGCAAGCTCGTCCGCATCGAAATCACCGGCGCCGAAAACGAAGCCGCGGCGCGGCGCATCGGCATGTCGATAGCCAATTCACCCTTGGTGAAAACCGCCATCGCGGGCGAGGACGCGAACTGGGGCCGGGTCGTGATGGCGGTTGGTAAAGCTGGCGAGAAAATCGCTATCGATCGCCTCGCGATCCGCTTCGGCGGCCAATGGACCGCAAAGGATGGCGGCGCGATCGCCTATGACGAGCCGGCTGTCGATGCGCATATGAAAGGCAATGAGATCGACATCCTCGTCGATGTCGGAATCGGCAAGGCCAGCGCCGTGGTCTGGACCTGCGATCTCACCAAACGCTACATCGAGATCAACGGCGATTATCGGAGCTGAGTCATGACGATCGCGAGTTCGCTTTGAAAGCGGCAATCAGGCGATCGTTGAGGATCTGACGCTGGCGTCTGCCGACCAGGCCCTGCGCGCCGCCGACGTTCTCATCTTGTGGTGAGCATTGCCCTTCAGCGCGTAGGCACCGGCGTTTCGCCGCGGTAGTCATAGAAGCCGCGTTGCGTCTTGCGGCCGAGCCAGCCGGCTTCGACGTATTTCACCAGCAGCGGACAGGGCCGGTACTTCGTATCCGCGAGGCCTTCGTTCAGCACCTGCATGATGCTGAGGCAGGTATCGAGGCCGATGAAATCGGCGAGTTCAAGCGGGCCCATCGGGTGGTTGGCGCCGAGGCGCATCGCCTTGTCGATCGCCTCGACTGAGCCGACGCCTTCGTAAAGCGTGTAGACAGCCTCGTTGATCATCGGGATCAGCACGCGGTTGACGATGAACGCCGGAAAGTCTTCGGCGTTGGCGATCGTCTTGCCGAGCGTCTGCACATAATCCAGCGCGCGCTCATAGGTCTCCTGGCTCGTCGCCAGCCCGCGGATCAGTTCGACCAGCTTCATTACCGGCACGGGATTCATGAAATGAATGCCGATGAACTTGTCTGGCCGGTCCGTGCCGGCGGCGAGGCGTGTGATCGAGATAGAGGAGGTATTGCTGGCCAGCAGCGAGTCCGCGCCCAGATGCGCCTGCAATTCGGCGAAGATCGCGCGCTTCACGTCCTCACGCTCGGTGGCTGATTCGATCACCAGATCGGCGGCGGCGACATTCTTCATTGAAGGTGCCTTCTTGATCCGGCCCAGCGCCGCCTTAGCCTGCGCTTCGGTGATCGCCTCGCGATGCACCTGGCGGCCAAGATTGTATTCGATGGTTTGCAGCGCCCGGTCGATCGCGCTGGGATTGGCGTCTGCTAGCATCACGTCGTAGCCGGCCAACGCCGATACATGAGCAATCCCGTTGCCCATCTGCCCGGCGCCAACGACACCGACGGATTTGATTTGATTCATACTTTGGCCTGCTGCCCATGTATTAGGCGCGCGAACCCCTCCGCCGCCTAGAAAGTTCATACTATAATTTTGTGCAGGTGCAGCAAGGCTTTCGCGAACGCGTCAGACGCCGCGCTTGTCCAGCTCCGCCTGGAACGCCGGGACAATCTGGAAAAGGTCGCCGACTAAGCCGTAATCGGCCACCTGGAAAATCGGCGCGTCCTCGTCCTTGTTGATCGCCACGATCACCTTGGAATCCTTCATGCCCGCGAGATGCTGGATGGCGCCGGAAATCCCGATCGCCACGTAAAGCTCCGGCGCCACCACCTTGCCGGTCTGGCCGACCTGGTAATCGTTCGGCGCGTAGCCGGCGTCCACTGCGGCGCGCGACGCACCCACGGCCGCGCCCAGCCTGTCGGCCAGGGGCTCGATGATCTCCTTAAACTTCGCGTCCGAGCCGAGGGCGCGGCCGCCTGAAACCACCCGCTTGGCGCCGGCCAGCTCGGGACGGTCCGACTTGGCGAGGTCTTCGCTGACAAAAGCCGATTTGAATGGGCCAGACGGCGCGGAGATCGTTTCCACCGTGGCGGAACCCCCGCCCGCCGCAGGCTTGAACGCCGTTGCCTGCACCGTCGCGACGATTTTCGGATCGGCGGATTCCACGGTCGCCAGCGCATTGCCTGCGTAAGTGGTGCGCGTGAACGTTTTGGGGCCTTCTACGGCGATGACGTTGGACACCTGCATCACGTCTAGCTTGGCCGCCACGCGCGGGGCGGCGTTCTTGCCGGTCGTGTCGGCGGAAAACAGCAACGCGTCGTAATTGCCGGCGAGGCCCAGCAGCAGCGCTTCCATAGGCTCGGCGATTTGCTTGGCCAGCGTGGCGGCGTCCGCGTGCAGCACTTTGCGCACGCCGCCGATCTCAGCGGCCGCCTGCGCCGCTGCGCCGGCATTGTGGCCGGCGACGAGGATGTCCACGTCACCGCCGATGGCCTGCGCCGCCGAAACCAGTTTGGAGGTTGCTTCCTTCAGGCTCGCATTGTCGTGCGAGGCGATCACCAGCACGGCCATCAGAGCACTCCCGCTTCGTTCTTCAGCTTCTCAACCAGTTCTTCGACGCTGGCAACCTTGATGCCGGCCTGGCGCTTGGGCGGCTCGGCGATTTTCAGCACTTTCAGGCGCGGATTGAGCGTCACGCCGAAATCGCCCGGCGTCTTAATGTCGATCGGCTTTTTCTTCGCCTTCATGATGTTGGGGAGAGAGGCGTAGCGCGGCTCGTTGAGCCGGAGATCGGTAGTGATGATCGCCGGCAGTTCCAGCGCCAGCGTCTGCAGGCCGCCGTCGATCTCGCGCGTCACGTTGGCGTGGCCGTTTGCAATTTCCACGGCGCTGGCGAACGTCGCCTGCGGCCAGTCGAGCAGGGCGGCCAGCATCTGACCGACCTGATTGCTGTCATCGTCGATCGCCTGCTTGCCAAGGATAACGACCTGCGGACTTTCCGCAGCGACAACGCCCTTGAGGATTTTGGCCACATCCAGCGGCTCTACCTCGCCCTCGGCCTTTATCAGAATGCCGCGGTCAGCGCCGACGGCCAGGGCGGTGCGCAAGGTTTCCTGCGCCTGATCGGGCCCGATCGAAACGGCCACGATTTCCGTAGCGACGCCTTTTTCCTTCAGGCGCACGGCTTCTTCGACGGCGATCTCGTCGAACGGGTTCATCGACATCTTGAGATTGGAGAGATCGACGCCGCTCTGGTCGGCCTTAATCTTCACTTTCAGATTATAGTCGAGCACCCGTTTGACGGGCACGAGAATTTTCATGGGGCGTGCGTTCCCGGCTGGATCGATCCGGACTAACCCCGCCGGCCCAACGCGTCAACGCGACCGCTTGGAACAGGGCGCTTTGACGTGAGTTTGTGGGTCATGGACAGCGCTGCAGCCGAGATATCGAGAGCCAAAACCTCGCTCAAGGGCAAGGGCGTTTTGATAACCGGCGGTACGACCGGCATTGGGCGGGCGATCGCGCGCCTGCTCGCCGCCGAGGGCGCGAAAATCTTCATCTTTGGCCGCGACGTGAGCGCACTTGACGACGCCATGGAGGCTATCAGCAAAATTGGCGAAATCGGCGGCATGAGTGCGGACGCCTCCGTGCGCGCGGACGTGGACCGCGTGTTCGCGGAGGCGGAACGGGCGATGGGGCAAGTCGATGTGCTGATCGACAATGCAGCCGTCTCCGCCGAGGGCCTGACCGACGAGAGCGAGGATGATTGGCGCTACGCGGTGGAAACCAACCTGATTGGGTATCTGGCGTTCGCCAAGCGCGCGGCAGAGCCAATGCAGAAACGCGGCGAGGGCCACATCGTTCTCATCGGTTCGATGAGTGCGGAATATCGCGGCAAGGATTCGTCCGTTTACGTCGCCACGAAATCGGCGCTGCAAGGCTTCGCCATGTCGTTCCGGCGCGAGGTTTCGGAGAAGGGCGTGAAGGTCACGCTGATAGAGCCGGGGCTTGTCGGCAGCGACATGATCGAGGCGCCGCCATCAGAGCAGCGCAGGAAAATCGCGCAGGGCAAGATGCTGAAAGCCGAAGACATCGCCGAAGCCGTGCGCTTCGCGCTGATCCAGCCGCCGCGCTGCGTGGTGATGACCATGCAGGTCGGCGAAATGCACCGCGAGAAGGATTAGCGGCTGCCGCCCGGAATCCACAGCACGTCGCCGCCGTCTTTGGCATTGGCCCAGCGCGCGGCGACGAAAAACAGATCTGACAGGCGATTGGCGTAGTGCAGGGCGGCGGGTGAAACCGCGCCGGGTTCCTCATGCGAGAGCTTCGCGATCAGCCGCTCGGCGCGCCGGCAGGTCGCGCGCGAGACGTGCAGCGCCGTCGCTAATGCGGTTCCGGCGGGCAATACAAACGAAGTGAGCGGCGCGAGATCGGCGTTGAGCATGTCGATCTCATTTTCCAGCCGCTCCACCTGCTTTGGCAGAATGCGCAGCGGCTCGAACTTCAGCGCATCGCTATGCGGTGTCGAAAGGTCTGCGCCGAGATCGAACAAATCATTCTGGATGCGCGACAGCATCGGTTCGAGGACGAAATCCGCCGCCGTTGAAAGCCGCGCAATTCCGACCATGCAATTGGTCTCGTCCACGGCGCCATTGGCTTCTATCCGCGTGCTCCATTTATCGACGAGTTCGCCCGTGGCCAGGCGCGTCTGCCCGCCATCGCCCGCACGCGTGTAGATTTTGTCGAGCTTCACCATCAGCCGAATCGCTGCTTTGCCCAGAGCGCCAGCACCAGGATCAGGATCGCCGCGAACTGGCTGACGACGCGCAGGCGCATCATCTTGTTCGACCAGGAGCGGGAAAACGCGCCGCCGCGAAACATCGAATAAATCCCGAAGCACAAAACCCCGAACGTCACCGCCAGGGCGATCGGAATCAGGGCGTTGATGAGCGTCTGCATCCCTCTTCTTACCTCGCCCACGTGCAACGCGAAATCGCTAAGCTCGACGCCGCCGTCAAACTACCCTCCCCTCGATGGGGTGGGAGGCCGCGAAGCGGCCGGAAGGGGTGAGTGCGCAAACGATGGCGAAGAGCCTCCTGCGGCAATACCTCAAAACGCACGGCCACACCCTTCCCCGCCGCTGCGCGGCGACCCTTCCCATCGAGGGAAGGGTTACCCAAAACACCCTTTGCGTAGGTGCGCGAGGGGAGGGGAACGCGTCGTGATTCGCGCTATCATCTCCGCATGACTGATTCTCTTTCCACCCTGTGGATGATCCTGTTCCTGCTGGCCGCTGGCGCCGCCGGCTATCTGTTCTGGCAGCTGCGCCAGCAGCAGGGCGGGCTATCGCCGGCCGAACAGGCCAGGCTGCACGGCTATGACGAACTGAAGGCCGAGCGCGATTCCGAGCGCCAGCGCGCCAATGAGCTGGAAAAGCGCCTCGCCGCCGAAACCGCCCGCGCCGCCGAGCGCGACGAGGCGCACAAGCTCGCGCGCGCCGAGACCGAAAAGACGTTCGAAAGCCTCGCCCAGCGCGCGCTCGGGGCCAGCCAGCAGAACTTCCTGACGCTGGCGAAAGAGACGTTTGAGAAGCACCAGCAGGCCGCCGCCGGCGGTGTAAAGGAACTCGTTGCGCCGGTGCAGGAGCAATTCAACAAGCTCAGCGAGACCATCGCCAAGATTGAAGCTACGCGCACGGCGGATAAATCAGCGCTGGGCGAACAGATGCGCCAGATCGGCGAGGCGATGAGCCAGACCCAGGCCGTGACCGGCAAACTGGCCAACGCCCTGCGCGCCGGCCCCAAAACGCGCGGGCGCTGGGGCGAAGAAACACTGAAGAATGTGCTGGAGCTATCGGGGCTCGCGGCGCGGATCGATTTCCACGCCGAGCAATCGGCGAATGACGGCGATGGCGGGCGCGTCCGCCCTGACGTGACGATCCGCCTGCCGGGCGGGCGCTGCATCGTGGTCGATTCCAAGGTTGCGCTCAGCGGCTATCTCGACGCGATGGAAGCGACTGACGATGCGGCGCGTGAGCTGCTGCTGAAGAAGCACGCTCAGGAGCTGCGCAATCACATGCGCGGTCTGGCGAGCAAGGAATACTGGCGCCACATCCCGTCCACGGCCGATTTCGTGATCATGTTCGTGCCCGGCGATAACTTCCTAGCTGCCGCGTTCGAGCAGGACCAGATGCTGTATCAGGACGCGTTCAAGGATCGCGTCGTCATCATCGGCCCGTCGAACCTGTTCGCGCTGGCCAAAACCATCGCGTTCGGCTGGCGCCAGGAAGAAATCCAGGCCAACGCGGAAGAGATCGCCAAGCTGGGCCGCGAATTACATGCGCGCCTGCTGCCGTTGACCAAACATCTCGCGGCGCTCGGCGATACGATCGGCAAATCGGTGGCGCACTACAACGCGTTCGTATCGTCATTCGACACGCGCGTGCTGGTGACGGCGAAGAAATTCCGCGAACTCGGCGCCGCCGAGGGCGGTGATCCGCAGGAAACCCCGCAGATCGAATCCCAGCCCCGCCTGCCAGCGCCGCAAGCCGAACTCGATTTCGGCGTGGGCGCCACGCCGGCAAGGCTGAAGCGGAACGGCTAAATCCTTCTCCACTTGTGGGAGAAGGGAAGCTAAGTGTTCGTCCATGCTTCTTCCCAACCCCAACGCCTTTACCCGTTCGCCACTCGATCGAGCAGGGCATTTACGTCGCGATGAAGCGTGGCTGGCCGCCGCGCGTTCGGCGCCGGATGCGCGTTATGCGGTGTTCAATGCGCTGCGCCCGTTGCTGCGCGCCGATGCGCCAGCGTGGCTACAACGCGATGAAATCCCCTCTGACAGCCCCGCCATCTTCCTCGGCATCGAAGATGGCGCGCCGCGCTTTGCTGTACAAGTCGCGGAAGATGCGCCGTTCGAGGGCGTGTTCACGGACATGCGCAGCGCGGCTATGCGCCTGTCTCAGGGCGATAGCGCGACCCTTGGCTGCGCGCGCAGTCTGTTCGACTGGCACGCGCGGAACGGATTTTGCGCAAAGTGCGGCGCCGCCAGCGCCATCGCCGAGGCGGGCTGGAAGCGCATCTGCCAGCCCTGCAAGGCGGATCATTTTCCGCGCGTCGATCCCGTCGTCATCATGCTGGCGCTGCACGAAGGCCGCTGTTTGCTGGGCCGCCAGAAGGCGTGGGCGCCGGGCGTGCATTCGGCGCTAGCCGGCTATGTCGAGCCGGGGGAGAGTTTCGAGGAAGCGTGCGCGCGCGAGTTGTTCGAGGAGGCGGGCGTGCGGGCCATTGCCGTGCGCTATCATTCGGCGCAGCCATGGCCGTTCCCATCATCGCTGATGATCGGCCTTTTTGCCGACGTCGAAAGCGATGCGCTGACGATCGATCTGCACGAACTGGAAAGCGCGCGCTGGTTTACGCGCGAAGAGGCGCGCGCGGCGCTGGAACGGCGCGGCGACGTTACCGCGCCGCCGCCGATGGCGATTGCGCACCAGCTGATCAAAAGCTGGGTAGACTGAGGTTACTTCTTCGCTCGGAACGGCGCGCCGGGAAATACGCCGAGAATGCGGAATTCGTCGCAGAAGAATTTTAGCTCCTCGATCGCCAGCGCCACGGCTCTGTCCTCCGGATGGCCTTCGATCTCGGCGTAGAATTGCGTCGCCGTGAACGTGCCATCGACCTGGTAGCTCTCCAGCTTGGTCATGTTGACGCTGTTGGTGGCGAAACCGCCCATCGCCTTGTAGAGCGCAGCCGGCACGTTGCGCACGCGAAACAGGAACGCGGTAACGCAGAGCCCGTTATTCGCCGCCGGAACGTCAGGCTCCAGCGCCATAAGAACGAAACGCGTGGTATTGGTGTGGTCGTCCTCGACATTTTCCGCGAGCACGTCCAGCCCGTAGATCTCCGCCGCCGCGGGCGGGGCGAGCGAGGCGTGCGCCTTGTCATTCATCACCGCGATCTCGCGCGCCGAACCCGCCGTATCGCCGGCGACAATCGCCGCCGCCTTCAGCTGCTTGACGATCTTCCGGCACTGGCCGAGTGCGTGGACGTGGCTATGGACGAACTTTATGTCTTCCAGTTTGGCGCCTTTGGGCGCCATGAGATGGAAGTGGATCGGCATGAAATATTCGCCGACGATCGAGAGCCCCGAGGTCGGCAGCAGGTGGTGGATGTCAGCCACGCGGCCGGCGAGCGAGTTTTCGATCGCGATCATCGCCAGCCCAGCCGCGCCATCGCTGACGGCTGCGAACGCATCTTCAAACGTCGGGCACGGCAAAGTCACCCAGCCCGGCCGCGCCTGCGCGCAGGCCATGTCCGAATTGGCGCCGCGTTCGCCCTGGAATGAAATCACGTGTCTCATGTGCGCCCCTTGAGCGCTTCGCGCGCCGCTTCGAGATCAGCGGGGCTGTCCACGCCTTTGGGAAAATCGTCCACCACGCCCGCCTCGATGCTCATGCCCATTTCCAGCGCCCGTAATTGTTCCAGCTTCTCGCGCAGCTCCAGCGGCGAGGGCGGCGCGGCCACGAAACGGTCAAGCGCCGCGCGGCGATACACGTAAAGCCCCACATGGCGCCAGATCGGTCCTTCGCCCCACGGCGCCGCGGCGCGGGTGAAATAAAGCGCGCGGCCGCGATCGGGCGCGCTCATCGCCATGACCGCTTTCACGACGTTCGGGTTGTCACGATCCTCCTGTGCGGAGGACGGCGAAACCAGCGTGGCGATGTCGGCCTGGCCTTCGGCGAGCACGCGAATGGCCGCTTCGATCGTGCCGGGCTTGATCGTCGGCATATCGCCCTGGAGATTGACGATCGCCTCATACTGGCCGCTGCGGTCGAACGCTTTGACCGCTTCATGTATGCGGTCGGTGCCGGAGGGTAGCGCCGGATCGGTCAGCACCGCGTCATAGCCGGCCTTCCGGGCCGCCTCGGCAATCTCCGCATCCCCCGCCGCCACCAGAACCGGCCCCTTCATGGCGCGCAGGGCCTCCCCGGCGACACGGACAATCATCGGCTTGCCGTGAATGTCGGCCAGAGGTTTGCCGGGCAGGCGCGTGGCCGCCATACGGGCCGGGATTACGATCAGCGCGCGCATCGGCCCTCAGGCTCCTTTTGTCGAAATCTCATGCGACGGTTCGCCGCGCGCGACGATATCGTCGGCGCGCGCCCGCCGGCAAATCTTGGCGCGGCTCGCTTAGCAAGCCATAAGGCGGTGCGACAAGCGTCACGTCGATTCGGCGTGAGAGCGGGAATGGACGGATGAGCGATCTCAGGTTCAACACGATCTCAGGCGCCGTGCTGGGATCGTTGCTGCTGGTGGTGGGCCTGCGGATCGGCGGCGAGGAAGTGTTCGCGCCGCATTTTCCCGAGAAGCCGGCCTATGAGATCGACATTACGTCGATCGTTGCGCCTGCGGGCGGCGGCGCGGCGGCTGTAGAAGCAGGTCCCGTGGATTGGGGTGTCGTGCTGGCTGATCCGGCAGCCGTCGCGGCTGGGCAGAAAGCGCTCTCCAAATGCGTGTCCTGCCACACGTTCGAAAAGGGCGGTCCGATCTTGACCGGCCCGAACCAATATAACCTGATCAATAGCCCGTCCGGGGCGGACGCCGGTTTCACCGGCTACAGCGAGGCGATGAAGAGCCTCAACCAGACCTGGACCTACGACAATCTGGACAAGTTCCTGGCCGCGCCCGCGACTGTCGTGCGGGGCACAACGATGGCGTTTATCGGCGTAAAGCGCGCCGACGAACGGCATGCGTTGATCGCTTATCTCAGAACCTTGTCTGATTCCCCCGCTGCTATTCCGGCGCCGTTGCCGCCGAAGGCTGAGGCGCCTGCCGCGCCGCCCGCTGGCGAAGCGCCGGCGGCGCCAAGCTCTGCTCCCGCGCCGAACTAATTGCTGGCGGTCTTAGGGTACCGCTTTTTCAGTACCGCCCAGCACGCGCGCAGCGTCTGGGCTTCGCCGCCGGCTGGCCGCGCCGGCCGTTCCTTTGGCGCCCAGGCAAAGATGTCGAAATGCACCCAGGCCTTGGCTTTGATGAAGCGGCGCAGAAACAGCGCGGCGGCGATCGAGCCCGCCATGCCGCCATCACCGGCGTTTTTCAGATCGGCGATGCTGCTTTCTATGTCGGGCTCGTAGGCGTCCCATAACGGCATGCGCCACAGCGGATCGAATTGCTCCTTTGCGGCGGCCTCGAGATCCGCCGCCAGCGCGTCGTCGTCCGTGTAAAGCGGGGGCATGTCAGGGCCGAGCGCTGTGCGCGCGGCGCCGGTGAGCGTGGCGAAGTTTATCAGCAGATCGGGATTGTCCTCGCCCGCGCGCGCCAGCGCATCGGCGAGCACGAGGCGACCTTCGGCGTCAGTATTGTCGATTTCGACCGTTAGGCCCTTGCGGCTCTTGTAGATGTCTCCTGGCCGGAAAGCATTTGCCGAAATCGAATTCTCGGCGACGGCAAGATAGACATCGAGGCGCACAGGCAATCCGGATTGCATGATGATCTGGCCGAGTGCGAGTGCGTGCGCCGCCCCGCCCATGTCCTTTTTCATCAGCCGCATGCCGGCGCTCGGCTTGATGTCGAGCCCGCCAGTGTCGAACGTGATGCCCTTGCCAACGAGCGTCACGCGCGGGGCGTCCGCCGCCCCCCAGCTCAGATGTAGCAGGCGCGGGGCTTCGCCGCTGGCTCGGCCGACCGCATGGATCAGCGGATAGTTTTCCGCGATCAGCTTGTCGCCAACGATCGCGGTGAACGCTGCGCCGCAAGCCTGCGCCACCGACTCGGCGATGGCGTGCAGCGCCTCAGGCCCCATCTCATTGGCCGGCGTATTGACCAGGTCGCGCACCAGATAGCTGGCCTCGGCGAGGCAGCAGGCTTCGGCGCGATCAGCGCCCTCTGGCGCCACTAGGCGCGGGATCGGCCGGGTGCGCGGCTTGTAGCGCGCGAAACCATACGCTCCCAGCGCCCAGGCGATAGCGATCAGCGTCGGCGAAATGTCTCGTGCGCCGCCGCCAAGGCGATAATCGCCCGCTGGCAGGTTTGCGCCCAGCGTTCCGAACAGCAGCGGGTTGGGTTTATCGCCGAGGCCGAACAAAACTCGCTCGACGCGCCCGTCCGTGGCTGGCGCCAGCAGAATGCGGCCCGCTTGGCCACGGAAATCCACAGCCCCGGCGAGTACGCGCAGATTGCTCGCATGCGCTTCGGCCCAGGCCGGCCAATCCGAAGCGCGTATAGCCTCGATCTGCGCGGCGTCTACGGCGAAATCCAATAGGGGGGCCGGCGCGGCCGCGTAGGGAATCGACATGTGCGGGGGGATTATAACGCCTGTAAGACAGCGGCGCATTAACCGATTGTTGAGCGCGTCGGGCCAATTTCGGACAAAGCGTTAAAGGCTGGAAACCATGTCCCGGAATATCGTTCTCGCCGCCGCTGCCGGTTTCGCGCTCGCGGGCTGCGCCACCACCAAGGCGCCGACCGACGTGATCTCCGAGGGCCACAAGACCGAGCCGCTGAAGCCGATCGCCACCGACGCGACCGCGCGCGAGCTAAAACCGGCGTCCGCGGCAAAACCGCCGGCAGAAGCCTCCGCAACGTCGGCGAAGGCGACGAAAAAAAACACCGGCAAGCCCAAGATCGACAAGACCGCGCGCGCCGCTGTCGAGCGTGAGGAATTGCTCACCCAGATGACATTCTGGGCCGGCGAATACGCGGCCTTTCCAGACGATTTTGAAGCGGCGGAGAAGTTCGCTGAAGTGTTGCGCAAGGCGGGCCGCGCCGATCGCGCTGTCGAAGTGGCTGGCGGCGCGCTCGAGCGCGCCCCGGGGAACATTGGGCTCACGCGCACTTATGGACTTGCGCTGCTTGCTTCGGGACGAAGCGCCGAGGCTCTGCGTCCGCTCGCCACGCTCTCCCAACTCGATCCCACCGACTGGCGCGCGCTTTCGGCGCTAGGCGTGGCGCTGGACGAGCAGGGCCGGTACGAGGAAGCGCGCCGCGCGTACAAGGAAGCGCTGGCGATCAAAGCGGACGAACCGTCAGTGCTGACCAATATGGGCGTTTCGTATCTGCTCGGCGGCGACGCGGTGACGGCGGAGAAATTGTTGCGGCAAGCCTCGGCGCTTCCCACAGCGCCCGCCGAAGCACGCCAGAATCTGGCGCTGGCGGTCGGTCTTCAGGGGCGCTTCGAAGAGGCCGAGCAATTGCAGAAGGTCGATCTGCCGCCGGCCCTGGTTGCGAACAATATGGCTTACCTGCGCGGCTTGATCACCGATGACCGCCGCTGGGGCGATACGCGCAAAATCAGCCAGCAATAAGCCGCGCGCTGATCAGCCCGCACCCTGCATCTATTTCATCATTGCTGAAATCTGGATCATGGCGGGGCCCATGATCACGGCGAACAGAACCGGCAGAAAGAACACGATCATCGGCACGGTCAGTTTCGGCGGAAGCGCCGCCGCTTTCTTCTCTGCTGCGGCTATGCGCAGTTCGCGGTTTTCTTTCGCCATGACGCGCAAAGCCGAACCCAGCGGCGTTCCATACTTCTCCGCTTGCGTCAGCGCCATCGCCACGGCTTTCACGCCGGGGTGGTCGGTGCGGCGGGCGAGGTTTTCATACGCCATGCGCCTTTCGGGCAAATAGGAAAGCTCTGCCGTGGTCAGCGCCATTTCTTCGGCCATCTCCACTGAGGCCGCGCCGATCTCCGAGCCGACGCGATGCAGCGCCAGTTCGATCGACATGCCGGACTCGACGCAGATAAGCAGCATATCGAGCGCGTCGGGAAACGACTTCATGATCTTGTCGCGCCGCTTTTGCACGAGATTGTTGACGTAAAGCGTGGGGCCGTAAAAGCCGAGCGCGGCGCCGAACAACACCACCGCCGGCTTCATGTTGGCGAGCATCCCCGCCTTTGCGCCCATCATTTCGATCCAGATGAACGCGCCGACGCCAAAAACGAAGGGCAGGGTGAGGCGGCAGAAATAGAAGATCGAAACCGGCGTCCGCCCGCGGAGACCCGCCTGCATCAGCTTCAGTTGCACGTTGGGATCGTTCAGCAATTGCTGGAGGTTCAGCTTTTTCACCGTGTCGCTGACGAAGCCCTTGTCTTCGTTGCGCAGGGAGCGAACCTTTTCGAGGTTCTGCCGGCTTTTGCGGCGCAATTCTTCCCGCCGTTCGGCGACGGCTTTGAGCCGGCTGCCGAGCTTGTCGGAAGATAGTAACGGCGTCGCCGCGGTCATGACCGCAAGGAAAGCTGCGCCGGCCACGACGGCTGCGGCGATGTTTGCGGGATCGGCGAGGGTTTGAACGATATTGGCCATGTCAGTATTTGAAGTTGATCATGTTGCGCATCACCATGATGCCCATAAACATCAACGTCGCGCTGCCGAGCAGAATGAGACGGCCGGTATCGGTGGTGAACAGCAGCGTCATGTAACCAGGACTGGTGAGATGGACGAGGCCGGCGACGACAACCGGCAGCGATCCGATAATGCCGGCGGACGCCTTTGCTTCAGAAGACAGCGCCTTGATCTTCTCGGCCAACAGCCGGCGCGACCGCAGCACGGACGAAAGATTGCCAAGCGCCTCGGAGAGGTTGCCGCCGGCTTTGGCCTGAATGATCAGCACGATGTTGAAAAAGTTCACTTCCGCCAGCGGCATGCGCTCGTAAAGCCGTTGCAGGTTCTGATCGAGGGGCACGCCCATTTGCTGCGCGTCGCACACATTTGCGAACTCGCTGCGCAGCGGCTCCGGCGATTCATTGGCGATGATCCGCAGGCACTGGTTGAGCGGCAGGCCGGATTTCACGCCGCGGACGATCACGTCGATGGCGTCAGCGAGCTGGTGTGCGAATTTCTTTTGCCGTCTGGCGATCATGACGCCGAGCACCCAGCGCGGCATGCCGATGAACGCGACAATCGCCGTCAGTCCGGTAATCATTAGCGGCGTCTGTAAGTGGAGGCAAAGGCCGATAACCACTGCGCAGAGCACCGCAGCGGCGCCCCAGAAGTGTATCACCGACACCGAAAGCCCGGCCTGCGCGATCTTCCCCTTGATCGAGAGCATGGATTTGCGCGATTTTTTTTGCTGGTCGTTCAGGTCTTTCAACGCGTCGGCGTTGGATTGCTTTCGCTTTTGCGTGGCGATCTCGACCGACATGTCGCGCCGGACGGCGCCTTTGCGCGGTCCTGCGATTTCCTTGGCGCGCTTTGCAGCGAGGCCTCCTTCGCCGCCGGCAAACACCCACGCCATCGCGCCGATCGAAAGGAAGGCGAGGATTGCGACGATGAGCGGCGCCATTACTTTTTCTCCGCTTCGTCCAACGCCGCGGCGAGTTCTTTCTCGAGGCCGTAATAGCGCGCACGCTCCCAGAAGCGCGGACGGCCGACGCCGGTTGAGCGGTGGCGGCCGGTAATGCGGCCATTCTGGTCTTCGCCGATAATTTCGTACGTAAGCAGATCCTGGGTGACGATCACATCGCCCTCCAGCCCCATCACTTCGGTGATGTGCGTGATGCGGCGCGAACCATCGCGCAGGCGCGCGGCCTGAATGATCACGTCGATCGAACCGACGATGATTTCACGGATGGTCTTTGAGGGCAGCTTAAAGCCGCCCATCGTAATCATCGATTCCAGACGGGAAAGGGCTTCGCGTGGAGAGTTGGCGTGTAGCGTACCCATCGAGCCGTCGTGGCCGGTGTTCATGGCCTGAAGCAAATCGAACGCTTCAGGGCCGCGGACTTCGCCGACGATGATGCGGTCAGGACGCATCCGCAGACAGTTCTTTACGAGGTCTGTCATCGACACCATGCCCGAGCCCTCGAGGTTCGCCGGCCTCGTTTCAAGGCGCACCACGTGAGGCTGCTGCAATTGCAACTCGGCGGCGTCTTCGCAGGTCACGACGCGCTCGTCCGGCGCGATGAACGCCGTCAGCGTATTGAGCAGCGTGGTTTTGCCTGAACCCGTACCGCCGGAAATAAGCGTGTTGCATCGGCAGGCGCCGATAATCGAAAGCACACGCGCACCCGCAGGCGAGATCGAGCCGAACTCCACGAGATTCTGGAGCCTCAGCTTGTCTTTCTTGAATTTCCGGATGGTGAGGGCCGGGCCATCAATGGCCAGAGGCGGGGCGATGACGTTGACGCGCGAGCCGTCTGGCAGGCGCGCGTCGCATATCGGGCTTGATTCATCGACGCGCCGGCCGACCTGGCTCACGATCCGCTGGCAGATATTCATCAGCTGGCCGTTGTCACGGAAGCGGATGTTGGTTTTGCTGACCTTGCCGCTGACTTCGATGAATACCGCGCCGGCGCCGTTGACCATGATGTCGGCGATGTCGTCGCGCGCCAGCAACGGCTCAAGCGGGCCGTAGCCGAGCACGTCGTTGCAGATGTCCTCGAGCAGAACCTCCTGCTCGGCGATCGACATCACCACGCTCTTGATCGATATGATCTCGGAGACGATGTCGCGAATTTCCTCGCGCGCGCTTTCCGGGTCGAGCTGAGCGAGCTGGGCAAGATCGATGGTTTCGATCAGCGCCGTGAAGATTGTAGATTTGACGCGATAGAATTCCTCGGAACGGAAATCCATCGGCGCCGCCGCCTCGCGCGCGGCCGCCTTAAGCGGCGGCGGCGCCGTTATCGCGGGCGGCGCTGACGACGCGGCAGACCCTGCGGGCATAGCAGGGCGTACGCCGCCACCCGGCGGCGTCGTTCGCACGCCGACAGCTTGCGCCAGACGTGACGGCGCCGGTCCAGAAGCGCCTGGGCCGGCCTCCGGCGTGCTGCGTTTGCCGAACCCGCTCATGTCATGCTCAACGCTTCAAGAGGGCTGGGATTCTGTCGAAAACGGATGACTTTTTCTGCGCCACCGGCTCGCGGCCGCAGAGCGCTTGCGCCAATTGGTCGATCGCCAGGCCCGACTTCGATTCCGGCGCCATTTCGACAACCATCTGTCCGTTGTTAGCCGCCGCGCCGAACGTCGCCGGCTCGAACGGGATGATGATGCTGGGCGCCGAACCAAGCGCTTCGCCAAAATCCTTTACTGGAATTTCTGGGCGTTTGGGCACGCCGACCATGTTGAGCACCACGGTGGGCGGCGCGTCATGCGGGCGCGACGCTTTCACGAGGTCGAGCACGCTTTTGCAATTGCGCAAGCCCGCAAGGTCAGGCGTTGTGACGATTACCACGTCGTCGGCTGACAGAACCGTCTGCTTCATCCAGCTGGTCCACACATGCGGCAGATCGAGCATGACGAACGGTACGGCGCGGCGCACGCGGTCGATCACCAGTTCGTAAGCCGAAGCATCGAGTTCGAATTCACGCTCCAGCGTGGCCGGCGCCGTGAACAGGGTCAGACGCTCTGTCTGGCGTGTCAGAAGGCGGTCCAGGAACACTTCATCGACGCGCTCGGGCGCAAGGAGCGCCTCGGCGACGCCCTGCGTCTGGTCCTGGTTGAAATCTAGGCCGACTGTGCCGAACGGCAGGTCGAGGTCCATCAGCGTTGAATTGGCGCCGTAGCGCTCAGCGATGCACCAAGCCAGATTGTGCGCCAGCGTCGAGGCGCCGACGCCGCCGCGCGCGCCCATCACCGCCGCGACGCGGCCGACAAACGGCTTGTCCGGGTTCACGTAAAGCGCGCTGATCGACTGGATCACCTGCAGCGGCTGAACCGGGGCGATCATGTATTCGGAAACGCCGCGGCGCATCAGTTCGCGGTAAAGCGCGATGTCGTTCGCTGCGCCGACGATGACGACCTTCGTGCCCTCATCGACAATCTGCGCCAGCCGGTCGAGCCCGCGCAGCAGTGCGGAAGCCGGGGCGGTGGTGTCGATGATGATCAGGTTTGGGCTGGCCTGCGCGGCGAGTGCGGTGAGCGCCGCTTCAATGCCGCCGGACGAGACGTGCACGATCGCCTTCGACAGGCGCCGGTCGCCGGCGGCGGATTCGATCGCGGCGGCTACATCGGGGCGATCGCAGAACGCATTGATCGTAACACGCGGAATTGGCTGATCGACGCCGGTGCGGCCCGCCGCTTCGAACGCCTCGGCGGCGATTGCTGTCCAGGAAGGATCGGCGTCATCGGCCGGCGGCGCGCCTTCAAGCTCGCCAGCGCCGAAACTCGGATCATCCTCCAACGCGAACGCACGATCGTCCTCGTCGATGTCTCCGACTTTCCAGCTATCGAGTTTTGGGTCGGCCATAAAAGGCGTCCTATCAGTAGGTGATTAGCGAATGGCTTTGCTGAGCGCGACGCGCTCGTCTTCACTGCGCGTGGCATGCGAAGGATCGCCTTCGCGATACTTGCCCATCACGACGTCGCGGCGGGCGGCGTCGCGCGGATCGCTGGCGCGCGCCATCTGCAGATCGGCCGGATCGGCGATCATCGCCGCCAGATTCGCATTGATGGAGCAGCCAAAATTTTCGCTGACGCGATTATCCATCGTATTGGCGAGGTTTTCCTTCCAAACCGGCTGGCAATCAGGCGCCGCCGCCTCGAACCGCGTGAAGCTGAGCACGATAGGGGCTGAGGCGCGTCCGGCGGCGTCATAGGTTCCGCCGGCGATTGCCGCGTAGGGCACGCCTTTTTCGACCAATTGCATGCGCACGGCTTGCGCGGTTCGCGCCGCCGCGTCGGTGTCGCCAGCGCCAACCGGCGTGCTGACCAAAAGCGGTCCATGACCAACAGAGCGGTAGCTTGAGCCAAATTCGTCGAGCTGCACGCTCAATTCAGGGCCAAAGGAGCCTGCCGCGCTGAGCGGAATTTCCAGCCGCGCGCCAGACTGGCTCACGGCGATCTCATGCAAATCGGCTTCTGTCGCGACTGGCTTCAGCGCCTGCACACTGCGCGGCGTGGCGCAGGCGGCGGCGCTCAGTGTGAGCAGCAAGGCGAGCGGTTTTTCAAAGCGCATGGACTTATTCCTCACTTGATCACGTGGCCCGCCGGGCCTTGCAGCGTGCGGTCAGTTGGGGTGGCGCCCTTGTAGACCGCGTTGAGACGCCCGCTCAGAATGGCCGTCGCGTCATTTGCGTTCAGGTAGCCATCGGAGGGTGTCTTGAGCTTGTTCTTGCTGGTCGATTCGACGAGGTAGGGTGTAACGATGATGACCAGCTCTGTTTCGTTGTTGAGAAAGTCACGCGAGCGGAAGAGCTGTCCCAATACCGGCAGGTCTTTCGCGCCCGGTACGCCTTCCATGGCCTGACGCGTCTTTTCCTGGATAAGACCGGCCATCATCAGCGAGCCGCCAGACGGCATTTCCACCGTCGTTTCAGCACGGCGAACCTGCAGGGCGGGGATGGTCAGGCCGCGAACGACGCTTTGTTCGCCGTTTGAATCGGTGACTGTGGTGTCGCCGGTAGAGATGGCGCCATCGGACGTTAGCTCGCTCACTTCGGTCGAAAGCTTCAGCGAGATGCGGCCGGGCGAAAGCACGACCGGCGTGAACGCAAGGCCGACACCGTACGGCTTGAACTCGACGGTGATCTGACGGTCCTGCGACTGGATCGGGACCGGAAATTCGCCGCCCGCGAGGAACTTCGCCGACTCGCCGGAGATCGCGGTCAGGTTCGGCTCGGCCAGAACGCGCAGCAGGCCCGCCCGTTCAAACGCTTGCAGAGTAACATCGTCGTACGAACGGCCAGGGTCGGTGTCCGGTGTGTAGTTCTGAATATTCGAATAGTCGGCCGTGAGGCCCCCGAGCAGTTTGCCGCTTACCGAAAAGCCGTTCTGTGTCGCAAGGTTGTAGCCCCAGTCTTTCGGCAGCAGCGTGTTGAGAATGTTCTGCGCCGTACCGTTGAAGCCGAGCTGTTTTACCAGCGTGCGGCTCATTTCAACGACGCGCACCTTCACCAGAACCTGCTCGTTGCCTTCGACGGCGATCAGATTGACGATCTGGGATTCGCCCTTTGCCTGCGCGCCGCCAGCCGGCGCGCTGAACTTTTCCGCGATCTGCATGATGCGGTTGGCTTCGGCGGCGCTTTTGACGTTGCCGGTGAGCACCAGCGCGCCATTCACCGATTCGGCTTTCACGCTGCTGTTGGGCGCAAAGCGCTTGAACATGGCGTTCAGCGGGGAGACGTCCGGCTCTACGCGGATTTCAAGATTGGCGATCTGCCGGCCCTGCGCATCGAAGAAGAACGCGTTCGTTTGACCGACCTTGCGGCCTAGAATGAATACGCGGCGCGTCGTGCGCACAACCGAATCGGCAATTTCCGGGTTGGACAAAAGCACATCGCGCGCATCAGTCGGCAGATCGACGATAATCGCCTTGTTCAGCGGCAGCGTCACCGGGCGTGGCTGGGAGGAATCCGCGCCGCGGCCGATCGTGACATACATCGACGGTTCGTCCGCGGCGTTTGCCGTCGTGACCGGGCTGATCGACGCGGTGAGCGTCAATACCGAGGCGCAGGCCGCTAGTAATTTACGATAATGGCTCACCTGCCGCCCCCTGAAGTCGCCACCGGCACATCCGACACCTGACCGAATGCATGGAGTTTGATTTGACCGCCCATCCCCTGGCTCAGCACCCGCGCGCCGCGCCGCTGCGCCGAAGCCACGTTCATGCGGCCTGGTTCGTTTTCGATGCCGCGCAGCACCAGCGAGAGGTCGCCCATCTTGCCGGCCATCGCGAGCGTTTCGGAATCGGCGGCGGAAAGTTCAAGTGTCGCTACCGCGCCGGTGATCGGGGCGGGGGGCTGACCCGCCGCCGAAGCGGAGCGGAATTGCTGATCGATCGCCAGAATGCGCACATCCTGCAGGATGATGTCGCTGTGCACTTCTTCGCGGGCGCCATCGCTGGTCTGGACCTGCACTTTGCGCGTGGCGATCACATCGACATGGTCATTTGGTAGAATAAAGCCGGCGGCGGCGGTTTGCGCGGTGATCGGGATCGAAACCGCGCGGTAGCCCGGCGTCAGCATCGCGGCCATGAAGCCTTGCTCGCCTGGCTTTACGAGTTTGATCGGCGTGATCGGTTCGCCTTTGGCGATCGTGACGCGCGCGACCGAGCCGACATAGTCGGTGGCGGCGTTCGGCATTGCGGCTTGCTTGACGAACGCGTCGCTGACGGCTTCCTGCGGAAAATTGATCCAGACGATGTCGCCCGGCGCGGTCGCGTCGCCTGGCTCGAGGGCTTTCGCCGCTACCAGAACTGGCACGCCTGGCGCCACGGAGGTCACCTCGGCTCTTTCTTGCGTGGGCCTGGTGGCCATGCCTCGCACAAGAAACAACGCGGCGACCGCCGCCATCAGGGCGACGCCCAGAACAATGATTTGCCGCATCGACATGCTGTGTGCGCCCCTCGGTATGGCCTTGGACTAGGCCTTGCGCCTTATTCGCCTTTGACCGACCACATCATGCGTCGGCTAAGGCAGGGTTAACGCCGCGGCGCGTTTATGCGGCGGCAAGAAAAATCGGCAGATTAGTGATCGCGGATAGCCCGCCGACGGCGATCGCCACGGCGTAGGGCAAATGGGTTTCGCCCAGAAACGTATTGACCAAGCCCGGCAGCGTGGGCGCTGGCTTGAAGTGTTTGCGCGCCACGATCGCCAGCGCCGCAAGCCCGCCGCCGGCAACGCAGGTCCACAGCAGAAAATGCGACAGCGCTGGCGACAGGCCTGTCCATACGGTCGCCGCCGCAATCACTTTCGCATCGCCGCCGCCAAAAATGCGGAGCATGAACATGCCCCAGCAGATGACGAAGGCGGCCAATCCAACGCCAACATGAATCAGAATATCTTGCCAGCCGATGCCGCAGGCGAAAGCGGCAATGGGATAAAGGCCTACAAGAAGCAGAGAAATCCGGTTGGGAATTTCCATCGTTCGCAAATCAGCGATCGCCGCCCACAAGAGCAGCCCGGCAAAGACGGAAACAAACAGAATCGCCAGCATCGGCGCCGACCGTGCGCTGCGCCGCGTTAACAAAAACGAAAAAGCCGCCCCGGGGGAGGGGCGGCTTCTCGCAGCGCAGCCTAGCCCGAAGGCCGGCGCGTCTTGTTACATCGCGTTTTTGATCGTGTTGAAGTTCGTGCTCATCTCGGTGCCGAGGTTGGTCACAGCGGTGATGATCACAACCGCGATCAGAGCGGCGATCAGGCCGTATTCGATGGCCGTGGCGCCCGACTTGTTGTCACGAATTTTCTTCAAAAGTTTGGACATTCTAGTCTCCCTTGTGTGTCGGGTGTTCGACCCGAAGTTCAGATGATCGCCACACCCGACGACCCTCACCGAACATGTGCAAGGAATAGCCCAGTAGAATTAAAGAACAGTTTTAAGAAGGCCTAGTTTTCGACAATATTGTTATTGGCGCAAGTTAACTACTTGCGCCGCTAATGGGCCAACTCCACAACATTTAGCGGTCAAACGTTTCGAACACCTAAATCTATGTTTTAGGGCTTTGTTTACCGTTTTGGCCGTATCGCTTTTTCAGCGAAGCGGAGAAAATCATGACGAAGATTGGCGCGAGCATGCGGGCGGCGTTTGGCGCTTGCGCGTTTGGTCTGGTTTTGGCTGCCGCCGCGCCGGCGCTTTCCGCAACGCCACTTCAGGTTCCGCTCGATCAGGCCCGTCCGCTGGCGCTCAAGGCCGCGGCGGCCGGCGTCGTGGTCGGCAATCCCTCGATCATTGGCGTGACGCTTCAAAGCGACAGGCTGCTGTTCGTGACGGGCAAGGCTTACGGCACGACTAATCTCATTATTGTCGGCGAAGGCGGCCGGCCGATTTACGAAGGCATTATCACTGTCACGGGCGATGAAAGCACCAGCGGCGTCGTCACCGTCACGCGCGGGCTGACCACTGTGCGCCAGAGCTGCAACCCGCTTTGCCGCAAGACGCCCGACATTTCGGACGATGCCGAGGTGTTCAACGAAGTCCAGGGACAGATTTCCGCGCACGCCTCGCGCGCCGGAGCCGGCGGCAAGTAGCGCCGGACACGTCTATTTTGTAGATGCAGAAATGGCCGCTCTCGCGGCCATTTCTTTTTCGCGGCGTTTGATGGCGAGCTTATTGCGCGCCGCCAGCGGTGCGCTTTTCGAGCAATTTGTCGAAGTTGGACCATACGCCTTCGGCGCCATGCCATTCGCCCTTGCTCGCGCCCTTTGAATATTCGGTCGCGCGCGCCTCAAAGAAGTTGGCGTGTTCAACGCCGTTCAAGATTGACGTCAGCCACGGCAGGGGGTGCTCGGAAACGCCATATACCTTGGGCAATTCCAGCTGCCCCAAGCGCCAATCGGCGATGTAGCGGATGTATTTCTTGATGTCTTCCGGGGTCATGCCCTGCACCGGGCCAAGCTCGAACGCGAGATCGATGAACTTGTCTTCCAGGTTCACCACCGTCTTGCACATATCGACGATGTCGTCCGCCACGGCCTTAGTCACCACGCCGGTCTCTTTGCGGAACGCATGATAGAGTTTGATCATGCCTTCGCAGTGCAGGCTTTCGTCGCGCACGCTCCAGCTCACGATCTGCCCCATGCCCTTCATCTTGTTGAAGCGCGGGAAGTTCATCAGCATCGCGAACGACGCGAACAGCTGCAGCCCTTCGGTGAAGGCGCCGAACATCGCCACTGTACGGGCGATATCGGCGTCGGAGTCCACGCCGAATTTGTGCATGTAATCGTGCTTGTCGCGCATGGCCTGGAATTCCATGAACGCGCCGAATTCGCTCTCCGGCATGCCGATGGTTTCCAGCAGCAGCGCGTAGGCGGCGATGTGCACCGTCTCCATGTTTGAAAACGCCGAGAGCATCATTTTGATCTCGGTCGGTTTGAACACGCGCGCGTAGCGCTCCATGTAATTGTCGTTCACCTCCACGTCCGATTGCGTGAAGAAGCGGAAAATCTGCGTCAGCAGATTGCGCTCGTTGTCGGTCAGGCGCGTCGCCCAATCCTTGCAGTCTTCGCCGAGCGGCACTTCTTCCGGCAGCCAGTGGATCTGCTGCTGGCGCTTCCAGAAATCGTAGGCCCACGGGTAGCGGAACGGCTTATAGGCGCGGGATGGGATCAAAAGCCCCGAAACGTTGCCGCTATGCACGCTATTGGACATCGTGGTCTCCGCAGGCCACCCAAGATGTTGGGGTAGCGCCGTTATCAGCCACTAAACATAGCGTCGCATTGCCAGAATGTTAAGGCTTTCGCCTGCGCCGCTCACAAGCGGCGCGCAGTGGGTTCCACGCCTAGCGCTTCCAGGTAAGCGTCAAGCCGGCAAAGCTCTCGTCGGCGGACTTCTTCCAGGGACCAACCTGGGTCTTTACAGTCCGCTGGACCACGGCCAGGGATGCCTGAACGCCTTTTTTCTGCATGGTAAGGCCGGCCTGCACATCCCCGATCTCGGCGCGGTCCTGGACTCGCAGGTTGCGGTTGGGATCGCTGGGATCGCTATTGGGCGTCCAGGTTAGGGCGCGGCCGTCAGTTGCGGCGAAGAAATACCACGCCGCGCGGCTGGGATCGGGCGCTTCAAACTCAGGCGCAAGCCGGTCCAGGTTCTGGCCCAGGCGGACTTCCGCGCCGCGCCCTTCCATGAGCTGGCCGGCGGTCTGCACACTGGTTTGGCGGTGGGCCACGCCCACATCGACATTGAAGCGCGTCGAGGTGGCGAACTGAACTTCCATATTCGGGGCCCGGCTTTCTCGTAGTTCTGCGTTAAAGCCAAAGCCGTCCATGGTTCGTTGAGGGGCCTGGACCACTTCAACGGTAATGCCGGAGAGGGCTTCATTGCTGACCTGAGAAAAGGTCGTGCGCCGCGTCGTGGCGTGATTGGCTTGGATGACCACAGGTTCGAGCTGCATCGCCATCGCCAGCGAAGGATTGGTGATTTTCGTATCGCCCGCAGCTTCGCCAACCACGGCGCCGCTCGCGATCGCCATTAGGCCCAGAGCAAGTCCGACCATCCTAAAGCCCCATCCAGACACCGTCCGCGGCCTCCACGGACGAAGTTCTTCCTGATTCCTTACTGCAACCTTAACGCTTGGACCGCGATAGACCGCCCGCATGCGTAAGTTTACGCGGAATTCCCCCTAAAAGTTCCAAGAACCTTAACCGAAAGATTAGGATGCGCCAGCGGAACCAGCCGCCTCGGCGGCGGAAGCAATGCTGCGTTGCATCACAACCACATCGATGTCGCGCGCGAACTTCCGTCCGACCTTCCGCAACACGCCCACTTGTTCGAATAAAGTCCTTTTATGCAAGGCGATGGAGGCGGTGTTGGCGCTGTCGCCGATCAGCGCCACGACCTGCCGCACGTCAGTTGGATGCTGCAATTGCGAAAGCAATCCGCAGAGCAAAGCCGTGCCCACGCCGCGCCCCGCCGCCCCGGGCGCGACATAGACCGAATCCTCAAACGTGTGAGCATAAGCCGGGCGCGGATTAAATTGCGCCGCGTAAGCATAGCCGACGACGCGCGTCGGATCGGTTTGCGGAACGGCCGCCAGGAACGGCCAGCCAGCGGCGACGATTTTGGTCCAGCGCGCACGCATTTCATTGAGGCTGGGCGGCTCCAGTTCGAAGCTCGCCGCGCCGTGCAACACGTGATGGGCATAGATGAATTGTACGCTCTGCAAATCCTGCTCGAAGCAGGGGCGCAGCACCACGGGCAGTGGTTCGCGCGGCGCGGCCATCAGCGATGCGCGTGATCATCGCAATCGAGCTGCGGCATGCGCTCGATCTGCAGGGTGGCGTGGCTGATTCCGAACGTGTCGCGTAGGCCGGCGCTAGCGCGTGCGAGGAAGTCATCGTCCGCGCCTTCAGGGCGAACGAGGTGCGCGGTGAGGGAGGGTTGCGTCGCGCTCATCGCCCATACGTGCAAATCGTGTACGGCGGTTACGCCCGGCAGGCGTTCCAGGTGCGCCCGCACCGCGGTCACATCCACGCCGCGCGGCGCCGCGTCAAGCGTGAGATCGAGCGATTCGCGCATCAGATCCCATGAACCGATCAAGATCACCGCCACGATCGCCAGGCTCGCCGCTGGATCGACCCATCCCCAGCCCGTACGCCACACAAGCAGGCCGGCCAGAATGACGCCCAGCGAAACGCCCGCATCCGCCATCATGTGCAGATAGGCGCCGCGCGCGTTCACATCGTGCTTTCGTTCGCGCGCGAACAGAAGCGCCGTGCCGCCGTTCAGCACCACGCCGATCGCCGCCACACCCATGACGATGCCTGGCTCGATCGTCTCCGGCGCCGAAAACCGGCGCAGCGCTTCCCACGCGATCGCGCCGCACGCCAGCACCAGCACCAGCGCATTGGCGAGCGCAGAGAGCACGGTGGCCTTGCCGAAACCGTAGGTGCGCTTTTCCGTCGGCGCGCGCCGCGCCAGCCATGCAGCGCCGCCCGCCAGCACGAGGCCAAGCACATCGGAAAGATTGTGGCCCGCATCGGCGAGCAGGGCGGTGGAATTGGCCCAGAAACCAGCGATCGTTTCGATCAGTACGAAGCCGGCGTTTAGCGCGATGGCGATCGTATAGCGTCCGCCGCCGCCACGCTGCTGCGCGTCGTGGCCGTTATCGTGATGGTGGTGGTGCGGGCCGCCATGCATGGCGTTTGTTTGAACGCCTTTGGCGCAGCGATCAACTGGACGCGTCGCCCCGCTGATAGCCCACCATGGCGGCGCGGGCGTAATCGTCGAAATTCAGCGCATCGAGGCTCTGAGGATGCGGCGCCCAGGGCGGGCCGTCGAGCATCTGGATGGTGATCTCGGGCCGCTTGCGCGCGCGGCGGATGGTCATGGCGTGCTCGGCCTCGCGCTGCACCCATTCGGACGCCGCCGCCCGTTTCGACCAGCACAGATGAAACAGGTCCGCGCGCTCAATTTCCTTGCGCAGGCGCGGACTCCATTCCTCGCCGGAGGTGAGGCTGGAGCGATCAAAGAAGCAGGGGATGCCCGCGCGCTGATAGGCGCTGGCGATCAGGCCAACCGTTGTACGGTCGTCGCTGGAATAGGAAAGGAACGCGCGGCTGACGCGGCGGAGTTTCTCTCCCGCGTCCTGTTCCTTCTTTTGCTTTTTGCTCAGTGGCTTAAGCGGGCGAACGAAGGTGATCGCGCCGATCTGCGCGCCATCGGCCAGGATACGAATGGAGACCAGCGCTTGCGCCACGTCTGGATCGCGGGACGGTTCGATCGAAAAATCAAAATTGATCGCCGCGCCGCGCCATTCCGTGAAGAGATAATGCTCGCCGGCCTCAGCGCCGCGGACTTCGAGTACGGCGCCAATGGTTGCGCCGCGTGAGAGTTCAGCCAACCTCATTGTGCCGGCGGTTTTCGTCCTGTGATCGGCCAGCTTTGCATCCTTGACGACGCGCCCGCGGTCGCGCGGCTGAAAAATCGATACGCGTATCAGCTCTGGCGTGCCACGATGCAGCTTCTTGGGCGCGAACGCGATCGCGTCGATCTTGTCGAGCTTGGCTGGTTGTTGCGGCGTGGGCAGGGGCGGCGGCGCGGCGGTTTCTGGCCGCGGAAATACGACGGTCCCCGGCGCAGGCGCTGCTGCGCGCTTGCGGTACATCTCGGCCAGAAATTCCGAACGCCGCGCATCTTCGGGGTTTGCCCCGGTGCCGACTCCTTCGACGCGCCGCCCGGAGCCGACGCCCATGGGCCCGTCGCTTGCGCCAATATCTGCGGCTCTGCCCGAACCGATGCCGTCGCGCTCGCTCGGCGGCGGGCGCGACGCAATTTCCTTCATGTAGCGCTCATGCGCGTCTTGGGCGGCTTTCACCTGCGCCGCCAGTTCGCCGCGATATTTGTTGATGTGCGCGGCGAACGCCTCAGGTTCATCGCCGGCGGCAGCGAAATGGCGCTTCAGGAACGGCGCGAAATTTTCGTTTGCGGCGGCGACGGGATCGAACACGGCGAACAGGAATCGGCCGGCCGGATCTTCCTTCATCGGCACTTCGCGCCAAACCAGTTTCACCAGCGCCCGATCGGCGGGCGCGGCATTGGTGAGGCAGAACAAGACAAAAGCCGTTTTCGGAATGGCCGCGCCGGGCATTTGCGCCGCCGCTTCCACGCCCGCGCGCGTGAGCGCGCTGGCAAGCTCCTGCGCCAAGGTTTGATCCGCCTCGGCGGCAATGACGACAACGTCTATCATGACCTGCACCCCCGGCGCCTTCTAGCACGCCTGCGGGCCCCTCAAAAGCAAAACGGCCCGCCGAAGCGGGCCGTTCGCTAGCGTTTTCTTGATGTTCTTACTTCGTGACGGCTTCGCGCATCATCGACGATTGGCGGAAGGCAAGACGCTTGGACGCCTTGATCTTCACCGGCTCGCCGGTTTGCGGATTGCGGCCCATGCGGGCTTTGCGGGCGCGGATCATGACGGTGCCGAGATCGCCCAGCTTTACTTTCACGCCCTTGAGCACGTGCGCGCGAACAACGTCGATATAGGTTTCGACGAAACGCTTGGCTTCGGCGCGGCTCATTTCGGCGTGGTCAGCCACGACCTGCATTAGCGCGCCTTGTGTGATCGCCTTGCCGGCCGGCGCGGTGACTTTGATGCTGCGCGCGGGAGGGGCTGCCTTCGACGCCTTGCGCGGCGCGGCTTTCTTGGCGACTTTTTTCTTCGCAGGCGCTTTGGCCATGGGATTCTCCGATGTTCCGTTTCTGTGGTGGTGCCAGTTTCTTTTGTAATGAGAGGGTTTAAGCGTTGATTCCCACTCAGGCGTTTCGCCGTTACGCCCTCAAAACCCGCTTAACAAGCGGGAAAATGCGCCCCGCCGTGCAAAACACTGCATAAAACATGGGTTTTCGGCGCATATAGCAATTTAGCCTCCTGTCCATGCGGTTTTTGCGCTTGCTCTGGCGACGCAAAATCGGGGTGAGGCAGTCGCTCGCCTCGATCAATGGAACCAGGCGCCTTGCCGCGGCGTTGGTTTGGAAGCGGCGAAATGCGCCGTTCTATTCCTGGAAAATAGAATCATGAGCGTCGAAACTCTCCTGGTGTGGCTGATTATTGGCGCGGTCGCGGGCTGGCTTGCCGGCGTCATCGTTCGCGGTCACGGCCTCGGTCTCGTCGGCAACATCATTGTCGGCATGGTTGGCGCTATCGTCGGCGGCTGGCTGTTCGGCCAACTTGGCATCGCCACGGGCGGCGGTGTAATCGGCGCATTCATCGGGGCCACGGTCGGCGCTGTCGTGCTCCTGTTCCTGATCGGTCTCGTGCGCCGCCGGGCCTAACAATTTCACCACGAGGCGCCGCGAGCACTAGGTGCGCGTAGGCCGGGGGAGATAAGCATGAAACTTCTGCTGCAAGGCGTCTGCCTTGCGATGCTACTAGCGGTTTCGGCCTGCGCGGCCGGCACAGCCGCTTCCCAGGAGGCGGCGCAAAGCGGCGTCCTCGCTCAACTGGTGCTGGGTTTCTGGCATGCGCTGATCGGCCCGTTCACGCTGATCGGCGAGATCATCAACGAGCTTGCGCCAGGCGCGCTGCCCTGGAGCTTCCGATTTTACGAGTCCCGCGGCACGGGCGTCGTTTATGATGTCGGCTTTTTCCTGGGCATGTTTACCGGACCGTCCGTGATCTGGACCGGCTCACGCCGCCGCGCGCCCTAGCGCAAAGGGTGCGTGAACTTAAAATAATCGCCGCAACAGCGAGTGCGATCATGGCGTCCGCGTGTACGGCGGTGCGGCTAGACGATATGCCCGCGCTGCTCCGACTCGCTGCTTGTCATGAGCTTTTTAAACGCGGCGGCGATTTCCTGGCCGCTTAATTTCTGGTCCTTGTCTGTATCCAGAGCGGCGAGAATGTTCGACAGGTCAGTGGACGATTGCGTCTCGTCGGCGCTTAATGCTCTGCTGATCTCATCCGTGCTTAGCGCTCCGTCGCTATCAGCGTCTAGAGAGGTCATGAGCGCGTCCGCCAGATCGGACGAGGATGGGCCCTTATGGCCACCGCCATTATGGAGTTCGGCCATCGCGCTCCACTGCTGCAGCAAATTGGTGATGCCGCCGGCAAGTTCGGTTTGACTAAGCTTGCCATCGCCATCCGTGTCGAGGCTTGTGAATGCCTGGGACACATCGGGCGAGACGGCCTCCTGGGTCAGTGCGGCGCTGATCTCGTCGGCGGTGAGCTGCCCGTCACCGTCGGTATCCGCGGCACTGACGACACTGGACGCAAGATCGTCGGCGCTGGGTTTCACGGCATGCAATCCCATCAACGAAGACAGAAGGTCCGAAGACATTTGCACGCCCTTGACGCCAGTGTTTGCCGCGGCCGATTGGCTCGCGCTCGGCGCCGATTGCCCATCACTCGGCAAATTTTGCGTAGTCTGCGATTGGGTTTGCATCAGGCGCATCAGCGCCCAGATGCTTGAAGTGCTTGTGGCGCTTGTAGCTTGCATTCTCGGCTCCGTCGCTCGCGCGCAAGGCGTTTGTCCTGCGCGCTAACTCTTGCAAGTATCGCGCTCGTGTAATGTTGGCTGCCAAAACGAAAGAACCGCCAGCGTTTCCGCTGACGGTTCAAAGCGACACCACGTCGGGCCCATCGTGCATGGGCGATCCTCAATTCAGGCCATTACTGGCAGGCGAGACACTCCTCGTAATCGGTTTTGTCTTTCGGCAATTCGATCACTTCGGCGACCTCTTCGCGGTTGGCGAAGCCGGCGCGCTGCACGCTCTTGCTGCGGCAATAATAGAGGCTCTTCACGCCTTTTTCCCAGGCCGAGAAGTGCAGCATGTGCAGATCCCATTTATCGACATCGCCCGGCAGGAACACGTTGAGCGACTGGCTCTGGCAGATAAACGGCGTGCGGTCGGCGGCGAGTTCGATGATCCAGCGCTGATCGAGTTCGAACGCTGTCTTGAATACGGCTTTCTCGTTTTCATCGAGGAAATCGAAATGCTGCACGCTGCCTTCGTTTTTTAGGATCGAATCCCAGGTATCGGCGGTGTTCTTTCCCTTCTGGTCGAGCACGGCTTCCAGATAGGGATTCTTGACCGCGAACGAGCCCGAAAGCGTTTTGTGCGTGTAGATGTTGGCCGGGATCGGCTCGATGCCGGCTGACGTGCCGCCGCAGATGATCGAGATCGAAGCGGTCGGCGCGATCGCCAGCTTGTGGGAAAAGCGCGCCATGATGCCGGATTCAGCGGCGTCCGGGCAGGGGCCGCGCTCCTGCGCCAGCTTCACGCTCGCAGCGTCGGCGGCTCTACGGATGTGCTTGAACATTTTCATGTTCCAGCTCTTGGCCATCGCCGATTCAAACGGCACGCCGAGGCCTTGCAGGAAAGAATGAAAGCCCATCAAACCAAGGCCGACAGAGCGTTCGCGGTACGCTGAATATTTCGCGCGCTCCATTTCGTCCGGCGCGCGGTCTATGAAATCGCTGAGCACGTTATCAAGGAAGCGGAACACGTCCTCGATGAAGGTCTCGTCTTCCTTCCACTCGAGATATTTTTCCGCGTTGAGCGAAGACAGGCAGCACACCGCCGTGCGGTCGCGGCCCAGATGGTCGAGGCCGGTGTGCAGCATGATCTCGGAGCAGAGATTGGACTGGCGCACCTTGAACCCCAGCCGCTGCTGGTGGCTCGGCATTTGGTTGTTCACCGTGTCCGAGAAGATGATGTACGGCTCGCCTGTCTGCAGGCGCAGCTCCAGGATTTTGACCCACAGCTTGCGCGCGTCGGTCATGCGGATCACTTCGCCATTCTTGGGCGAGCGCAGGGCGAACTCACTGCCGTTGCGCACGCATTCCATGAATTCGTCGGTGACGTTGATGCCATGGTGGAGGTTGAGGCTCTTTCTGTTGAAATCGCCGCTGGCCTTCCGGATCTCGAGGAATTCCTCGATCTCGGGGTGGTGGACGTCGAGATAAACCGCCGCTGAGCCGCGGCGCAGGCTGCCCTGGCTGATCGCCAGCGTCAGGCTGTCCATCACCCGAATGAACGGAATGATCCCGGACGTCTGCCCATTCTGGCCAACCTTTTCTCCGATCGACCGGACCGAGCCCCAATAGGTGCCGATGCCGCCGCCATTGGAGGCCAGCCAGACATTCTCGTTCCAGGTCTCCATGATGTCGTCGAGCGAATCGCCCACAGAGTTCAGGAAGCAGGATATCGGCAGGCCGCGCTCTGCGCCGCCATTGGATAGAACCGGCGTCGCCGGCATGAACCAGAGCCGCGACATGTAATCGTAAATGCGCTGGGCGTGCGCCAGATCATCTGCATAGGCCGTCGAAACCCGAGCGAACATGTCCTGAAAGGACTCGCCAGGCAAAAGATAGCGATCTTCCAGCGTGGTCTTGCCGAAATCAGTCAAGAGGGCGTCGCGTGAAGCATCCGTGACAACCTTGCCCACCACGCCCAGCCGGCTTGACTGATTCTTCAGCCCCTTGGGTTTGCCGCGCCGCGCATCTGGCTTTTGGCTCGTGGTCGCTAGATTGGCCGCTTCATTGCGATACATCAAAAATACGCCCCGGTTCGACTTCGTCGTTAACGCCTTGATAACACCATCTAGTGTCATCACGGCTCTTCATCCACTAGATTTAGTGTTCGTGGATGAAGGTTCTGTAAACGCTCGGTCGATTCCGATGACTCCTACAAGCGCTATATTTAGGGTGTCCACCGGCCGATGTTAACCATTTGTAGACCCCAGGACCATGCCTAACCGGCGATTCCCGGCGGGGCTTCACAGGTGCGCCGGCCAGCCCGCAACGCCTTTTGCTCCGCGATCTTTGGTCCATGCCGTAGGTGTCCAGTGCACGGCGAGAACGGTGTTGCTTGGCTGCATTGCTTTCATTGAATCACGCCGGCGCCAGCGCCTTTTCTTCTACGATCTTCACCACGTCCGCCATGATGTCGGTGAGCTTGAAGTCCTTCGGCGTGTAGACCGCCGCTACGCCCATCTGCTTGAGCACCAGCGCGTCTTCCGGCGGGATGATGCCGCCGACGATGATCGGGACATTGTTCAGGCCGGCATTGCGCACCAGACGAACAACGTCCTGCACCAGATCGAGGTGGCTGCCGGAGAGGATCGACAGGCCGATCGCGTGCGCGCGCGCTTCGATCGCCGCATCGACAATTTCCTGCGGCGTCAGGCGGATGCCTTCATAGATCACATTCATGCCGACGGCGCCGGCGCGCACGGCGATCTGTTCGGCGCCGTTGGAATGGCCGTCCAGGCCTGGCTTGCCGACGACGAACGTAAGCGCGCGGCCAAGCGCTTTCGAAAGACGCTCGACTTCGGCTTTGACCGTTTCGATGTCTTGCTCTTCGCCGGAGCGCACGACGAGCGTGACGCCCGTCGGCGGACGGTATTCGCCGTACACGGAGCGCAGCAGCTGGCCCCATTCGCCGGTGGTGACGCCTGCCTTCGCGCAGGCGATCGAGGCGGGCATGATGTTGCGGTCTTCTTTCGCGGCGCTCTGCAAATCGCTGAGCGCCGCCGCGACGGCCCCGGAATCGCGCGCCATGCGCCAGGCTTTCAGCCGGCCGATTTGTTCGGCCTCGACTCGCCGGTCGACCACCTGGATTGAGCCTTCGCCCGCCGAAAGCGGCGAGGGCTCGCTCGACGTGAACTTGTTGACGCCGACGACGGTCATAGCGCCGCTCTCGACGCCTTTGACGCGCGCGCTGTTTGACTCGACCAGCCGCTCCTTCATGTAGCCGCTCTCGACGGCCACTGCTGAGCCGCCCATCGCGTCAATTTTCGCGAGTTCCTCGAGCGCGCCGGCTTTCAGCGCCTCAACCTTCTTCGCGACCACGGTGGAGCCTTCGAAGATATCTTCGAATTCCAGCAGATCGGTTTCGTAAGCCAGAACCTGCTGCATCCGCAGCGACCATTGCTGGTCCCACGGCCGGGGCAGGCCGAGCGCTTCGTTCCAAGCCGGCAATTGCACCGCGCGGGCGCGCGCGCCTTTCGACAGCGTCACGGCCAGCATTTCGATCAGGATGCGGTAGACGTTGTTCTCCGCCTGCGGCTCAGTCAGGCCGAGCGAATTGACCTGCACGCCGTAGCGGAAGCGGCGCAGCTTCGCGTCCTCCACGCCATAGCGCTTCTCACCGATCTCATCCCAGAGCTCGGTGAAGGCGCGCATCTTGCAGAGTTCGGTGACGAAGCGGATGCCGGCGTTTACGAAGAAAGAGATGCGCGAAAACACCAGCGAAAAATCATTCTCCGCCACTTCGCCGCGCGCCTTGATTTCATCGAGCACTGCTATGGCGGTCGCTAGCGCGAACGCCAGCTCCTGTTCCGGCGTCGCGCCCGCTTCCTGCAGATGGTAGGAGCAGACGTTCATCGGATTCCATTTCGGAATCTCCTTGAGGCACCATGAAATCGTGTCGGCAGTCAGCTTCAGGCTCGGCGCGGGCGGGAAGATGTAGGTTCCGCGCGAAAGATATTCCTTGATGATGTCGTTCTGCGTCGTGCCTTGCAGCTTGCTGCGCGCCGCGCCTTGCTCATCGGCCAGCGCTACGTAGAGCGAAAGCAGCCACGCCGCTGGCGCATTGATTGTCATCGACGTGTTCATGGCGGCGAGGGGGATGCCGTCGAACAGCGCCCGCATGTCGCCTAGATGGCCGATCGGCACGCCGACCTTGCCGACTTCCCCGCGCGCCAGGATGTGGTCGCTGTCGTAGCCGGTCTGCGTCGGCAGATCGAACGCCACCGAAAGCCCCGTCTGCCCCTTGGACAGATTGGCGCGATAGAGCTTGTTGCTCTCGGCTGGCGTGGAATGGCCCCCATAGGTGCGGAAAATCCACGGGGAATCGGGGGCGTGCTGAAAACTGGTCATGTGCGGTTCAAACAAACCGCAAGCGCCGTGGCGCGGCAAGCGCGCTCAGGCCGCGTCGCGCATTTGTTCCAGTGAGGCGATGTTGACGGGCACGATCATTTCGAACGTGCTGCCTATGCCGGCTTGGCTGCTTGCGGTCACGTCACCACCCATTAGCCGCGCGAGTTCTCTCGTGATGGCGAGGCCAAGGCCGCTGCCGCCAAATCGGCCGTGGATCGATGCATCCGCCTGGGCAAAGGGCTGGAATAGACGCCCAAGCTGCTCCCGGGTCATGCCGATGCCGGTGTCGGAAACCGTGAGATGAAGCCGGGCGCCATGCCGCTCGATCTTCACGGCGACCTCGCCGCTTTCGGTGAATTTGCAGGCGTTGCCGCAAAGATTGAGCAAGCACTGGCGCAGGCGCAGCGGATCGTTGAACGTAAGGCCAATATCGTCGGCGCAGACAATCTTCAGACGATTACGGTTGCGAACGGCGAGCGGGGCCACAAGATCTTCCAGCTTTTGCGTCCAGGCCGCCATATCAAACAATTCGGGGGCCAGCACCACCTTGCCAGAGTCGACCCTCGCGAAGTCAACCACCTCGTTGATCAGCGCCAGCAAATGTTGGCCCGCGCCGACAATGCGCGCGGCGTCTGCTGCGGTCTGCCGATCCGCGTTTTCGGATTCAACTATGAGTTCGGCATAGCCCAGGATCGCGTTCAGCGGCGTGCGCAATTCGTGGCTCATGCTGGCGAGGAAGCGCAATTTTGCCTGATCGGCTTCCGCGGCGGCTTTGCGGGCTTCTTCGGCCAGAGTCAGCTGGCGTTCCAGTTGGCTGGTCCGCAATTGGGTCGCGCGATACAGCGTCAGCAGGCTGCTGACGCCAAGGAATTGCCCCGCCCGCACGACGATGAAGCCCCGCAGAAGGTCGCTGGTGGTGGCTCCTCCAGGAAGCTCGTCCCAGGTCGGCAGCGGCGCGTCCGCGTCGATGATCACCGGGTCGGAATCCATGAGGATCGTCACCGGGCGTTTTTGATAGACGGCGCGGCCGATCTCGTCGCCAAACCGGGTAAAGAAAGCATTGCGGCTTATCAGGCCGAGGGGGTGTCCGTTCTCCACGATCGCCACGCAAAGCAGGTCTGGGTTCGCGGTAAACAGCTCGTAAGCGTCCTTGCCTGTCGCCATTGGCGCTAGGCAGGCTTTGGACTCGATAATGTCGATGGCTGTGCTCATGGCCCGCGCAAGTAACGCGTTCATTTCAATAAACCGTTGATGTCACAAATAATTTAACCTCATCCGGCCGATTTGCACTCATCTGCGGCGAGGTGCATTCTCATGTGATGCAATTGTTTCTTCGACGCGTTGTGGGTCTGCTTGTATTGGCCGCTGCTGTTTCAGCCGCCGCGCCTACGCCGTGGGATCGGCGCGAAGAAGAGATCAAGCGCGCCAACGCCGCGTTCGCTACCAACCGGCTGGCCATCCTGAAGATCGACGATGTGGTCTACATCCGCGCCGGCCAGCGCGCCTATCTCGGCCGCCGCGCCGATGGGGCGCTCAACTGGCAACTTGATCCCGTCGCGGCGCCGCTTCTGGAGGCGGCGTTCGATGGCGGCAAAATCGAATTGCGTGATGGCGGCAAGGTAAGCACGTTTGACGCCGACAAGGGCGGTGCGCTGGCGCTCGATCCGGATATCGATATCCGGGCGCAACTCACGCAGGTCGCGCCCGGCGTGATGGGCGTGCGGCTGTTTGCGTATAACCAGCAAAACCCGGCGCCTAAGGCATTTACCGGGCTCAATTATTTTCCCTACAGAAATGCTTACGTCATCGAAGCGGCTTTCGAGGCGGAGACGCCCCAGCCTGTCGATTTCGAAACCTCGCGCGGCTGGCTGAAGCAGTTCTGGCGGGTCGGCGCCGCGCGGTTCACGCTGCACGGGCAGGAGGTGCGCCTCGGGCTGTACGCGGAAAGCGCCAAGCCGCAAGGAAGCGTCAGCACCTTCTTTACGGACGCCACCACGGGCAAGGCGACGTATGGCGTCGGCCGGTATCTGGACGCCGATCTGACGGGCGACTTTCCGCCCAAAACTGTGACGTTGGATTTCAATTTTGCCTACAACCCCAATTGCGCGCGCAGCTATTATTACAATTGCCCGTATCCGCTCGATCATCTGACGGTGGCGATTGAGGCCGGCGAAAAAGCGCCCCCGCCCCGCTGAGGCAGCACGCGTGCGCTTTGCCTAAAAACTGGTCTGGCAACGCAGGCGCAACCATGTCCATTGCGCAGTGCAGCAAAAATGGACAGGATCGGGGGCTGGAGGCGATCTATGGCCGCATCGAAAAAGGGTAGTCTTTCAGCCGTGAAGGACCTCTACGAGGTGGGCGAATTGCCGCCCGCCTATCACGTGCCCGAGAAGATGTACGCCTGGGCTATCCGCAAGGAGCGCCATGGGCGGCCCAAGGTCGCCATGCAGCTCGAGGTTTTGCCGACACCGACGATCGGGGAAGACGAGGCGCTCGTGCTCGTGATGGCGGCGGGCGTAAACTACAACGGCATCTGGGCAGCGCTCGGCCAGCCGATCAGCCCGCTCGACGGGCACAAGCAGCCCTACCATATCGCCGGCTCCGACGCCTCGGGGATCGTCTGGGCGGTTGGCTCGAAGGTAAAGCGCTGGAAGCCGGGCGACGAGGTCGTCATCCATTGCAATCAGGACGATGGAGACGACGAAGAGTGCAATGGCGGCGATCCGATGTATTCGACCAGCCAGCGCATCTGGGGTTACGAAACGCCGGACGGCTCCTTCGCGCAGTTCTGCCGCGTGCAGGCCCGTCAGCTCATGGCGCGGCCCAAGCACCTCACCTGGGAAGAATGCGCCTGCTACACCCTGACGCTTGCCACCGC
>JANNOO010000001.1:0-94472 GCA_031399165.1 Alphaproteobacteria bacterium | reverse complement strand
GGCGAGCGCGGCGAGGACCGCTTGTCTCGCAGCGAATTTGCCTACGACGCGGAGGCGGATCGATACACATGTCCGATGGGTAAACCGCTGCAGCAATATTGGACAGCGTCCCGCGCGGCGAAAGCCAAGCCGCCGAAGGATGATCTCTATCGATATTTCGCGCGAAAGCAGGATTGCAACGCTTGCCCGCTCAAACAACGGTGTTGCCCGGAGACACCGAGCAAGAAGCTTTTGCGCAGTATCCACGAGGCGGCGCGCGACGTTGCCCGGGCGATCGCCACAACGCCTGAATATGCGGTCTCGCGTTGCGAGCGGAAGAAAGTCGAGATGGCCTTCGCGCACCTCAAACGGATCTTAAGGCTTGATCGATTGCGACTCCGCGGTCCGCGCGGTGCGAGCGATGAATTCCTCCTCGCCGCTACGGCACAGAACCTCAGGAAGATGGCAAGGCTTCTGCCGGCATAGGCGGCGGAGCACGGCGCCGAGACGCCGGCTAATCAGGAGCGTGAGCCCCGCTGTGAGACACTGGCGGGCTTTTTCAACGGAATAGACCCAGCTCAGCATCCATGAACAAGTTGGAGCTTCCGAAGGACAAAGAACTAGCCGGGAAAGTGCTGCAAGCACAGTCGGACCAAGAGACCAAAAAAATCGAGCGCGGCTTCATGGGTAGGCTGTTCGGAATGGCGACAGAAAAGCCCGGAAATATCGCGGGTTTTGTTATCCTCACTTCGCTATTCGCAATCGTTCTTATAATCGTGGCTATGCCCGATGGCGCCAGCGTGACCAAACGCGACGCCATCGGGGGTTTTGTCGGCCTTATCACGCTGTCGCTGGGCTATATTTTCGGCAAGTCGCATAAAGACTAACGCGTTTTGCGCCTTCGGATCGCCTTGCCTTCGCGCAAAAGACATACGGGGATACTTACCAATATCGCGCAGTGGATCGGGTGTGCGGCAGCCCTTCTCCCACAAGGGGAGAAGGGAAAAACGCGAGGATAAATAAAACTTATCCGGCCCACCTCCACACGCCCGTAAACTTCCCCCATGAATCGTGAGCCGTTTTCTCTTCAGCAAGCGTGGCAGAACGTCGGCGAACTCTACGCCTGGATCGTTTCACTGTTTGGAGCGCCGTTCGCGATCGCCGAGCGGCTGATGCTGGTGCGCAAAAGCCGGCGCGAGATCTTGTCATGGCTGGGCCCGGTCGAGGCGCTGGCGCGGCGGCTGTTGCTGCTGAAAGCGCTGACCATGCCCACGCCCAATGACGCGCCGCGGAAAGTATTTCCCGGGCGGTTGCTGATCGCGTTCGCGGACCGGCCGATTGAAAACATTCATCCCGAGTCCGCAAAATGGCGCGTGCGCTTTTGCGTGATGCCCCACGGCGTGCTGCGCGGAAAGCGCAACACCGAACCCGGCGCAGACCGGCGCGGCGGCGACATCAATTTTAACGCCCTGCCGCTGGCGCGCTGCCTCGAAGCGCTCCGCCGCGTGCTGGAAAATCCTGCCCCGGCTGTGGCGCGCCTGGCGCGCCTGATCGCCACGCAGCGCGAAGCTGTCGCCGCCGCCTTCCGTCCCTACCGCCCGCGCGCGACGTGCGTGCGCTTTGCTCTGGACGACGCGCAAAGGCAAATCGACCTTGCGCTCGACACGTCATGAGCCGCGCCAAAATCAGATCGTCCGCCACGGAGCGAAAGCCCGTGAACGCGGAAGTGCGTGTGGCGCTTCCCTCTCCCGCACGCGGGAGAAGGGCCGCGCTTTGGTCGTGCTCGGAAATTTGCTAGAACAGGCGCCATGCGGCGGGGCAAGCCATGATCTTCGAACAAATCGCCACCGGCGGGTGCCAATCCTATCTCATCGGCTGCGCCGAAACCTGCGCTGCGGCGCTGATCGATCCGGCGCTGCAGCAGATCGACCGCTACAAGGGCCTGCTCACCCGCGAGGGGCTGCGCCTGCGGTATGTGATCGATACGCACACGCACGCCGATCATTTTTCCGCCGCAAAGCAGATCGGCCACGCGCTGGGCGCGCCAATTGTCATGCATCGCGAGAGCGCGGCGCCGTTCGCCGATCTGCGTCTCGATGACGGCGACATGCTGGCCGTCGGCAATATCCGCATCCAGGCCATGCATACGCCGGGGCATACGCGCGATTCCATGTGCCTCCTCGCCGGCGATCGCGTGTTCACCGGCGATACGCTGCTGATCGGCGGCACAGGACGCACCGATCTGCCGACCGGCGATCCCGAGCAGCTTCACGATTCGTTGTTCGGCAAGCTGCTGAAGCTGCCGGCCGAAACGCTGGTTTATCCGGCGCACGATTACAAAGGCGCCGGCCATTCCACGATCGGCGCCGAGATCGCCGAAAATCCTCGCCTGCAAAAGAAGGATCGCGCCGATTTCGTGAAGATGATGCGCGACTTGAATCTCAGCGCGCCGACGCATCTCACTGAGGCTTTGCGCACCAACATGAGCGGCGGCAAGACCGTCGCGCAATTATTGTCCGATGCGGCGGCCGCCGTGCCGTTCATGTCGCTGGCGGAGCTGAATACGCGCATCGCTGCGCGCGCGAACGATTTCGTGATCCTAGACGTGCGCGAGAAGGACGCTTTCGCCGCCGATCACATTCCCGGCGCGCGCCATCTGCCGCGCGGACAGCTGGAATTGCGCGTGAACGAAGAGTTTCCCGATCCGACGCTGCGGATATTGGCCTATTGCGAGTTCGGGAAAATCTCGACGCTGGCCGCCGCCACGTTGCGCGATCTCGGGTTTACCAGGGCCAGCGCGCTCGATGGCGGCATGAAAGCCTGGCGCGAAAGCGGCATGCCGGTGGAGCGCTAATTTCCCAGCATGTACGAAAGCGAAACGCCGATAGCGATAAATGCGACCATTGCGCCGCCCCAGATCAGCGGCAGGCGCCACGGCAGGCGGGAGGTATCATCGGGAAAATCGGACATCTGATTGCGCCTGCCTTTGGAGACGACGAAGCACGAATGCGCATCGATTATATGACCAAATGACAGATAGGAGGCTAAATTTGCTGTCATCGCGCATAGATCGCGCAAAACTAAGCCGCGCGCGCGCGATTCCACGCGTAATAGGCTTCCTTCACCGCCGCCGCGATCTCTGGATTGGCGTTCACCGGCTGATACTCCCAGCGCTCGAACGGCCCGCCCAGCAAGCGCGTGGCGCGGGTTTCGGCGAGCGCCTTGTGAAAGCGGCGGAACTTGCCGGCATTGCCCGGCAGGTCGAGTACGTAGACCGGCTTGCCGGTGCTGGCCGCTTCCCCGGCCATGTTCACGCTGTCGGCCGTGACGACGATCGCGTCGGCCAAGCCGAGAAAGCCGAGATAGGGATTGTCCACGCCGCCCATCCATAGGCGCGCGGGTTTGGCGCCCATCCATTGTTTGATCGTCCAGGCTACGCTGTCCGGCGTTCGCCGCGACGTGGTGATCAGGAACGAGCCGCCAGGCGCCAACGTATCGAGCTGACTGCAAAGTTCGCGCGCGAGGCGGGGGCTGAAGCGGTATTTGCCGTTCGGTCCGCCGACCAGAACCGTGATCCACGGCCGCGGCATGGCGGCGATCTCGTGGTAAAGCGCCTGGGCGGCGGCGGCGAGTTTCTGCGGCGTCAGCCGGTGCGGCGAGGTCAGCGTGCTGACGATGTTGGCGCCTTCAAGCTGATCATGCGCCGGGGTCCAGATCAGATCCCATTTTTCCGGCTTGGTTTTTGGATTGAGCAGCGACAGCGCGAATGTCCGCCCCTGGGCCTTTTTGCGGATCGCCAGCGCATAGGGGGCGGCGGTGCGCCCGACGCTGATGATCAAGTCCGGCCAGGGCGGAGAAAATACCTTGCCCCTCTTGCCGACATGGCCGAACGGCAGCGGCCCGTTCGGCGCCATCCAACCATAGGGTCCAGAGAGCCGCACATGATCGAGCCGCTCCGCCGTGACGCCCAGCGCTTCGAGCAGCCCCTCGGCCAGCGCGTCAGAGCCGCGATTGCCGTTGGTAATCACCCACGCGCGCGGATTGAATGGCGGCGGTGCGCCGCCCAGCGTCAGGGCTGCGGGTTCAACAGTTCCAACAATCATGCGGCGCCAATAGAGGCCATTGGTAAGGCCAATCTTAGACCGGAGCCCAAACTCGGATCATCTGTCGAGCCCTCACCTCAGCAACGCGAGCGGTTGGCGCAGTTAGCGCCATTCCACTTTGAGGATTTCGAACGCCTTCACGCCGCCGGGCGCCGATACCTCGACGATGTCGCCCTTTTCCTTGCCGATCAGCGCCCGCGCGACCGGGGAGGTGATCGAAACCTTGCCGGCGCGCACGTCCGCCTCGTCCTCGCCGACGATCTTGTAGGTGCGCTTCTCGCCGGAATCCTCGTCTTGCAGCTTCACCGTCGCGCCGAACTTGACGTTCTTGCCTGACAGGCGGGCGATGTCGATGATCTGCGCGCGGGCGATCTTGTCTTCCAGCTCGGCTACCCGGCCTTCGATGAAGGACTGGCGCTCCTTGGCCGCGTGATACTCCGCGTTCTCCGAAAGATCGCCATGGCTACGGGCTTCCGAGATCGCCTGGATGATCGCCGGGCGTTCTTCGGTCTTCAAACGTTTCAACTCTTGGTCGAGGGCTGCGAAACCCTCGGCCGTCATCGGCACTTTTTCCATTTAGGAGACTTCCGGTTCGTCGAGGGAAATGGGCCCTGCGAAATATAGGGCGTCAAGTATAGGTCTGAAGGGGCCGAACGTCGAGTGGCCCGCTTTTCAACCGTTTTATCGCCTGAACGGCGGCCTTGGCCCCCGAAACGGTCGTGTAATAGGGGATATCCTGGGTCAGGGCCGTGCGCCGGATCGAGAAAGAATCCTTATAAGACTGAGCACCTTCGGTGGTGTTGAACACCAGATGGACCTCGCCGTTCTTCATCGAATCGACGATGTGCGGGCGCCCCTCGGCCACCTTGTTAACCTTCTGGATCGCAACCCCGGCGGCCTGAAGATGGTCGGCGGTGCCCCCGGTCGCCAGCACAGTAAAGCCCATGGCCGTCAGCTCCCGGGCGGGAGCGACCATCCCGGCCTTGTCGCCATCCTTCACCGAAATGAACACGCAGCCCTCGGTCGGTAGGCGGTCTCCAGCAGCGAGTTGGGCCTTGGCGAAGGCGGCGGGGAACGCCGCGTCGAGGCCCATGACCTCGCCGGTCGAGCGCATCTCCGGACCCAAGATCGGGTCAACGCCGGGGAATCGCGCAAACGGAAAAACGGCCTCTTTCACGGCCACATGCTTGGGCGTCACTGCCTTGATCTTGAGATCCTTGAGCTTCGCCCCTGCCATGACCCTTGCGGCCATCGCCGCCACCGGCCAGCCCATCGCCTTGGCCACGAACGGCACCGTGCGCGAGGCGCGGGGGTTGGCCTCCAGCACGTAGATTTCGCCGTCCTTGATCGCGAACTGGATATTGATCAGGCCGCGCACTTCGAGGGCGAGCGCCAGCTTCTTGGTCTGCGCCTCGATCTCTTTCACCAGCGCGGGCTCGAGCGAGTATGGCGGCAGCGCGCAGGCGCTATCGCCCGAGTGAATGCCGGCTTCCTCGATATGCTCCATGATTCCGGCGACGAGCACGTCCTTGCCATCGCAAATCGCATCGACATCGACCTCGATCGCGTCGCGCAGATAACGATCGAGCAGGATCGGATTATCGCCGGAAGCGGTGACGGCGCGGTTGACGTAAGCGAGCAGGCCCTGTTCGTCATGCACGATCTCCATGCCGAGACCGCCGAGCACGTAGGACGGGCGCAGCACGACCGGATAGCCGATCTTGCGCGCATTGGTGATGGCTTCTTCAACGCTGCGCGCGGTGGTGTTTTCCGGCTGCTTCAGGCCAATCTTGTGCAGCAGCGCCTGAAAGCGTTCGCGGTCTTCGGCGAGATCGATCGCATCGGGCGATGTGCCGAGAATCGGCGCGCCTTCATCGGCTAGCGGCTGCGCCAGTTTCAGCGGCGTCTGCCCGCCGAATTGCACGATCAGGCCGAGCACTTTGCCCGAGGCGCGCTCCGTCTCGATGATTTCCAGCACGTCTTCGGTGGTCAATGGCTCGAAATAGAGTCGGTCCGATGTATCGTAATCGGTCGAAACCGTCTCCGGATTGCAATTGATCATTATCGATTCAACGCCGGCGTCCTTGCACGCGAAGGCCGCATGGCAGCAGCAATAATCGAACTCGATGCCCTGGCCGATCCGGTTCGGCCCGCCGCCGAGAATGATGATCTTGTCGCGCGCCGAAGGCTCTGCTTCGCATTCCGGTTCAGCGTTGAACGCGCCGGTCTCATAAGTCGAATACATATACGGCGTGCTCGCGCGGAATTCAGCGGCGCAGGAATCGATGCGCTTGAATTGCGGCCGCACGCCCAGAGCGCGGCGCGCCTTGCGCACATCGGTTTCTTTTTTGCCGGTGAGTTTGGCGAGGCGCTGATCGGAAAAGCCCATCGCTTTCAGATTGCGCATGTCCTCGGCGCTGCTCGGCAAGCCCTGTTCGCGTATGCGCGCTTCGGCGGCGACGATCTCGCCGAGTTGGCGCACGAACCACGGATCGTAAAACGTCGCGGCGCAGACTTCTTCCTCCGTAAGGCCGCGCCGCAGCGCCTCGGCCGCCACCAGCAGGCGGTCTGCCTTTGGCAGTGAAAGCCGCGCGCGGATCGCTTCGCGCTCGTCCGGCAAGGCGATTTCATCGAGCCCCGAAAGTCCAATATCCAGCGAACGCAGCGCCTTTTGCAGGCTTTCGGCGAACGTGCGTCCGATCGCCATCGCCTCGCCGACGCTTTTCATCGACGTGGTTAGAATTGGATCAGAGCCGGGAAAGCGTTCAAATGCAAAGCGCGGAATCTTGGTGACGACATAATCGATCGTCGGCTCGAAACTCGCCGGCATCGCGCCGCCGGTGATGTCGTTGGCGATTTCATCGAGCGTGTAGCCGATCGCCAGTTTCGCGGCGACCTTCGCAATTGGAAAGCCGGTGGCTTTCGACGCTAGCGCTGAGGAGCGCGAGACGCGCGGGTTCATTTCGATGACGACGAGGCGCCCGTCTTTCGGGTTGACGGCGAACTGCACGTTCGAGCCGCCGGTTTCGACGCCGATTTCGCGCAGCACGGCGATCGAGGCGTTGCGCATGATCTGGTATTCGCGATCGGTCAGCGTCAGCGCCGGCGCGACGGTGATCGAATCGCCGGTATGGACGCCCATCGGATCGATATTTTCGATCGAGCAGATGATGATGCAATTGTCCGCCTTGTCGCGAACAACCTCCATCTCATATTCTTTCCAGCCGATCAGGCTTTCGTCGATCAGCACCTGGCTGACGGGAGACATCGCCAGGCCGCGCGTGCAGATTTCTTCGAATTCCTCGCGGTTATAGGCAACGCCGCCGCCAAGGCCGCCGAGCGTGAACGCGGGGCGCACGATGCAGGGCAGGCCGACGATTTCCATCTGCCGCAAGGCTTCCGCAAGGCCGGCCTTGAGATCGTATTGGGTTTTACCATTGGCGCCTTTGATCTCGGGCGAAGCCACGATCGCGGCGCGCGGGCTTTCCAGCCCGATCTTGTCCATCGCATCGCGAAATTTCTGCCGGTCCTCGGCCTTCTCGATCACGTCGGCGCGGGCGCCGATCATCTCGACGCCGTATTTTTTCAGCGCGCCGCTTTTTTCCAGCGCCAGCGCGCAGTTCAGCGCCGTCTGCCCGCCCATGGTCGGCAAGATCACATCCGGGCGTTCCTTGGCGATGATCTGCTCGACCGTGGCCGGCGTGATCGGCTCGATATAGGTGGCGTCCGCCAGGCCCGGATCGGTCATGATCGTAGCCGGGTTGGAGTTCACCAGAATGACCCGGTAGCCCTCGCTTTTCAGCGCCTTGACCGCCTGTACCCCGGAATAATCGAACTCACAGGCCTGCCCGATAATGATCGGCCCCGCGCCAATGATCAGGATCGAGGAGATATCAGTGCGTTTGGGCATGTTCGCCTATAGGCCGCGCGCGGTCCGAAAACAAAATCGCGCGTGGTTACAGGGCGGGGGGATTCGGCGCAAGGGCGCGGCGAGCCCGCCCCGGCGTGTGGCAGATGCCTTTTGCTTGCGGAGAAAGCTCACGTTCTCTTGTCGTGTCAGTGTCGTTATGACGGCTTATTCGTAGGGCGAGGGGAAGCATCATGAAATCATGGGTCGTAGGCATCGTATTGGTCGTGGCTGGCGGCGCGCCGGCCTATGCCTGGGGCCCGGCCGGCCATCGCTGGGTGACGGCGGCGGCGATCGACGCGTTACCGGCGGAGACGCCAGCCTTTCTGAAGGCGCCGGCCGCGCGCGCGGCAGCCGCCGAATTCGCCAACGAACCCGATCGTTGGCGCGGCGCGGGCAGGACGCATGATCACGAGCGCGACGCCGGGCATTTTATTGACTTTACCGACGACGGCAAAGTCATGGGCGTGCTGGCGCGTGACCCGCTGCCGGAAACCCGCGCTGAATTTGACGCCGCGCTCAACGCGGGTGGATCGGATCAGTATAAGGCCGGCTACCTGCCCTATTCGATCATCGACGGCTGGCAGCAGCTGGCCAAGGATTTTGGCTATTGGCGCGCGCTCGTTGTGGCTGAAAAGAACGCCACCAACGCCGCCGATCGCGCCTGGTTCGCGACCGACCGGGCGCAGCGCGAACAATTGATCATCCGCGATCTCGGCGTCTGGAGCCATTACGTGGGCGACACCACCCAGCCGCACCATACGACAGTGCATTATGATGGCTGGGGCGATTTTCCCAATCCGCAGAATTTTCCCAATCAGCGCGGCTTCCACGAGCGGTTCGAGAATCATTTCGTGCTGGCGAATGTGAAGCGCAGCGCAGTCGCTGCGCAAATCCCTGGGTTCCGCGATTGCAATTGCCCGGTCTCCAAGCGCGTCGCCGATTACATCAGCGAGAGCTTCACGCAGGTCGAGCCCTTGTTCCGGCTGGAGGCGCGCGGCGCCTTTCCCGTGCCGACACCTGACGCAAACGCGCCGGTGGTGCGTGAGGGCGTGGATTTCGCCACCCGCCGCCTTTCGCTTGCCGCCGCTGAAATCCGCGATCTTACCGTCATGGCGTGGCGCGAGAGCGCGAAGGGCGTGGTCGGCTATCCCGCCATCGCCGTCGCCGATGTTGAATCCGGCAAAGTCGTGCTGACGCGGCAGATGCTAGGGGGGGAATAGCTACGCCGCGTTGCGGCCTTCCATGCCGCCGGCGCGGGCGGCGGCGATCCAGCTGTCGATCATCTCGATCGTCGCGGGCTTGGACGAACGGTTCATCTGCTTGCCTTCGGGCGTTTGCAGATAATCGGCAGTGAGGCCGAAAATCGTCATCGCGTCCAGCGCGGCCAGATCGTCAAGATCGCGCACACCGCAAGCGACCAGCACCTGCGCATCAAACGCGCGCAGGGAGGGGATCGCGCAGGCCAGCATCGCCTGGGCCTGCCAGTCTCGGATCACGGGCGGGGTGATGTGGCTCGCCTTGATGCTCCTGGCGGCGTGTTCCGGTTCGACGTTGAGCAGATCGTCCACCGTCCGCATGCCCACCGCTTCGAGGCGGGCGGCGGTCTTCGGGCCAATCGAAGGCGCATCGACGATGGGATCATCGCGGCGCAGGTGCGGCTCTTTCGTGACGGCCGGTTCGGCCGGGTCGGACTCTTGCGGTTCAACCGGCGCCGGCGCGGCTTTCTTTTCGGCAACTGGCTTTTCCGCTTTCGGCTTCTTGGCCGGCGGCTCGTCGGCCAGTTCCGGTTCGGGGAAAACGCCTTCGCCATGGGCCCTGCCGATTTCGCGCGGCCATTTGGCGTTCAGCGTCGATAGCGGCACTTGCAGCACTTCCAGCGCGTAAAGCGCGCGCACTTCCTTGTCGTCCGCCGGCAGCGTCGCGCGGACTTTGCCGCTCTTCTGGAATTCGGCGTACATTGCCTGCACCAGTTTCTTTTCCTCGCCATCGGCCAGCTTGTTGGTCACGACATTGATCGGTGCGGCGAGGGTGGCGAAAAACGCATCGAGCCCCGTGGGCGACAATGGCGGCGCTACCGCCGCTTCGGCGAAAGCGCGCTCATAAATGCGCCCCAGCGTTACCGCCGCGCGCCCGATCAGCGGCGCGATTGCGCGCTCGATCGTCTGGTCCAGCCCTTCGAGCGGCTTTTTTACGCCGCGCGCGAAATCGTAGTGCTCAATCAGCGTTTCGTAATGCGGGTTCGACGCTTCGGCGCCCTGGCGCACGGTTTTGGCCAGCCAATCGGCGCCGTCCGGCAGTTTGATCTCCGGATAGCCGCCGAGTTCGGCCTCCAATAATTCCTGCAAATCCGCGTACGCCTTGGAGAGGCTTTGTTCCACCGCGCGGTGGATCACGCCTTCTTCTTCGGTCTGGCCGGTGTGAAACGGCTGCATTGGATCGACGACATAGTGGCTCATCACGCCGGCCGAATAGACACCGAGCTTCCAGTCCTTGGCGCTGAACGCGCGCACCGTGCGGCGATACCATTCTTCCGCCGCCTCGACCGCGCCGCCCCAGTAATTATCCTTCACATGCAGGACGTGGTTCTTGAAGTCTTTGAACACCGCATCCGGCGCCTTGGCGCCGTCAAGATAGGCTTGATGGTGATGCAGGAACAGATCGCCCCAGCGCTGGGCGTTGTCGCCTTCAAGCCAGCGCAGCGCATCCAGCGCCAGCCGATGATGGTTCGACGTGCACTTCGTCGCGAACACGACATTGTAAAGCAGAGACATGCGCCCGCCCCGAATCAAGCCTGAGCGCCAGGCTGGCACGATTCTAGGAGCGCACGCGCCAGGGCGGGTCGAGTTTGTTATCGCCGGCGAAGAAATAGACGAGGACGTGCCCGTCCGGATCGATGAGCCGCGCCTCGCGCCACAGCCAGGTCTTGTCGTTGGGCATTTCGGCGATTGCGATTCCGGCGGAGTCGAGGCGGGCGATTTCGCGGTCGAGCGCAGAGCATGTGTCGAACTCAATGCAAATCATTGCGGCCGGCGCGAGCGGCCCATCATGAGCTTCTAAGGACAACGTCGTGCCGGCGCCGACAACGAAGCGGCAATAATGATCTGCCGCGACGATCAGAACGAATCCGAGCCGTTCATAGAAGGCGCGCGAGCCAGCGATGTCGGTAACGTGCAACGTGACGTGCGAGAGTCGCATGGCTCATTGTATCCCTCGATTCCGGCAATTTGAGAGCTAGAACGCGGTGCGCACCACGAATCGAATGTCGCGGCCGGGCGCGGCGACGGAATCCTTGTTGATGGCTATGGCGTTGCGTTGCACTTCATCCGCAAGGTTGCGGCCGACGAGGGCAAGTTCGAAATCGGGTTTTTCCGCGATCGGGCGCCAAGCGGCCTGGGCCTGGAGCTCCCAATAATCCTCGGTCGGCGTTTCTTCCGCGGCGATGTCGTCGCGCTTGCCGGCATAGACGGCCTGCGCGCCAAGGTCGAAGGTTTTGCCGGTCCAGTCGACTCCCACGCCGATCCGCCACGGCTGGATGCGCGGCACTGGACCGCCGCCGCCGGTGAATTCGGCGCTGACGTAGTCGAACAAGGCATGGGTGGAGAATACGCCTGCGGGTGAGGAATAAAGATCGGTCGAGGCCTTGCCTTCCACGCCCCAGAAATTGGCGCCGCGCTGAGTGTAGAACAATTCCTGCAATTCGGCGCTGTCGTCGTCCAAGCACACGCCATCTTCGTCGCAGGTGCGCCCTGTCAGTGATCCATAAATGTAATTGTCGAATCTCGCGGCCCACACGGCGCCATCGAATTCGAACGCGTCGCGCCGCAGGCGCAATGTGGCCTCCACGGAATTGGACCGTTCAATTTCAAGCGCGGGGTCGCCAAATTCGAGCGTCGCCGTGGCTTCATGAGGCCCCCGCGCGTAAAGCTCAATCTGTGCTGGCGCGCGCGCAGCGCTGGAAAATGTAACGCCGAGCCTCACCGTTTCGTTCACAGTGTACAAGCCGCCCAGCGAGGCGCTGAACGGCGTGAAATCGCGGCTGGCAGCGATATCGGAGGCTGGCGTGCCGGACGCCCTGGCGCTTTCGATGCGCGCGGCGGCCTGCAGATTGAGTTGCGCGCCGAGCGGCGCCTCGGTGAACGCGAACACGGCCGCGCTTTCGTTTGTGCTGGGCAACAGGAAATCCGCCCCTTCGCCGAGCGCGGAGAATTTCCGGTTGGTGTATTGAACGCCCAGCGCGGACGCTGAGAGCGGCCCGATTGCACCGAACACCGCCTCGGCGCGGCTATCCCATTCAATATTCTTGAACGTCGATAAAACGGTCCCGCCGGGTTCTTTTTCATCGTGTACGTAATCAGCATAGCCGACATCGAGATTGAGCGTCCGCCATGCGCCGGCGCCAATATCGAAGGAGGATTTTGCTAGCGCCTTGTCCTGGCGCATGTCGATATAGGCGTCTTCGCCGGGGATGCCGTAGCGCGTGTCGTAATGGATATAGGCGGCGCCGACGCCGCTCTTGTCCTGCGGGCCAAAGAAATAGGACCCGCCGCCGGAAAACCCGGCGCCGCGAAACCATGAGTTCGCCTGAATTCCCTCAGGCGTCTCGTAATTATCGGTGGTGCGATAAAAACCGTCGGCGTGCAGCGCAAGCTGGCCGACGCGCGCATCCGCCAGCGCCGCGCCTTCGCCGGTGTTAGCCGCGGAGCCGTAAGCGCCGGAAACCTCCACCGCACCCGGTTTTTCCGGCAGGACCGAGGGCACGCGATTGTTGATGGCGTTGACCACGCCGCCGATCGCCTGGCTGCCATAGCGCAACGTCGCCGCGCCGCGCACGATCTCGATCGCGCGCGCCGAAAGTGGATCGATCGGCACGCCGTGATCGGGCCCAAGTTCGGAGACGTCCGAGCTTGATAATCCGTCTTCCAGCAATTTGACCCGGTTGGCGTCCATGCCCCGGATGACCGGCCGGCTGGCGCCTGTGGCGAAGCCAGTGCCGGCCACGCCCGGCACCTGCGCCAGGGCGTCCGCAAGGTTTGCCCCGCCATGAAGCAGTATCTGTTCGCGGTTGACCGTGTCGACAATCGTGGCGAACCGGTCCCGATCGCCCGCGAGCGGCGAGGCGGTGACGATGATTTCGGAGGTGGTGGTCTGCGCCATGGCCGGCGCCGCGCAGGAGGCGGCCAGGCCAATGATGCCGATCAGCCTCGCTCTCATGTATTCGCCCCGTGAAATGATATAATATCCAGCCTAGCGATGCTGTTACACTATAACATTGGCGTGGTGCAACAGCCAACTGCGCCCGGTAGGCGCACGCCGTTGCGGAAGATTACTCAGAGGCTAAAGTCTGCTCGCGGCCGGTAGCTCCGGATCCGGGGGATTGGAGCCAGAACGGCGAGGGGGTTCGAGAATGGACGGGATTATTACGGCGCTGCTGGCGCTGTGCGCCATGATGGTGGTGTTCTCGACTATCGTCACCGTCATGCAGGAGGCGGTGCACAAGGGGCTGCAATCACGCCGCAAGGGCATGATTACCCTGATGGAGTCGCTCTACACGCGCTCGATCGCACCGCGGCTGCGCAATCAGAATCTGTTGATCGCGCGCGAACACACCGACAAAGCCGCCGCCCGCCAATTCGCGCTCGACATGACAGCGAACAGCACGCTGCCGCTGAGCCCGCAATGGCGCAAAATCAGCGAAACTCCGGTGCTGCGTCTGTATTTCGGAGGGCGCCTCGAACGGCTGAGCACCAACGAATTCGCCGAGCAATTGGCGCGTTCGGAAGTCGGCAAGATCATCGCCCGGCAGGACGACGCAGCGTTGCGGGAGACCATTCGCGGCTTCGCTTACGATTTCGAGCGCTTCGGCGACGCGCAGATGGCGACGTTCAAGAAGAAGGCCAAGGTCAGCGCGGTGCTGATCGGCGCCATCGTCGCGATTGCGCTCAACGTTGATATCCTGCACGCGTTCAAGTCGCTGATGGCCAATCAGAATTCGGCGGTGAGAATCGCCAATTCGCTGTCGTCGCCGGCGATCACGCCGCTCATTCAGGTTCCAGTTGAAAGCGCGCCGGCAGCGGCCGAAGGCGAACAGCCTGCCGCTGGCGCTGAAGAGGCGACGGCTGGAGCGGCGCGTGAATCGCTCGTGCAGGCCGGCCAGTCGGCGCAGGTCGTCGGCACGCAGGTGGTGGCGCTGCAGGGCGCAACGGCCGCATACGAGGATCTGGGACTGCCGATCGGCTCGCGCTTTTTCCCCTTCTGCCAGCAGGCGCCGAACACGGTGGGCCAGATTGATGCGCGCTGCGGCGATGGCCGTGCAGCGGCCGGCGTCGGGATGGTGACGCTTACGGGCAGCGGCTTGAACTATGACGGCAGCCAGGTCGAAAATCTGTGGGCGCGTCTGCGCAGCGGCAGCGGCGCCGGACTGATCTGGATTTTTTCGATTTTCTTCGCTGGCGCCGCCTTCGGCATGGGCGCGCCGTTCTGGTTCAATCTGTTCCGCAAGCTCGGCTCGACTACTGCCGGCGGAAAAGTTGTTTCCATCGCCGGGCTCGATACGACGCAGCAGCCGGGAACGGCTGCCTTCCAGCCCATGACCATCCGTAGCGAGGCGGCCACGCCCGATACGCTGTTGCATGCCTTCCGCACGGTTCAGGCGGCAGAGGCCTGATCAACCGTGCAGGTTGCGGCGGCGCGTGGACTCGGTCACGGTGCCTGCCCATGCCCGGCGACTTCCACGATCGCGCACACGATATTCGCCGCCTGGCGCTGCTTGATTCCCAAACCGGATTGCCCAATCGCCTCGGTGTTGAGCAACACCTGATCGACGCTTTCGGCCAGGGCGGCGGCGCGATTGTCGTGGCGGCGCTTGGGCTTGATGACGGCGGCGAGGCGCGCTCGGCCGCCGATGCCTTCGCCCTGGGCGAGGGGCTGATCGTCGGCCGCCTCGGCGCTGAGTCTCTGGCGCTGGCGTTTGCGCTTCCGGACGCGCAGCAAGCCAACGCCCGATTGTTCGCCCTGCTTGATCGGCCGGGCGCGCCGGCGGTCGCCGGCTATGTCGTCGTGGCCGCACCGCTCATCGACGCTTATGCCTTGCTGGATCGCGCCGAGCGCGCCTTGGCGCGGGCGCGGGCGGGGGGCGTGCGCCTGTTCTTTTTCGACGGCGGCGGCGTTGACGAGGCTGAGGACGCGGCTCTGGTGCGCGATCTGCTGGACGATCTGCAGGCCGGCGAAATCAGTCTTGCTCACCAGCCGAAGCGGTCGCTGGTGGATGGGCGCATTGTTGGTGTGGAATGTCTCGTCCGCTGGAACCACTTAAGGCGCGGGGCGGTGTCGCCTGATTGGTTCGTGCCGGTCGCTGAGGCGCGTGGCGCCATCGCGCCGCTGACGATGTGGACGCTGGGCCGCGCCATCGCCGATCAGCGCGTGCTGCGCGCCGCCGGGCACGACATTGCGTTTTCGGTCAACGTATCGGCGGCCCTGCTCGATGATCGCGCTTTTGCCGCCGAGGCCATCGCGGCCGTGAACGCCGCGGGCGCGCGCCTGTGCTTTGAGATCACCGAAACCGCGGTGATGAAAGATCCGGACGTGGCATACGAAATCGCCGCCGCGTTTATGGCCGCTGGCATTGAAGTGTCGATCGATGATTTCGGTGCGCGTCTCTCTTCGCTGTCTTACCTAATGCAGCTTCCGGCTCAGGAACTGAAAATCGACAAACGGTTCGTCAGTGCACTCGATTCCAGCGCCTATGATCGCGCACTGGTGAAATCCATGATCGATCTGGCGCACGATCTTGGCCTGAAAGTCACGGGCGAAGGCGTGGAAACCGCCGCGGCGCTGCACCACCTCGCCGCGCTCGGCTGCGATGTGGCGCAGGGCAATTTCATCGCCGCGCCGCTGGGTCCTAATCAGCTGCACGCTTTCCTGGCGGGTTAGCGCGGGGGCGGTCCGCCGCGGCCTTGGCCGCCTTCGCGTCCGCCACCGGGTCCGCCAGCGCGAGGGCCCTCGCCGCCGGCGCGCCCGCGTTCGGGCGCTAGCGTGCGGCGGCTGAGTTCGGCGCGCGTGAGTACGGCGTCATTGTCGCGGTCAAGGGCGGTGAAGCGGCTGCTCAAGCCGTTAGTGAACTCGGCCTTGTCGATCCGCCCGTCGAGGTTGGAGTCGAAGAACACCGGGCTGAAATCGAACTCGTCCGTACCCAACGCCCGGTCCAGCCAGTCGCGCAGTGCGATCTGGCCGATTGTCGCGCCGCCCTTGGCAAGGTCGGCCCAGGAAGCGTCGATGCCGCGCTGTAGTTCGGCGCGTTCGATGCGCCGGTCGCGGTCGGCGTCGAACTCAAGAAACAGCAGCGCTTCAGGCGCAACCACGCGGCTAGCCGCCGGTATGCCTGGCGCGCCGCCACCGGGCGGCGGCCGCTGCGGCCCGCCGCCGCACGCGGCAAGCGCCAGAACGCCAGCCGAAACACCGGCACGTATAAGAACTTCACGCATCGCCATGGCCTTCTCCGGTTTTTCCGCCATCAAGTCCAGCGGCGCGCCCAGGGCAAGCATACTCTTGCAGTTCCAGAATTTGCTGCCGCGCTTGAACGGGGCGCTTAATTAGTGTTCGAGTGGCGCGGGCCAAGGTGGGCGGTCGAACGGCGGGCAAGCGCCCGGCGTGGGGGATCGGCGTTGAACTATCACTTTGTAGCGGCAGGATGCGGCGCATGCCACTGATTATGCATGCTGAATCAGCGCCCTTGGCGCCGGGCTTGGCCCGGAGGCCGGCGCCTTATCAAGTTGTGATCGCGATCCCGGCGCGCGACGAGGAAGAGCGCATCGAGGCGTGCCTGGCCGCGTTGGCGGCGCAGACTGCGGACGCTTCGTTTGCAGTGCTGCTGCTTGCGAATAATTGCAGCGACCGCACGGTGGAGTTGGCGCGCGGGTTCGGCGCCAATGCGCCGTTTGATCTGCACATATATGATATGCGGTTGATGGGCGCCGCCGCTCATGCCGGCATGGCCCGGCGTCTGGCGATGAACGCAGCCTCGCACCTGCTGGACGACGAGGGCGTCATTCTCTCAACCGACGCCGACTCCCGCGTCGATCCCCATTGGGTCCACGAAAATCTGCGTGAGCTGCGCGAGGGCGCCGACATCATCTGCGGCGTGATCTGCCCTGATATGGCCGAAGGCGCGCTGTTGCCGAGCTATGTGCATGAGCGCGGCCTCAACGAATTCGTCTACGAGCGAAAAGCCACCGAACTCGAGACCATCATTGATCCGCTGCCGTGGGATTCATGGCCGCGCCATCGCATGGAAACCGGCGCAAGCCTCGGGCTTCGCGCCGGTCTTTATGTCGAGGTCGGCGGCGTGCCAGATATCCAGCCCGCCGAAGACCGCGCGCTGGTGGCGCTGGCGCGCCGCCATGGCGGCACGGTGCGCCATTCCTTTGCGCCGCAAGTGATCACGTCTTGCCGGCTTGATGGCCGCGCCCGCGGCGGCTGGGCGGATGATTTGGCCGAACGCGTCCGCAATCCCGCTGGGGCATGTCATGACGTGCTGGAGCCTGCGCTCGATTTCTACCGGCGGGCAAAATGGCGCGGCGCCATGCGGCGGGCCTGGCCGGCGCTCGATATCGCCGCCTGGGCCAAACGCCTCGAAGTGGAAACAAAATTCCTTGCTTCATTGCGTCAGTTCGATTTCGAAGATGCGTGGGCCGAGCTGGAGGCGCAATCTCCGCGTCTGGCCCGCCGGCCGCTCCGCGCGCCTGACATCATGCGCGAAACGCAGCGCATGGACCGGCTGCTTGCCGCCGCCCGCCGTCTCACCAATGTCCCGGAATCCGAAACCGCCTAATCTTGGCGCAGGAATATCTCGTTACGAGTTAGCAGTGCATCGAGCTGATCGCGCTGCAACCTAAGCGTAATCGGCGCATCGGCAATCAGCGCGGTGGTTTGCGTGCGATAGGCGCGCAGCGCGCGGCGCTTCACACTCAGCCAGCGCGAAATATCCATCCGCATCACCCGCCAGGGGCCGTCGGTCAGCGCTACGTCGCGCGGCAGTAGATGGCCCCAGACCGGATAGTGCAGCAGCCGCAGATGCGGCGCATGGCGGCGCGCCTGGCTCGCGATCAACGCGGCCGCGGCGTGGTCAGGGTGGGGATCGTGGCGCCAGCTTACCAGCAGCGTGCAGGCTTTGGTGCGCCGCGCCAGCCGCGCAACGAAAGACGCCGCGCGTATCATCTGCGCGCGGTCGAACAGGAGGCGCCCGTCGCGCAGACCAAGCAGCGTCACGCTCTGACGCGCCATGCCCAGCGTTTGCGCCGCGCGCCGCGCCTCCTGCGCCCGCTGCGCGGCGATGCGCCGGGCCGACCAGCTCGCCGAGCCGGGATGTGACAGCGAGCCATCGGTCAGGATCACCACATGCGCGGGTACGCCTGCGGCGGCGCAGGCCGCCAGCAAGCCGCCGCAACCGAGCACTTCGTCATCGGGATGCGGCGCGATCACGATCACTGGCCTGCCGCGTGTGATCGCCCGCAGATCGCTCGCCGGCGCCTTGCGCGCCGCGTCAAGCAGGGCGCCGACGGGTATGCGCGTGGCGCCGGGCGCATGCGTTAAGCCCGGCATCGCGCGCGCCGCAAGCCACACGCCGGCAAAGTGGAACGCGCGCCGCATGGTATCGCGTCGTAATCTGGTAGCTGGCGGTGGGCGTGGATGGTGTCCGGCGACAAGCCCGCGATGGCCTTCGAAAACGATCAGCCCGAGCGTGCCCAGCGCCAGCGGCGTGATGAAGCTGAGCAGGCGGTAGACAACGAGCGCGGCGGCGAGCTGCCCGCTGGTCGCGTCGGTGGGGTTGAGGCCAAGCATCACCGCGTCGAACACGCCGATTCCCGCCGGCGCGCCTGTGCTCATCGCCACGAAATGCAACGCCGAGAAAAACGCCGCGAACGCCAGCCAATTGTCTTGGGCGCTTGGCGGCAACAGGAAGAACAGCACGCTCGCGCTGGCCATCCAGTCGGCCACGCCGACAATAAGCCGCGTCGCGCCGGCGCGCGCGGAGGGCAGCTTCACAGGCCGTCCGAGCAGATTGAGTTTGCGCCGTTTGCCGCCGGCTGCGAACAGCGTCAACGCGAAAAACGCCAGAACACACCAGCCCACAATGCGCAGAAAATCGTGAGAAACATTGAGGCGCGCGCCGACCGCTTCAGGTTCGGCAGTCAAGCCGATCGCCGCCAGGCACGCGCCGCCGGCTAGCGAAACCAGCGTCACGCCGGAGGCGATCAGCACGCAATTGCGCGTGTCCATGCCGTGGCGTCCGTAAATCCGCATACGGATCGCCGCGCCGGAGACTGCGCCGAACCCGATGCCGATCGACACCGAATTGGAGATCAGCGGCGCGATAATGGTCGAGCCCAAGGGCAGCCGCGCATAAACGTCGCGCAGCACCAATTGCTCGATGATGCACATCAGCGCGTAAGTGGCCGCGACCATCGCCGCCGCGCGCAGCACCACGTCCGGCGCCAGCGCCGAAAGACTTTCGCCGAACTGGCTGAACCCGCCTTCGCGCAGAATCTGGAAGATCGCGTGCCCGCAAAACGCCAGCAGCGCCGCATAGCCCAGCACGATCAGGGCAGCGCGCCATCGTTTTGCGAACGCCAGACCCGTCCTGCGCCGGGGCTGGCCGCTGACAGCGCTCATTCGGCTCTACATTCCCTGATACGGCCTCTTGCCCGCCCCGCGCCATCAAGCGGCGCTGCGCGGGCAAAATCAAGCCGTTGCGGCTTGTGCATGCGGGCGTCTAGAACGCCTCGCCATGAGAGGCAATCTTTACGACATTCCGGGTGGAAAAATCGCCCAAGGCGGCGATGCAATTTGCGGGGGCGCTCAAGGCCGTGGCGGCGTTCGCGCCGGTGAACACGGGCTAGCCCGCCGCCGAAATCTCTTGCGCCAAACCCATGCGCGCACGTTCTCATAAGGAGCAACCATGACGTTCAAAGTGATCACGCCCGCCGGCGCGCCGCCGCCGATCGCGCCTTACTCGCCGGGCGTGCTGGTGGACGGCGTGCTTTACGTTTCCGGCACGCTGGATTTCACGCAGGACGGCCAATGCGCCCATCCTGGCGATGCGGCGGCGCAGACGCGCGGTGTGCTGGAGATCATCAAAAGCGTGGTCGAAAGCGCTGGCGGCACGATGGCCGACATCGTGTTCAATCAGCTGTTCATATCCGACTTCAAACACTTCGCGGCGGTGAACGAAGTCTACAAAGAATATTTCCCCGGCGCGAAACCCGCGCGCTACGCGATTGCGTGTACGCTGGTGCGGCCGGAATTTCTGGTGGAGATCGCCAGCACGGCGCATATCGGAAAGAAGTAACTTCCTCTCCCGCGCGCGGGAAGGGTTCACTCCACCCAATCCAACGTGCGCGTGACGGCTTTCTTCCATTGCGCATAGGCGCGCGTGCGCGCTTCGCTGGTGATCGCGGGGCGCCATTCGGTGTCCTTGCGCCAGTTGGCGCGCAGCGCGTCCATGTCGGGCCAGTAGCCCACGGCCAGTCCGGCGGCATAAGCCGCGCCGAGGCATGTCGTTTCCGTAACCGCGGGGCGCACCACCGGCGCGTCCAGCACGTCCGCCTGAATCTGCATCAGCAGATTGTTCGCGGTCATGCCGCCATCGGCCTTCAGCGTTTTCAGCACGACGCCGGAATCGGCGTTCATCGCATCGACCACTTCGCGCACTTGCCATGCGGCAGCCTCAAGCACGGCGCGCGCGAGATGCGCTTTCGTGACGTAGCCGGTGAGGCCTACGATCACACCGCGCGCATCGCTGCGCCAATAGGGTGCGAACAGGCCGGAGAATGCGGGCACGATATACGCGCCGCCATTATCGTTTACGCTCGCGGCCAGCGCTTCGATCTCGCTGGCGCTCTTGATCAGGCCGAGCTTGTCGCGGACCCATTGCACCAGCGCGCCGCAGATCGCGACAGAGCCTTCAAGCGCGTAAACCGGCGTGGCGCCGGCGATCTGGTACGCAAGCGTCGTCAGCAGGCCGTTGTTCGATTTGACCGCGCTTTCGCCGGTGTTGAGCAGGAAAAATGCGCCTGTGCCGTAGGTGCATTTGCCTTCGCCCGGCGCAAAGCAGGTTTGCCCGAACAGAGCCGCCTGCTGATCGCCTAGCGCGGCGGCGACGGGCACGCCGTCAAGCACGCCGGTGGCCTTGCCGTAAATTTCCGACGAGGGGCGTATTTCCGGCAGCAGCGCGCGCGGTACGCCGATCGCCTCAAGCAATTCATCGTCCCAATCCAGCGTCGCGAGATTCATCAGCATTGTGCGGCTGGCGTTGGTGACGTCTGTTACGTGGCGGCCGGTGAGCTTCCAGATCAGCCAGCTGTCCATCGTGCCGAACAGGATGTCGCCGCGCGCTGCGCGCTCGCGCGCGCCGTGAACATGATCGAGCAGCCAGCGGATTTTGGGGCCCGAGAAATAGGTCGCCAGCGGCAGGCCGGATTGCGCGCGAAAGCGGTCTTGCCCGGCATTGCCGCCGATCTCGCGGACGAGTTGATCGGTGCGTGTATCTTGCCAGACGATGGCGTTGTGAATCGGCGCGCCGGTTTTCCTGTCCCACAGCAGAGTGGTTTCGCGTTGATTGGTTATGCCTACGGCCGCCAGGTCGCGCGGGCCGATCGCCAGCCTGGCCAGCGCGCCGCGCACGACGATCTGCGTGTTTTCCCAGATTTCGGCCGCATCGTGCTCAACCCAGCCGGGGCGCGGGAAAATCTGGCGATGTTCTTTCTGCTCCATGGCGCGGAGCGCGCCGGCCTCATCGAACACGATACAGCGTGAGGAGGTCGTGCCCTGATCGATCGCGGCGATGAATTTCTGCGCCATACTTTGCCTCCCTCCGCTCTTTTCGCCCAGAACCCGGTGCGAAACAAAGGGGCGCCGAAATTCGCTTGCGGATCGCGCGCGCGCGCCTTAAGCGGCTCTTATCGCGTCGGCGCCCGAGAGGGCTTTACGGGAACGCAGTGAGGAAGGCTGTCCTTCCGAATCTGAGGCTGTCCCTGCAACTGTGAGCGGCGAGCGCGATGCGCATCGTGGTTGGCGAAAGCCGGCCGCAGCCACTGGACCCGCTTTTGTCCGGGAAGGCGCGCATCGCGTGATGACCCGCAAGCCAGGAGACCGGCTGTCGCGTGTCGCTCTTGCCGTGGACCAGGTCGAGTCCAAGGCGCGGAACCCCGTCTGGGCGACATAAGCGGTGGAGAACCGCTTCGACCAGTCCGGTCGGCGCAAGTGCGCCCGCCGCCGGGCGCGTCGGCCGCATCATGCGGAGGGTCTCCATCCTGTCGTGACCGGCGCCGACGGGAAGTATTTGCAATGCGTATATCTGTATCCGCCGTGGCGTTCGCCGCGGCCCTCGTGTCCACGCCTGCTTTCGCACAATCGGATGAAATCGTCGTCACCGCCACGCGCGCGGGCGGGGCGGAGCGCGACGTGCTCGGCATATCTACAATAGTGATCTCGCCGGCCGATCTCGAAACCCGGCAGGTGCGGGCGATTTCGGATGTGCTGCGCGACGTGCCGGGCGTTTCGGTGAGCCGTGCTGGCGGCCCGGGGCAGCTTACCCAGGTGCGTATGCGCGGCGCTGAGGCCAACCACACCATGGTGCTGATTGATGGCATTGAGGCCAGCGATCCGTTCCAGGGCGAGTTCGCGTTCGAAAGCCTGATTGCGGACGATGTCGCGCGCGTAGAAGTGCTGCGCGGGCCGCAAAGTGCGCTCTACGGTGCGCAGGCTCTGGGCGGCGTGATCAGCTATACCACGCTCAGCGGCTCTTCGGCGCCGGGCGTGCGCGGGCGCATCGAATACGGCTCGTTCGATAGCTGGAACGGCGCGGCGCGCTTTGCGGGCGTGAGCGGCGATCTCGACTACGCGTTCAGCGCCAGCGCGGGAACTACGAATGGCGCGCCAACAGCGCGCGGTGGATTGCGCGATCTCGGCGCGGACAACGCCGCGCTCTCGGCGACATCTGTGTACTCGTTCAACGACGATCTTCGGCTCAGGGCGGTGGCGCGCTATGCGCGCGTCGAAGCGGACGTGAACAGCCAAGATTTCGGCTTTCCGCCGGGGCCGTCTTTCGGCTTCGTCGCCGATGGCGACGGCGCTTTCAAAACCGAAGCGCTTTACGGCCTCGCGCGGCTGGAGGGCGAGGCGCTTTCCGGCAAATGGTCCAATGCGCTCACGCTGCAAGGCGTCAGTTCCGGCCGCGACAATTACGAATTCGGCTCTCGACAGACGGGCGATGAAGGCCGGCGCTACAAGGCGTCTTACGAATCGGTGTTGCGCCTCGGCGATGAAAGTCTGCGCCACACGTTGACCGGCGCTGTCGATTTCAAGCGCGAGACCTACCTCAATACGAGCCCGTTCCTGAATCCGAGCCAGGCGCTGAAGCGCGAGGCGGACAACACCGGCCTGGTGTTCGATTACAATCTAATCGCGGGCGGCAAGCTCGGTCTTGGCATAGCTGTACGCCGCGATTGGAACGAACTCTTCGACGATTCCACCACGTACCGCGCGCAAGCGAGCTATCTGTTCGACAACGCAACACGCATTCACGCGGCCGCAGGCTCCGGCGTGACCAATCCAGGCTATTACGAATTGTTCGGCTTCGATCCGACATCGTTCGCCGGCAATCCCGATCTCAAGCCGGAAAAATCTGAAGGCTGGGAAGCGGGCGTCGAGCAGCGTTTCGCCGGCGGGGCGGTGTGGATCGACGTGACCTATTTCGACGCAACGTTGGAAGATGAAATCTTCACCAATTTCGCGCCGCCGCTGTTCATCGCCTCGCCGGTAAACCTGACAGCCAAATCGCCGCGCCGCGGCGTCGAGGTCAGTGCGCAGGCGGCTTTGGGTGCGCAATGGCGGATCGCGGCGTCATATGCCTATGTAGACGCCGAGCAGGACGGGCTGGAGGAATTGCGGCGCCCGCCGCATACAGCGAGCGCCAACGTTTCCTGGCGCAGCACGGCAGGGCGTTACGGCGCCTTCCTGAGCGTGCGCTATAACGGCGATGTTCAGGACAGCAATTTCACGCTCATCGGCCCTTCGCGCGTGACGCTGCCGGCGTTCACGCTGGCTACTTTGGGGGGCGACGTCCGGTTGACGGAGAAGCTCTCGCTCTACGGACGGATCGAGAACCTCACGGACGAGGATTACGAGGAAATCTATACCTATGCTTCGCCGGGCCGGGCGGCGTTCATTGGGCTGAAAGCCGGCTTCTGATCCTGTCGCTGCGCCATTCCGGGGGCTCATGGCCCGGAATGGCGCGCATGGGCGGTTGGTTAATAAATTCTCCAACAACGCGGCGCATATCGTGCGGGCAAGCGGCGCGGTGGAATATGCCTCACTACGATCTAATCGTCATCGGCTCAGGACCGGGCGGACGGCGGGCGGCCATTCAGGCGGCCAAGCTGAGGAAGAAGGTTCTGGTCATCGACAAAGGCCGGCGGGTGGGCGGCGTATGCGTCCACACCGGCACAATACCGTCCAAGACCTTGCGCGAAACTGTGCTCAATCTTTCCGGCTGGCGCGAGCGCGGGTTCTACGGCCGCGGCTATCGTGTGAAACGCGACATCACAGCGGGCGACCTTTCCCGCCGCCTAGGGATGACGCTCGATCATGAGGTCGAGATTCTTGAAGACCAGTTCGCGCGTAATGGCGTCGATACCGTGCATGGCGCGGCGCGCTTTCTTGATCCTTATTCGGTGGAGGTCAAAACCGAAGGGGGCGAAACGATTAGTTTCGGCGCCGAACGCTTCATCATTGCCGTTGGCACGTATCCTCACCGCCCCGCCGATATTCGATTCGACGGCGAAACCGTGCTCGACGCCGACGACATCCTGGACATCAAAAACCTGCCCCGCAGTCTCGCCGTGGTCGGCGCCAGCGTGATCGGCGTGGAATACGCCACGATCTTCAGCGCGCTCGATGTCAAGGTTACGCTGATCGAGCCGAGTCCGGTTCTGTTGCCGTTTGTTGATCGCGAACTGATCGATGAGTTCGTCCACGAGCTGCGCGATCATGGTGTTGTGCTGCGGTTCCAGAGCAAGGCTACAAGCGTCGAAAAGTTGGCCGATACCTGCATCGTGCATATCGAAGGCGGCCGTCAGGTCGCGGCGGAGATGGTGCTGTTCGCCGCCGGCCGCCAGGGCGCGACCGCGACTTTGAACCTCGATCTCTGCGGCCTTACTGCCGATGCGCGCGGCCGTATCAAGGTTGATCCCGCCACGTTCCAGACCGGGGCAGCGCATATCTATGCTGTCGGCGATGTCGTCGGCTTTCCCAGCCTTGCCTCCACCTCCATGGAGCAGGGCCGGATCGCAGCGTGCCATGCCTTCGGCGCCCCGATGCAGGCGCCGCCGGAATTCTTTCCCTACGGCATTTATTCCGTGCCGGAGATTTCAACGATCGGCATCACCGAAGAACAAGCGCGCGAAAAGGGGGTGGCGTACGAGTGCGGCGTCGCGCGCTTCCGTGAAACCTCGCGCGGCCACATCATGGGGCTTTCTGGCGGGTTCATGAAAATGATCTTCGCCCTCGATACACGCCGGCTGCTCGGCGTACATATCGTCGGCGAAGGCGCGACGGAGCTGATTCATATCGGCCAGGCCGTACTCAATCTCGGCGGCACGCTGGATTACTTCGTCGAGAACACGTTCAACTACCCCACGCTGGCCGAGGCCTACAAAATCGCCGCACTTGACGCCTGGAACCGTATGCCGCGCAGCAAGGCGCTGGCGCCCGAAGCGCTGGCGACGCTGCAGGTGCTGCAAGAAGAACTTGCCGCGTCCGAACCGGCCGAACCGGAGAGGGGCGAAGAGGACTCGCTCGTGATCGACGATGCCCCGGCGCCGCGGCGGGCGGCCACTTAGCCGCGCCAGCCAAAGTTGACTTGGACGGTCTATTACTAACATTAGATTTAAATCAGGGAGGATGCATGACGGTTCAATCCGCGCCCGGCCGCGCTGAAATTGCGAGATTTCTCCGTCCGCGGTCCGTGGCCGTCGTCGGCGCTTCGGACAAAAAGGGCTCGCTCGGCAACAACGTCATGAAGGTGTTGGCCGAAAACGGCTTCACTGGCGATGTGCACCTTATCAACCCCAAACGGGCAGAGATCGACGGCAAGCCGTGCTTGCCCTCAATCGACGCGCTGCCCGACGGCGTCGATTGCGCCGTGCTGGCGATCCCGCAAGCGGGCGTAATCGACTCGTTGCACGCGTGTGCGCGGCGCGGCGTGGGCGGAGTGGTGATCTTTGCGGCGGGCTTCGCCGAGGGCGGCGCTGAAGGAAAGAAAGCGCAGGAAGAAATCGGCCGTATCGCGCGCGAAGCGAACATGATTGTCGAAGGCCCCAATTGCCTGGGCTTCGTCAATTCGGTCGATAAGGCAAACGTAACCTTCGTGCAGACGCCGACATCGCCACTGGGCGCGGGCCAGGGCGTTGGCGTCGTCTCGCAAAGCGGCGCGATGGCGGTGGTGCTCTGCGCCACATTCGCGGCTAATGACGTGCCGCTAACCTATTTCATCTCCACGGGTAATGAAGCGGGCAGTGGCGTAGAGGACTACGTCGATTTCCTGATCGCGGACGAGCGCACCAAGGTCATCACCATGGTCGTGGAGCAGTTCCGCAATCCCAAACGCTTTCTGAAACTGGCGGCAGATGCGCGCACGGCGGGTAAAGCGATCGTGCTGTTGCATCCGGGCCGGAGCGCCGCGGCGCGCAAATCGGCCGAAACGCACACCGGCGCCATGGCCGGCAATTATCAGGTCATGCGCACGAAAGTGGAGCATGCCGGTGTCTGCGTTGTCGATACGATCGAGGAATTGATCGACGTGTCCGAGCTGTTCCTGCGCTGCCCTCCGCCGGCGAAGGGCGCGGGCACGTGTGTGTTTGGCGAGTCTGGCGCGTTCAAGGCGCTGTCTCTGGACTTCTGCGAAGCCGTGGGTCTCGACCTGCCGGCTATGGCGCCAGCAACGGAAGCAGCATTGCGCGCGGTGCTGCCGGAATTCGTGCCGCCGACCAATCCGATGGATTTGACCGCCCAATCGCTTGTCGATCGCGATCTCTATCGAAACTGTTTGCCCCCGGTTCTGGCCGATGATCGCTTCGGCTCGGTGGTGATCTGCATCATCCTCACCGATAAATGGACGTCCGATCTCAAACTGCCGCCGATTATCGAAACGCTGAAGGCGCTGAAGCCGGCCAAGCCGGTGATCTTCGCCGGCCTGGACGACGGCGCGGCTATTCCGAAGCCCTACGTTGATGAATTGCGCGCGCTCGGCGTGCCGTTCTTCCCGTCGACGGAGCGTGTGTTCCGGGCGCTGAAACGGTTCACCGATCATGCCCGCGGCCTCAATGCGCCCGCACGCAAAGCGTTGGCGGCGGCGCCGGCCGTGACGATCGAGCCCGGCGTCAACGCCGAATACCAGGCCAAGCGTGTGCTCACCGCCCTCGGCGTGCCGATTCCGCCGGGCGCGTTCGCGCGCACGCTGGACGAGGCCAAGACCGTCGCCAAAACGGTCGGCTATCCGCTGGTGCTGAAGGCGCAGTCGCCTGATCTGTCGCACAAATCGGATGCGGGTGGCGTGATCCTCAATCTCGCGGACGAAGCGGCGCTGGTGGAGGGCTGGGAGCGGCTCTACGGCAACGTCAAACGCGCCAAGCCCGATCTCACCCTCGATGGCGTGCTGATCGAAGGCATGGGCAAGCGCGGCGTCGAGCTTATCGTCGGCGCCAATAACGATCCCGATTGGGGACCCGTGATCCTTGTCGGCTTTGGCGGCGTGCTGGCAGAAGCGCTGCACGATGTGCGGCTACTGCCGCCTGACCTGTCGATTGATGAGATCGTCGCTGAACTCGGTAAGCTGAAGAGCGCGGCTTTGTTGCGCGGCTTCCGCGGCTCGCCGCCGGTGGACGTGAAGGCGGTGGCCGAGATCGTGCAAAAGCTCGGCGCGCTGATGCTGTCGCGCGATGATATCCGCGAAGTCGATATCAATCCGGTCGTCGGCTACGAGCAGGGCGCCATCGCGCTCGACGCGCTGATCTACGCAAAGGCCTAGGCCTTTTGGTTTTGTTTACGGCGTGAGCCCACGCTGGCTTCAGCAAACGCTGAGTCGCGATCGGATGGGGCATTTTCATGCGCGCATTTTCCATGGCCACGCTGACGTTTGGCGCGATCATGATGGCGGCGCCGGCGGCGAAGGGGCAAGAGGCGCGGGACTGGAGCTTGTCCGGCGATCTCGCGGCTGTCTCGGATTATCGCTATCGCGGCGTATCGCTCACCGATCGCGAACCGGCAGTGCAGGGCGAACTCTCGCTCTCCGCCGCAAGCGGCTTCTACGTTTATGGCTGGGCCTCGTCGATCGTGGACATTGGCGATGACGTCGAGCTGATGGGCGCGCTGGGCTGGGCGGGCGAGATTGGCGGCGGCTTTTCGCTCGACGCTGGCGCCGGAGGGTACGCCTATCCGGGTGTGGATGATGCGAAGTATTACGAATTTTACGCCGTGCTTTCGCGTCCGATCGGCATGCTCACCGCTTCGGGTGAGGTGGCGTACAGCCCGGAGCAAACCAATCTCGGCGATCAGGATAATGTTTACGCCAAAGCCGGCCTAAGCGCGCCGCTGCCCTTCACAGAAGCCAGCGCCAATGTCGGACTGGGCTGGGAAGACGGCGCCTTCGGCGACGACAAGGTCGACTGGATCGCGGGCGTGACCTTGCCGCTGAAGCCGTTTGAGCTGCGCGTTTCGTATATCGGCACGAATGTCGATGGCTTGCGCGAAGCGGGCGATACGGTTGTTGCGGAGATTCACTGGAAGTTCGGTGGTTAGAGCGCGGGGAACGCTTTCGTAGGTGAGAACCCGTCCGCTACTTCGCTTTCCCCGTCAGCAAAATAAATCCCGCATAGCCTGAGCGTATCTCGCGCTCGACGATGCCGATGTGATCTGCCTTCACATGCGTTGCGTGTTTCCCAAACGTGGCGGCGATGCTGTCGCTGGAAATGTGCAGCACCGGGAAGGGCCGCTCGGCCACGACGTAACCACCTGAGCGCACCAGGAACGCGCCGACGACCGCGCCGCCGGTTTTTACGCAGCGTGCGAAGCTGGCGCAGGCTTCTTCGAATTCGTCGTGGCGCTCGGTGATGCTTTCGGCACAGAAGAACATCGTCGCCGCGTCCCATTCCGCGCGCGGCAGATCGAACACTGAACCCTGGCGCACGTCTGAGATCGCCTTCAGCGCGGGCAGAGGATTATCCGGCAGCGATGGATCGGCATGCGCCATACGCGCGACATCCCAGAAATGGCGCCATTGCGGGCGCAGCGTGTCACGCCGCAATTCGGCTTGCAGCCATTCGACATTGCTTTCGGCATATTCCCATGCGGTCAGTTTGGACGCGCGGGGAAACGCGGAAAAAAACGGAATGAGATTCGGGCCGGTGCCGACATCGACGACGCTGAGCTTTTTGCCCTTGGGCTCGGCCTCGCGCAGGGCGGCGGCGGCCAACTGGATCACCAGATCGTCGTCGGGATGGGGATCGCCATAATAGTGCTGGAAATAGGCTTCGGAATCGAACTGCGACCATTGATATTCGGCATTGCCTTTCGGCGCGGCCGTCTCGCTTTCAATCGATTTCTTCGCCAAGTTCGCCTCCGTTTGCGCGGCAAATCCTGCCCTAGTTCGCGGGCGCGCGCAAAGTTATCGCGCGGCGGCGGCAGGCGCGCTCTCGGCGGCGGCGGGAGCCAGACTATCGGCGGCGAGTAGGGCCTGGATCGCATCGGCGGGCACCGCGCGCGAGAAGAAATAGCCCTGCATTTCGTTGCAGCCGAAATGGCGCATGGCGAGCGCGTCGAATTCCGTTTCCACGCCCTCTGCCACGACTGACATGCCCAGGCCCTGGCCAAGGGTAACGACGGCGTTGATCACGCTGCGCGGAACTTCGCCGCGTGCAAAGCCGGTAACGAACGAGCGGTCGATCTTCAGCTTGTCGAACTTGAACTGGCAGAGATAGGCAAAGCTCGAATAGCCGGTGCCGAAATCATCCAGCGCCAGTTTGAAGCCCATCGCGCGGATGGAATCGAGTGTTTCCTTGGTGCGCTGATTGGCTTCCATCAACACGCCTTCGGTCATTTCCAGCACGATGCGGCGCGGATCGACGCCGAATTCCTGTGTCAGCCGGAACAAGCGGTTCTGGATATCGGCGTGACGGAACTGAACCGGCGAAAGATTGACCGAGATTTCCAGATCCGGCCAGCGCTTGGCCGCTTCCATCGCGCGGCGCAGCACCCAATCACCCAGGATCGGCATCAGGCCAGCGTCTTCGGCGACGGGCACGAATACGGCGGGCGAGAGCGCACCGTGTTCGGGATGCGTCCAGCGCAGCAGCGCTTCGACGCCGCCGATCTTGCTCGTCTTCGCGTTCACCAGCGGCTGGAAATGCAATTCGAGTTCGTCGCGTTCGATCGCCGTGCGCAGATCGACTTCGATCGAGCGGCGCTGGGCGACGCGCTGGGCCATTTCCTGTGAGAACAGGATCGCGCGGTTGCGGCCCTGGTTCTTGGCTTCGTAAAGCGCGATGTCGGCGTTGCGCATCAGGTCGCCGGCTGTGTTGCCGTCGCGCGGCGCCGCGGCGATGCCGACCGAGGCGGTAACGCGGATGGATTGGCCGTCGATCATGAAGGGCAGGTTGAATGCCTGCGCTACGCGGCGCGCAAGCACTTCGCCGCCATGGGACGACGACGACACGCACAGCAGGGCAAATTCATCGCCGCCGAAACGGGCGAGGAAATCCTCAGGCCGCAATTGCGCGCGCAGCCGTTCGGCGACGGCCTTGATCAGCATGTCGCCAGCGTGGTGGCCCATCGTATCGTTGATGTCCTTGAACCGATCAACATCGACATAGGCGGAGATTGTTTTGTGCGCGTTCGCGTCCGGCGCCGCGAGCAGGCCTTCCAGCCGCTGCAGGAAGAAATGCCGGTTTGGCAGTCCCGAAAGCGTATCGTGCAGCGCCTCGTGGCGCGCCTGCACTTCGCTCTGTGTGATTTCCGCCGTCGCGCGCTGAAGGCGCAACAGCATGTTCGCAAAGATGACGCCGGCGGCGGCCAGGCCAAGGCCCACTAACGGCAGAATGACGGTGAGCAATACTTGGCCGGGGCGCTTGGTCATCCAGCGCAGCTCGCCTACCTTGGCGCCATCGTCGGCGATGAAGCGCTCCGCCACCATACCGTTCAGAGGCGCGTCGGCGGGTTTAAGCGTGAGATCATCAAGCAGAAGAGAGCGGCCAATTTCCGAAACAAACGCCTCGTCAATATCCACGACGCTGACGAGCAGATTAGGCGTGCCTTTCAGAACAGTGGAATCGACGTTCGGCACGATCGTAATCGCGGTCACGATCACCGGCCGCCCGTTCAACGACAGCACGTGGCCGCTCCATTGCGCCAGGCGCAACACGCCAGAAAGCATGCGGTAATTGCTCTGGCTGGCGGCAAACACATCGGGGCGCTGGGTGAGGGTGGACGGCTTGCCCAGGCGCGCTTCTTCGATCACGCGCTTCAGCGCCGGCCGCAATTGTTCGAACGTAGACGGCGCGCGCCGCTCCGAACTGGCAAACGCGTAGATCGGCTGATCACGGCCGTTGAGAATGTAGACTTCGTCCTGCGAGTAGGTCTCGGTGAGGAACACGCCGAAATTTGCGTCGGTGAAGTCCAGATCGATCTTTTCGTCATTGATCGCCAGCACCGCATCGTCCCACCAGGCGACCGATTTCTGCTCGTTCAGCGTGCGCGCGATCGATTGATTGAGCGCGTTTTCAACCAGCGTGCGCTCGCGTTCAAACGCCGTCTGATTGGACGACCAGCCGGCAAACGCGATTACAGCCAGAAGTAGTGCGCCGAAGAAGGCTAGCGCCCCGCCCGCCAGCGCCGTAAGGCGCGCAAAATCCCCCTCGTATCGACTGCGTTCTTTTTGCTGCATCGGCTCGTGAACCTCAACGGGCAAGCATAGGCGCCAGTAGAAGAAGATTTTCTTACCGCGATGACTGGCGCTTTCCAGGGCGCGCTCAGGTTGAAGTGGTTAACACGCATTAAGCACTTGCGCGATGTTTAACCATTTACCTGCCCGCTACAGTTGAATCTGGAGGTTCTAACAAGTATTAACGCAGGCAAACGCTGTAAACATGGTTAACAAATACTTTTCTTCTCTAGGGCTTGCGGGGGTTTTGTTTATACTTTATTAAGGGAATAGCTCGGGCGGCAGGTGATATCTGCGGTTTTGGGCGGTCGGCGTAAATGCAAAATTAGGAAATGCTCAAATGGCAGGCCACCTGACCATCCGCTCGCGCGCGGACAGCCCCGAGTTGAAAAAGGCTGCCCACGTGATTGAGCAGGCCGCCTGGAGTGAGCTCGGTTACCTTAATTATACGCGGGCTCATTACGCCCTCTATTCGTCCTTGCTCGACGAATACCCCGACTATCAGCTGTGCCTCTATGATGAGGAAACCGGCTATGTCGCCGCCGCGGCCAATTGCGTTCCGCTGCTTTGCGAGCCCAATGCGCTACCGCCCGAGGGCTGGGATTGGGTGGTGGAATCGGCGTCTGGGAAGGCGGGCCAGCCAGCCAACATGCTTGGCGCCCTGGCCATTTCCGTGCCGAAAGTTCACCGCAGTAAGGGCTACGCGAAGCTGATGATCAACGCGCTGCTCGATTTGGCCCGCGCCAAAGGCCTCAATGGCCTTGTCGCGCCGGTGCGGCCGTCAGCGAAGGCGCAGCATCCTGACGTTTCGATCGACGATTACATTACCTGGACCGATGAACGCGGCCGGGTGTTCGATCCCTGGCTGCGCAGCCATTTGTCCGCCGGCGCGCGCCTGATCGGCCCTTGCAAGCGTTCCATGGTGGTCGAGGAGCCGGTGGCGTTCTGGGAAACCTGGACCAATCGCCAGTTCGAACAATCGGGCGAATACAAGCTCGACGGCGCGCTCGTGCCGGTGTCGATCGATCTGGATCGTCAGCGCGGGCGCTACGAAGAACCCAACGTCTGGGTTGCTTACGCGCTCTAGGTCGCCGAAAGACTTTATTTACAACGTTCCTTCGACGGTTCCTTAAACGTCGTGCGCTAAAAACGCGCCATGGCGGTCAAGCTATCCGCGTGCGAAGCCCTGGACGGACAGCCATGAAGCTGACCGCCAGATTCGCTTGCGCGCTCGTTGTCCTGTTCTGCGTCCTGTTTGGCGCGGCGTGGTTGATCCTCGATCGTTCCGTGCGCGCCGATTTTCAGCGTGTCGAAGCCCAGCAGCACGATAGCGACGTGCGCCGCGTCCACGCCAGCCTCGCCGCGTACAAGAAAAACCTGGCGGCGCGCGTCAACGATTATGCCGATTGGGATGATACCCGCGCGTTCCTGATGGGCCGCCAGCCGGGTTATGCCGACAGTTTCAACGTCGAATGGTTCGCCAAATACGACGTCGACGTTTTGCTGTTCGTCAATGACAAGGGCCGCATCGTCTGGGGCCGGAACCACGCGAGGGACGGTGGGCTGGAAGCCAGCGACTTCCTGTTCAACGTCGTGCTTAGCGATGCGCGCGCTGCGCCGAAAACGGAGAACGGCATGCGGACCGGCGTGGTGTGGACGCAGCATGGGCCGCTGCTTTACGCGGCGCGTCCGGCCAGCGATTCCCGCGGTCAGGCGGGCCCGATGGGCCTCGTGGTCCTCGGACAATATCTTTCCACGTCTCGCCTGCGTGATCCGACACAACTAGATCTTGATGTAGTCAGTATCGTCTCGCCAAAGGCGGGCGCCATGCTGCGCGCCAGCCTTCTAAAGCTGGCCACGACTAGCGCCGAAGAAGTGAGCTGGACTGAAGATCATCGCCGCGAGTCCCTGATCGCCCTGCGCGGCGCCGATCAACGCGCGGTCGGCGCGATCCACGCCCGCCACGCCAAGGCCGTCACGACGCTCGGGGAGCGTTCGATTTTCGTGGCGGCGTGCCTGCTCACGGCGGTGTTCGCTGCTGCGATGCTGGCGCTCTGGGTTATGCTGAACGGGCAGGTTATTGCGCGCCTGCGCGCGCTGGAGCGTCATTTCGATCGTCAGGATGATGATCTAAAGCCCGCGCCGTCAGAAAAATCAAAAGACGAGATCGGCCGCGTCGTACGCGCGTACAACGCGCTGGCGGCGCGCGCGCGCGAAGCGCTGGCGCGCGAACAGCAGGCCGTTCTGGATCGCGAAGCCCACGCCCGCGCCGAGCAGATCAAGACCGATTTTATCGCCAATATGAGCCATGAGCTGCGTACGCCGCTCACCGCCATCATGGGCTATTCCGAACTCGTACAGGAAGATGTGCGCGCCTCCGGGCTCGACGCCTGCGCCGGCGATGTCCGCAAAATTCAGGATTCGGCGCAGGCGCTGCTCGGCCTGATCAACGAAATCCTCGATATGTCGAAGGTCGAAAGCGGTCAGATCGAGCTTGAGCCGAAATCGTTCGATGTCGGCGATATGCTGCGCGCTTGCGCCGATGCGGCCGACGCCGGTGCAAAGCGGGCGGGCAATACGCTCACCGTGCAATGTCTTGGCAATCTTGGCTTTGCCCGCACGGATGAAGCGCGCCTGCGCCAGTGCGTGGCCAATTTGCTTTCGAATGCGATCAAATTCACGAGCAATGGCGAGATCGTGCTACGCGCGGAACGCATGCGCATTGAAAACGCCGCCTGGGTGCGCATCGAAGTTCACGACAGCGGAATCGGCATGAGCACCGACCAGATGACGCGGATTTTTGATCCGTTCATGCAAGCTGATAATTCCAACACGCGCCGGTATGGCGGCATGGGGCTTGGTCTAGCGATCACCAAGCGTCTGGTCACGTTATTGGGCGGCCAGATCGCCGCGCGCAGCCGCCAAGGATTTGGCTCCATGTTCATCTTGAGCGTGCCGGCGGCGTTGCCCACCGAAGCGGCCGTGCAGAAAAACGTACCGGCAGCAGCCTAGCAATTGAGCGATAGCTGCCGGTGCGGGAACCCTCGCCCACGGACATCGTTTCTCCCCCACGCGCGGGACTGCGTTCTGGGAGTTAAACATGAACAACTTGAAGTTTGGACTTGCGGCTGCGGCGTTGATCGCCTTCAGCGCGCCAGCTTATGCGCAATTGGGCGGTGCAGTTGGCGGCGGCGCAACGGGTTCACTTGGCGGAACCGTAGGCGGCGCCACTGGCGGCCTCGGCGCTGGCGCTAGCGGCGGTCAAGCAGGCGTCGGCCTCGGCGCAAGCGGCGGCGCGAGCGGCGCTACAGGAGGTTCAGCGATAGGCGCTGGCACGAGCGTCAGCGGCGGCGCGACCGTTGATGGTTCCGGTGCTGTAGGCGCTGCTAAAACAACCGTGGACAAGGCCAAGACCACAACAAAGCGTGTCGTCACCACAACCAAAGACAAAGTCGATGACACGAAGGTTGATGCATCGGCCGGGGCTGACGCGTCGGCTACGGGTCTGTAACCCGATAACGCGATTAATGAATTCGGAGCGGGCCGCTGCAAGGCGGCCCGCTTCTGTGTTCGCTTTTAATGCCGCGCCCGGCGCAATGCATCTTCGGCGCGTCGTCCCGAAAGTTCAGCCATGTGGCTGAAGCGCGCCTGGAATGTCGCCAGCCCCTGCGTCAGGGAACGCAGTTCTGAAATGAAATCCTGCCGCTCGGCATAAGACAGGCACACTTCGATCTGGTCCCAGCCGGGCCAATCTTCGCGCGTTTCAAAGCCCAGAATCTGTCCGTTGCGGCTGGACACCGCGGAGTTGACGCGCGGCGTGCCCCAGGACGGCGTGTACACGATCAGCTTTTCGATCGGATCGAGCACCACAGGATCGCAATGGGGCAGAGCCTCGCTGATTGCGCTGCGACCGGCGATGCGAAACGCAAGCTCCGACGAATCCACCGCATGAAACGCGCCGTCAATCAGCGTCACCTCCACATCCACTACCCGAAAGCCGAGCGGGCCTTTCTCCATCGCGTCACGAACACCTTGCTCTACGGCGGGTATCCATTGCCGCGGTATTGCGCCGCCGGTGATCCTGTCGGTGAAACGGAATCCTTCGCCGCGCGGCAGCGGCCTGATCTCCAGCATCACATCGGCGAACTGACCGTGGCCGCCAGTTTGTTTTTTATGCCGTCCGCGCTGCGACGCGCTCTTGCGGATGGTTTCGCGATAGGGCGTAGCGGGACGGCCCGACGTAACCTCCACGCCGAAGCGCTTCTTCAGATGATCGAGCACGAGCCGCAAATGCGGCTCGCCTTGTCCGTGCAAGATCACTTCGTTTGAATCCACATCATGAACCACCGAAAGTCCCGGATCTTCCTCGGTCAGTTTCACCAGCGCGCCGGAGAGGCGCACGTCATCCTTCCTGTCCTTGGCGCTAATCGCCAATTGGTAGACCGGATAACGGCTCTGGGCGGCCACGCGCAGCTTGGCCGGCGCAGCAGCGCCCAGAAGGTCGCCGCGTGCGATTGGATCAAGTTTGCCGATGGCGACGATTTCGCCCTCAGCGGCCTGCGCTGTTTTCTTCATCGCGCCGTCGCGGAGCGAAAACAGCGCGCTGGCGCGGCCGCGCTGGCCGTTGCTCAATACCAGTTCGGCGCTATCGCGCAGCGGCGCGCCGAGTACGCGGGCGATCGCCAGTTTTCCCGCCTGACCGGAATGCGTGATCTTCATTACGTACGCCCCAGCGCCGTCGAGGCCGATCCGTGCGGCGGCGATTTTCGGCTCGGGCGTATCGTGGCGGAGGCTTTTGAGCAGCCGCCGCAAGCCTAACCCCAGCGCCGCCGCGCCGAAGAACACCGGCACGATCAGCCCTTCTTCCGTCTCGCGCCGCAAATCGGAAAATACTGAATCGGTTGGCGGCGCGACATCGTTCAGCAATTGCTCCATCAGCGCATCGTCATAATCGGCGAGTTGCTCGAGCATATGGAAGCGCGCGTCGCTCTCGATCGCGGCGATGTCGGCGGGGATGTCGATCCGTTCGGAAGGCTTGCCAGGACGGTAGACGTAGGCGCGCTCCAGCGCCAGATCGACGAAGCCGGTGATCTTGTCGCCGTTCCAGATCGGCAATTCGCGCGCCACCAGCGGCGCGCTGGAGAACGGTTGGAGCGCCTCAAGAATGCCGCGCGCGCCGCCGGCCGCCTGATCGATCTTGTTGACGAACAGCACGCGGGGAATGCTCAGCCGCTCAAGCTCCTTGAGAAAGGGGTGAACCAGCACGCCCTTGGCTGGATCGGGATCGGCCACCACCAGCGCCAGATCGGCGCCGGGAAGAGCGAAATCCATATCGGCGGAGAAATCGATTGCGCCAGGCGTATCGATCAGGCTGTAGCCATCGCCCATGAAGTCGATGCTCTGCACCTCGATCTCGACCGATTGATGTGAATTGGCCGCCCCGCTTTCGAAAGCGCCGGCGGCCGCGGTTTTAAGGCCTTGAACGAGAGTGGTTTTCCCGACGCCCGTAGGGCCGGTTACAGCGATGCAGCGCGTGGAAGTGGTTACTCTGCCAGGCATGGTGGCGCCTCCCGTGAGGCGGCGCCCAAGTCTTACAGCGCCGCGTGTCTTGGCGTGTCGAACGGGATGGATGTTTCACCCGGAATTGGGTTTGCGCAAGGCTGCAAACGCGGCGATGGGGCAAAAGAAGGGGGCCTAGCAAAGGCCCGCGAAGGCGCCTAAGTAACCGGCGCGCGGACGAGGGCATTCATGCAGCCAGTCATTTCGGTCAAGAATCTGTCGAAAGTGTACGCATCCGGTCTGAGCGCGCTCAAGAATATCAATCTGGACATCAGCAAGGGCGAAATCTTCGCCCTGCTCGGCCCTAACGGCGCCGGCAAAACCACGCTGATCAACGTCATCTGCGGTATCGTCAAAGCCAGCGAAGGCAGCGTCACCGCCAATAGCCACGATATCGTGCGCGATTATCGCGCCGCCCGCACCCAGATCGGTCTCGTGCCGCAGGAGCTGACGACCGACGCCTTCGAAACCGTCTCGGCGACGGTGAATTTCAGCCGCGGCGTTTTTGGCAAGCCTGCCAACCCGGCGCTGATCGAGAAAATCCTGAAAGAGCTGACGCTGTGGGAAAAGCGCGACAGCAAGATCATGACGCTATCGGGCGGCATGAAGCGGCGGGTGATGATAGCGAAGGCGCTATCGCACGAGCCGCAAATCCTATTTCTCGACGAGCCGACGGCCGGCGTAGATGTCGAACTGCGCCGCGACATGTGGGATATCGTCCGCGGCCTGCGCGATAGCGGCGTCACCATCATCCTCACCACGCACTATATTGAAGAAGCCGAGGAAATGGCCGACCGGATCGGCGTCATCAACAAGGGCGAACTGATCGTGGTGGAGGAAAAGACCGCGCTGATGCGCAAGCTCGGCAAAAAGCAGCTGACGCTGCATCTGCAAAGCCCGCTTGAAACCCTGCCGGAAGGCTTAAACGGCTACAAGCTGGAGCTAATCAATAGCGGCCGCGATCTGGTTTATGCGTTCGACGCACAGGCTGATGACACTGGCATCGCCGCCCTGATGCGCCGCCTGAATGAACTCGGCGTCGATTTCAAGGATTTGAATACGGAGCAGTCTTCGCTCGAAGACATTTTCGTAAGCCTGGTGAGGGCCCAGCCATGAACATCAACGGCGTGAAAGCGATTTATCGCTTCGAAATGAGCCGCTGGTTCCGCACGCTCGGCCAAAGCCTGCTGTCGCCGGTGCTTTCAACTTCGCTCTATTTTATCGTGTTCGGCTCGGCGATCGGTTCGCGCATGGCCGATATCGACGGCGTCAGCTATGCCGCCTATATCGTTCCGGGTTTGATCATGCTTTCACTGCTGGGGGAGAGCATTTCGAACGCCTCGTTCGGCATCTATTTCCCCCGCTTTACCGGCACGATCTATGAGATTCTTTCTGCGCCGCTTTCGGCGATGGAGATCGTTATCGGCTATGTCGGCGCCGCGGCGACCAAATCGGTTATCCTCGGTTCGATCATGCTGGTTACGGCGCGCCTGTTCGTGGACTACCGGATCGAGCATCCGCTGATCGTGTTCTTGTTCCTGGTGCTGACCGCGGTTACTTTCGCGCTGTTTGGCTTCATCATCGGGCTATGGGCAGACGGGTTCGAGAAGCTGCAGATCATCCCGTTGCTGATCGTTACGCCGCTGACCTTCCTCGGCGGCGCGTTCTACTCGATCAACATGCTTCCGGAATTCTGGCGTAACGTCACGCTGTTCAATCCGGTGGTCTATCTGGTGAGCGGGTTCCGCTGGAGCTTTTTCGGCCAGTCCGATGTAGGCATCGGACTTAGCCTGCTGGCGATCTTCGGCTTTCTGTTGCTTTGCCTCGGCGTGATCTGGTGGATTTTCCGCACCGGCTATCGCCTGAAGGCATAGCGGCGAGGGCAAATCGGAGATGGAAATGGCAAGAAAGGCAGCGTCGCGGGCTGTCACTCTCTAATCGGCCAAAACAGTGATGTGCTGCCCGTCCAATAAGAAAACCGGAAGTCGAGCGCGTCTAGAAATTAGTTTGCGTCACGCTCGTTCTTTGCTTGACGAACGCCGTTCTCTTGTCCTTCGATAGCCAAACTGGATTGTGGCGATGACAAAACTCCTGGTAGTGGGCGCAGGTTTTGCGGGCGCGGTTTTCGCCCGCGAACTGGCAGATGCTGGCTTCGCGGTGGATGTTATTGACCGCCGCGAACACATCGCGGGCAATTGCTTCGACGAGGTGCATGAAAGCGGCGTCCGCATACATCGCTATGGTCCGCACCTGTTTCATACTTCCAATATTGAGGTGGTCGAGTGGCTGTCGCGCTTCACGGACTGGCTGCATTACGAACATAGGGTCGTCGCGCGTCTTCCCGATGGTCAGCTTACGCCGCTGCCCGTAAACCTCGACACGGTGAACGCCGTCTTTCGAACTTCGCTTCAATCGTCGGAAGAGGTGGCTGGCCTCCTCGCCCAACACGCCGTGGTCCGCACGCCCATCGTCAGCGCGGAGGATCACCTCTACAGCGCCATCGGCCCGGAGCTCACCGACCTTTTCTTTCGTCCCTACACGAAAAAAATGTGGGGGATGGATCTTGCGGAGATGGACGCGGCTGTGGTGCGGCGACTGCAAATCCGGAACGACCGCGAAGGCCGCTACTTTCCCAACGATTCCTTCCAGGCGATGCCGAAGGACGGTTTCGTCCGCCTTTTTCAGCACATCTTCGATCATGACCGAATAAATGTGCGCCTGGGCGAAAGCTTTTCGAGCGAGTTATCTACCCGCTACGACGCATGCTTCAATTCGATGCCGATCGACGAATATTTTGACTACGACCTCGGCGAGCTGCCGTATCGTTCGATCCGCTTTCACCTTCACGCACATTCGGTCGATGAGGCCGAAGGACACGCTGTCATCAATTACACCGACAATGGACCGTTTACGCGCGAAACCTGGTGGCACAATATCGTGGGCCAACATGTGCGAATGACAGACACTGTGATCCGCACCGTCGAAGAGCCATGCGACTACCGGGAAAATGGACGGGAACGCTACTATCCAGTAAAAACGACCGACGGACGCTATGACCGCCTCTACAATAGCTATGCCGAGCGGGCAGCCCTGCAGGACCATATGCATTTCATAGGACGCTGCGGCACCTACCAGTATCTGGACATGCATCAAGTGATAAATCAGTCGATAACGCGCGTGCGCAGGTGGATCAAGGCGAGGCAATGAAATGAGCAGCGCCAATTTTCCCGCGCGTGCTCTGGCGGTCGTTCGGTGCGGCGACGCGAGCTTGCACGGGAATTGGGCTCGCGGCGGAAAAAACGTGGATGTCGCGGTTAGCTATTACGGCGACGATGCTGACCGGCTTTTCCCGGAGGCTGTTTGCGTTCACCGCAAAAAGGGCGGCAAATGGGACGGCCTATTCGATTTCTTTCGCAATTATCCCGAAACGCTCGCCAGCTACGACTATTTCTGGTTTCCGGACGACGACATTGACTGTGTGGGGGGCGATATCGACCGTCTAGTCGCTGCTGGCCAGGAATATGCGCTTGAGTTGTTCCAGCCCGCTCTTGATACACAATCCTATTACTCTCACCTGATCACATTGGGTAATTCAAGCTTCCGCTTAAGGTACGTCAATCTCGTGGAGATCATGGCGCCTATGCTGAGCCGGCGACTGCTTGAACGGGTTTTACCGATGCTAGAAACGACCCGCAGCGGTTTCGGTCTCGATTTCATTTGGCCACGGATCGCAGCGGAATTGGCAGGCGACGCAGTTAAGTCGTCGGCGGTCATCGACCAAATCCGTGTGCGCCATACCCGGCCGGTTGGCGGCAATTTGCATCTCATGATGAAGAAGACTGGAGGCGACAGCGCGGGGGAAGAATTGGTGAGAGCTATAGCGAGATCCGACATGCCCGCCCGCAGTCAGATCAACGGCATACCGACGCCTCGTATACGGGTGCTTGCCGCTATTGATCAGCACGGTCGCTTCGTGCCCGGCTGGCGGGCGGCGCCTTCGATTGCCCGGGACCTCATTTTTCGTGACTCCAACAGGGTGCAGCCTATCGGCGCCGCTCTCGCGCTGCGCCACGCGCTAAAGTCATTACTGGCGCAATAGGCTCTCGAGTGACGGCAGCCTTAGCGAACAGCTGTTCAGCGCCTGGTGCATGTGAAGCGATGAGCCGCGCCGAAACAAACGCAGGCCGTTCAAGCGCACGTCGCCAGATCGATTGTATACGCCAGATATGCTAGCCAGGATTGTATAAAGGTTTAAAGTAAAGGTACCCGGGAACCTGGCTGCCCCGATCGGTATTTTGTCCCCATGAACGTGAAACTGAGGCGCATGGGATCGGAAGGCTCGTACTGGACGCTGTCGCGCGGGCAAGACGGCGCTTGTCAATTGCTGGAGCGTTGCGGCGAACTCGATAGCCTTATCCCGTCAGGGCTGGCCTGGTGCGACGCCGATCTGGTTGACGATCGATGGATGGTTCGCCGGATCATCGCGGCCGCGCTTCTTCCTCCTGCGTGGCGCACAGTCGCCGTTTCAAACCGGCCCAAACGCGAATTTAAAATTGTTGTTTCCGCCTAAGGCTTTCGCGGCGCCTTGTTGGTGCGCTGGGGCTCGCGATCGCCCCTGCCGAAAGGACCGTAACTGTCCTTGGCGTTTGTGCGCTGCGCATCGCGCGGCGAGGCGGCGGCGCCGCTGCTTATATTATCGCTCTCACGCTCGGCCGGTTGGCGATTTTTAGCGGTCGCGGGTTTCGGCCCGGCGCTGGTCGATCTCTTTGGCATAAAGGCTCCTTGCCAGGGAAACCCGGCGCGGCGCGCGCTTGTTCCGCCATCATCAGCGCGCCGCGGAACATAAAGTCACCGCGGCGCTTCTATTGCTCACCCCTTAGGAGGCCGCGAATGTTAACCAGACCGCTCTGCGCTTTTCTATTCGCCACCCTCGCGCCCTTCGCGGCACACGCCGCGGCGTACAATGAATCCCTGGTGCGCACGCAGGTTCTGCTGGATCGCGCACATTTTTCGCCGGGGGTAATCGATGGCCTGGCCGGCAGCAATTTAAGCCGCGCGATCAACGCTTGGCAGGAAACCAACGGCTTGCCACGCACCGGCAAGGCGGACGCGGCCATGCTCGAGGCGCTCGCCAGCGCTGATGGCGCCGCAGCGCTGGTTGCATACACGATCACTGCAGAGGATGTGAAAGGTCCGTTCACCGCGATCCCCAAAGATCTCGAGAAAATGGCGAAGCTGGAGCGGCTAGGACATGCCAGCGCCGCTGAAGCCATAGCCGAAAAATTTCATATGGATGAAAGGTTCCTGCGCGCTCTCAACCCAACGGCCGAGTTCAAGGCTGGTACTCAAATTCAGGTCGCTAACGCCGGCGGCGATCTCAGCATCGAGATCGCGTCGATCGAAGTCGATAAGGGAAAAAATGTTCTGCGCGCCTATGATGCTTCGAAAAAGCTGATCGCTTCCTATCCGGCAACGGTAGGCAGCACGGACAAGCCCGCGCCGACCGGCGTTTATGCGGTGAACGCCATCGCGTTTAATCCGACCTATCACTACGATGCTGCGCGGCTGCCATCTTTCGACAAGAAGGACGTGCCGAAGCTGACCATTGCTGCTGGGCCGAATTCGCCGGTGGGTGCTGTCTGGATCGATCTAACGCTGGATACGTACGGAATTCATGGCGCGCCCGAACCACGCCTCGTCGGCAAGGCGCTCTCTCATGGATGCGTGCGGCTGACAAACTGGGACGCTACGGAAGTGGCGCGCGCAGTGAAAGCGGGCGTGCCCGTAACGTTCATTGAGATCGGAGCGGCGAGCAAAGTCCTGCCAGATCGCGGCTGATCACCATCGGCGCACGCGGCCTGTGTCAACATGGACAAAATCGGAGGCGGGATAAAAGCCCACGCCACCGCGTTTCATGGTCAGCGCCGCATCGCGCAGATCTGCGCATTCCACGCCCTTAACGCGGATATCTATCGCCTTGCCATCCATGTGAAGGCTGCGAGTGGCCACGCCCTCGCTCGCGTCCCGCAGCTTGGCGTTGGTGGTGGGGGAGCGGTAGCCTGAGATGATTTGGAACGGCGCCTTGGCCTCCAGCACGCCGTTGAGATCGCTTAAAAGGTCGAGAAGCGCCGGATCGATGGTGTGAACTTCATTCGTGCGGTGATCGCGCATCACGCGGTTGATTTGCGCCAGGGCGTCCGGAACGAACATGCCCTTATCGACATAGGCTCCCGCGAACTTGTCGCCGGTGTGAGTGTTGAGCAGCGATATTTCACGCGTCTGTACTGGAGCGAACGGCGCGGCAAATGCGCCATCAGCGAAACAGGCGGCGACGAGGCCAGATCCGGCCATTTGCAGGAATGAACGTCGTTGCAACACGATCCCTCGGTTTATCAAGAGTGATTCTCTCATATCTGGGGCGCTTTTGCGACCGCAAGGCGCAGCCGAAGCCTAAGGATAACATTTGTGCGGCAGGGAACGGGCGTACGCGTGGGTGGTTAGTAGTCCGTGACTGCGACAACAAAGGCCTTTGTTATCACGCTGCTTGTCGTTGTGACGATGGCGGCGCTTGCCATGTTGCAAGTGCGGCTGATGTATACGCCGAGGGCAGGCGGCGCCTCATCTCCCAATGCCGTAACGCCCGCGCCGCCATCGCCTGCGGAAACCGGCGATAGCTTGCTTCTGCCAGTTTATGGCGTCAGCGGGAGCCAGCTTGTCGATACCTGGGGCGCGTCGCGCTCGGCCGGGCGTGTGCATCAGGGCATCGATATCATGGCGCCGGCCGGAACGCCGGTGCGCGCCGCCGCGCCCGGCAAGGTGCTGAAACTGTTCAACAGTGACCGTGGCGGAGTCACGCTTTATCAGCTCAGCTCCGATGGAGGATTCATCTTTTACTACGCGCACCTGCAACGTTACGCGCCGGACATAAAGGAAGGCGATCAGCTGACACGCGGGCAGGTGCTCGGGTTCGTGGGCATGACCGGCAATGCGCCGGTCCCGCACTTGCATTTCGAAATCCAGCGCGCGATCGAGGATGGCAGATGGTGGAAGGGGAAGGCGTTCAATCCCTATCCGTCGCTGCGCGCGGGCCGGCTTCAGACCAATTGATAGCTCAGCCGCTCTCAATGCAGCGTCTGCGAGTGCTCCCCGCCCGGCGCGACGATTGCAGATAGCGCGTCGCCAACCGCCGCCGCATGCGAAGCTAAAGCCGCATCAGCCAGCGACAAAATACCGACCAGCCGCTTTTCTCTATTTAGCACCGGCAAGCGGCGCACCTGCACTTCGCCCATAGTTCGGGCGACGGCTTCGATATCTTCGTCCTCGAAGCAATATTTGACTTCAGCCGTCATCACATCACGAACGGTGGCAGCGGGATCCTTGCCGGCGGCCACCGCGCGCACGGCGATGTCGCGGTCGGTGATGGCGCCGATCAGGCGGTCATTTTCGGATACCAGCAGCCAGCCGATATCGCCCCGCGCCATGATTTCAGCGGCGTGGCGTAAGCTGGCCGTGGGGGCGACCATCTGGACATCGCGGGTCATGGCTTCCTGAACTTTCATAGCGCTCTCCTCAAGCCCGGCCGCCGCCAGCCAGTGTGTGCCTCTGCGCTGGACGGTTCAAGCACAACGCGCATCTCGCCAATGCCGGGACTTGCCGGACGCCGCGCCAGGGGCGATACGGCGGTCATGCGCATGATCCCGCACTATATCGATGGCGGCGCCATTTCACCTGACGCTTCACGATGGGGCGACGTGTTCGATCCGAACACGGGCAGTGTGCAGGCGCGCGTGGGCTTTGCCGATAGCGCATTGCTGGCAAAAGCCGTCGCCAGCGCCGCCGCGGCGCAGCCGGGTTGGGCGGCGCAGAATCCGCAGCGGCGCGCGCGTGTGATGTTTGAGTTCAAGCGTCTGATCGAAGCCAACATGGCCGCGTTGGCAGAGCTGCTTTCCTCGGAACATGGCAAAGTGATTGCCGATTCACGCGGCGATATTCAGCGCGGGCTCGACGTGATCGAATTTTCCTGCGGCATCCCGGCCTTGCTCAAGGGCGAATACACTCAGGGCGCCGGGCCGGGGATCGATGTCTATTCGCTGCGCCAGCCGCTCGGCGTGGTCGCCGGTATAACGCCGTTCAATTTCCCGGCGATGATCCCGATGTGGATGTTCGGCCCGGCGATCGCGGCGGGCAATTCGTTTATCCTGAAACCTTCGGAAAAAGCGCCCTCCGTGCCCGTGAGCCTGGCGGAACTGATGATCGAAGCCGGCGCGCCGGAGGGCGTGCTCAATGTCGTCCATGGCGACAAGCAGGTCGTTGACGCCATCCTCGATCATCCTGCGATCAAGGCGGTAAGCTTCGTCGGTTCTTCCGACGTGGCGCATGAAATCTATGTGCGCGCAGCGGCGGCGGGCAAACGCTGCCAGGCGATGGGCGGCGCCAAGAACCACGGCATCGTCATGCCGGACGCCGATCTCGATCAGGCCGTGGAAGAGATTTGCGGCGCCGCTTTCGGTTCGGCGGGGGAACGCTGCATGGCGCTGCCGGTCGTCGTGCCTGTTGGCGAAAAGACGGCGGCGGCGCTCCGCGAAAAACTCGTGCGCGCGATCGGGGCTCTGCGCGTCGGCGTGTCCACCGATGCGGACGCGCAATTTGGGCCGGTGGTCAGCGCGGCGCACAAAGCGCGCGTGGAAGGCTATATCCAGATGGGACTCGAAGAGGGCGCCGAACTGGTCGTTGATGGCCGCAGCTTCGCACTGCAGGGTTTTGAGGATGGGTTTTTCCTTGGCCCGAGCCTGTTCGATCGCGTCGCGCCGGGGATGCGTTCATACCAGGAAGAGATTTTCGGCCCGGTGCTGCAGATCGTCCGCGCTGCATCGCTTGAGGAGGCGATTGCGCTGCCCAGCCGTCACCAATACGGCAATGGCGTCGCAATCTTCACGCGCAACGGCGCTGCCGCACGTGAATTTGCCGATCAGGTGGAGGTCGGGATGGTAGGGATCAACGTGCCGATCCCGGTGCCTGTGGCGTATCATTCCTTCGGCGGCTGGAAGCGCTCGGCGTTCGGCGATCTCAATCAATACGGACGCGATGGCGTGCTGTTCTACACGCGCCAGAAAACCGTCACTCAGCGCTGGCCCGAAGGCGCAGCCAGCGGCAGCTTTATCATTCCGACGAACTAGCGAACTTAATTCGCCAGCAGCTGCGCAATGTGCTCAAGCGCCAGAACATAGCCGTGCGCACCCAGGCCGCTGATCGTACCTGTAGCGGCGCCGGAGATAAGCGAGTTCACGCGCCATTTTTCATCGCGCTTGTGCAGATTGGTGATGTGCACCTCAATCACCGGACATTTCAGTATTTTCAGCGCGTCCAGAACGGGTACGGAATGATAGCTGAACCCCGCCGGGTTGATGATCACGCCCGCTGCTTCGGTGCGCGCTTCGTGAAGGTGTTCGATCATCTCGTGTTCGGCGTTGGTCTGCCGCGCAACGATCGTGTGGCCGTGCCTGGCCGCTGCGGCGCTCACGCTTTGCTCTATCTCGGCCAACGTGGCGTGGCCATACATCGCCGTCTCGCGCACGCCGAGCATGTCGAGGTTTGGCCCGTTGAGAAGATAGATCGTCGCCACGCGCGCCTCGCCCGAATCAATGCGCGCATTGTGCCGCAAGGCGCCGCCGCCGCCTAGCCGCCCGCACCCCTGACCAGATCGTAGCCTGCCAGCGCCGCCGCCCGCGCCTGGGCGTGGTCCACGATCGGTGCGGGATAAGCGTCCGTCCCGTATTCCGGCGCCCATTTCCTCACATAGACGCCATCTGGGTCAAACTTTCGCGCCTGTTCGCTGGGATTGAAGATACGGAAATATGGCGCGGCGTCGGCGCCGCTGCCGGCGACCCATTGCCAGCTCACCGCATTATTCGCCGCGTCCGCATCGACCAGCGTATCCCAAAACCACTTTTCGCCTTCGCGCCAGTCGATCCGCAAATGCTTCACCAGAAAGCTCGCCGTCACCATGCGCACGCGATTATGCATAATGCCCGTGGCCCACAATTCGCGCATGCCGGCGTCGACCAGCGGATAGCCGGTCATGCCTTTCTGCCACGCCAGCAAATCTTTGGCCGACGAGCGCCAGGGATAGGCGTCGAAACTCGTGCGCCAGTTGCGGCTGGCCATTTCCGGAAAGTGAAACAGCAAATGGTGAGCAAATTCGCGCCAGCCTATCTCGCTGAGAAATTTCTCCGCGGCGCGTTCGAGTGCGTGATCCTCCCCCGCCGCGCTCTGCGCTGCCGCCCAGATCTGGCGCGGCGACACTTCACCCCAATGCAGATGCGGCGACAGGCGCGACGTGCCGGCAATATCAGGCCGGTCGCGCTTTTCGGCATAGCCGTGCAAGCCATCGCGCAGAAACGCCTTCAAGCGCTTGGCTGCGCCTTCTTCTCCCGGCGTCCAGATTTTGTCCCATCCGCGCGCCCAGTCCGGCCGCTGTGGCAGCAAGCCCCACGAAGCAAGCGCTTCGCTTGCCGGCAAATCCGCCAGCGTAAACTTTGAGGCGCGCGCGGGCGCGGCTTTGGGCAGCGCGCGCGCGCCGCGCCAGAACGGCGTGAACACCTTGTACGGGCCGTCCGCGCCAGTGCGAATTTCCCACGGCTCATGCAGCAGCGCGGCGTTGAAGCTGCGCGCATCGATCCCGCGTGCGGCGAGATCGCTCTTGATCGCCGCATCTCGGTTCACCGCCCCGGGATCGTAAAGCCGGTTCCAGTAAATCGCATCGGCGCCAATGTCTTTTGCCAGCGCGGGCAGGATCACCGCCGGATCGCCGCGCCGCCGCGCCAGCCCGCCGAGCCGAGCGCTGAGCGTGTTGAGGGAATGGTGCAGCCACCACCGGCTGGCGCCGCCCCAGGCCCGTACGCCGGGCGTTATTTCGTCGAGAATAAACACCGGGACGACGGCGCCGCGTCGCGCCGCCTCGGCGAAGGCCTGATTATCTGTCAGCCGCAAATCCTGGCGAAACCAGACGATGGTTTTTGCGCGCTCTGTCACGGGCGCGTTACGCGCCAAAATCCATCGTGGATCAACCCAGGCCCGATGCCCCGCTGGACGGAGCGGCGAAATGGCCGATCAATTCGCCGTGCCCTGGAATTGACCTTACAAGGCTTCTTGGCTCTATGCAGCGATCGCCCAATGAGGCGCTGGGGAGGCCATGCCGCCGCGCATGGACGTAGGAGTTTCATGACTTCCAATGGTTCTGACGCCGCCGGCCGCGCCTGGCTGCCCGCGATGCTGCTGCTGTTTGTCGGCTCTGGCTGCGCGGCGCTGATTTATGAGGTGGTCTGGTTTCAGTTGCTGCAGCTGAATATCGGCTCGTCCGCCGTATCGTTGGGCGTGCTGCTCGGCGTCTATATGGGCGGGATGTGCCTGGGCAGCCTGTTGCTCCCGCGCTTCGTCGGCCCCCAGCATCATCCCTTGCGCGTCTACGCGTATCTTGAACTTGGTATCGGCGCGTTCGGCCTGCTGGCGCTGTTCGCCGTGCCGCTGCTGGGTTCGATTTATACGATGATCGCCGGTTCGGGCCCGGTGAACGTGATCTTGCGCGCGATGGTGGCCGCCATTTGCCTTCTGCCGCCTACTTTGCTGATGGGCGCCACGTTGCCGGCGATGGCGCGCTATGTTGAAACGACGCCCTCCGGCGTGTCGTGGCTTGGATTTTTCTATGGCGGCAATCTCGCCGGGGCTGTCGCTGGCAGTTTGATCGCCGGCTATTTCCTGCTCCGCCATTTCGACATGGCCACCGCAACGGCCGTCGCCGTCGTGCTCAATGTCGCGGTCGCCGTGCTGGCTATGCTTATCGCACGCCGCACCGCCTATAAGCCGGCCGCCATCGTCGAGGCGCCAGTCAAGGTCACGCCGCGCGTGCGTCTAATCTATGTCGTTATCGGCCTTTCCGGCGCCACGGCGCTTGGCGCCGAAGTGGTCTGGGCGCGGCTTCTCTCGCTGCTGTTCGGCGGCACCGCCTATACGTTTTCGCTGATCCTGGCGGTGTTTCTCGTTGGCCTGGGCCTGGGCAGCACAATTGGTTCGGCGCTGGGGCGGCGGATGCGCGATCCGCGCATCGCGCTGGGGCTATGCCAGGCGCTGCTTTGCGTCGCCATTGCGTGGGCGGCGTATTCCACGGGCGCCTCGATGCCGTATTGGCCAATCAATCCGGCAATCTCCAGGGATCTGTCTTTCCAGTTTCAACTCGATCTGATGCGCGCGCTTTGGGCGACGCTGCCGGCGGCGTTATTGTGGGGCGCGAGCTTTCCGCTCGCGCTCGCGGGCGTGGCGGAGCCGGGGCAGGATTCCGGCAAGCTGGTTGGCGGCGTCTATGCCGCCAATACGGTGGGCGCGATCTTCGGTGCGCTGATCACCAGTCTTGCTCTGGTCGGCGTGCTCGGCACCCAATTCTCGCACAGGGCGCTGATTGCGCTCTGCGCGCTGTCGGCAATACTTATGCTTGGCTCTGCGCTGTGGCGTCCCGCCGGCAAGCCTGCTTCGCCCGCCAAGGCCGGCCTGGCTGCCGCGGGCGTTGCGTTAGTCGCGCTGCTCTGCGCCGCTTCGGCGCCCGCCTTGCCCGGCCTGCTTGTCGCTTATGGCCGCTATGCGGCAACTTGGGCCGGGATCAACGAAATCCTTTACGTCGGTGAAGGCGTCACCGCGTCCGTGGCGGTCACCCGCACGCCGCAGGGCGTAGTCAATTATCATAACGCCGGCAAGGTGCAGGCCTCCAGCCAAGCCGAGGACATGCGCCTGCAACGCATGCTTGGCCACATGACCACGCTGCTGCCGGACAATCCGGCGAAGGTGCTGGTGATTGGCTGCGGTGCGGGCGTCACGGCCGGCGCGGTGTCGATCGATCCTGCGGTCAAGTCCGAGACGATCGCCGAGATCGAGCCGCTGGTGCCGAAAGTCGCGTCGGAATATTTCGGCGCCTACAATTTCCAGGTCATCACCAATCCGAAGGTGAAGGTGCATCTGGACGATGCGCGCCATTTCCTGCTGACGACCAACGAGAAGTTCGACGCAATTACTTCCGATCCGCTCGATCCGTGGGTGAAGGGCGCGGCCACGCTCTACACGCGCGAATTCTTCCAGGAACTCAAAAGCCACCTTAATCCCGGCGGCGTCGTCACGCTGTTCGTGCAGATGTACGAAAGCACGGACGCCGCCACCAAGAGCGAAGTGGCCACGTTCCTGGAGGCGTTCCCGAACGGCGCTGTGTTCGCGAACAATGTTAACGGGCTCGGCTATGACCTCATTCTCTACGGGTCAAAGGAAGATCGCCCGATCGACGTCGATGCAATCGAGGCGAAGTTAAAGCTGCCGCAGAACGCGCCGATCCTGAAATCGCTTAGTGAGGTTGGCATTTACTCGGCTGTCGATTTGCTGGGCACTTATTCCGGCAGCCGCGAAGACCTCGGTGCATGGATGGCCGATGCGCAGATCAACACCGATCGAAATTTGCGCCTGCAATACCTCGCAGGCCTCGGCCTCAATCTGCACCAGAGCGATACGATCTATCGCAACATGATCGCCGAAACCCGCTATCCGCAAAACCTGTTCACCGGCAGGCCGGAAACGTTGCGGGCGCTGGAAGCGGCGATGCAGCGCACGTGGGGGCGCCCGCCTTCATAGCGAAGCGTGAAGGAGCTTATGTCTTGCCGCTTCAGGGTGATTTGGACACCGGCATGGTCGCTGGCGCGATGATGGCGTGTCGAGACGGCCGGGCTTAACCAGGCCGCCTCATTAGCCGCGCTTCCGTGGACAAAATTTGCCACCCGCATTGCGGCCACAATCGAAACGCCGCTTTCGGGCGGAGATTAGAATTTAGCCCGTGCCGTATTCGCCTTGGGTAACGGGCAGCAGACGGCCGACGATGATCACCGCGACCCATATGGCCAGGGATAAAGCGGCGGTGATCCGGGTGCTCAGATCGAAGGTTTCGCCTTGCGGCGTTTTCAGGACGCGAGGCTGTTCGACGAAGGTGAAATACATCGCGTTAAGGCCGGCCAGCGTGACCAGCCCCATCTTCGTCCAGAACATCCAATTTGTGAAATAGCCCAGCGGGTTGGAGGCGATGAAGGCCAAGCCTGTCAGCAGGTTAATCGCGAATCCCAAAACAGCAAGCGGCACGAATTTCAACACGACGCTTGCCGGCGTGCTTTTCATGACGCCGAGAATGCGTAGATCAATGACCAGAAGCGCCCCGAGCATAATGCACAGGCCGATGAAATGCAGCGTCTCGGAAAGCGAGAACGCAATCGAGCTCTGGAGCATAAGTTTCGAGACAGCCGTGGACTTGATCCAGCCATCTATTGCGAAAAAAAAGTCCATAAATCCTCAGCCGAAATTAATTGTGTAAGCGATGTAGCGGCCGGTAACGATCGCGACCGTCCAGAAGAAGAGCGTACCGATGGCGATCGATTTCGCTTGCCCGCCAAAGACGAAGACTGGCTCAAGCCGGTTCGGGCCTATCGCACGCCACAAGCCCCAGAGCGCGACGCCGCCAAGGATGATCGAAGCAATTTTGATTTGAAACATATTGTTAGCGACCAGCCGCGGTCCGTTGCTGCAGAAAAGAATTGCGCCGGAAATCGCGTTGGCGAAAAACCCGCCCCATGCCACCAGACGAAGCCGCTCAAGATCGGCGACGGGCATGCCTTGGCCAAAACCAAGAACACGCAGGCATAGCATGAATGTGCCGCCTACCACGGCGGCCATGCCGACAGCATGCACGGCGAGCATGCCATAATAAGTCCATGTGGACTCGCTCACCCACGCGCTGACCGGCGAATCCGACAGCATGTTAAGAAATTCCACGAAGGCGCTCCCACCCAATAACGTATCAACGGATACTTTTTAATCAGTGTCCGGGTTTGCGCGCCCGTGTCAACCGGACGCACGAAGACCGTGCGCTTCAGTCGCGCGCGGAAAGAATGAAGCGCCCCGCAGCACCCGCTTCTACTAACAGACAAAACGGCGCTCATGCAAATCAGGAGCGCCGTTTGTTTTCGCTTGCTAGGCGAGCGCCTTTTCGAACAAGGCGAGCTTGCGGCTCCACGCTTTTTCAGCCGCTTCCTTGTTGTAAGCGGCGCTGTCCGGCGGGACCCAGCCGTGCATGGCCTTATAGACCTCAATCTCGGCGGGCCGCTTGGCGGCGTCGAAACTCGCGCGGAGCGTGTCCTTAGCCGTCGGCTCCCGCTGGTCGTCGTTTTCAGCAACGGCGATCAGGAAGCTGGCCTTCATGGTCGGGATAAGAAGGTGGGGACTGTCGGGCATAGCCGTGACCAGGCCGCCGCCGTGGAACGATGCGCCGGCGCCCACGCGGTTCGGTACGGCCGCTGCGGTGCGCATGACGATCTGCCCGCCCATGCAATAGCCAGTGGTTCCGATCTTGCGGCGGGTGTTTACCGCTTTCTGGCCGTCGAGCCACGAGATGAACGCCACCGCGTCTGTGCGGTGCGTATTGGCGTTGAGCGCCTGCGCAAGCGGCATCACTTTCGCGCGAACGGCGGGATCGGCGAAGCTTTCGCCTTCCTTCAGCACCGGCGCTTTTGCGCTGCGGTAGAACGGATTGACTGTCAGAACGGCGTAACCGGATTCCGCGAGGCGCTTGCCCATCGCCTGGAAGGCGGGCCGGAGGCCCATGATGTCGGGCCACACCAGAACGGCCGCAGACGATCCGGTTGCCGGATGCGCGAAGTGGCAATCGGCCTCGCCGTCGGGTGTTTTGATCGTGACGGCCGATTCGTTCACGGTTACGGCGTGGGCAGGTGAAGGCAGCATCGCCGCCATCGCCGCCATGCTGGTTACGGCCGTGAAGCCGCGCCGCGAAACCGCTCCAGAGGTCAAGGCTTCTGCGTTGTCGCGTTCAGTAAGTTCGTCACACATTGGCTATCTCGCCCTTCATTTCCATTCCCTAGCGCCTCCTGTTATCAGGGCGGGGCAAGGCGAGGAAGAGGCTCTCACTGTTGTGACAGGGCCAAAGTTGGTCCGCGCCCGCAGAGACCAGCGATGGGCGCGCTTGGTAGAAGCCGGTCTACCCTTTAAGGTTTGAGAAGCGCACGCGCCAGCGCTCGGCTTGCTCGGCGGCTTCGCTGGTCGAAGGTGCGGCGCCGCCCAGCAGAATGTCGGCAATTTCGCCCAGTGGATGGGCCAGCATTTTATCGTCGCCGTATTCAAGCCAGACGGGCAGATCGCCCCGGCTAAACTGATCCAGAATCACACGCGCGTTTTCGGATTCAAAATCCGCCCACGAATGGAGCGCCGTCCCTCTGACATAGAGCCGGTCCAGAATGTTGTTTGGCTCATCCGGCATGACGACGTCGAACACAATGCCGAGCCGGTCAGGCCGGGCGAAGTCTGGCATGCCCTCAATGCGCCGCCAACCGCAATAGAATGCGCGGCACACTGGCGGGCGGACTTTATAGATCGCGCAACTGACGCCTGTGCAGTGTGGGCATAGCGTTTCAGCTGCCTTTTGAAGTTCCGGCGCATTGATTGGCCAGACGAAACAACACGCCACGCAGGCGCCGCACGCTCGATCCTCGCGCGGCTGCCCAAAAAAGAAATCAGCAATCTGCGGCATGAGAAGCGATAGTAGCGCAAGCTAACCGCAGCGCTAGGCGCAGCCTTCACGCCGCCACTTGCGCGATCCTTAATGTTATATACCATGACAATTAATGATGGTGGTCAGCGATGGATGGTTGGTTGGCGCCCACGGATGCTTTAGCGCGAATGCAACAAAAAGTAATGGGGAATGAGATGAAACACGTGAGGCTGCGCGGTCAATTCGCGCGCCATCTGATGGCCAAAGCCGCTGCCGGTGCGCTGCTGGGCGCCGGCGCGATGAGCATGAGCGCCGCCTATGCGCAGACAACAGCCGAGGCCGATACCGTAATTGTAACCGGCAGCCGGGTTCGGGGCGTTGCGCCGGTGGGCTCTACTGTTGTCAGCATAAACCGTGCTGACATCGAGGCGTCGGGCGCCGTGACCACGGCGCAGCTGATTCAACAAATTCCCCAAGTGTTCAATCTCGGCATTTCCGAAACCTCGCGTGGCCAGTCGGGCGGCTCGAACAACATCACCTACGGCAATTCAGTAAACTTGCGCGGCATTGGTCCGTTCACCACGCTCGTCATTTTGGACGGTCATCGGGTGGTGCCGCAGGGCACAACGGGCTTTGCGGTCGATCCTTCCATCATTCCGACTCTGGCGCTCGCGCGCGTGGAGGTGGTCCCTGATGGCGCTTCGGCGATATACGGCTCCGACGCTATCGCGGGCGTAGTAAACTTGATCCTGCGGCGAGACTTTGAGGGGTTCGAGGTCACGGGCCGCTACGGAGCCGGCGACGAGATCGACGAACGCAAAGTCGGCTTTATAGGCGGCAAGAAATGGGGCGGCGGCCAGGTCACGGTATCTTACGAGAACGGGTATCGCTCGGCGCTTTCCGGGCTGGACCGCGATTATTTCCGCGGTGATCTTCGGGCGCGTGGCGGCAACGATTTCCGTGTCACCAATTGCGCACCCGGCAATATAGTCGCCGGAGCAACCTATCCGATTCCGGCAAGTGGCGTCACCCCAGCGACAAGCGCCACACTCGCGCCCGGCGCGGCCAATCGCTGCGACAATCTGCAATACGCGGACCTGATCCCCGAGCAAGATCGCAACAGCATGGCGATAACTTTCAACCAGCAATTGGGGGAGCGCTTGTCGCTGTTCGGCGATGCCTTTGCTTCAAGGCGGCTGTTCAAAATTCGAGGCGGCGTCACCAATCTGCCTCTGTCAGTTCCGGCGACCAATGCGTTTTTTGTACTGCCGCCTGGCGGCGTAACATCGCCTTGCCCGGCGACAGCTGGCGCGCCGGCCGGAACCCGGTGCGAAACGGTTCAGTATTCCTTCCTGAACGACTACCCGCAGGCCTTCACAAAGGGATTTTCGAAAGCCGTCGAGGTGACGGTTGGCGCACGCTATATATTGCCCGCGGGATGGAATTTCGAGACCAGCTATACCGCCGGCCGCAACGATGACCGCAGTACGGGGTACAACATCGCCAACGCCTCGGCGCTTGCTGAGGCGTTGCGCAGCGCCAATCCGGCGACGGCGTTCAACCCGTTTGGCGCTGGCGGGAACAGCGCATCGGTGATCAACAGCATCCTGATTGGCGTTGCCGACAATAAGGGCCGCACAACGCTGAAATTCTACGAAACCAAGCTCGATGGCCCGCTCTTCAGCATGCCGGGCGGCCAGGTGAAAGGCGTCGTCGGTCTGGAACACCAAGATATGCGCGTTGTGCAGACCAATTTCCAAGGCACTACGCTCGTGACGACCGCGACCTCCGGGCGCCGCCAGCGACAGGTCGAGTCCTATTACGCTGAGGTGCTCGTGCCGATTGTTGGCGACGCCAACGCCATGCCCGCAATCCACAAGCTGGATGTCAATCTCGCGGCCCGTTACGACGAGTACAGCGATGTCGGCGTAACGCAGAATCCCAAGGTTGGCTTGAGCTACGCGCCGGTCAAAGATCTGGCCTTCCGCGCCAGCTATGGCACGTCATTCCGCGCGCCGACAATTTCACAAATCTACGGCAACTCAAACTCGCTGTTCGTGCAGAACTATTCCGATCCGACGATCGGGGGCGCGATACGCCAAGGCGTCGCGCGGTCCGGCGCTAATCTGAACCTTGAGCCGGAAACCGCCAGAACGTGGTCATTCGGTTTTGATCTGACGCCGGACGCCCTGCCGCGCTCCAAGTTCGCCATCACCTATTTCAAGATCGACTACGACAACCAGGTTGTTTCCTATCTGTCGGACCTCAGCATCCTGAGCCGTGAAGCACAATTCGCCGGTACAGACATCATCGTGCGCAATCCGTCTGCGGCGTTCATCGCCCAGCAAATTGCCGAAACTGGATTCACCGGCGTTATCCCGGCTGGCGTTAGCTTGTTCATTGAGGGCCGTAACGCAAACCTGGCGGAAACCAGAGCCGAAGGCGTCGACTTCTCGGCCAGCTATGGTTTCAGCACGGAACAGTGGGGTCACTTCGACGTCAGTCTGGATGGGACGTATTTCCTGAAATACGAAACCGCGATCACAGCCGCGGCGCCGGCGATTGACCAACTCAATGATATCTTCAATCCGCTCACGCTGAAGATGCGCGGCAGTTTGACTTGGAATCGCGGGCCGCTGATGGGCAATGTGTTCGTCAACTACCAGAACGCATACGACAACACAGCAGTTACGCCGGTTCAGAAGGTGGACGCATACACCACCGTAGATTTGCGTTTGGCCTATCGCGTCGGGACCGAACAGCCATTCACGATCGCGCTCGACATGCGCAACGCCTTCGATCAACAACCGCCGTTCGTGAACATCGCTCAGAGTCAAAACGGCGGCGGCGGATTCGATCCGACGCTGACCAATCCGATCGGCCGGATTATCGGGATTTCGCTCGACAAGAGGTTCTAGGCTGTCGGCAGATCAAGGGAGCGCAACACCGCTTCGGTATGCTGGCCGTGCCGGGGCGGCGGGGTGGCGATAGATGGCCCATCGTGGTCGAACGAAAATCCTGCGTTGAGCACGTGAACGTCTTCGCTGTAGGGAAGGCCTGGAATATGAAGCGGAATTTTCAGACCGCGCTCATCGAGATGCGGCAAGCTGCACGCTTCGCCAATGTCCCGCACCAGGCCGCAAGGCGCGCCGGCTTTATTGATCAGCCGCTCCCATTCCGCGCCAGGTTTGGCTATAAAGCGTGCGCAAAGGCTCTCAGTCAGCGCGGCCGCGTTCGCGCGCCGCGCGGGAATATCGGTGAAGCGCGGGTCGCCCGGAAGGTCGTTGAGTTCCAGCGCTGCGCACAATTTCAGCCATTGGCTCTGCTCCACTACGCCGAGTGCAATCTGCTTGCCGTCAGCGCATGTGAACAAGGCCGAAGTCGGCTGGCCGCTATAGCCGGTATTGCCGGTGCGGCGCGGGACTTGTCCCTTCACCAGAAAAGGCGTCGCGGCGGCAGTGAGCATGACGATTGCCGCATCAAGCAAGGGTGCGTCGATCCTCTGGCCGCCGCCAAAGCGTTCGCGCTGGAAAAGCGCTGCCTGTATCGCGAGCGCGGCGAGCGTTCCGGCATAAGTATCGACGATCGGCACGCCCATGCGTACGGGCGGGCCATCGGGATCGCCGCTGACGCTCATCACACCGGCGGCCGCCTGGATAACATTGTCGATCGCCGCATAATCACGCATTGGGCCGTCCTGGCCGTAACCGGAGATCGAGCAGTAGATGATGTCGTCTCGCAGAGCGCGGCAGACATCATAGCCGAAGCCCAGCTTGTCGATCACGCCGGGCCGAAAGTTCTCCACCACTACATCGGCGCTGGCGATAAGCCTGCGCGCCGCTTCCATGCCGTGGCTGGTCTTGAGATCAAGCGCGACGGATTTCTTGCCTGCATTCGCAGCGATGAAAGCAGGGGACATCCCAGCATAAGCCGGATCGGAATCGTAATTGCGAAAAATATCTCCCCCGTCCGGCGGTTCGATCTTGATCACCTCCGCGCCGAGCAGCGCCAGAAAATAGGTCGCAAATGGGCCGGCCATCACATGGCTGAAATCGATCACGCGAATACTGGACAAAGGTTGCGGCATTGTCTGACCGGGGCGGTGCTACACCTTCTATTTGCATGGTCCGGTTTTTTTGAAATGGCAAGAGAGGACTGAGTGGCAGAGCCTCCTCAATCTGCATCCAGCGCGCGCGACAGTTTTCTTGCGCGTCTTTGCTTTGCGCTTGGCGGCGCTGCGCTGCTTTCAGCCATAGCGATCGATTTTGTCAGCGTTGTGGGGCGCTGGCTTGGCTTCAGCATCGTCGGTGCGCTGGAGCTGGTGCAGTATTGCATTGCCGGGGTGGTCTCAACCGCGATCGTCGCCGCGACACTTACAGGCGCACACGCGGCCGTGCATGTGTTGACAGAGCTGGCCGGCAAAGGATTGCGCCGCGCGCTGGCGCATCTATCGGACGCGCTGACGGCGCTGTTTTTCCTTGTGTTGCTGGCGGGCGACGGATGGATCGCTTTCGAATTGTGGGCGCGCGATGAGCGCACAGATTTGCTTGGGTTGCCCATGGCGCCGGCGCGCATCCTTTGGTGCGCCGGTCTGGCTCTGGCGTTTGTCGTAACACTGGCGTTGGCGGTTCGCCCGCGCCGGGAAGGCCAAACTGATGCCGACTGAGCTAATCGGCAGCGTCGGCGTCATGGCGCTTCTTGTGCTGCTGATGGCCGGCGTGCGCATTGGCGTGGCGCTCGGCGTGATTGGCGTCGTTGGCCTGTCGGTGCTGATAACGCCGGAAGCGGCGCTTATAAAGGCAGGAGTCATCGCGTTCGACATGGCCACGCGGTATGAACTCGGCGTCCTGCCGCTATTCATGCTGATGGCGCATCTATGTTTCGCCGCCGGAGCCAGCCGCGATTTCTTCGATATTTCAGCGAAGTTTCTCGGCCACAGGCCTGGCGGGCTTGCGCTGGCTTCGATCGGCGCCTGTGGCGGCTTTGGTTCGATCAGCGGCTCCAGCCTGGCCACTGTAGCGACCGTCGGCCTCGTCGCGCTGCCGGAAATGCGCCGGCAGAATTATTCGCCGGCCTTGGCCACCGGGGCGATTGCCGCCGGCGGCTCTATTGGATCGCTGACGCCGCCGAGCGCGGCGCTCATCGTGTTCGGCATTCTGGCAGAGCAATCCATCGGCAAGCTGTTTACGGCTGCAATCATTCCGGCGATCACGCAGATGCTGACCTACATGGCGGTGATCGTCATGCTCTGCGCGTTCAAACCGTCACTCGGCCCGGCGCTGCCGCGCGTCCCTTGGCATGAGCGGATCGAATCCCTTAAACAGCTATGGGATATTGCGCTGCTGATCCTGCTGGTGATCGGCGGTATTGCATTGGGCTGGTTCTCACCGACGGAGGCAGCCTCGGTTGGCGCCGCTGGCGCGCTGGCGCTCTGCGCCTGGCGGCGCAAGCTCAGCATCGCGGCGGTGGTGAAGGCGTTGAACGAAACGCTGCGCACCACTGGAATGATCTATGTCGTGATTATCGGGGCGATCATTTTTTCGACGTTCATCGCCGCCGCCGGGCTTGCCGCGCATGTTGCGGGGTTCATCGCCGATCTGAACGCCAGCCCGCTCGGTGTGATTGTCATCATGGTGCTGATCATTCTGGCGCTTGGCATGTTTCTGGACGGGCTGGCGCTGATGACGCTCACGATCCCGATTTTTCTGCCGATCACCGATCAGCTCGGCATCAGCCCGATCTGGTTCGGAATTGTGTTGGTGAGGGCGATGGAGATCGGTTTTGTGCATCCGCCCGTCGGTATGAATGTCTACATCATCCATAATCTGGCCAAGGACATTCCATTGATGACGATCTTCAAGGGGATCGTGCCATTTCTAGTTTCGGACCTACTGCACCTTGCCTTGCTTGTGCTTGTTCCAGCGACGGTGCTGTTTTTACCATCCGTGTTGGGGGCGTAGCGCGTGTGTGTCCCAATCGCTCTTTTCGCTGCCGCTAGCCGCCGCGGCGTAATTGTGCTGCTGGCGTTGCTGGCGGCGTGCGCGCCGGACTCGGGCACGAGCGCCGCGACGTTGCGCTACGCTTCGTCTTATCCGCCGCAACATCCCTTCAGTCAGGCTGACATCGCCTGGATGAAACACGTGGAGGAAAAATCAGGCGGCCGGCTGAAGATCAAGCCGTTCTGGGGCGGCACGCTGGTGAGCAATGACAATTCCGTACTGGAACTGTCGCACGGCGTTGCTGACATCGCGCAGGTTGCGCCGATCTACACGCGCGCCGGCATGAAAGCGATCAAGATACAGGCAGGTTTTTATTGGGCCGCATACACGCCCTCGGAACAGGCGGCGGTTTATAAGTGTCTGGCGCGCCGCTATCGTGTGCTGACCGAGGAAATGGCCGGCGTGCATGTGCTGGCCATTCAGGGCGGGGCGCTTCTGCATGTCCTCACGCGGGATCGTCCCGTGCAACGAATGGCCGATTTGCGGGGCCTGCGTCTGCGCACGCCGTACGAAATCGCGCCGCTGCTGCGGGCGGTGGGCGCGCAACCTGTGACTATGCCGATGGGGGAAGTTTACTCCGCGCTGTCCAAGGGTGTGATCGATGGCGTTGTTACATCGGGCGATACGCTGCGGACGATGCACTTCTCGGAAGTGGTGCGGCATACGAGCATGTTTGTCGTGCCGCGCGGCGCCTATCCGGCGCGGGCGATCTCAAATCGCGCATGGAACGAGCTGCCGCCCGATTTGCAGACGGTGCTGGCGGAGGCACAGCCCTATTGGGAGGCGCAGTTGGAAGTGAAAATCACCGCCGCGGAGGCGGCCGGGATTGAATTTGGCAAATCCCACGGTCAGATATTCACCGTCCCGTCAGAGGCCGAGCAGGACGCGTTCGATAAGCTCTACAATGCCAAATCGCTGGAGCACGCCGAAACGCTTGAAAATGACTATGCCGACGGTGTGGCGATGTTCAAAGACGCCCAGGGGTTCATCGGCGAAATACGCGCCGGCCGCCCGGCGTGCTGAAAGCGGCAAAACCCTACCCCCCGGATGCCTTTTCAGGATAACCGGCGATCCGGTGCAGGATGGAGAGCAGAACAGCTTTCTCTTCGGGCGTCATCAGCGCCGAGAACTTGGCCTCGTGCACTTCAATCTTGCGTTTGATAATGCGCAACATCGCGACGCCGGCCGGCGTGAGGGTGAGCGCGTTTGAGCGGCCGTCTGCGCGCTCGCGAGCCACCAGGCCGCGCTTTTCAAGCTCTTCAATGATCGGTGCGAAATTCGTTCGCTGCATGCCGATGGCGGCCGCCGCCTCGCTCTGGTTTCGGCCAGGATGAGCCTTGATCCAGCTCAGCATGCGGTGCTGCGCTGACGAGATGTTGTAGGGTTTTACCGAATCCGCAAAGTCGCGCACCATGACCTGACTGGCGCGGCGTAGATTTATACTGATCAAGGCGTCGCGCGCGCTTGTGTATGATTGTTTCTGCTTCAGGCCCAAAAGTCCGTGGAATGCGCTGCGCCGTTCCCGGCAGGCGTCACGCCGCGCTGCACTATCGGCGAATGTAATGTATAAATACAATAAACGTTGTGCAAGCCGCGACTACGCCTTTCGGTGCTGAGTGCCGGGCCGCCGGGCATATGCCTTTCCGCGGTTCTCGCGCCCAATGGGGACCTGGCTGGGCAAGCGGTTCGGCGGAGGTGGAGAAACGGTTCATTTTGCCGCCGCGCACAGCTCATCTGAATATCCAATGCGCGGCCCTTGAATAAGTTCCCGATGGGCTTTGGTTTTTTGGTGGCTGCTATCGCCGCAAAGCAGTGAGGGCCTTTGACGAGGTGACGGCCATCGGAGTATCCGGCGGTGCAGGAACCATTATCTAGACCGATAATTTCCTACCAGGAGTAGCAGTGGGCCATTCAAATTACTTCCTGGAGGGCGGGGGCGCTATGGGCGCCATTCTGCGCGCCCATGACTGGTCGCGTTCCTCGCTTGGTCCGCCCAACGGCTGGCCGGACCAACTGAAAACGCTGAGCAGCCTGATGCTGGCTTCTGCCCAGCCCATCTTCATTATATGGGGCCCGGGACGAGCCTGCCTGTACAACGACGCCATAATCCCAATCTTGGGCAAAAAACACCCGTCGGCGCTCGGTCAGCATGCGCTCGATGTGGTGTGGGCAGAGGCGCGGGAAACTCTGGCGCCTCTGTTCGCCAGCGCGTTTGCCGGAACCCCGGTGCAGGTGGACAATATCGCGATCGAGATCGATCGCAACGGCCAGCAGGAGGAGGCGCATTTGTCCTTCTTCTATACGCCGGTTCGGGACGAATTCGGCGAGGTATGCGGCTTATTCGGCGCCTGCACCGACACTACAGCGATCGTGCTCGCTGATCGCCAACGGGGCGAAGAGGTGAAGCGCCAACAGCAGCACTTTCAGCAGATGCCGGGTTTCGTGGCGTTGCTGTCGGGACCGGAGCACACGTTTCACTATGTGAACGATGCGTATGTCGCGCTCGCTGGCCCGCGCGAGTTCGTTGGCCGTCCGGTTCGCGCTGTCTTTCCCGAACTGGAAGGACAGCCGTTTTTTTCGCTTCTGGATGATGTTTACAGGACGGGCAAGGCATACTCGGCGCGTGCAATTCCGGTACGACTGCATGGTGATGTCGAGGAGCGCTTCATTGATCTGCTTTACGAGCCAGTGCGTGATGCCGATGGAGCGGTCACGGGTGTCTTTGTCGGCGGATACGACGTTAGCGACGCACAACGCACCGCGGCGCAATTGCGCGCGCGCGAGGAACGCCTGCGCTTTCTCGATGCGCTAGCGCTGGAGACCCGAAACCTGCGCGACGCCGGCGTCATCCTCGCCCGCACGACCAAGCTGACCGGCGAGCATATGGGCGTCGCGGTTTGCGCCTATGCGGTGATGGACGCCGACCAGGAAGGCTTCATGATTCTGGGCGATTGGGCCGCGCCTGGTTCTAAAAGCATTGTCGGCCACTACAGCCTGGCCGACTTTGGCGCCTTGGCGGTCGAGTATCTCAACGCCGGTCTCGCGCTGGTTATCAACGATAACGTCCAGGAGCTTAAGCCAGAAGAAGCTGCGACTTTTCAGAACATCGGCATTTCCGCAACCTTGTGTATGCCGCTTGTAAAGGACGGCCGCCTTGTCGCGATGATGGCTGTTCATGATAAAATTCCGCACCAATGGACCGAGGAGGAATTGTCGCTCATTCGAGAGGTGACGGATCGATCCTGGGCGCATGTCGAGCGTGTCAGCGCCGAGAACGAGTTGCGCGAGAGGGAGCGGCGCTATCGCACGCTGTTCAATGGCATTGACGAAGGCTTCTGTGTCATTGAGTTCCTCGACGGGCCTGATGGCCCGTTAAGTGATTATATCCATATTGAAGCCAATCAGGCTGTTGCTGTTCACACCGGCATTCCCAACGTGGCGGGACGAAGAGCCCGCGACTTGCTCGGCGAGGAGGCCGGCGGTTGGATTGAGCTTTATGCGAGCGTTCTGAAAACCGGAACGCCCCTTCGTTTTGAGCGTGAGCTTCAGGAAACCGGGCGGTGGCTCAATCTGGCTGCGTTCCGCATCGAGCCCGCCAGCCGCCGTCAAGTTGCGGTGATTTTTCAGGACAACACCACAAGGAGGCGCGCTGAGCTCGCGCTGCGCGCCAGCGAGGAAAATTTCCGTACGCTTGCGCGCGCGATGCCCAACCACGCCTGGACGGCGCGGCCCGATGGTATGCTCGATTGGTTCAACGATCAGGTCTACGCCTTTGGCAATGTCGAGTTTGGTTCACTCGATGGTGTGGGTTGGACGCGGTTGGTGCATCCCGACGATCTGCCAGCAGCAGCTGAACGGTGGAGCGCGGCGCTTGTTTCCGGCGAGACATATGAGGCTGAGTTCCGGCTGCAGCGCGCTGATGGTATTTATCGCTGGCATCTGGCGCGCGCGGTGCCGATCAAGGACGAAGCAGAGCAGGTCAAACGCTGGGTTGGCACAAACACCGATATCCACGATCAGAGGATGGCGGCCGAGGAACTCGCGCATCTCGCCGCCACGCTGGAGCAGCGTGTGGAGGAACGATCAGCGCAGTTGATGGTGACCGAAGAAGCGCTGCGTCAGTCACAGAAGATGGAAGCAGTTGGACAGCTTACCGGCGGCCTAGCGCATGATTTCAACAATCTTCTAGCAGGGATCAGCGGCAGCTTGGAATTGCTGGCCAAACGCTTGGCGGAGGGGCGCACAACGGGCGTTGAGCGCTATTTGAGCGCCGCACAGGAAGCCTCGCGCCGCGCCGCGTCCTTGACGCAGCGTCTGCTCGCTTTCTCACGCCGGCAGACACTCGATCCCAAACCCACCGACATCAAAAAGCTAATAAGCGGTATGGAAGAGCTGATCCGGCGATCCGTAGGACCCAACGTGGAAGTCGAAGTGGTTGATGCAGCCGGGCTCTGGCACGCCAGGATCGACGGGCCGCAACTGGAGAACGCGCTGCTGAACCTTTGCATCAATAGCCGCGATGCAATGGCGCCTCATGGCGGACGCTTGACGATCGAAACCGCCAATAAATGGCTGGATGATCGCGCGGCGCGGGAGCGCGAGTTGCCGGCGGGCCAGTACGTATCGCTGTGCGTCACGGATACTGGCGCTGGGATGACGCCCGAAGTAATCGCACGGGCGTTCGATCCGTTCTTCACCACCAAGCCGATCGGCCAGGGAACCGGGCTTGGCTTGTCGATGATCTATGGCTTTGCGCGCCAATCCGGCGGACAGGTTCGTATTTGTTCGGAGGTTGGCGTCGGCACGACCATCTGCCTCTATTTCCCCCGTTACGCCGGCGCCATCGACAATGCCGAGGCAGGAAAGCAGACGGACTTGGTCGAGGGCGGCGATGGCGAGACGGTGCTTGTGGTTGATGATGAAGCTATCTTGCGCATGCTGATGGTCGATGTGCTGCAGGAAAACGGCTACCGCGCGATAGAGGCGATAGACGGGGCCAGCGCGCTGAAAATTCTGGAATCTGACGTCCGCGTCGATCTGCTGATTACAGATGTTGGCCTTCCAGGCGGGATGAATGGGCGGCAGGTTGCGGATTCGGCGCGCCGGGTGCGGCCGGATTTAAAGGTGCTGTTCATCACTGGCTACGCGGAGAATGCTGTGGTGGGCAACGGTCATTTGGCGCCGGGCATGGAGATCGTCGCCAAACCCTTCGAAATTGCCGCGTTCGGGCAGAAGGTCCGCGATCTGATCGAACGCTGAGTGTTATGCGCCTTCTTCATGTCCTGCGGCGGACGAGTGCGCGTTCGCGCCTGACAAAAGCACGACGCGTTTGTTTTCGCGCCAGATGTCCACTCCAGTTGTCAGCTTGAGCAGTCTTTTGCCCACCGTCACGGCGGCCTCGTCGTCCAGAAGCCATACGTCGCGTGCAGAGCCGAACGAGCCGACGGGCGTAGCGAGAAAGATGGAGTATTTTCGCATGACCGGCCCTAACGCGCTTTTGCGCGTCCCCGTTTTATTCAATCATACAACGGTTGTTCTAGCCTGTAACTGCATTAATCGCCAGCAATGGGTATGCTGAGCGACGGTCAGCGTTCAATGTAAATGGTTGAAGCGTGTCGTTCCGTGCGTGAGAGTTTTAGCATGTCGTTTGAAGGCCGTGTTGCGATTGTTACTGGTGCGGGAAACGGGCTCGGCCGCGCGCATGCGCTGTTTCTGGCGAAAAGAGGCGCTCGTGTTGTCGTGAACGATGTGGCGCAGGACGCGGCCGATCGTGTCGCCGCCGAGATCGTCGCCCGTGGCGGCGTGGCGATGGCAATCGCCGCTTCGGTCACGGACGAGAGCGCTGTTTCCGCCATGGTGACGCGCTCCCTCGGCGCATGGGGGCGCATCGATATTCTGATCAACAATGCCGGGATATTGCGCGACAAGAGCTTCGCCAAAATGACTTTGGACGAGTTCAGGCAGGTGATTGACGTGCATCTGATGGGCGCGGTGATCTGCACGAAGGCCGTCTGGGATGTAATGCGTGAGCAAAAGTACGGTCGCGTCGTGATGACAACGTCACCGACCGGACTGTATGGCAACTTTGGGCAGGCGAATTACGGCGCCGCGAAGATGGCGCTCGTTGGTCTGATGCAGTGTCTCGCCATCGAGGGAGACAAGTATGGCATTTGCGTCAATTGTCTGTCGCCGACGGCGGCGACGCAGATGACACTGGGCGTGCTTCCAAAAGCCAGCCTTGATCTACTTGACCCTGCCGCGGTCAGTCCCGCGCTTCTTGCGCTTGCTGGCGAGGACGCGTCGACGCGATCAATTCTTTGCACAGGAGCGGGACATTTCGCGCGCGCACACGTCACGCTTACGCAGGGCCGCTACGTCGGCTGCGGCGAGGATGCAGCCGACCGGGTGCTGGCGCTGTGGAACGAGATTTCAGACTCAGACGAAGCGATAATGCCGGTTCACGGCTTCGAGCAGCCGGAGCGCGAGCTGGCAAGCGCTGCAGCCAATGGCGCCTCAGCTTAGCGAAAGGCCCGCGACAGGCCCCGCCGAGCGGCGTTTAGGGAGACCCGATGACGGGCGCAATCAAGGTCAATCCTTCGAACTGATGATCAGTCCGCGCTCAAGGTGAGCGCGGCGCCGTCCTGGAATGTTGCGCTCAGCAGCCATCCGCGCCGTGATCCATCTCGCGCCAGGTGCAATTTTACAGTCGCCTGTCGTCCGACGAAGGCTTCGAGATCGCTCTTGCTTATGTCTTTACGGTTGAGAAATCCTGGGGAATGGGTTTCAAGCCGCCAGCGGGCCTGATCATCGTCCAGCACTTCAATTTCAACATGCGGATTTGTCCAGCTGACGTTTGCGATGCGGCCTTCGATGGTGGACGTCAGTCTTACGTCGTAGGACACGGCGACGGAATGGTGCGCCGCCGCCGCGCTTGGCAGGACTGCGAAAAAGACGGTGGCAAGCATCTTGCGCACGGAAAAAGCCCTTAGGCCGGGAAACGACAAGGGCACGGTACGTTACCGCGACGGATTTTACTATTGCGTCGGCCGGGTTCTAAGAGCGCGAAAGCGCGGTGATGGGAGGCGGCCCGCGGTGGCCTCCCGTTCTGCCTCAGAACTTGAGCGATAAGCCGCCGTAAACGGAGCGTTCGTCGCCCGGGAAGAATACCGCGCGGCTGGCGGGCGCCGTGGCCTGGTAGTTCGTGAGCGCGGTGACGTTCGAGACGTAGCGTTCATCCGTGAGATTGCGGACGTCGAGGAACAGGCTGAAGCGCTCGAAATCCTTTCCCACGCTCAAATTCGCGACACTGTAGCTGGGCGCCTTGAACGTGTTGGCAAAATCCACCCAGACATCGCTGATCGACCACTCGACTGAAGGCGCGACCCAGACGCCCAGCGGCGTCGTCCACTTCAGTTCTGCGCGGTAGAAATGCTCCGGCACGATCGGCAGGCTGTTGTCGCCATATTGGCGATCGCCGGTGAAGCGGAAGTCAGACCACATGTAGGTCTGCCGCAGGCGCAGAGCTTCCGTGAGCTGCCAGTCCAGACCGGCCTCGACGCCTTGGTGCATTGTGCCGTCCAGCGCGTTGAACGTAGCCGCCGGAATACCAACCGCCGGGTTAACCGAGAAGGACAGCAATTCGTTGTCGATTTCGGCTCGATAATACGCGACGTCCCAGACGAAAGCGCCGGTGCGGCCGCGCGTGCCGATCTCCGCAGTCCATGCGTCCTGGGCCTTCAGCGGCTGGAACCCGCCAGTGGTGGGCGCGAGCGCGCTGAAACTCGGCGGCTCGACGGACCGCGTGACATTGCCGTAGATTTGCGCGCCCTTTTCGTTCTGCCACAAGAAGCCGCCGCGTGGGGCGAACCAGTCATAGGTTTCGCTGTCGGCGACCACTACCGTGCTCGGCGGATAGCTTTGATAGTGGCGTTCGGCGCGGCCATAGGCGCCGCCGGCGACAAGAGCAAAGGCGTCGATGAGGAACAGGCGTGCCTCTGCGAATACGTCGAGGCCCGTTGCGTTCTGCCGGCTGTCTGCGGTCTTGGCGCCTTTCGAGCCGCGGATATTGACCCATTGCTTCGCATCGAGATCGCCTGAGCGATAGGACAGGCCGTAGAACAGGTCAGCCTTGCGGCCGAGCACTTCGCCATCCCAATCCGTGCGGCCGAACAAGCCCCAATTGCGGCTTTCCTGGTCGAGCACCTGGAAGATCGGATGGTCGAGCTCCTTGTAGGTGAAATACACGCCGCCTTCGAACACGCTGCTTCCATCAAGCCGCCAGCGCGTTTGCAGCGATGTGCGCGCCACGCGCAGGTCGCGCTGATAATTGAGGGTGACATTGGTGGGGTTCGCGATGTCGGGCGTGGAAAGCGCCTGCGATAAAGTCAGCGCGCCGGGAATTTCCTGATGGATATACCCACCGCTTACATAAAGCCGCACCTCGCGATCTTCCGCGAACGTGTAGCCGATATTGCTTGACCCGAATTGCCAGGCGCTTTCGCTCTGATCGCGCCAGCCATCCGTGCGATAGCCGGACACGGCGCCGAATGCGTCCCAGGCGCCGCGCACGCCGCCAATCTCGCCATGGCCGCGCAGGGTGTCGCCGGAACCGCCGTCGATACGCGCGAGGCCGTTGTGTCCGATGGTTTTGCCGGTGGGCGTGACGATGTTGATCGCCCCGCCCAGCAACGCCCCGCCAAAGCGCAGTGCGTTGCCGCCCTTATAGACTTCCGTATAGCGCGCGATGGAGGGATCGACGAGTTGCGTGTCGCCGAAGCCGTCGGCTTCGTTCAGCGGCATGCCATCCTGAGCGACAAGCGTGCCGCGCAAATGGTTGGCGTTGCCTAGGCCGGAGCCGCGAATGGCAAGGCGCGTGTCGTTGCCCCATTTCTTCTGGATAAACACGCCCGGGACATCGCGCAGGATATCGGCAAGGCCGGTTGCAGCGCGGCCGGCATAGCTCTCCTGCGAGACCACAGCGACCGAGCCGGGGGTTTCGGAGAGCCGCGCACGCGCCGCCGCGACGACGGGCGGATCTTCCGGGTTGCGTGTGCCCGTGACGATAATGGTGTCGCTGCTGGCCGCTGATTGGGCCTGCGCGCTCGGCGCAAACGCAAGCGTGATGACGCTGCCGAGCAGCACGTGTTTGAAATTCAATGACATGGTGGAGCGCCTGTTCGCCGGGCGCACAGCGGGCGCCTGGATCAAAGATTACGGATGCCGGGCTCGTGGCCCGGCGGCTCGATCTGATCAGGCGAGGGAGGGCGGGCCGCGCGCAGGAAGCGGTGGGCCCGTTGGCGCAATACTCGGCCGTTCTTCATGAGGCGTACGCGAAACGAAATTGGCTTGGGCGTATGGCGCCGCGAGCACAAACCCATCAAGCGCGGTGTCCGCCTGCGCGATGGCGGCGAAGGCGCACGGAGAGTCCGCCTTCGCCTTTTCGATCTCGCCTTTATTTTCGCCCGGCGCGCCGTTTTGCGTAATTTCGCCGGTGGTCAGATCGAGTGTCGCCTCCACCGACCCATGGCCGGTGCAAAGGACAATGGCGATCCGGTTGTGGGCGTCCTTCGCGAGCATAAAGCCCGCTGGGATCGCGGCTTTCAGCACAAGCGCGAGCAGCGCAAGGCAAAGCCCCGCCACGCGCCAGTTTGAAAGCCGCCCCCAATCCATCGCGCGGCTTCTAAAGCATTTGCACCGGGCGTTCGCGTGGCGCGAGGTCGCAGAGAAGATTCGGCACTGGAATCAAGCAAATCCTGCGGCGGGCACGCAAGTCACCCACCGCAGGATTGCCGGCCCGTCGTCCTAGAACAGGTATTTCAGACCGAGCTGGATCGTGTAGAGGCCCTCGCGCGGGCACACATTGCTGTCAGGGCAACGGACCGTCGTTGGGTTGGCGAAGCTGGCGTAGCGATAACCCGTGCGCCCGTCCGCCTGCACCGTTCCGTTGGTCGTCGTGACCAGCGGCACCGTGCTTGGGAACGCATATTTCTCGATCGTGCCCCACTCATCATTGATGAGATTGCCGAGGTTGATGATGTCAGCCAGGAATTGCAGCTTGTGGCCGCGATTGTTCCAGATCCACGGCAGGTCCTGCACGAAATGCAGATCGATCCGGGAAATGTCAGGGCTGGTGAACTCGTTGCGCGGGGCCACTTGGCCCTGGAAGTTCGCCAGATCGTTATTCAGCACGAAGTTGCGAAGTGCGTCGCGCGTAGCTGCCGAGTCAAACGTGACGATGTCAGTCACGAGATCATTCGGGTTTGCGTCGGCCGCAAAATTCGGAACATAGAGCAGGCTACGCGTGGCGTCGAACCCCGGCGCATTGGCTCCGTTCATCGTGAAGCTGTATGGGAATCCGCTGCGATGTTCGCCGAACAGAGTGAACCGGGTTTCTAACCCCTTAACGAACTCCTTGCGCCAGTTGAATTCCAGCGTGAACCGATCGGTTATCTCGTAGTTCGAACGGGCCGCCGTCGGATTGTTGGTGTCGAACACGGCGACGTTTTGGAAGTTCGAGCTCGCGGTCGAACTGGTCATGGGCGAGATGTCGGTGACGTCCTGGTGGGCGTAGCCGAAGGTCCAGCCAAGACCGTTATCGTAGTCCTGCGCCAGGGTCATGGTGACGATCTTGCCCTCGCCCTCATCTGCCTGGGTCAGGAGCAGGTCGGTCCCCGAACCGCCGTAGATTGGGCGTCCGTCCGCATAAGTCCCCGCAGCGCCGGCGGCGCGGGTTAGGCGCAGGTTCTTCATGAACGGCGCATTTTCGTTCTGCGAGTAGATGAAGTCGATGGTGCCGCGCAGCGGGTTTTCGCCAAGGACGTGGAAGTCCGCCGCCGCGCCGATGCTGCCCCGCCACATGGACGGGATTTCAAAGTTCGGATCGACCAGATTGACAGTCGCCGTAGAAAGGCCGGCCCCGCGCAGCTGCGTAGTGGCCAGCGCCGGCGTGCCGCTGATAGACACGTTGGACAAAAGCGGCGTCTGTGCGGAAGACGATGTGCCCGTGACGTTGATCGTGGAGCTGGTCACGCCGTTGCTCTGGAAGCTGTTCGCCACCCAGACCGCCGGGCCGGTTGAGCCGAAGCGGCCGACGCCGCCGCGCAGCTGTACATCGTCCGTCAAATCGTAGGTGAATGAGAAGCGCGGCTGCAGCAGGTCCAGCCCGTCGAGCGCCTTGGTGTTGTCTATGTTGCGGAAGTCGGTTTCGAAGAACGTTGCGCTACGCGTAACAAAATTCGAATTCAGCGGCGGCACGTCATCCGATTGCAGCCAGTCATAGCGCAGGCCAAGGCCCACGCGCAGCTTGTCGGTCACGTTCCAGGTGTCTTCGAGGAACGCCGTGTTGCTGTTGTATTGATATTCCGCCGCGCTATCGAAAACATTGATTGCGCCATCACCATTACCGTCCGCCGCGCCGCCGGCGAAGAAGGCGCGCGAGGCGTTGCGGTTTTGCAGATCGGCGATGCTGTTGAAGTAATATTCGCCAACCGCGCCCTGCTGGAACAGGTTGAACACCTTCACTCGGCTGAGTTCATAGCCGCCTTCAATGTTGTGATCGCCCAGCTCATAGCTGCCCTTGATCCGGTATGCGTCGGTGCGCGTCCGCAGCTGGTTGGCCTGGCGCGAGGAATCCGGGCCAAGCAAAACTTGCCCTTCGCCGGCCGCGCAGGTCGACGAAGCGCTGAACGCCGTGGCGCTTGTTGGCGTCGAGCAAATTTCGAAAGATGCGAAACCGGCGCCGCCGAGCGAAGTCTGCGCTACCTCATACTCTTTCTGAGAGATGCGCACTTCGGTCGAGAAAGCGTCGGTCCAGTCCGAGTTCACCTGTCCGACAGTCGTTATCACCGACTCCCGCCGATTGTACCAGTGAGAGTTCAGCTGCAAACGTTGCGTGGCGCTGTTTGCGGCGAACGTCCGTCCGGTTTGGGTCGAGCCGTCGAACGGGATGCCGCTCAGGATTTCATTGTACGTCACCGCCAGGCGATGCTGGTCGTTGATGTTCCAATCGATCTTGCCGAGAATTTTGCGATCGGTTTCAGCGCCGCTGGTGAACGGGACGCCGGCGTCATAGCCATAAACGTTCCTCAGAATCGACTGTACCTGCGCGGCTTCCGCTGCGGTGACGCCAGGCGCGGGCGTGCCGGCGCCGGAACCTTCTGGGCCCTGCGTGCCGTTCTTGGGCGTTTGGAAGTATTCGTAAGCGCCGAAGAAGAACAGCTTGTCCTTGATGATCGGTCCGCCGAGCGTGTAGCCGTAGGCTTCTTGGTCCCACGTCTTTTGCAGGCCCGTAGGCCGGCCATCGACGCGCTTCGGGACCGAGAAACTGTCCTGCCAGTTGTAAGCGGCCGAACCATGGAATTCATTCGTGCCGGATTTGGTGACGGCGTTGACGTTGCCGCCGAGGAAGTTGCCGTTTTCCGCTGAATAAGGTGTGCTTTCAACGGTCAGAGCTTGCAGCGCGTCGATCGAGATCGGCGAACGCTGCGAGGGCAGGCCCGAGGCGTTGAGGCCGAATTCGTCGCGGAAGTTCACGCCGTCGATCGAGAAATTGTTCAGCCGGTTGTTCTGGCCGGCGATCTGCGGTGCGTTTGAGTTCGTGGGATCAAGAGATACCAGAGGATCGCGGCGCATGATGTCGCGAATGTCGCGGTTTACGGTGGCGACACCGGCGATCTGGTCGGCGTTGAAGCCCGTCGCAGGGCCCGTGCCCGACGTGCGCACGCGTGTTGCCGTGACGACGATCGTTTCGCCGGCGTTGGCGGCTTCGAGGTCAAAGTTCAGCTGGGTCTCGACCAGGCCGAGATTGACGCCTTCAAGCTGCTCGGGTTGGAAGCTCGGCGCGGAAATGGCGATCGTGTAGGGGCCGCCGACCCGCAAGCCGTTCGCGCTGAACAGGCCATTCGCGCTGGTGACGACTTGGGATTTGGCGCCGGTGGGTGCGTGGGTGATCACAATTGTTGCGCCGGGGATTGGGGCGCCAGCCGCCGTGACCACTTCGCCGCGCACGGTGGAAGTGGTCTCCTGCGCTAGCGCAACGCCGCCATACATCGCCATCAGCGCCGTCAGTGCGGCGCCGCCTGTGAGCTTTTTCGACATGACAACCAACCCCCAAATGCCGGCCGTTGGAGCCGGTGGGCTTGGCTTAGTTAAGAAGTTAGACAGATAGATTTCAGTCTTTTGAAGGTTTGACGAACGTACGCATACGTTCGGGGCCTCAAGACGCTTTGCCGCACCGAACGGCCAACTCATCCATCGACCACGCCTTGCTGAACGGCGTGAGCTTCAGCCGCCTACGGGGCCGCCATCGTCTCTGCGAATGGCGAGGACCGATGGGCGCGGCGGCATAGCGGGATCAAAGTCCGGCCAGCGTGTTGACGGGTTCTCGTAGCTCGCCTTCTCGCCATCGCCAGGATGCTGAACCGCCAGGAACAACGTGCGGCCGTCGGGTGCGAAACGCGGACCGCAGACTTCCGCGCCAACGGGCGCCCGAAAGAAGGCGCGGCCCGTGGCGCGCAGCGCACCATCGGTTTCAAGAGCCCAGAGCCCGTCATCGGCGCCCGTCGCCTTGTTGCCGTCGCTCGCGATCCAGAGCCGGCCGCGTGGATCAACGGCGCAGTTGTCGGGGCTGCCAAACCAGCCATTGGCGCTGGTGGCGACATTCCAGGTCGCGCCGGCAGCGGGATTGTTTGGATCGCCGCACAGAACGAGGATTTCCCATCGCGAGGCGGTCGCGGCGAAATCGCCATCTGGTTCGATGATTTCGATGATGTGTCCGGCAGTGTTCTTGGCCCGCGGATTGGCGGCGTTCAGCCGGTCGGCTGTGCGTTCGTCGTTGTTGGTGAGCGTCAGATAGACACGGCCAGTGGTTGGGTTGGGCTCTATGTCTTCCGGCCGGTCCATCGGTGTGGCTTCGAGGAGATCGGCGGCGCGTCGCGTTTCGATCAGCACGTCGGCCTGTGAGGCAAAGCCGTTCGCAGCGGTGAGCGGACCATGGCCGTGCACCAAAGGCAGCCAGGTCAGCGCGCCGCTGTCGGAAAAGCGCGCGACGTAGAGCACGCCTTCATCCAGAAGATTGCTATTTGCCGCCGGGTTCGCTGCGTTGAAGGCGCGCGCGGTGACGAACTTGTAGACATAATCGAAGCGTTGATCGTCGCCCATATAGATCACGACGCGTCCACCAGGCGCCACGACGCTTTCAGCCCCTTCATGCTTGAAGCGCCCGAGGGCGGTGCGCTTTTTCGGCGGCGCTTTCGGATCGAGCGGGTCGATTTCGACGATCCAACCAAACCGGTTCGGCTCATTGGGTTCGCGGGACACATCGAAGCGTGGGTCGAAGCGACCCCAGGCATACTCGCTGCCCGGCACGCCGTAGCGCTTGTGATTTGGCGCTTCCGGGTGACCTCCTCTGACGGTTCCAAGGAAGTTGAGGTTGAAGTTCTCTTCCGCCGTCAAAAATGTGCCCCACGGCGTGATGCCGCCGGCGCAATTGTTGATCGTGCCGGCGACCACGCGTCCGCTCGGGTCGGCGCTGGTGGCCAGGCGCGCATGCCCTGCCGCGGGTCCGGTAACTTGTGTCGGCGTGTCGGCGGTGATCCGGCGATTAAAACGCGATGGTATCACCACGCTCCAGCGCTCGTTGCGCTCAGCGATCTCCACAATGCTGGCGCCATGTGCTGCGCGCTCCACCGCGCAGAGTTCTTGCGTCATGCTCGCCAGTGGGTCTTTCGCGAGACCAGGAAACATGAGCGGCGTCGATGTGTATTCATGATTGACGCACAAGACGCCGCGCCGGCCCGAAGCCTCCAAAGGCACGAAGCCGATAAAGTCATTATTGTACCCGAACTGGCGCATCTGCGCGGCCGCTGTTTGTGCGAGCGGGTTGAAGCGCGGCGAGTCGGAAAACAGTGGGTCGCCCCAGCGCAGCAACACATCCGCCGCATAGCCCTGTGGCAAAACATGGCTCGGGCCGGACCCGCGGGGGATTTCCGCGAAGTTAAACGGCGTTGCTGATGCACTTGCACCGGAAGTCGCGCAGGCGCTCAAGCTAGGCGTCAGAGCAAGCGCGGCGCCGCCCGCAGCCGCGCCGCGAAGCACATCCCGCCGCGACAGCCTGCGCGCGACAAGATCGCCGATGGTTTGCGCGCCCACAGAGATCCGCGGATTGCTCGGGATATCTTCGCTTTCGTCCATGGCGGCGAGCCTCTCGCTGTGCGGAGCAATTGCAGTGGGCGTTTTGCAACACGATGCTCTGGCAGTGCGCTCGCCTATCGACATCGCTTCCGTCTTGCAATGCGCAACCGCGCGCACTTACTTCGTGGTGGATCGACGCATAAAGTTTTTGTTCCCGTCACCTTTCTGAGAAATTCAATTGGTACCTGCCCCCGCGGTTCGGTCATCACCGAGTTCTTGGGGGACAATATGAAATTCATGTATAGCGTCAGCGCATCTGCGCTGGCCTTCTTCGTCATGTCTGGCGTGGCTTCAGCGCAGACGACGGAAGTCGTGACCGACGAAGTGGTCGTGTTTGGCGTTGGTCAGGCGCGTCAGGTGCAGACGCTGACTGCCGCGGATCTGGCGCTCGAAGCGCCAGGATCGAGCCCAATCAAGCTGATCGAAACGCTGCCAGGCGTGAACTACACCGCCGCCGATCCGTTCGGCGCCTACGAATGGGCCGTGAGAATAAATATTCGCGGCTTTCAGCAGGATTATCTCGGCTTCACGCTTGACGGCGTGCCGCTCGGTGACATGTCGTACGGAAACTATAACGGCTTGCACATCAGCCGCGCGATCATTTCGGAAAACATCGGCCGCGTGGAACTGGCGCAAGGCGCGGGCGCCGTGTCAACGGCCTCGACATCCAACCTGGGCGGTACGCTGCAATTCCAGAGCAAGACGCCGGACGAGGATTTCGGCGGCTTCGCAGCCCTCACTGCCGGTAGCGAAAACACGCTGCGCGGTCTCGTGCGGCTGGAGAGCGGCGTAATCGAGGGGATCGGCGGCAAAGGCTACATCGCCTACGTCAATTCCAGCATGGATAAATGGAAAGGCGATGGTGAGCAGAACCAGGAGCAAATCAACCTGCGCTTCGACCAGCCGATCGGTCCCGGCGTGCTTACCGCCTATTATGACTGGTCGAAACGGCGCGAGAGCGATTATCAGGACTTGTCGCTCGCGATGATCACGCGTCTCGGCTACGGCTGGGACAATTTTGCGCCGAACTGGACGCTCGCGAATCTGGTGGGCGACATCGCCAACAATCGAGGCGATACGGGCGCAGCAATCACCAACCCGGCTGCGGGTACAGTCTATCCCGCGCCGATCCAGACTGTGGACGACGCCTATTACGACGCCTCGGGTCTGCGCGACGATAATCTCGCTCGCCTCAGCTACAACGTAGATGTCAACGAAGCGCTCTCGTTCTCGGGCACGATCTACACGCACACGAACGAAGGCCAGGGCATCTGGTACACGCCTTACGCCAGTCCCTACACAAGCAATCAGGCCGGCCCGGGGACGTTCTCGCCAGTTTCCGTGCGTACGACCGAATATGACATGAAGCGCCTTGGCGGCATGGGCTCTGCCACGCTCCAACTCGGCGCTCATACGGTGCAAGGCGGGTTCTGGATCGAGAACAACGAGTTCAACCAAGCCCGGCGGTTCTACGCCAACCAGCGTTCCGCGCCGCGCGACCCGCTCGAGTTCATGACTAGTCCGTTCGCAACGCAGTGGGAGTTCGACTACGAGTTCGACACCACGATGTTCTATCTTACGGATACATGGCGCCCCACGGACCAACTGGCCGTCACTGCCGGTTTCAAGTCGGTGAAGGTCGATATGTCGGTTGATACTATCAATAACGGTTTCAGCTTCACCCCGACCGGCGACGCCGACGTCAAAGGCACGATCACTTCGGAAGACAATTTCCTTCCCCAGGTTGGTGCTTCTTACGAACTGGCCGAAGGCAGCGAAATCTTTGCGAGCTACACAGAAAACATGCGCGCCCACACTCTGGCGCCCAATAACAACCGCTCGCAAATATCCTTCGATGCGATCAAAAACCTGACCGATCCGGAAAGCTCACGCACAACGGAAGCCGGTTGGCGCTATCGCAACGGACCGTTCCAGGGCTCTGTCGCGGCGTATTACGTGAAGTTCGAAGACCGGCTCCTCGGCATCAGCCAGGGCGCGGGCATCATCGGCAATCCGTCGATCATCTCCAACGTTGGCGGCGTCACCACGAAGGGCGTCGAGTTCGCCGGCAGCTTCAACTTTACCGACGAGCTTTCACTGTTCGCGGCCTATTCCTTCAACGACTCAAAATACGATGACGATGTGAAAAACGCGCTCGGCGCCGTGCTGCAAGCGACCGCCGACAAGACCGTGGTGAACACCCCGGAAAATCTGTTCAAAGCCAATTTGAGCTACGACAACACAGCGTTCTTCGCGACTCTCTCGGCGACGTACACGGGTGAGCGGTTCTTCTCCTACCTGAACAACGCGAGTGTCGATGGGTTCACGTTGTTGGATCTGACGGCTGGATACCGCTTCGGCGGCAACCAGCTGCTTGAAGGCCTGGAAGTGCAGGTCAACGTGACGAACCTGGCGGATGAGGAATACGTCTCAACGCTCGGCACCAACGGCTTCAACACCGCGACTGACAATCAAACCCTGATGGTTGGCTCGCCGCGGCAAGTCTTCGTTACGCTACGCAAAAACTTCTAAAGCATCCCCCGACTGGGCGGTCGCCAACAGGCGGCCGTCCACTTTTTTGGCGGTATCTCATGCGCTTTTTAGTGCTTGCCTTGCTTTCGTGGCTGGGCTTGGCGGCTTCGGCTTTGGCGCAGGGCGCGCCGCCGCAGAACGTTCTGTTCGTGATGATCGACGGCCTGCGCTGGCAGGAAGTTTTCCGCGGCGCCGATCCAGCTTTGGCCGAAGATCCCCAATTCAAAAAATCCGATTGGGCGCCGGTCGCGCAGGAGAGATTTGTCGCGCCCGCCGATCGCCGCGCGGTGCTCACGCCGTTTCTGACTGACGTTGTAGCGAAACAGGGCGTACTGATCGGAAACCGGGAGCAAGATTCCTGCGCCCGCGTAACCAATGACCGTTGGTTTTCCTATCCCGGCTACAATGAAGCCCTGACCGGCAAACCTGATTCCCGGATCGACAAGAACGATTTCGGTCCGAATCCCAACGTAACCTTCCTCGAATGGCTCAACGCCCGTCCGGACTATGCGGGCAAGGTTCGCGCCTATGCGTCATGGGATCAATTTTCGGACATCATCAACGCCAAGCGCAGTCGCGTGCCGGTAAACGATGGTTACACGCCTAGTGGTGCGCAAAATCTTGCTTTGGCCGATCGCCTGCTGGCGGACCTCGCCACGCCGTGGCGCACGGTGCGGCTTGACGCATTCACGCACCTTTACGCGCAAAACGGCTTGGCCAGTGACAAGCCGCGCGTGACGTTCATCTCCTACGGCGAGACCGACGATTTCGCCCATGACGGGGACTATGCTCAATACCTCCTGGCCGCCAATCGCACCGACAGATTCCTGCGGGAATTGTGGGAAGGTTTGCAGAAAGATCCGGCGTTCGCGGGCCGCACGACCATGCTGGTCACGGTCGATCACGGGCGCGGTTCGGCGTTGCCCGACGGCTGGCGCCACCATTACAGCCCCAAGGCCGTGAGTGGTGCGTTAAAGCAGTCAGCGCTCTTCCGCGATGGCGTGACGGGCTCGGATCAGACGTGGATTGCAGCTCTGGGGCCGGCCATTGTTGCGGGCGGCGGAGAAAAATACACCGCGAAGGCCTGCGCGGGTCTCAATCAGCTTGCAGCAACGGCGCTCGTGGCGCTCGGCGAAGATTGGCGCGCTTACGGCGCCGATATAGGCTCGCCGCTGGACATCTTCAGCAAACGAAAAGCGCCATGACCCACGAAACAACTCGTCGGACGCTTCTTGGCCTGGCTGCGGCGGCGGCGGGGGCCGGCTTTGCCGAGGCCCAAACGGTAGGAGCGGACATTCGTCCGTCGCAAGATCGGGCGGTGCAGCGAATAGCGTTCGGCTCGTGCGCAAAACAATCCAAGGATCAACCGATCTGGGATGCGATCGCGGAGGCCAAACCCGATCTCATGATCCTGCTTGGAGACAACATCTACGCCGACACGCGCGACATGAACGTCATGCGCGCCAAATACGCCGCCCTTGCCGCCAAGCCCGGCTTCCAGCGGCTGCGTGCGGCCACGCCGGTCCTGGCGACCTGGGACGATCACGATTACGGTGAGGATGACGCCGGCGCCGATTATCCCATGAAGGAAGAATCGCGCCGGATATTCTGCGATTTTTGGGGCGAGCCGGCCGACAGCCCGCGCCGCACGCGCGATGGAATCTATACGGCTCAAATCTTTGGCCCGTCCGGACAGCGCGTGCAGATCATTCTGCCGGATCTGCGATGGAACCGCACGCCGCTCACGAAGACTGACCTGGGCGGCGATCCCTATCTTAAATGGGCGACGGGACAGGCCGTTAAGGGCAAGCCGGTGCCCGGGCCATATGCGCGCATTCCCGATTCCGCCGCCACAATGATCGGCGCTTCGCAATGGCGCTGGCTTGAAGCGCAATTGTCCGTTCCGGCGGATTTTCGCATCCTGGCTTCAAGCCTTCAAGTGGTCGCCGACTTTCCGGGTTGGGAAGCATGGATCAATTTCGCTGAGGATCATCAGCGTCTGCTCGAGGCCATTCGCCGGCATCGTGCTGACAAGCTCATTTGCATCAGCGGCGATACGCATTACGCGGAAGTGTCCCGGCTCGACCGCAACACGCCGTATCCGCTGTGGGACGTCACCGCTTCGGGACTTACGGAAACCTGGCCAGTCCTGCCGCCGAACAGCCGCCGGATTGGCGAGGCCTATCGCGAACAGAATTTTGGCTTGATCGATCTCGATTGGACCGCGCAGCGCGCGATCGCACAAATTCGCGACGTCAAAGGCGCTATCCGCCTCGAGCAGACAATTGATTTATCGACGTTGCGAAATTGAACGCAAGCGGAGTGCGTTATGCGCCATAAAAATGCGCCGCCGGGATAAGGCCGGCGGCGCATTCATTCAGATAGGGCGATTCAAATTAACGCGGGCTCGGCCCTTCAAAACGCGACCAGCCCCCGTCACGATATTGCTGACGGCGCTCGCGCACATCGGTTGAGTTGTAACGGCTCAAAGCAGCTTCAACGTCTGCCGCGCGATTATCCGGCGCTCTTACGGTGACGAGTGTTCCGCCGCGGTTTACGCCCTCGGCGTAAACATGCGCGTCTTCCTCTGACACACCTTCGTTGGTCAGGGCCCCCACAAGGCCGCCGACTGCACCGCCGGCGACCGCGCCTGCGGCTGCCCCGGCAGCAGTTGAGGCAAGCCAGCCCGCTGCTACGACAGGGCCAATACCGGGGATCGCAAGCAATCCAAGGCCGGCTAACAATCCCGCGCCGGCGCCAACTACCCCGCCAGTCGCCGCACCCTTCGCGGCCCCTTCGGCGCGGTCATCCCGGCCGTCCCGGTCAGAGTCTTTTCTTCCGCCATCTTTTTTATCGTACCAGGAATCTTTGTTGCTTGCGATCAGACTGACGTCTTCGTCGCGAATGCCCATCCGTTCGATTTCATGAATGGCCTCCATCGCGTCCTGGCGGTTGTCGAACAGCTTTACGATTGTACGGGTCATTAGTGCCTCCTATGGAGTGATATTGCCTTGGTAATCGACGGCAACATCTTGAGTTTTGCCGTCCTTCGTCGCCTGACCTCGCCAAAGCCCGTCATCGCCGCGCATTAGCGCAGACGGGTTTGTGAAGCCGTTGTCCACCAGCCGCTGGCGCGCTTGGTCTTCGGTGAATGAATTTGCGCCCGCCGCCGGGGCTTGCGTCGATCGTTCGGTCGCCGCTTCGCCTGTTGCTACCGGTGGATTGTTGGTTTCTGCGTTCGGATTGCACGCTGAGGTGAGCACCGCAACGATTAGGACCACTGCAGCTACGCGCATATTTCGCTCCTTGGACTGGGTTACGCATATACGTAGCCGGCAAGGCGCAGTTCCGCTCACGACTGCGTGTCATAAGATGCGATTGAACCATGGGGATCGTTCAAAGAGTGAACGCAACCACGGAACGAGTCCACTATTCTGGCGTACATCACGGAGATGCAAAAAGGGGAGTGCGATGGACTCTGTCCGTAAGCGTGAAATCGCGCGCTTCGAAAACATTCAAACGCTTTTGCTCGAGTTTTCTTCCGCTCCTAACTTCGAAGCAAGGGTTGTGCTGGGCCAGGAATTAGTTTGGGCAAAACGTAAGATCGCTGAAAACGGGTGCCTGCGCCGCTTGGTAATCCCGGCGGCTAACGGCCGTCAAAAGACAATGGATATATTTGACAGATATTTTGATCCTCCTCCCGGAGAAAGCTTCACCAGCGATGTGATCACAATGATCGAGAAAACCAAAAGCGTAATCAGGTTATCAGCACAGCCAGACATAGACCGGCCTCGTGCGCAACCGCTTGACCCTCTTCACACGGCGGCGCGGAGATAGCGTTTCGGCGACCGGCTTAGGATCACGCTCGCGAAGAACTGATGTTCGGCGCAGGCGTCATTTGACGCTCATTGGCATCCAAATCCACGGCAACGGGTTCCACATCGACGTGATCAGGGATGGGATCGTACCAATGCTGCAAGGCGCAAACCAAAACGATCAGCCCCGGTACTGCCACAACCGCACCCGCAATTCCCCAAACCCAAGCCCCAAATCCGATTGCCAGAAATACCGCTAAGGGGTTGAGAACCACGCGCCGGCCGACAATCATCGGTGTAATCACGTACCCCTCCAGTGAATAGATCAGGTAGATCAAGAGCGGCGGTATGAGCGCCTGCTCGATGCTGGGATAATGCACCAATCCCATTGCAAAAGCGGCGATTTCAATCGCTATCGACCCGGCATACGGGATAAAGTTTAACAGTCCCGCCGCTGCGCCCCAAAGCAGTGCATTCGGAAATTGAATTAAGCTTAGCGCAGCGGCAACGCATATTCCCAACGCCATGTTGACCAGCAGAACGGTTAGCAAGTACCGCGAAACTCTCTGCTTGATGTCAGCAAACATACGTAAAAGACGTCGCTTGGTTTGATACGTTCGCGCAACGTGGATCATCGCGCTGCGGAGCTTTCTTCGCTGCCACAGGAAGAAAAAAACCAGAGCCAATGAAAAGATGGCTTGCACAGCGATTGTCAGTGCTGACCCGAGTGCAACCGTAATTGCCGATCCTTGTTGGAGCACTACGGTGGGACTTCGCGGGGCGCCGCTGACTTGTTTGCCGACGTTTTGGAGCTGATCTGAAGCCTGTCTTATCGGCCTTACAAACTCCTGCAATTCGCGCGCCCGTCTTTCAATCGTCCGCATGGTCTGCGGAAATTTTTCGGATAGGTCAGAAAGGTCGGGAACCACTGCCCAGCCGATACCGCCGAGCAAGGTTATGAAACCCAACGATACAAGTCCCGCGGACAGCAAAGATGGTGCGCCTGCGTGCTCAAGGCCTCTAACGATGGGGGACAGCATGATCGCCACCACTCCAGCGATCGCGATCGGGATCAGAAAATCCTTCGCCGCCCAACAAACCACCAACGCGAACAGTGCCGTCAAGATTACAAGGCACCCGATCGCTATGGACCATCGCTCACGCCGCATTTTTTCGCCGCATTGTGTAGAGGGGTGCGCAACACGCCGGAGATCAACGCGATCTTTTGATTGGAGTTCCCAAGGTGGTCCCTCCAAGGCAATCCTAAATACACCATAGTGACAGTGAGCCATGTGCGGGTCGCTGCGATGGTTGAAGCTGCGGCGAGAAGCAAAATCATGACGACATCCCAGAGCGGACGAGTGCGCAGGATTGGAACATCAACACTGTGCAGGGCGGCATATGCTTCGGCGTTGTGCCGTTCAGTCAGCAGCACCGTCGCGCTCAGCCATCGCGAGTGCGTTGGCATAGGAGGCCTGCCCCCACAGGAGCAGGCCTACGCCGGCTGCTCCGGTAACGGCTGCTACGGTGGCCAAGGATTGCCCAACGCCCTCCAGTCCAAAAACTTCGTCGTTGAGCAAACCAACGAGGAAAGGGCCGGCAGAGGTGGCGCCGAGCGCGATGACGAGGTTGTAGCCTGCAGATATGCGCGCGCGCAGGGCGTTCGGCGCGAGCTCGTTTACGCAGGCCGAGCAGCTTAGAGGCACGATCAGCAGAAAGAAGCCCGCGACGGCGAGCCCTGTGAGGGCCAGCGCCGAGGTTGGAGCAAGGCCCGCGGCTGCGACTGCCCCACAAAAGACGCCGCCGCCAGCAAGTGCGAGCAGGTAATTGGCGTCGGAACGCCCGCCTCTTCGCAGGCGATCGCCCAACTCGCCAAGAACGGGCGTGCCGATCAAGCAGGCCAACCCGGCGGTGAGGGCAAAGCTGGCGCTGGCCTCCGCGGTGCTGAAACCGAAGGCCCGTTCCAGCCACGGCACCACCCATGCCAAAAGCGCGTAATTGCTAACGAGGATCAGCGTCGAGCCGCCAAGATGGCAAGCGAAGGCACGCTTATGGCGCGCCAAGAATGCAAACACGTCAGCGAGATCGCTCCCGCCACCATGGCCAACAGTATCCCGGCGTGCGGGCTCTCGCAGGAACAGCAAGATTACGAGGGCCAGGATAAGGCCCGGTGCGCCGGCAACGAGGAAGCTTGCCTGCCAGGGTTTGAAGGGGCCAAGGCCGAGCAGTGTTACGGGGCCAAGGTCCGTGAGCCAACGGACGGTGGGCCCTCCCAGCAGGAATACGACCGTGATGGCCGACGCCGCAGCGCCAATGTAAACGCCATAGGCTCTACTACGCCTTTCGGGCGGAAACAGGTCAGCAATCATGGAAGTGGCGGCGGGATGGAGTGTCGCCTCCCCAATACCCACCAAGGAGCGCGCTAAGAACAGGGCAAGAAAGCCCGCGGCGAACGCGCTCGACCAAGTTGCGAGCCCGAACAGGAGCATGCCACCGGCAATAAGCGCTTTCCGGTTCCAACGATCAGATAGATGGCCCGCTGGAAGCGCTGCGAGCGCGTTGATCACGCCATAGGCCGCGCCGGTCAACAGGCCAAGCTCGGTATCGGTAAGCCCAAGGTCGCGCTTGATGGGTGTGACGAGCAGCGCCAAGGCTGTCCGGTCGACGAACGCGGCGAGGTAAGCGAGAGCGAGAAGCGTCACCGCCGCCCAACCCGCCGCAGGGGCCGGCCAGCCGACCGCCGCAGAACGAGGCGGCGCTTGGCCTTCGCGGGCAATCACTTCCGCAGGGCCGCGGCGGGAATTCGATCTTTTGCCATCGCTTCCACTTCGATCCGCAACTCGATGCGGTCGCCAATGTATTCCGGCCGGTAGTTAAGGCCGAAATCACGGCGATCTATGATGCCGGCGCCCGAAAGTCCGAGTGTCGGAATCTTGTAGAAGGGATGAGCTCCGTCGTAGTTGAGAGTCACATCGAGCGTCACCGGGCGGGTCACCCCCAAAATTGTCAGGTTGCCGACGAGCTTCCCGGTGCGAGCAGTCAGCCGCTCGAGCCGGCTGCTCTCGAACGTGATGGTGGGGAACTCCGATGTTCGAAAGAAGTCCTTTCCACGCAGTCGTTCGTTCAACTCGCGGTGGTTCATGTCGATGCTTTCCGCGTCGATCGTCACCCGAACCCGGCTTCGCTCGGGCGCACCCGCCTCGTATTCAATCTCGGCGTCAAAGGTATTGAACTGGCCCAGGAACATTGACAGGCCTTCGTGCGGCACGAAGAACAATATCCGAGAATGAGCCTTGTCGAGCGCGTAAGTTTCAGCCCAAGCGGAGCTGGCAGCAACGATCATGCTCAATCCAGCCACCAACGCGACCATGGTGCGCCGTATACTCAAGGCAGCTTCTCCTCCAAGGATTTCGACTTTCGCACCACACCATCCTGCACAACTACTCGCACGTCATGGAGGGGAGCGGGACTTTGCAAAGGATCTCCGAGCACAGCGATGAAATCAGCCCGCTTCCCGGACTCTAGCGTACCCACGATGTCTTCAATCCCGAGCAACTCGGCGGCATGGCGGGTAGCTGTCACAAGCGCCTCTGTCGGCGAAAGACCGGCTCGAACGAGCAAATCGAACTCGAGAGCATTCTTGCCGTGCGCGCCGATTCCACTGTCAGTGCCGAAAGCGATCTTCACACGCGCCTTGCGCGCTAACGCGATGGCCTGAAGGACTTGCGGTCGCAGTCCCTCGGCGCGGGCGCGAATCGGGGCGGCGATGTAGTCGTGGCCAGTCACGTAATCTACGGTGGCTTCAGCTGCTGATAGCGTGGGCACAAAGTAGACATCCTCTGCCCGCATGCGCGCGAACATTTCTGCGCTCGCGTAAGTCCCGTGCTCTATCGAGTCGGCTCCTGCGGCCAAGGCAGCTCGCACGCCATCCGCGCCATGCGCGTGCACCGCGACCCGTCGTCCGAGTGCGTGCGCAGTTTCCACGATTGCCGCGAGCTCACTATCGCTGATCTGGGCAGCGGCGCCGACAGGGGATTCACTGACGATGCCACCTGTGGCCGCCACCTTGATGACATCAGCGCCGCGCCGGATCGCCGCTCGCACTGCTCGCCGGCAGTCGTCGGCTCCGTCGCACAAAGTTGGCGGCGCCAGAACCGCATCAACCTCGGCCCTATAGCCGAACAGATCCCCGCGGCCGCCGGTGACAGAAACCACCTCGCCACTCGCTAGAATGCGCGGCCCGCGCACCGTTTGGGCTTGCACGGCATCGCGGAGGGCGAAAGCGACAACACCCGGACTGCCGAGGTCGCGCACAGTTGTGAATCCAGCCAACAAAGTCTGTTCCGCGTTGCGAGCCGCCAACAAAGTTAGCGTCGGATCGCTCTGAGATGCCTGTCGCAGCCGCCGATCAGGCGCATATGGGTCTTCGGTCGCGAGATGCACGTGGGTATCGATGAGGCCGGGCAGGACCGTCGCTGCGCGCATATCCAGAAGTCGAGCCTGCGGTTGCCCGGCCGCCTCAGGCGACACGTAACCGGGTCTCACGGCTATAATTTTGCCGTCGCGCACCACCAGGGTGTGTTCTCGTTTCGGTGTCTCGCCAGGACGATCGATCAGCACCCCAGCGTGAACCACCAGCCCTGGGTCAGAGGGAGCGCGTTGGGCTGGCGTGACCCCCGGGACGGCGAACAGGGCTACGGCGAAAAGGAACGCCAAGATGGTGCGGCGCGCCACCTAAAACTTCCGTTGCAGGGAAAGGCCCCACTCCCGCGGAGCGCCGTAATAGGCGATGCTGATCCCCTGCGCCAGATTTGAGAATCCACCCGCTTTGTAGCGCTCGTCCGTTAGGTTCGTGCCGAACAACGAAAGCGCCCAGCGATCCTGTGAGTCCGTATATGTAATCCGCGCATCTAACAGGCCGTAGCCATCCTGGGACGTGGGAAATTCTTGGCGTACTGTCGAACCGAATACGACTCCACCGTTTGCCAATTCGTTGTAGTACTTGGTTCGATACGAGTAAGAGCTGTCGAACGCCAATTCGGCTCCACCTGCGAGGTTCACGGTGTAGCGCGCGCCTACGCTCCACTGCCACTTTGGCACTTCTTGCGGTTGGTCGCTAAGCGGGAACGCATTTCCCGGGGGGAGCTCCTTAAACTCGAAGTCGGTATAGCTGGTCGTTGCGACCAGGCGCAGAGCTGCAACGGGCAGCGCCACCGCCTCCAACTCGAACCCTTGCACCTCGGCCTTACCGGCGTTGATGGTGGCCGTGCGTGGCACACCCGACACCGGATCTGCGAAGTTGCTCGACAGCTGGAGATCCTTGTATTCGCCCTGGTAGGCCGCGCCGTTGAGCCGCAGGCGCCGGTCCAGCAGATCGAGCTTTGCTCCGATTTCGTAGCTGTCCAGCACCTCCTCATCGAACGGGTTCGGCGCGCCAATGTTGCCGATCGGGCGGCCATCGAATCCGCCGCTCTTGAATCCGCGAGCGTAGGAGACGTAGAGCAGAACCTCGTCCGCGGGCTTGAAATCGAGGCTGACGCGCGGTGTGAGACTGTCCCAGGTGTCGGTGGCGGATATCTCTGCGAGCGATGGCAGCACGGTGTTGCCGGGCCCGCGGTACGCGGAGATGTTACGCTTCTTGAAGAAGCTGATCTGCTGCGCGTCCTTCTCTTCGTGCGAATATCTCAGCCCAGCCGAAAGCTTCACGCGCTGTGTCAGCGCCAGAGCTCCATGAGCGAATACCGACGCGCTTTCACTCTGCTGTGCGGTGCGGGTGAAATTCTCGTTGTCGGTAGTGCCGGTAGCTTCGAACAGCCCGACGAAGAACCTGCGATCGAATTTCGTCGTGCTATCCTCCTTGAGGAAGAAGGTGCCCGCCACCCAGTCGAGCCGCCCACCGAGGGCGTTGCCAGACAATTGGAATTCTTGGCTTGCCTGGTCGGCGTCGATCGCCCGGGTCTGGTCGCCAATTTCAAACGGCGTTGCGTCCTGATCGACGCCAACTGTGAAGCGTTGGTTTCGGTAGGCTGATATGGACTTCAGGGATATGTCGCCGAACTTCCAGTCGACAATTGCGCTCACGCCGCCGACGTCCAGATCGTTGCGGGAGTCGGTGTTCGTGAAAGAGTCGAACTCGCTCGCCGCAATATAGCGGCCGTCAAGGACTGCGCCGCCCTGGGTCAGCCGAAGGTAGTTCGGTACGGCAGAGGTGGATGAGACCGGAAACACCTGCTGTAGGTAAACAGGTCGAGTGTCTTCTCGCCGCCGTGTGTAATCGGCGGTGAGATACACCTCCAGATCCGGCGTCGGACGCCAGTCCAGGGCGCCGCGCACGGCATCTGCATTGCGGTTCCCGTAGTCCACCCCTGTTATCAGGCTCTTCCCGTAGCCATCCTGCCGGTAGCGCACGGCGGATATCGACCCTGAAAGCGTGTCGGCGATAGGAAAGTAGGCTTCCCCCCGGAGATCGAGCCGATCGCGGCTGCCGACTGTCACGTCCGCACGGCCCTCGCGTTCGCCGCCCGGTCGTCGCGTGGCAATGGTGATGGCGCCGCCCATAGTATTTTTTCCGAACAGAACGCCCTGCGGCCCTCTGAGCACCTCTATCTGCTCGATGCCCGCTAGATCGAGCAGGTTCCCCGTGGCGCGGGCGACGAAGACGCCGTCCACATAGACCCCCACGCCCGGATCGGTGGTCGGGAGATAGTCGATTTGGCCGACGCCCCGGAGGAAGAATTGAACGTTATTGTTGCCGCCTGCAAAACCCGAGGACTGGTGCAGGCTGGGGGTGAACTTCGTCAAATCGGCGATGTCCCGCACATTCCGAGCCTCAAGATCCTCGCGTCGGTAGGCGGTAACGGCGATGGGCGCGTCCTGGAGGTTTTCTGCACGCCGTTGCGCAGTGACGATCACATCCTCAATTGCTGCAGTCCTCGGCGCCTGAGCCTCTTGGGCCAAAGCTGCTGGCGCCGCAGTTGCGGCCACTGCCGCGGCCAGACCAAACCGTGCGGCGTTTCTCCTGCGCTTCATGGGGCGCGCGTCTTTCGTTGTCGTCATATCGACACCCCCCATCGCATGCACCGTTCTCGCGGCTTTTGTCGTATCCTTACCGTTCGACCTTTTTACGTCAAGAGCGTACGCCAATCCTCGGGAAGCCGAATTGAGAATCTTGGCATTGCGCTGCGCGCGGAGCGCAATTTACGGCTCTTTGCGCTGCACCCGGTTCCGTGGACGCCTTCCTAAGCTAACGCCTCCCGTTCCTCGAACGCAATTGGGCTGAGATAGCCGAGTGTCGAGTGACGCCGCCGTGGATTGCAGAACCACTCGATGTAGTCGAACACGTCGGCTCTGGCTTCGTCGCGTGTCCGGTACGTCTTCAGCGAGGAGAAAAAGCTCCTGCATTGTCGCAGCAATTGCCGGCGCGGCTCATCGAGCACGTGACGCCATGATCGGCCATCAGGCGCTGAAACGCTCGTGTTCTGACTGCCGCGATCGGTGCTGTCAGTTTAATGCGAACACGTTTCTGTTTGCGGGGCTTTTCGGCCCGCGGGGAGGCAGATCGTGACGCGGCGTCTAAACTTCAAGCGGGCACCGGTTTTCCCCCAGATGTCATCCGCCAGGCGTTGTGGCTGTACTTCCGCTTCACACTGAGCTTCGCGATGTTGAGGAATGCTCGCGCAGCGCGGCATTGAGTTGTCGTACGAAACGGTCCGCTGCTGGATGATCAAGTTCCGCACCTTGTTGCGCTTACTCAACGCCTGACTTCATAACCCGCGCCGCCCGGCGAAAATTCTGTTCCAACGACCGGGAACAGCAAAGCGGGGTCTTGCGTATATGAGGGTTGGCAAGGGGAGCGCCGCGCATGGCCGCGCGAGGAGACGAAACTACCATCGTCCTGAAACCACCCCGCTCGAAGGCAGAGGCCTTTGTCAGCGGCGGGGGGGAACTCGGGGAAAGAATTCGCGCCCATGATTGGGACGCCACCGCACTAGGTCCGCTTACACGCTGGCCTCAAAGCCTCAAGACGGCGATCCGCATCATGCTGCCGTCGCGCCAGCCGATCTGGATCGGCTGGGGGGCAGATCTCACTTATTTCTATAACGACCCCTACAAAACGATCATCGGCGGCAAGCACCCCTGGGCGCTGGGCCGCCCAACGCGCGACGTATGGGCCGAAATCTGGGGCGACATCGGCCCGCTCCTGGACACCGCTTTGGCCGGCCAGGAGGGGCGGCGAGCCTGACTGAATCGGGATAATTGTCGCCGAGCAACGGCCCACGAGGGCCAATCGAGAAGGTCCGGCGGCGTCAATCAGAAAGGCGGTGTGCGATGTATGTAAAGTGGGGGAACTTGCCAGGATCAGCGTTGAGTCTCTTGTTGCTGTCGACGTCTGCAGCCTGGGGCCAAGTCCAACCGACTCTCGGTGAGCTCTCGCTTGAGCAACTCGGCGACGTCGAGGTCACGTCGGTATCGCGCGCGCCACAGGCCCTTTCCACCGCACCCGCCGCCATCTACGTGATCAGCCAGGATGATATTCGCCGCTCAGGCGCTCAGACCGTTCCGGAGATGTTGGAGCTTGCGCCGAACCTCGAAGTTTTTCAGACCGGCGCCAGCGACTATGTCATCACCGCGCGGGGTTTCTCAGGCAACGCTGACGCGCAAGCGTTTTCCAACAAGCTTCTTGTTCTGATCGACGGGCGTAGCGTGTACACGCCGCTCTTTTCGGGCGTCTATTGGGACATGCAGCAGGTGTTGCCCGAGAATGTCGAGCGCATCGAAGTCATCAGCGGGCCTGGCGCCACGCTCTGGGGAGCCAACGCGGTCAACGGCGTTATCAACATCATTACGCGCGATAGCGCCGAGACCCAGGGCCAATCCGCAACTCTTGTCGGTGGTTCGCGAACGCAAGCGCTCGCGCTGCAATATGGCGGTCGCTTGAGCGAAAGTTTTGCATACCGGCTCTACGGACAAGGCCTCTGGCAAGGCGAAAGCGAACTCGCCAACGGCGACGGCGCCGGCGACGCGTGGCGGCGCCCGCAAGCTGGCTTCCGGCTCGATTGGACGCCGCCTGGCGCCGACGTCTTCATGGTCTCGGGCGACCTCTTCCGCGGCTCCATCAACCAGGCGGGCGCCGGCGACGAGAATATCGTCGGCCGCAATGTGCTGGGCCGCTGGTCCCACCGCGGCGACGGCGGATCACATCTGCAAGTCCAGGCCTATTACGATTATACCGAACGCGAGACTGAGGACGGGGGCGGGCGGTTCCGGCTCGACACCTATGATATTGACGTTCAATACGGTTTTGGCTGGGGCGAGGAGCACGACGTTGTCGTCGGCGCCAATGCGCGGTTTGGCGATTATCGCATCAATGGCAACGGCGCGCTTGAGTTTGACCCGTCCTCCCGCACGTTGCGGCTCGCAAGCGCCTTTATCCAAGACACCATCACCCTTGGCGCTCGCACGCGGCTGACACTCGGCGTCAAAGCCGAGGACGGGCCTTACGATGGCGTCGAATACATGCCGAGCGCGCGTCTATCGTGGTCCCCCAGCAATGACCTTCTCGTTTGGGCGGCTGCATCCCGGGCCGTGCGCGCGCCAACGCCGTTCGACGTAGATGTTCGCCAATCTATTGGCGGGGTACTCTTCCTGACGGGCAATGCCGACTTCCAAAATGAGGAAGTGGTCGCCTATGAACTGGGGGTGCGGTTGCAGCCGACTAGCAATTCCACGCTTTCGCTCTCAGCGTTCCATACCGAATACACCGATCTGCGTAGTATCGAAATCGACCCGATAAATTTCTTGCCCTTGCGTTGGGGTAACGGCATGCAGGGCTCCACCCAGGGTGTGGAAATCTGGGGCGATGTCGCGCTTACATCCTGGTGGCGGCTTAGCGGCTCATACGTCTGGTACGATCAGGATCTAGAATTTAAGCCAAGTTCGAGCGGCCTTTTGGGTGTAGCGCAAGCGGGTTCGGATCCACCGCACCGCGCAAGCCTTACGTCGTCCATGGATATTGGCCGCATCAATCTCGATGCGCACCTGCGCTACGTTGATGAACTGGAGTATTCGCAAGTCCCGTCCTATCTGGAACTCAACGGCAGATTGGCGTGGCGGTTCAATGAGCACGCCGAATTTGCACTCATTGGACGGAATCTTCTTGATGAGCGCCACCTCGAGTTCGCTCCGGGCGCGACTTATGCGGCGCGTGAAGTCTCGCTAGAATTACGCCTGAAAAATTAAGGCGGACCGGGTGGGTGGGCTAAACCTTACGCACCATGCGAAGCAACGCCGCGCAAAGTTTTGTGTGGCGCTGGCGACGCTGTGCTGGAGCTTGCTCTGTCAGGCGGGGGACGCGCGGGCGCAGGTAGACGCGTCAACCGTTAAGGCGACGTTCCTTTACCGTTTCGCGTCGTATGTTACGTGGCCGCCGCAAAGCGCGAGCGGACCGATCGTCATCTGCTTCATGGAGGGCGCGGCGTTAAAAGCTGAACTTGAGCGGCTGGTGCATGGCCAGAGCGTGTTTGGGCGTTCATTCGTGGCAGAGCGGCTGGAAGCTGCTAGCGACATCCGCCGCTGCAGCATCGCGTATCTCAACGGCGACGAAGATCGCGTGCGTCAATGGCTGCGCGCGGCGGCCGCTGCGCCGGTACTTACAGTAACTGATGCGGCAGCCACGCCCAATGTGCGCGCCGTCGTCCATTTCGCGACGGTCGAGAACCGTATCCGTTTCCATATCGATGACGGGCAAGCAGCAGAACACGGTCTCAGTATGGATTCACGGCTGCTCGCGCTAGCGGTTTCGGTGCGGAGGCGCAGATGAAAAACTGGCTTGCCGCAGCAGCCTGGCCCGGCGCCCGTGGCAGAGCGATAGCGGTGATCGCTGCCGGCGTACTCCTATTGCTTGGATTGGCGCTAGCGATCATCAACGAAAATACCCATCGCCGCGAGCAAGGGCGAGAACTCGAGACGCAGAGCGAAATCATCGCCGCCAGCATCGCGCCTGCTCTGGCGTTTTTGAATAATGCCAACGCACAGGAATATTTGAACGGTTTGCGCGCTAATCCCGCCATTAAGGCGGCCGCTGTCTACGACGCCGCCGGCGTACAGGTCGCCGAGTTTCGTCGAGACGACGCAAACCCTGCGCCCGCCCGCGTCACGCCCTCGTCGCCGGTGTTTGAGGGCAACGAAATCATCGCCGTTACGGCCGTGCGTCAGAATGCGGAGATTTTGGGGTCTGTGTATCTGCGGTCCGAACGTGAGCCGCCGCTTCAGCGTTTCGCGCGCTATGCGGGCGTCGGGGTGCTCGTTCTCTTGGCGGCGGTCGTCGTGGCGATTTTTGGCTTGGCGCAAGGGGCGCTCGCCGAAGCCAATGCGGGTCTTCGCGCCGAAATTGAAGCGCGCGCGCGCGCCGAAGAAGCACTGCTGCAAAGCCGCAAGCTTGAGGCCATTGGACAGCTGACTGGCGGGGTGGCCCACGATTTCAATAATCTGCTCACCGTGGTGTTGAGCGGTTTGCGCCTCATGGAGCGCAACGCTGATCCTGTGCGGCGTGCGGTCACCATGGAGGCAATGCGCCAGGCCGTGGAACGCGGCGCGGGTCTGACCAAGCAATTGCTGGCCTTTGCGCGCCGGCAATCGTTGGAACTGCGAGTCATTGATGTGCCTCGGCAATTGCAAGGCATGCGCACGCTTCTCGAACGTTCCTTACGCGCCGACATCCTCATTGATATCGTCACGCCCGAAGATCTGTGGCCAGTAAAGACAGACCCCACCCAATTCGAACTGGCCATTCTGAACCTTGCCGTGAATGCGCGCGACGCCATGGTCAAGGGCGGCGTCCTTACCATAGCCGGCGCGAATGTGACGGCGCCGGCCGGCGATCGTGTCGAGATCAGCGTGAAGGACACGGGCGCAGGCATGACGCCAGAAATTATTCAGCGCGTCTTGGAGCCGTACTTCACCACCAAGGCGCCCGGACAAGGCACCGGGCTGGGGCTCAGCCAAGTCTATGGCATCGCCACCCAAAGCGGGGGCGATGTGCATATTGAAAGCGCCCCAGGCAAAGGCACGACGGTCACGGTGAGCTTCCCACGCACGATGGAGCCGCTCCCGCGAATGGAAGAGAGGCAAGCGCCGCCATCCTCGATCTCGCGTGCGGCAGGCAAGCGCGTGCTCGTTGTCGAGGACGATGACGGCGTGGCGTCAATGGTATTGGCAATGTTCGAGCAGATGGAGTGCCGCGCGACGCGTGTCGCGAGCGCCGAGGCCGCACTGCACGTACTTGAGCGCACAGGCGACTTCGATGTTGTTTTTTCCGATGTTATCATGCCGGGCGCGATGAACGGCGTCGAACTCGCATCGAACCTCAAAAACCTCTATCCGGATTTGCCCATTATTCTGACCACCGGCTATAGCGGATCGGCCGAGATCACCGACGCTTTCCCGGTGCTGCGCAAGCCTTATCAGATCGAGGATTTGGAACGTCTCATTGCGCTCGCGGTGGTCGCACCGACGGCAAGGTCGTCCGCCAATGCATAGTGCGCTTTTGAGGCGACGGCGTCCGCTTTGAGCACCGCTAAGCCGGGTCCGTTCTTGGGATGGATGAGAAGTCACGGCTTTAGCGCCGGGGTCCGGAATGCGCTCAACAACGGACGCTCTTTTCAGAGTCTCAAACGTCAGTTTTCGGCGGCGGTCTCAATGGGTCGATGCAACACACTCGCTAAATCGCGCGGCAGGGGTTTCGAAGTCCAGCGTTTTTCTGGGCCGTTCGTTGAGCCGACGGGCCACCTTGTTTAGTTCGGCTTGGGAATGTGGCGCCAGATCGG
>JANNOO010000045.1:0-14949 GCA_031399165.1 Alphaproteobacteria bacterium | reverse complement strand
CAACAACCGCAGGCTTCTCGAACCGATCGGCAACATCCCGCCCGCCGAGGCCGAAGCGAACTACTATGCAGCACAGGAACCAACCGCTATGGCGGCGTGAATAAAACCCGGATGCCTCCGAGATCCCCGGGGCGGTTCACGACCACGGCGCCGGCCTGCTTGTAGTTCGGATTCAGGTGGCGGAGGCAAAGGCGGCCGACGCCGCAGTCGCGAAGAGAGTGTCCTAGGATGCTCGACGGCAAGTTATGGGCGCGCGCGGCCTCTGCAGTAGCGCTGTGCGTGTGCCTGACAGCGCCGGCCTTCGCCCAGGACGGCGGCGGCGCGCTCAACATCGCGGGCGAAGATGATGCGCGCCTCAACTGGGAGCGCCTCTCTTTTGACGATTACATCGCGGCGTGGAGCCCGTCCGACGCGGATAGGTTCGCGAAGCGCCATGCGGTGGAATGTTTGTGCGCCTCCTCGGCGGACTTCGGCGAGCCCACGTCGGGGGCCATTTCTATCACTATCGAGAATGATTCCTTTACTGGCTCCGACGATGCATATTCGAACGGCATGGGCTTGACCTGGACGAGCCGCAACGTCGCGTCGCTCTCGCACGACAATCCCGCGCGCAGATGGGCTGAGGCCTGGGCTTTCCTGCCAGGTGTTTCTGAGTCAGAAGCTGAGCGCTATGTCTCGATGACGCTGGCGCAAGAGATTCACACGCCCCAAGATATCAAACTGGAATCCCCGCCGCTGGATGACAGGCCCTATGCTGGCATTCTCTATCTGGACAGCGTAGTTTATCGGCGATCGCCGGATATGACTGACGCCTGGACATTGCGCCTCGGCGTCGTCGGTCCCGCAGCGCACGCGGACGACACGCAAACCTGGTTTCACGATGTAATCGGCGCCGATGAGCCGCGTGGCTGGCGTGCGCAGCTTCCGAACGAAGTGATCTTCAATGTAGGCTATACAACGAACGTCGCCGGTCCAACGGGCATTGTCTCCGAGCTAGTCCGGTGGCGCGTGACGCCGATGCTCACCGCCGAGGCGGGGACGTACGCCACGCTTGTTGGGGCGGGCGCCATTTTTGAGTTCGGCTATAACATGCCTGAAGCGGCGCATGCCGTCAGTTCGCTCCGAAACGGGCTCAATGCCGCAAGCGTGGTTGGTTGGCGCGAGGACGAAAGGGAGCTCTCCATCGTCGGCAATTTCGGCGTAGCTGGATATTCGGTAGCTCGCTTTCTTCCTTTGGACGGCACGTATTTCAGAGAGAGCCGCTCGGTGGACTACAACCGATCGATCCTGGTCATCAGCACGGGCGCCACAGTTCGTTACGGAGATTACGCGCTCAACTTCAATCTGGCGTTCAGCGAGAGCAGCATCAACGGCCGCGAGGACACGGTCGAGTTTGGCGCACTTACACTATCGCGTCGCTTTAGGTGATGGGCCGTGAATGACTGCGAAGCCTGCTGCCCCGGGCTTTCGCGATGCATCTTCTTCCAGGCCCTGTGTTTGGCCCACGCCGGAGGCGCACGGCTCGCCGCTAAGCTATGACGAGGCCCTGCGTCCTGCCACTTTCAGGAGGCCATCGCGCGCAGGCGACGCCAGGTCTGAAAAGCGAAGTGCGCCTTAACGCCGCCGAGCAAGGTGGCATTCGGTTTGCCGGCAAACGCATGGAGGGTACGTCTAGCATTTAGTGCGATCCTTCGTTTGTCGCGGCGCGTTTGTCGTCATCCGCGAACATTCGCCGGCAAGCAGAAATGCGTGACGGAGGAAATGTCGGCGGTTTGTGAGGCGTTGCCCTGGAAAGTGAGAAAAAACAGTGCGATACTCTTCCGCCAACAATCGATTGAGAGCAACGTTGCTACATCTCATTGACGGACACCTCTCCAGGTGCTAACGTGTGCAACTCGGAGATCGCGCGTGAGCATCACCACCATTTCAAGCCGAGAGTTCAACCAGGACGCTGGCGGCGCCAAGAAGGCGGCCGAAAGGGGACCTGTGATCATAACCGATCGCGGACGCCCGGCGCACGTCCTGCTCAGTTTTGAAGATTATCAGAAGTTGGTCGGCGGAGGCCGTAGCCTGCTTCAGGCGTTGGCGATGCCAAGGGAGGGTGAGGATATCGAGTTCGATCCGCCGAAGATGGATCTCGTGACGCGTCCGGCCGATCTGGACGACTGATGTACTTGTTGGACACGAACGTCGTCTCAGAACTGCGCAAGGGCGCGCGGGCCCATGCGGTCGTACGGGATTGGGCGGCCGGCGCGCTCGCGGGATCGTCTTGGATATCTGCGATTTCGCTTATGGAACTGGAGATCGGCGTTTTGCGCGTGGAGCGTCGCGACGGCGCTCAAGGTGAAATGCTTCGCCATTGGTTTGAGCAGGGTGTCTTAGTGGAGTTCAAAGATCGAACGATGATCATCGACGCGGCAATCGCGCGCGCGGCAGCGAGGCTCCACGTACCCGATCCTCGGCCAGAGCGCGACGCCCTAATCGCAGCGACGGCTTTGACGCATGGACTGACCGTCGTGACCCGCAACATCAGTGATTTCGAACCGATGGCGGTAGACTTGATAAATCCGTGGCTGGCGCCTGGCGCTAAAACAGTGTGATAATCTGGCCGGTGACAATCGAGTGGGGCAACCGGCAATACATCACCGCTTGCCTTGAAATCGATACCCCACCCCTGGCTCGGTGACGCAGAGCGTTGGCGTTTCCGGGTCAGGTTCGATCTTTTGGCGTAGGTGGCGCATGTGCACGCGGAGCGCCTGCACATCGGCGCCTTGGTCTTCGGGCCATGCCGATTGCAGCAATTGGCGATGCGTCAGCACCTTGCCTGCGTGCAAAACCAGCTGGTGCAACAGGCCGTATTCGCGCGGTGTGAGTTTTGGGTCTTGGCCGTTCACGCGCACGAGCCGCTTGCCAAGATCCACAACAAGCCTGCCGTCGTCATAGACCGAAGGCCCGCCTTGCATCTGAACGCGGTGGCGCAGCGCAGCACGCACCCGCGCCATGAATTCGGCGACGCCGAACGGCTTGGTCACGAAATCGTCGGCGCCGAGATCGAGCGCCTGGACCTTGCGCGCCTCTTCATCGAGCGCAGAGAGAACGAGGATTGCAGGCTTGCTGAGTGCGATGAGGGGGCGAATTAGAGCGCTGCCGTCCCCATCTGGCAGACCCAGGTCAAGAACGACGAGATCGGGTTTGGCGGTTTGACCAAGGATGCGCGCCTCAGCGATGGTCTCGGCTTCGAAGACCTCGAAATCTTCAACGACCAGCGTCGACCGTAAAAAACGGCGGATCGCTTTCTCATCATCGACGATCAGGGCTTTGAGGCGGCTCGGCGGCATGCTCCGGATTCATGCCGTGGCGGATTCGGGAAAGGCAAGCGTAAAGACCGCTCCCGGGCGGCCGCGCTGGTTGTACGCTTCAATCTTCGCGCCCATCAGCTCCGCAAAGCCCTTAACGATGGCGAGGCCCAGGCCGGTCCCGCTGGCCGGATTTCGATCACCGCGGAAGAAGCGCTCGAAGATCCGGGCTTCGGCGCCAGAGGGTAGGCCGGGGCCGTTGTCGGTTACGGCGAAGACGATTCCGCCATCGGCCATGCGCGCGGCGAGGCGCACTTCGCCGCTATCGGTGTGGCGCGCGCCGTGCAAGATCGCGTTTTCGACCAGATTGAACAGCGTCTGATGCAGGAGCGTTGCGTCGGCTTTGAGGAGGGGGAGCCCTGGCGATACATCGCCATCGAGCCACACGCCTTCGGACAAAGGTTCGGCGCGCTTGAGAACGGCCGCCACCACGTCGGCGGCATCGAGGGGCTCGACCTTCGGTTTGACGCCGCCGCTTTCGATGCGCGTCATGTCAAGCAACTTGACGACATAACTCTGCATGCGTTCGGCCTCGGCTTCGATGCCAGCGAGCAATTCTGTGCGCGTTTGGTCATCGTGCTTGTCGCCATAAGCGCGTAAGCTCGACGCGGCGCCGAGAATGCCAGCGATTGGCGTTTTTAGATCGTGCGATAACGAGGCGAGCATCGTGCCGCGAAGGCGTTCAGCTTCCATTTCCACGCGGCCTTCCTCGTAGGCGCGCGCGATGTGGGCGCGCTCCAAAGCGGTTGCGCCTTGATCTGCCATGGCGTCGAGGCGCCGGCGCTCGGCGGGCGACAGCGCTTCATTGCGGGCAATCGCTACGACGCCGGAGAATAGACGCGAGGTACGCATCGGAACGAACAGCCAGCGTGCGCCGGGCAGCGTATCGGCGCCGCGCCCCGCGGCTTGTCCTTTCACCGCGGTCCAGCGGGCGGCGGCCATGTCGGCTTCGGCGATCGTCACCGCCGCGGGCGCGCAGCCGGCGAGCCGCAGATCGCTCACGCCCTGGCGGGCGAAAACCGCACACTCCGCATCGAAGGCGCGTGCTGTGTAGGCAGCTAACGTCTGCGCCACCTCATCCTCGGAGGCGACGCTGGCTAGCCCTTTGGCGAGGCCAAACAGCTCCCGCGATGTACGCGCTTCAGCGCGTGCCGATTGAGTCTGTTCACGGGCGCGCGAGGCGAGAAAAGAGACAAGAATGGCGACACCCGAAAATGCAATGATGGCGAGCACGTTTTCCGGGTCGGCGACCGTGAACGTGTAGCGCGGCTCGGTGTAGAACCAATTATAGGCGAGGGCGCAGAGGATGCTGGTGAGCAAGCCTGACCATAGCCCCCGCGCGAGCGCGCTGCTCAGCACTGCGGCCAGGAAGACCAGCGTGAGATTGGAAACGCCGATATAGCGATCGAGCGGGAAGGCGGCGGCGACCGCCGCGGCCGTAAACGCAAGACTTTCAAGTGCTGCCTGGAAGGTGATCGCCGGCTTCGGAACGGGGCTGACCAGGCCGCGCTTTCTCGCCCCGTCGCCTTCTTCCGGCACGACATAGATGGCGATGGTTTCCGCCTGATCGATCAGTTCGCGCACGACCGATCCGAATATGGCCTCAAATAGAAGTGGGCGTTTGGCCTTGCCGACAACAATCTGTGTGACGTTCTGCTCACGCGCATAGGCGAGAACCGTCGCGGCAACGCGGTCGCCCGGCAGCGTCGTCGTATCTGCGCCGAGGCGTGTGGCGAGGCGCAGCGTGTCTGAAATGCGCCCGCGCTCCGTCTCTGAGAGGCGATTATAACGGTCCGTCTGCACATAGGCGGCGGTCCACGGCGCCTTGGCGCGATCGGCGATGCGCTTTGCGTGGCGAACGACTTCAGCAGCATCAGGCCGGTCGTCTACGCAGACTAGGATCCGATCTCCCGCCGCCCATGGCGCGCTTTCGCCTTGAGCCCGCCGGAGCCCGCGCACTTGCTGATCGATACGGTCGGCGGCGCGGCGCATGGCGAGTTCGCGCAAGGCTGACAGATTGCCGGGTGCAAAATAATTGCGGATCGCGCGTTGCGCCTGGTCCGGCGCATAAATCTTGCCTTCCTTGAGACGCTCGATCAGCTCTTCGGGCGTAAGGTCGATCAGTTCGATGTCGTCGGCGCGCTCGATCACCGCGTCCGCGACGGTTTCGCGCACCCGCACGCGCGTGATGCGGGCAACGATGTCGTTGAGGCTTTCAAGGTGCTGGATGTTCAGCGTAGTCCAGACATCGATGCCGGCGGCGAGCAATTCCTCCACATCCATCCAGCGCTTTGGGTGCCGCGAGCCTTCCACATTAGTGTGCGCGAGTTCATCCACCAAAGCGATCTGCGGCTTGCGCGCCAGCAGTGCGTCGATGTCCATCTCCTCAAGCTCTTGGCCGCGATAGCCGAGCTTATGTTTAGGGATGATCTCTATGCCTTCACACAGCGCGAGGGTTTCCTTTCGCCCATGCGTCTCCACAACGCCGGCGACGATATCGACGCCGTCCGCTATCTTCTTGCGGGCGTCGGAAAGCATTTCAAAGGTTTTGCCGACGCCCGGCGCCGCGCCCAGATAGATTTTCAGTTTGCCATGGGCTTCAGCCTTGGCCTTCGCCAGCAGCGCGTCAGGCGAAGGCCGGCGTTCGTCGGGGTCTGTCATGAAGGGCCCTCGTGGCCGGGCAATGCGTCGAGCGAAAGGTTGAGTGCGAGGACATTCACGCGTGCCTCGCCTATGACGCCGGCGATTGGCGATTCGGTGTGCGTCTCTATCAAGCGTCGCACGGTCTCAACGGGACGGCTTCGCGCATCCGCCACGCGTTGCGCTTGGAAAAAAGCCGCCGCAGGCGAGATGTGCGGATCAAGGCCGGAGCCGGATGTCGTCAGGAGGTCCACCGGAATGTCTTTCGCCGCTACGCCGTAGCGCACCGCCTCAGCCCGGACGCGGTCCGCAAGGGCCTGCGAGGTCGGGCCGAGGTTGGAGCCGCTCGACGCGCGCGCATCATATCCGCTTCCCGCGGCCGATGGGCGCCCCCAGAAATAATCGTCGCGTGTGAAGCTCTTGCCGATCAGGGCCGAGCCGACGACGCGCCCGTCGCGGACAATGGGCGAGCCATCTGCGGCGTGCTGGAAGAAGGTCTGGCCGACCGCCGTCATCGTGAGCGGATAAAGGACGCCGGTCAAAAGGGTGAAGAGTACGAAGAGCACGAGTGCGGGACGAAGTGTTTGCAGCATTAAAAGCCTCAAGCGATGTTAAGTGCGGAAAGGACGACATCGATCGCCTTGATCCCGAGGAAGGGCGCGATCAGGCCGCCAAGCCCGTAGATGGACAGGTTGCGGGCCAGGAGTTGGCCGGCAGGCGCCGCGCGCCAGGCCACGCCCTTCAACGCCAGCGGGATAAGCAGCGGGATGATGATGGCGTTGAATATGATCGCGGAGAGGATGGCGCTCTGCGGACTGGAGAGGCCCATGATGTTGAGGAGTCCGAGCCCGGGATAGAGCACTGCGAACATGGCGGGAATGATGGCGAAATATTTCGCCACGTCATTCGCGATCGAGAAGGTGGTCAGCGAACCGCGCGTCATCAGCAATTGCTTGCCGATCGAAACGATCTCGACGAGCTTCGTCGGGTCGCTGTCGAGATCGACCATATTGCCGGCCTCGCGCGCGGCCGGCGTGCCGGTCTGCATGGCGACGCCGACATCCGCTTGCGCCAGCGCCGGCGCATCATTGGTGCCGTCGCCGCACATGGCGACAAGCTTGCCCTCCGCTTGCTCCCTGCGGATGAGCGCAAGCTTATCCTCCGGTTTGGCTTCCGAGAGAAAATCATCGACGCCAGCCTCGGCCGCTATGGCCGCGGCGGTAAGCGCGTTGTCGCCCGTGATCATCACCGTGCGGATGCCCATTTTGCGCAATTCCGCGAAGCGCTCCTTGACGCCGCCTTTGACGACGTCTTTCAAATGCACGATGCCGAGCACTTGGCCGTTGCGTGCGACCGCGAGCGGCGTGGCGCCATCGCGGGCGATGGCTTCGGCGGCGCGGCGCACATCGGCAGGCACGTTCGAGCCACCATTCTGCGCGGTCGCGAATTGCAGGATAGAGTCGACCGCGCCTTTGCGGATTTGCATGCCGTCCACATCGACGCCGCTCATGCGCGTTTGGGCGGTGAAGGGAACAAACTTGGCGTGCGTCGGCGCCATTTCGCGCCCACGCATGTCGAAGCGCTCTTTGGCAAGGACGACAATCGATCGGCCTTCCGGCGTCGTGTCCGAGAGCGAGGCAAGTTGCGCGGCGTCGGCGAGTTCGCTTTCGGCAACGCCAGGCGCGGGAATGAAGGCGACGGCTTGCCGGTCGCCCAAGGTGATAGTGCCGGTCTTGTCAAGCAGCAGCACATCGACATCGCCCGCAGCCTCGACCGCGCGGCCCGAGGTGGCCAGCACATTGAAGCGCACCAGACGATCCATGCCGGCGATGCCGATGGCGGAGAGAAGCCCGCCAATCGTGGTGGGAATGAGCGCGATGAAGAGCGCCGCCAGCGCGATCACGCTGACGCCGCCATTTGCGTAGGATGCGAAGGCCGGCACGGTGACCACCGCGAGGACAAAGATCAGTGAAAGGCCGGAAAGCAGCACCGATAGCGCGATCTCGTTCGGCGTCTTCTTGCGCGCGGCGCCTTCAACTAGCGCGATCATGCGGTCCAGAAAGGTCGAGCCTTGCGCCGCCGTGACACGCACGACGATGCGGTCGGATAGAACGCGCGTACCCGCCGTGACCGCGGACCGGTCGCCGCCCGCCTCGCGGATCACAGGCGCGCTTTCGCCGGTGATGGCGCTTTCGTCCACCGTGGCTACCCCCTCCATGACTTCGCCATCAGCGGGGATGAGTTCGCCGGCGACGACCTCCACAAGGTCATCGATCTTGAGATCGCTTGCCGCCGTGGGCGCTTGCGGCGCGCTGTGGATAAGGCGCCGCGCCATCAATTCGGAACGCGCGCGTCGCAGGCTCGCTGCCTGAGCCTTGCCGCGTCCCTCCGCGACCGCTTCCGCAAACGCTGCGAACCAGACAGTCAACCATAGCCAGAGCGCGATTTGGCCGGCGAAGGCCGTTTCAGCGCCGCCTGAGAAGAGGTCACGTACAAAAAGAATGGTTACATAAATCGCCGCCAATTCGGTGGCGAACATCACCGGGTTTCGCCACAGCTTCAGCGGACTGAGCTTTCCGAACGCCTCAAGCGAGGCGGGGCGGAGGATGGCGCTGTCGAACAGCGACGCAGACTTTGCTTTCTCAGACATCGACAGACTCTCAGAAAAGACGGCCGGCGGTGGCTTCAGCCAATGGTCCAAGCGCGAGTGCGGGGAAGAAGGTAAGCGCGCCGACGATGACGATGATGGAGGCGAGCAGGCCGATAAAGAGCGGCCCTGTTGTCGGGAATGAGCCAGAGCTGGCGGGCGTCACTGGCTTTGCGGCGAGATTGCCGGCAATAGCGAGCACTGGAACGATGACGAGGAAGCGCCCGATCAGCATGGCCGCCGCTTGGGTGTAGGTGTAGAAATCGCTTGTCGCGGTGAGCCCGCCGAACGCCGAGCCATTATTGCCGGCGGCTGAAGCGAATGCGTACAGCATCTCGGTAAAGCCGTGCGGGCCGGCGTCTTGCACTCCGGCGCGTCCCCAATCCGTGCTCGCAGCGAGCGCGGTGCCGATTAAGATCGCGAGCGGCGAGGCGAGGATCGCGAGCACGGCGAGTTTCACATCGCGCGCCTCGATCTTCTTGCCCAGATAGGCAGGCGTGCGCCCCACCATGAGGCCCGCGACGAAAATCGTGAGGATCGCGAAGACGAGGACGCCATAAAAGCCCGCGCCGACGCCGCCTACGATCACTTCGCCGGCAAGGATATTGGTCAGCGCAACCATGCCGCCGAGCGCCGAAAAGCTGTCATGCATGGCGTTCACCGCGCCGCAAGACGCCGCCGTAGTAATGGCGGCGAACAGGGCGGATGCGGCCACGCCGAAGCGCGTCTCCTTGCCTTCCATGTTGATGGCGGATGGATCGACGCCGGCTTGAAGGAGCGCGGGGGTCGCCTGCGCTTCGGCCCAATAGGCGACCCCCGTTCCGATCAGGAAGAGTACGCCCATCGCGGAAAGGAGGGCCCAGCCTTGCCGCTCATCTCCCACCATGCGCCCGAATGTGATGGTGAGCGCCGCCCCGATCGCGAAGATCGACAGCATCTGAATCAGATTGACGATGGGACCCATGTTCTCGAACGGGTGCGCGGCGTTAGCGTTGAAGAAGCCGCCGCCATTCGTGCCAAGCATCTTGATGGCGACTTGGCTCGCCACGGGGCCGATAGCGATGTCCTGACTGGCGCCTTCGAGTGTCGTGGCCTGAATTGATCCTGCCAGCGTTTGCGGCATGCCGAGCGCTACATAGCTGATCGCGAGAAGGACGGAGATCGGCAGCAGCACGTAAAGCGTCGCGCGGGTTATATCGACCCAGAAATTGCCGATCGTGCCTCCGCCTTTGCGTGCGAAGCCGCGCGCGAAAGCAATCGCTACCGCAATGCCGACGGCGGCGGACAAGAAGTTCTGAACAGTGAGGCCGACCATCTGCGTCAGATGGCTCATCGTGCTCTCGCCGGCGTAGGCTTGCCAGTTCGTGTTGGTCACGAAGCTCACCGCCGTGTTCATGGCGACGTTAGGCGCCACAGCGCCAAAGGCTTTTGGATTGAGCGGCAGCGCGCCTTGCATGCGAAGCAGCGCATAGAGCGCGAGCGTACAGACAAAACTGAAGATCAAAATTGCGAGCGCATAGGCTTTCCAATCCTGCTCATCGTCCGCCTTGACGCCCGCAAGGCGATAGAAAGCGTTCTCGACTGTCCCCAGAACTGGCGAGAGCAGTGTGCGCCGCCCTGCAAACACAGCGTCCAGATAAAGCCCGAGCGGTCGCGCGATCGCGGCGACAAGTGCGATAAACGTCAGAATGAGGATCCAACCTTCCAGGGTCATGATTTCGGCCCTCAGAAGCGTTCGGGACGCACGAGGGCGGCCAGAAACAATAGGAGCAGGGCGGCGCCGAGCGCGCCGCCGAGGATGAGATCGAGGCTCATCTTCAAAGCCTCCGTACACCGAAGAACGCGGCGAGCAAGGCCGCAAAGCCAAGGCAGATAAACCCGATTGCGAACAAGTCCTGCATGCGCCGTCTCCTTCGGCGCAAGAGGGTGGCGGGCGTTACATGAAGGTTCGAGGCGGGAAACCCGGGCGCGGTATTAAGGGCGCATTAAGAGTGGCGGCGCCCAAGTTGCTCCGTTTCGGGCCTGTATTCGGCCCGCGCCGGAGGCCACCCCCAGCCACGATCAGTTCTTGAGTCGACACGCGCGCTTCAGCAACCTAAACCGCGTAGACCCCCGCGCTTGGGTTCCGCGTAGTGCGTGAGTTCGCCGATGCATACAGCCGAAGAGCTTATCCGGATGCTGCAGGACGGCGACACGCCGGACCGTGACCTCGATGAGGCGCTGGCGGCGTTCATCCGATCGCAGGAGACCGTCTGTCCGATCCCCACCGATCTCTGCTTCACCGGATCGATTGCAGACGCAGTCGCGCTTCCCGCGTGTCTTGGCCTTGGCTGGGCCCAGGTGATTTCTGGCATAAGGGATTTCGATCGGTGGAACGCAGCGGGGTGCAGAGCGCAGCAGGGCGATGTAGCGGAATACTGCCGGCTGTTCCTCGCCGCCGCTCTGCGGTCCCTCCAAAGCGGGCCCCCGCCGGCGGCCTGGTTGCCATAGCGGCTTGGAGCGCGCGCGACAACTGCATCCAGTTCTCGCCTGCGCTATGCGGCCTCTGTCCTGCGGAGTGACCGGCATGGCCGATACCCCAAAGTCCGAACTCCCAAGCCTTTCACACGACCGGCGCGGGCGGGCCTTCGCCAGCTCAGGAGCCATGGGTGGAGCCGTAGGCTCCAGACTCATTCAGATCCAGTACGCGACCAGGATTGCGATGGCGACGGTGGAGAGGAAGTTCCTGGCGAGCTTATCGTAACGCGTGGCGAGGCGTCGGAAGTCTTTGATCCTACAGAAGGCGTTCTCGATTCGGAACGTTTGTTGCCATGGTTTTTCATCATGCGTCCGCCCCTTGGAACGAGAGCGATATCTGCTTCGACACGCCGGTGACATCGGAGCCGCGGCCTCTGCTTTCGTGCAGCAGCAACGCACGCTTGGTCGCCACCCCGTCGCCGCCACCATAGCCGGTGAGTTGCCCGGCCGAGCCGACGATGCGATGGCACGGGATCACCAGGCTGATCGGGTTCGTCGCGTTCGCACGGCCGACCGCCCGCGCCGCGCCGGGGCGACCGAGCCTTGCCGCGACCTCGCCGTAGGTCATGGTGGCGCCGTAGGGAACCCGCGAGGGGAGCGCCGCCCAGACTTAGCGGTCGAATGGCCCGCCGCCGCGCGGCCCGAGCGGGAGGTCGAAAACGGTTCGCCCGCCGTCAACGTAGTTGGCCACCTGCGCGAACACCTGAGCAAGGGCTTGGTGCACTGTCCAGCGCACCGGCAGCCCTCGCCACGTCGAGGGCGAGTGCGTCGTTCAGGTCGAGGATGAAGTCGGCGAACGGGGCCTTTACCGCCGCCTCGTAGCGCGGCTTGTTCGCGAGGAACCCGTCGCGGTTCTGCTCGGCCGCAAGTTCCCGGAAGAAGGGCGAGAAGTCGGGCCCGCATCCGGAAACGCGTCATTGGCGGGGTCCTTCATGATGTGGCGGGCCTGGTCAGCGCGTCCGCGATCGCAAGCGCGAGCGGGCGCAGTACGACGCCTGCGGGCGCAGCGATCGCGACGCCGAGCGCCCAAGCCCTCAGCCAGGGAATGAGCGCGTCGATCGACCAGCCCCGCGCGATGAGCGTGAACACGGCTGACATCAGACCGGAGTAGAACACCGCCATCGTCAGCCCGAACACCGCGCCGTGCGCGGCCGAAGGCAGGCGACCCGCCATCAGCTGCGTTTCTTGTTCACGATGTTCAGGAACAGCCCCGGCGCGACCCGGCTCGCGACCCTGAGCACCCTGGCGAGCCCGACCGGGATCTCGCCCTTGCCCGCGTCCAGTCCCGCCATCGCGGCGGCGACGAAGGCGTCGAGCGTCATCGCCTGCGGCGGCTTGCGTGCCTGGCCGCGATGGAGATCGGTCTCGACGACCGGCGGGATGATCTCGATCACCTTGACCGACGAGCCGGCGAGCTGACGCCGCAGCGAGATGGTGAAGCTGTGCACCGCAGCCTTGGTCGCCGAGTAGACCGGGACGGCCGCGAGCGGGACGTAGCCGAGGCCTGAGCCGATATGGATCATGCGCGCCCGTGGCTGCCGCTTCAGCTGCGGCAGGAAGGCGTTGGTGATGTAGATCAGGCCCTTCAGGTTGACGTCGACCTCGCGGCCGAGGACCGCCGCGTCGATCATGTCGGGGCCGGTGAAGTCGAACGGCGTCTGGATGCCGGCGTTGTTGATCACCGTGTCGAGCCCGGGATGGCGCGTGGCCACGCGGGCTGCGAGCGCCGCCACCTGCTCGGGATCGGCAACGTCGACGACTTTGGTCTCCATGCCGGGGTGACGTGCGGCGACGGCGTCGAGACGCTCGCCTGTCCGGCCGGCGATGACGACCGTCGCGCCGCGTGCGTGGAAGGCCGACGCCAGCCCGGCGCCGATTCCCGACCCGCCCCCCGTCACGAGGACGGTCGATTCCGCCATGGAGCCGCTCATTCGCGTCCCTCGTCGGCGATCGGGGCGAACAGGTCGACACGGTCGCCGTCGGGATCCCCGAGCATCGCATAGCGCTGCCCCCAAGGGGCGTCCCACGGCTCCTGACGGCCCTCATGACCGGCGGCGACCACGCGCGCGTAGGTCTCGTCGACCTCCTCGGCGCTGTCGCAGCGGCAGGCGAAGGTGACGCGTTGGCCGACGGGCTGGACCCAATGCGGGTTGTGCCCTTTCATCATGGCTTCGGTGATGAGCCCGAGGGTCGCGCCGCCCGGCGTCGCGACCTGGACCTGGTCCTCGCCCTCCTCGGCTTCGGGGGTCGCGAGCCCGAGCGCGCGATAGAAGCTCAGCGACGCGCCCATGTCGGCGACGACGATGTCGATGGTGTGCGGAACGACGGCCACGGGCTTTCCTCTTGCTGCGGATATTTCGAGACGGTACCGTAGCGCATGGCGGAGTCAAGACATATAGGACGCCCGCGTAGCGAAAGGTCGCGGGAGGCGATCCTAGAGGCAGCGTTCCGACTGCTGATCGCGCGCGGCTATGGCGGGTTCGCGATCGAGGCCGTCGCCGCCGAAGCCGGCGCGGGCAAGACCACCGTCTATCGATGGTGGCGGACGAAAAGTGAGCTTGCGGTCGACGCGTTCCTCCATGCGACCGCGGAGGAACTTGAGCTCCCCGAGACCGGATCGGCACAGGCCGATTTCCGTTCGCAGATCATCGAGCTGGGCGAACTGCTACGCGGGTCGCGGGGGCAGGCTTTGGCAGCGATGCTCGGAGGGGCGCGAACAGACCCAGTATTGGCACGTGCGCTTGGCGAGCGATGGCTTGAACCGCGGCGGCGCTGGGGTTTTGCGAGGATGATGCGTGCGGCCGCAAACGGTGAGCTGCGCGACGGCGTTCGGCCGTCAGCGGCGTTGGGCGTGCTCTACGGACCACTCTATGCGCCGCTCCTATTCGGCGGCGAGGTGCCGACCGCCGAGGATGTGGTCGCTTATCTTGATATCGCGTGCCGAGGCATCTTCGTGGATCGTTAAGCTACATCGTTCGCTCGTCTGTGTGCGTCTCGGGCGTGTCGTTCGCGATCTCGTCGGCGAGTAATCTTCCCTTGGCCAGGCGTCGTCCGAGCGTCTCCACGAAACCTTCGTAACGTTCGCGACCCTTGGCCTATGCTGCGGCTTGTGCGCTGTCGGGCAGCGGCGGCACCGAGGTTAGCCAAAAGCGAACGAACAGCGCCAGCGCCTCGTTCGAGATGATCGGTCACATGAGGTCCAACAGTCCGCCAGCCTTTCGATCAGTGGGTTCGATCGGCCTATAACCGAGGGTGCAGGGAAGGCGCTCACCTGACCGTTGAAATGCGCCACCTCCGCTATGTGATCGCTGCGGCCGAGGGGGAAAGTTTCCGCCGGGCGGCACAGATGCTCGGCGTACAACAATCGGCCATAAAGCCGGCGCATCCGAGATCTGGAAGACGAGATCGGCGCGGCCCTGTTCGTCCGTCACCATGGCGGCGTTCACCTCACCCAGGCAGGCCATCGGTTCCTGGCGCGCGCAAGGCGCGCACTGACGCATGTTGGTCTCGCCACGCATGATGCCGCTTCGTACGGGCGCGGCGAGAACGGCGTCGTCCGCATCGGCATATTCACGTCGCTGGCTTCGGGATTTCTCGCCAACCTACTGCGCGCCTACACCGCCGCCAATCCTCGCGTCCGGCTCGACATTGAACCGCCCCGGGTTTGCCGGAGGCTCCACTCATTGAGAGGATGGAGCCATGAGCAAGCAGAAGACCCAGCCGAAGTATTCGCCGGAGGTGCGTGAGCGCGCCGTCCGGATGGTCCACGAGCATGCTTGCGAGCACGCC
>JANNOO010000042.1:0-1849 GCA_031399165.1 Alphaproteobacteria bacterium | reverse complement strand
CCCTCGGCGTCACGCCGGAAACTTTCGCGGAATGGGCCGCGCGCCAGTCCTGGCCCAAGCCGTCCTAAGCGGCGAGCATATCGCGGTAAATCGCGGCGGTGGCGTTGCTCTCCCGGCGCGCCGCCGCTAACGTTGCGCCATGGAAAATGCCACTCCTAAGCAAAGCACCGGCGCCAAGCGGGCGTGGCTGTTCATCGTGCTGCTAGGGCCGCCGCTCGGCGCGTTTGTCGTCTTTGCGCCGTGGTATCTGTCCGCTGTGATCCGGGAAGGCAAATCCATCACCGACATCCTGCGCGGGCTTCCCCCAGCCATGGCCTTCGCCTCGATTTTTCGTATGTCGCTGGCCTTCCGGCGGCGATAGCATTCGCTTCTCTAAGCAGCTACCGGATGCACAGGCACCGGTCCTTAAGCTGGGGCGCCACCTTGCTCTTCGCGGTTATTGCGGCCCTCGTCGCGTTCCTGTGGACCTACCTTCTTTTGAGCAACAACGGCGCGCGCCAGATCATGCAGGGAAGTCTGATCGCGGCCTTCACGGCGATCGCGTCGTCCTTCTTGTGCAGAGTTCTGATCGAGGCCTTGCAGCTCGCGCCCCCATCTCCCGGTTCGAAACTCCCGGACGGGGCGCAGCCGGTCGCTTACGCGTTTCTGGGCATATGGTTCGCAATCATCGCAATCGGGGTGGAGAGGCTTTAGCGCGCGCCAACGGTTACTGCTAGGCCTCTGATATAAACCACGCGTATCTGTGTTTCGGCGCCCGAAAGAATCCGCTAACGTCGCGCGCATGAACGAGCGGTTGATGGATCGGCGCAAGCAGGACGAGGATGAGGGCGAACTGAAGCTGCGCCCGCAGGTGCTGGCCGAGTTCATCGGGCAGGAGCGCGCCCGCGCCAACATGAAAGTGTTCATCGATGCCGCCCGCGCGCGCGGCGATGCGCTCGATCACGTGCTGTTCGCGGGGCCGCCGGGCCTTGGCAAGACGACGCTGGCGCAGATCGTGGCGCGCGAGCTGGGCGTCAACTTCCGCATGACCTCCGGCCCCGTCATCGCCAAGGCGGGCGATCTTGCCGCGCTGCTCACCAATCTGGAAGAGCGCGACGTGCTGTTCATCGACGAAATTCACCGGCTCAATCCGGCGGTGGAGGAAATCCTCTACCCCGCCATGGAGGATTTCCAACTCGATCTCATCATCGGTGAGGGGCCAGCCGCGCGTTCCGTGCGCATCGACCTCGCCAAATTCACGCTGGTGGGCGCAACGACCCGCACCGGGCTGCTCACCACGCCCTTGCGCGACCGTTTCGGCATTCCGATCCGCCTCAATTTCTACACCGATGACGAGCTTGAGGAGATCGTGAAGCGCGGTGCGCGCGTGCTCGATCTGCGAATTACGCCGGATGGCGCGCGCGAGATCGCCCGCCGCTCCCGAGGCACGCCGCGCGTGGCCGGACGGCTGCTGCGGCGCGTGCGCGATTTCGCCAGCGCCGATGGCCTCGCGCAGGTGACAAAGGAGGCCGCCGACCGCGCACTCTCTCAGCTTGAGGTGGATAGCCTCGGCCTCGACGGCATGGATCACCGCTATCTCAACGTCATCGCGCTGAACTACGGCGGCGGACCGGTTGGCATCGAAACCATCGCGGCGGCGCTGTCCGAATCGAAGGACGCCATCGAGGAGACGGTAGAGCCGTACCTCCTGCAGCAGGGCTTCATCGGCCGCACGCCGCGCGGCCGCGTGCTGACGCTCAAGGCGTTCAAACACCTTGGCCTCGCCGCGCCCCGCCGCGAAATCAACCAGATTTCGTTGTTTGAAGCGGGGCTGGACGACAGCGAAGCTTAGGTTTGAGCGGCGAACATG
>JANNOO010000007.1:0-244206 GCA_031399165.1 Alphaproteobacteria bacterium | reverse complement strand
CCTCCAACGTGAACTCGTAGAACAACTCTTCCTGCATCACCTGCCGTGGGCCCAGCATCGTCGCCTCCATCTGCTCGGAAGATGGAATCAGCGTTTGCCCTAACGGCCAATCACCAGGAGTTTTTCAACGGAATAGCCCCGCCGCGGAAATCCGCGCGACGGGGCAGGCATTTGAATCGATCGCCTCCGTTCAGGCGTCCGATGATCGATCCCCGCCGCCGAACAGAGCCGCGCGAGGCGTGGGCGCGGCCCGCAACGGCGGGCGCCGTCCTTCACTTCGTTACGGCCTTCGGTGCAGGCCGCGCCCACGCCTCGCTTGAAGGGGCTCCGCGTCGGGGCTCGATCATCGGGATCGAACTCCGCACGCGCCGGAGTTCCGCTCATGTCGCTTGCCGCTTCCTCACCTTCGCTCACTGCCTCGCCTCCTGCTGCCGAAGCTCGCCTTTCGCCCGCACAGCGCGTCACCGCGCAGATCAAGGCCGCGCTCGCACGCGGCGTGCGTCCTTGGATCAAGCCGTGGGACGATGGCGGTGTTGGCTTTGTCTTGCCGCGCCGTGCGAACGGTCTCGCCTATCGGGGTGTCAACGTCGTCGCTTTGTGGGCGGCGTCTGTGGAGCGTGGCTATCGCTCACCGTTCTGGTTCACGTTCAAGCAGGCGCTCGCCCTGGACGCCTGCGTCCGCAAGGGAGAACGCGGCTCGTACGTGGTGTTCTATGCAGAGAACAAATCAGCTTCCGCTGATGGTTCGTCCGAGGAAGAGTCAGAGGTCGGCGTGCGGCGCATCCTGCGCGGCTACACGGTGTTCTCCGCCGATCAGATCGAGGGTCTTCCCGAGAGATTCTACGCGCCGCCATTGCCGGCTGCGCCGCTCGATGAGCGCGAGGCTGAACTTGTCGGTCTCATGGAGCGCGTGCCCGCGGTTGTGCGGCACGGCGGAACGCGGGCCTTCTATGATCCGCGCGCTGATCTGGTCTGTCTGCCGGAACGGGGTGCGTTTCGTCACCTTGGGACGTATCTGGCCACGCGCGGCCACGAGCTGGGGCATTGGACCCGCGCGCCATCGCGGCTCGACCGTGATTTCGGCCAGAAGCGGTTTGGCGATACCGGCTATGCGCTGGAGGAATTGGTCGCTGAACTCTGCGCCGCGATCCTGGGCGCCGTGCTCGGCTTTCCCGGCGAGCATGTCGAAGACCATGCCGCCTATATCGCCTCCTGGCTCACGGTGCTGGATCAATCCCCTTCCGCCTTCCTGAGCGCGGCCGGTAAGGCGCAGGCCGCCGCCGATTACCTGCTCGGTTTCATGGGCCCTCGGCCTGATATGGACAGGGAGGATTAGGCGCCGGGGTAGTCCGCGCTGTTGGGTTAACGCCGTGCGCGACAGTGCGGTCTTGCCAGGGCTGGCGCGGGCGATGCATGGCCCGGTTAATGGGTGCGAGGACGACCAAGGCAAGGATGCGGTGGCGGCTGGCGGCGGCGCTGGCTGTGGTCGGCGCCATCGGCGGTGCGACCGTGTTCGCGCATCCGGCGCCGATGCTGATCTACAATCCATCGCCGAGCGTGCCGCGCGGGTTCTATATCCGCGATCACGGGCCGGTTGGGGTCGGTGCGTTCGTCACGTTGGGAGCGGTGGACGCCTCCCCGGCTTACACGCAGGCGCGGGACTTCACGGATCGCACCGACCGCTTCATCAAGCGCGTAGCGGCGATCGGCGGGACGCGGGTTTGCGCCGAAGGCGACCGCGTGACCGTCCCCGGCCGGGGCGCCGTGGCGCGGCTGGCGCGGGACAATGCTGGACGGGTTCTGCCGTCCTGGGACGGTTGCCGGACCTTGGGCGCAGACGAGGTATTCCTGCTCGGCGACACGGCGGATTCCTTCGACAGCCGCTATTGGGGGCCGGTCCGGCTGAGCGCCATCGACGGCGTTTGGCGGCCCTTGTTCTAGCCACTTCGGTTCTTGACTTGTTCTTTTCCGCATGCCGGGATGGGCGCGGAAACTCGTCATGATCGTGCTCTTCTTCATCTTCGTTTTGGTGGGCTGGTCGCTGCTCGCCACGGGCGCGCGCCGTGCGTTGCCGCTGGCCTTGAGTGCTGGTGCGGCCTGGCTCGCTTGGCGGCTGGAAAGCGATGTCACGATGACGATCATGGTCGGGCTCGCGGTGCTGGCCATTGTCGCCCTACTCTTCGATTGGCTCATTGTAGCGACGCGTTGGCGCTCGACTTTCATCGCTCTGGAAGCCGCCGGCGCATGTGCGTTCGGCGTGCTGAGCGGGTTTGCGATTGTCGGATCTATCGGCGTGTCCGGGACGCCGTTGCTGCTCTCGATGTTCGCTTTCGCCCTGATCGCGACCACGGTGACGTTGCGATTTCGAGCGAACACGTAGTCGATCGCGGTTCGTGAAGAGGCCAGGTAGAAGGTGAAAGCGACAGACGCAGCTCCTGTTTTCGTCGCGTGATTTGTGAAGCGGAATCGTGCGAGAAATTGATGGCGTGAAGAAGCGGGATGATGCGGGAAGAGAGAATTTTTAGGGCAAGATAAAGCGCACCGTTTCTTCTCGCCAATTGCTTGTGCGGCTTTGCTTTTTCGCACGGTGCGGTGTGGACTCGAACGGTGCGGACACGGTGCTGTTCACTTCCGCATCAAGGGCCCGCTTCCATGAGTGCGACGAGCTTCAATCAGATATTCCGGGCCCAGCGCTTGCATCGCGACGCGGTAGCGATCGCATCGCTCGGCTCGATGCGGTTTCATCGCGCAATCGAACGCGACGAGCTGATCGGCAAGGCCAAAAGTGGCCGCGCTCAAGGCGGCGGCGGCGGGCGTGGAACGCTCTCGCACAAGCTCGCCGAAAGGCTTGGCGGACCGCGGCGCTTCGGGTTTGGCCACGAGGTTACTTCGGGCTCCTATGCCTTCGATTCGCGTCAGCGCGCCGTGGTGAAGATCCATTATTTCGGTCATGGCGGCGGCGGTGGCGGCGCGCTCCAAGCGCACGCACGCTACGTGGCGCGCGAGGCGGCGGCGCAAGCCCAGGAACAGACGCTCGACACCGAGCCAAGCGCGGACGCAAAGGAAGCGCACGCTCGCGCCCACACCGCCTACCTCGCGCGCGATGGGGCGGCGGAGGCCAGCCTGTTCTACAACGCCGGCGGTGAAGGCGTAGACGGCGCCGGCAAAGCAGCGGCATGGGCCAAAGCTGACCGGCGCCATTTCCGGATCATCCTGGCGCCCGAAAACGGCGCAGCAATTGGCGACCTCAAGGGCTACACCCGTGAGGTCATGCAGCGGGCCGAAGCGGCGCTCGGGACGCGCCTCGAATGGGTCGCCGTGAACCACCACGACACGGACAATCCCCACACCCACATCATCCTGCGCGGGAAGACGCGGGATGGTCGCGATCTGGTCATTCCACGTGAGTTTGTGAAGCACGGTTTTCGCGAAGCGGCGCGTGATATCGCCACCGACCGGCTTGGCAACCGGACGCGGGACGACGAGCGCCGCGCGCTTGATCGCGAAACGCGGGCGCACCGCCCTACGCGCTTGGACGGCATGATCGCCGGTCAGATCGGCCCCGATGGCCAGGTCCGTGTCGCTGATCTAACGGCCGCCAATGGCGATCCGAACGTCACCGGCGCGCTGAAGGCGCGGGCGCGTGAGCTGCAGCGGCTCGGTCTTGCGAGCGAAGTAAAGCGCAACGTGCTGAGCTTCAAATCCGACTGGCGCGAGCGGCTCGGCGCCATGGAAATGCATCTCGATATCCGCAAGCGCCTGGTCAACGAACGCTCCGCGCAACGCGGTGCGGAGGCGCAGGCCCGGCAAACCGGACTGCGCTCGCTGCTGCAGCGCTAGCGCCGCGACGCGATCCGTTACGGGCCAGGTCAAACCACCGGCGGGGAGCACCGACTACGACAGCTTCGACGCAACCCGCCAGAGGTTGCGTAGAGCGGCGCTAATACCTCTTGACCTCGGTGTAATCGCCTCTGACTTGAAGCGTGACCGTAACGGCCTGCCCGCCGCGATTTCGCCAAAACCAGCCGTGGCTTCCCTTGAAGGCGGCTTTGAGATCGCCCTCCAGACGGTCCTCATTCACGCCCTTGCTGTAGCCGTGATAGCTAATGCCCGGCGCGTCAGCGTGGGTGTCGTAATTCACGCCCGGACCATCGGTAAACCAAGCGTAGCGGACGGACGCATCCTTTTCCATGACGAGTTTGATCTCGTGGCTGGCGTTAGGCGCGAGCTGGAATGTGATCTCGTCTTGAGCGATCGATGGCGCTGAAGAAGTCGCGCGCTGTTGCGGGATGCTGCTTACAGGAACTGATGCCGGCGCCTCACTTGGCGCCGGCAATGGCGCGGCGCCGGTTACGGCCTCCTGCGCCAACTGCATCTTGATGCGACCCATTTGCGTTAAGCCCAAAACCGAGCCCACGCCGGTTGGATCGACGCCGTACTCGGCGGGCAACACCACGATCGCCAACAACACACCGGCGACGATCGCCGCGACGCCTGTTGACTTTAGCAGTTGCGACGTTGAGGGCAGGTCTGACGCGTCCGGCCTATTGGCGTTGTACATCCTCTGGCTCCATTCAGGCGATAAAATATCCGGCGACCTGATAACCGGTCAGCAGAAATCCGAGCGTCATCAACACAACGTTGGCGGTATAGGCATGCTTCCAGAAGCTTTGCGTTTTTCGCCAGAAGCCCATCGCAATGAGGATGATCGACAGCGCGAGCAATTGGCCGATCTCAACGCCGACATTGAAGGCAAGCAGATTGAACACCAGGCCGTCCGGGGAAATTTCGTACTCGATAATTTTCGTGGAAAGCCCGAAGCCGTGGAATAAACCAAAGATCAGCGTCGCGGCCTTGGTGTTCGGCTGAAAACCGAACCAGCGCTGGTACGCGCCCATATTGTCCAGCGCCTTATAGACAATGGACAAACCGATGATCGCATCGATGATGTAGGAATTGATGCCGACGTTAAACAACACGCCCAGCAGCATCGTCGTGGAATGGCCGATGGCGAACAGGCTGACATAGGTGGCTATGTGCTTCAGGCGATAAAGAAAGAAGATCACGGCCAGGAGAAACAGGATGTGATCATACCCCGTCACCATGTGCTTCGCGCCAAGGTAAACAAACGGCAGAATGTTTACGCCGGCGATCTCCTGTATGTAGCCCTTGTCACCTTCCGCGACGCCGTGCGCGAGCGCGGGCGCGCACAACAGGATCGAACTGACCACGGCCGCGAGCATCGCCAGGCCAGCATTCGCGGCGGCGCCGCAAACTGTGCGGGCTTGTATCCATCCCCGTATCGAGTGTGCTGATTTCATCAGCATATCCTCCCCTCAGACTGATGCGCCAGATGGGCTCTGACTGACACCCTCACGCTGCTTCGGAGATTCGCGCTCGGCCTTGCGATGCACGAGCCGGTAGAGTGCCGGCAGCACCAAGAGAGTAAGCAACGTCGATGAGATGACGCCGCCAATCACCACCGTGGCGAGCGGATGTTGCACTTCCGCACCCGCGCCAACGTTGAAAGCCATTGGCAGAAAGCCAAGGCTGGCGACGAGCGCCGTCATCAACACCGGCCGTAACCGCGTCAACGCGCCCTCGCGGATGGCCTCATCAAGACCGCGTCCTTCGGCCCGCAGACTGCGAATAAACGTAAGCATGACGACGCCGTTGAGCACCGCGACGCCCGAGAGGGCGATGAACCCGACGCCCGCTGAGATCGACAACGGCAGACCGCGCAGCAGCAAAGCTAAAACACCGCCGGTCAGCGCCAACGGCACGCCGGAAAACACGATCGCCGCGTCCTTGGCTGACCGGAACAGCGCGAACAGCAACCCAAAAATCAGCAGGAGAGCTGCCGGCACGACGAGCGCAAGGCGCTGGGCGCCTGAGATCAATTGCTCGAAGGTGCCGCCATATTGCACCCAATACCCTGCCGGTAGTTCGACTTCCGCGCCGACCTTGCGCTGCACTTCAGACACGAAGGAGCCAAGATCGCGGCCGCGCACATTGGCTGTGATGACAACGCGCCTTTTTCCATTTTCGCGGCTGATCTGATTGGCGCCGACCGAAAGTTCGATTTTAGCGACCTCTTGCAGCGGCACAAAACCGCGCACGCCGTCGGCCGCATTGGGCAAGGGTATGCGCAGGCGGCCGATTTCGTCGACGTTCTGCCTCAGCACCTCCGGCAGCCGCACCACGACATCGAAGCGCCTGTCGCCTTCAAATATCTGGCCGGCCACCGCGCCGCCCAGCGACGCGCGCATTACGTTCTGGATGTCCGACACATTCAGACCATAACGCGCCAGCGCGTCTCGGTCCGGCGTGACCTGCAGAACCGGCAAGCCGGTGACCTGTTCCAGCTTTACGTCCGCCGCGCCAGGCACGCCCGACACAACCTCCTCGACCGCCGCTCCCGTCTCAAGAAGGGTGTCAAGGTCATCGCCAAACACCTTCACCGCCACATCCGCGCGCACGCCCGACAGCAATTCGTTGAACCGCATCTGGATCGGTTGCGTGAACTCGTAATTGTTTCCGGGTATTTGCCCGACGGCGGCCTGTAGTTCAGAGACCAGCTTGGCGCGCGATTTCCATCGGTCGGGCCATTCGCTGCGCGGCTTCAAAAACACAAACGTGTCCGCAACGCTCGGCGGCATCGGATCGGTCGCAACCTCAGCCGTGCCGATCTTCGCCACCACCCGTTCGACTTCGGGAAATTGCCTGATACGCGATTCAAGCGTCTCCTGCATCTTGATGGCTTGGCTCAGGCTGGTGCCGGGGATGCGTAGCGCATGCATCGCGATATCGCCCTCGTCGAGGTTTGGAATGAATTCAGACCCCATCCGCGAAGCGGCGAACCCGAACACGAGAACCAGCACGGTCGCGCCGGCCACGACCAGCGTGCGCGCCTTGAGCGCCCAGTCCAGCGCCGGCTCGTACCACCCTCTGGCGACGCGCATGATCCGGCTTTCTTTTTCATCCACCTTGCCGGTCACGAACATGGCGACGGCGGCCGGCACGAAGGTCAGCGACAGGATCAGCGCCGCCGTAAGCGCGAACACGACCGTGAAGGCCATCGGATGGAACATTTTTCCTTCAACGCCCGTCAGCGCGAAGATCGGGACATACACAAGGGCGATAATGAGCACGCCAAATAAGGATGGCCGTATCACCTCAAGAGTCGCGCTTTCGGCAAGGCCAAAACGCTCTTCCTGCGTCAGCAAACGGCCAAGCCGGTGCTGTTCAAGGCCGAAACGGCGTAGACAGTTTTCCACGATAATAACGGCGCCATCGACGATCAGGCCGAAATCAAGCGCGCCCAGACTCATTAGATTGCCGGAAATCCGGTTCTGCACCATGCCAGTGATCGTCAGCAGCATGGACAATGGAATGATCGCCGCGGTGATCAGGGCCGCGCGGATATTTCCAAGCAGCAGGAACAATACCACGATGACGAGCAACGCGCCTTCCAGCAGGTTTTTTTCGACCGTCTCGATCGTGCGATCGACCAATTCGGTTCGGTCGTAGATCGGACGGGCGATGACGCCCGCAGGCAACGCCTTCGCCGCCTCTTTCAGCTTGGCGTCTACAGCCTGGGCGACTTGGCGGCTATTCTCGCCCATGAGCATGAACACCGTGCCTAGCACGACCTCGCGGCCGTTTTCGGTAGCCGCGCCGGTGCGCAATTCCTCGCCCATGTTGACATCCGCGACATCAGCGACACGAATTGGAACGCCGCCACGATTGGCGACGATGATCCGGCGCAAATCCTCAATCCCGGCAGCCTGCCCGCCGGATCGCACCAACAATTGCTCGCCATAACGCTCTATGTAACCGGCGCCGACATTCGAATTGTTCTCGTCGAGCGCGGTGATGACATCGTCCATCGTGAGGCCTGCGGCGGCGAGTCGATCGGGCCATGGCGTGACGTGGTACTGGCGACGATAGCCGCCGATTGTGTTGACCTCGGTCACGCCGGGCGTATTGCGCAATTGCGGCCGGATTACCCAATCCTGCAGCGTACGCATGTCCTCGGAGGTCCAGTCCGCGCCGTCCGGTTTCTTCGCGCCGGGCTCGGCTTCAACTGTGTACATGAAAATTTCGCCGAGCCCGGTTGCGATGGGGCCTAATTCCGGCTCCACGCCCTCCGGCAATTGTCCCCGCACGCTCAGCAGGCGTTCATTCACGAGTTGGCGCGCCAGATAGATGTCCGTACCGTCCTTGAAGACGACGGTGACCTGGCTCAGGCCGTAGCGCGATATCGAGCGCGTGTACTCAAGTCCCGGCAAGCCTGCGATCGCTGTTTCGATAGGAAATGTAACGCGCTGCTCGGCTTCTATCGGCGAGTAGCCTGCTGCTTCGGAATTGATCTGCACCTGCACATTGGTGATATCAGGCGTCGCGTCGATTGCCAGTCGCTGAAAACTCCACACGCCAACGGCGGCGAGCAAAAGCACCACGGCGATCACAATCCAGCGATGGCGAATGGACAGATGGACGATCCGGTTCAGCATTATCGTTCGCCCCTAGTGATCATGGCTCGCGCCGGACTTTTCGATGTCCGCGCGGATCAAAAATGCGTTGTCGCTGACATAAACTTCCCCGGGCGCGATGCCGCCTTTGATCTCAGTCCATTCGGGCGTCTGACGACCGAGTTCCAGCATGCGCACTTCGTAGGTCTCGCCGACGCGGGCGTAGACAACGGTAAAATCACGGAACCGTTGCAAGGCGCGCGTGCGCACGGCTAAAGGCGCGCTCTGCGTAGCTACTACGACTTTGCCCTCAATCGCCTGTCCCGGACGCCACAGACTTTCAGGATTGGGCAAATCGACATGCGCAACGATTGTCTGCGTCATCATGTCGGTGGTCGGCAGGATCGCCTCGATCGTGGAGTGGGCCGTGTGTCCGCCGCCGAGATCGCGGATGGTGATCGTCTGCCCTACCCGCAAACGTTCCGCGTCGCGCGGATATACGTAAAATTCCGCATGAACCTTTGTCGCGTCCGCGATCACATACAGGGGCGAAGCGCCAGCCACGTCGCCGACATTGGCGTTGCGCGCCATCACCACGCCGGCGATCGGCGCCGGGATCGAGTAAGTTTGCAGACTTTCGCTGGAGGTGACTTGCGCGAGTGTCTCGCCGCGCCGAACGCGCTCGCCGATCGACTTGGACATGGCCACGATGCGGCCGGGATACCACGCTGTGACATCGGAGCGGCCGTGCGGCTGCAACTCCACCCGCCCCGACAGCGTCACGGTTTCTTCTAGGTTTGCCGGACCCGCCGGCTCAACGGCGACGCCTGCAGCCTCAGCCTGCGCCGCGCCGATAGTCGTGCGCCCTTCATAGGACTGATAGGTCCAATTGTGGGTTTTGCCGTTTTCGACCGCGCGAACGGCTACGTCGAACGAGTGCGGCTCCTTCACCGTGCCCTTGCCGAGCAGGTAATCCTCGCGCGGCTCGAACTGGAACGTGTCGCTACGTCCGCCCAGGCGCGTAAGCGTGACGCTCAGCTGTACCTGCTTCGGATCGACCGGCTTGTCGCCCCGATAGGCGTAAATGTGGAACTCCGGCGGCACGCCGTCTTCAAAGATCGTCATTTCCACGGCAAAATCACCGTCGCGCAGCAGGCGACCGTTGTGAGCGCCGCGCTCATAGTCCTGGGCTGCGGTCTCCGCGCTTTCCTCGGCGCGTTGCGCACCGCACGCGGCGCTAAGTAAAAAGGCAGACGCCGCAACCGCCTTTAGAATATGAAGCTTCATTGGAAAAACTCCTCGGCGCGAGCGCCGGTAAGCCGCGCGATCGATACCTGCGCACGGTGAAAATTGCGAAGTGCTGTGACGCGGCGCATGCGGGCGTCTGTCACAGCGCGTTGGGCCTCAAGCACATCGAGATAGGAAAAAGCGCCTTGGCCGTAGCCCTGCCTTGCCTGATCGAGCGCGCGTTGGCTGTTTGGAATAACGTTGGCTTCGAGCGTCGCGCTTTCGCGGCGCGCGATATCCGCCTGAGAGCGCAGAAGCGATAATTGCCGCTCGGCCGCCCGCACGCGTGAATCGCGCTCGAAGCCCGCTTGGGCGGCCTTCTCGCGCGCCTGCACAACTGCACTGCGATTGCCGTTCCAGATAGGCAACGGCACGGTGACGCCAACCAAGAACGCCGATTCCTTGGCCTCATTGAAGCTTCGCCAGCCGCCATGAAGCTCAACATTTGGAAATGCGCGGGCGCGCTCCAGATCGATTTGTGCTCTGGCTTGGGCCGCCTGCGCGTCGGCTAGCGCCACCTCGGGCTTGCCGTCCGCGAGGCGCGTCTCGGGCGCCAGCGCGACGAATGCGTCTTGATCTGCGATGAAATCGTCACCGCTGTTCCAATAACTGGACAAAGTCGCGCGAGCCAATTCGACAGCGCGGCGGGCGCTTTCCAGCTCCAGCGCAGCGTCAGCGAGCCGCGCCTGCGCGCGCGATCCAGCCATAAGTGGATCGCGGGCCGCGCGCACGCGGCGATCGACCGCGCCGGCCAGTTCCTCGGCGACCGCGTAGCGCTCCTCGGCGATCGCAAGACTGGCTTCGGCAGCCTGAACGTCGATATAGGCAAGTTCCACGTCCAGTATGAGATCGAGTTTACGGATGTCTCCGGAAAGGCGCGCCGAATCCACACCGCGCGCCGCATAAGCTCTGCGCGCGCGCCGATCGCCGCCAAGTTCTAGCGGCTGGCGAAGTGAATATGTGGTTTCCGCGCGGTTCTGGCCGGAATACGCCCCCGTGCCCTGGAAGTTTTCCTGAAGAATTTCCAGGCTCGGGTCCACGAACCGCGCCGCCTGGCGCAATCCCGCTTCCGCAGCGCGCAATTCAGCGTCTGCGGCGCGCACAGACGGATCGGCGCCGAGCGCTCGCCGCACCGCATCCTCGCGGCTAAGAGCGGGCGCAGCAGCTTGTGCCCCGGCCTCGCTGACCGAAACGGCGATGCAAGCGACCCCGATCAGGGTCGCGCAGTGATAACGTGACAAGGCATGAGCCTCCTCTGTCGCAAACTTCGAGCGCCGCCTCGCGGCTGGCGCAGTGTTCGGATCAGACGGAGGCGCGCGGAGGCCTGAGCGGCGGCGACGGCGCGCGAAGCACAACGCCCGCGCTCATCGGCGCAGCGGCCAGGAGAACGGACAAACCATCCACACGAGGGACGAAATCTGCGTGCGCGGTGACGAATTGAGGCAGGACATGCGCGTGCAGACCTTGCGCGCCAAAGCCGCTATCGTGGTCTCCATGCTCGGAGCCAGCAAACCCATCGTCATCATGTGCGTCTGCGTGCGCATGATCGTCGTCCAGATGCGGATCCAATTGGTGGACGGCAGCGATAAGGTGATCTTCAGAATGGCTATGCAGCGGACCGATCGCACTGAACTGTGTCAGCGCGCCGATCATCACCAATGCGAAAAAACGTTTGAACGTCGCCATTCTGGACCAACCGCGTATCAGTGATTCTTTAATAGTGCTTAAAGGTCAATAGCACCGGCGCACCGCACACGGCGACCCTCTTCGTCAAAATACGCCTGTTAAGTCGTTTTACTGGCGGCACTTTCTGGATCGTGCGTCGCATTTAACTCAGCGCTCCCCTGCCGACCTCAACAAAACGTGTCCTTGGTCGATGCGCCGGGATAACGCGGTAGCGCGCTTTCGGAACAGCCGAAAACAGTCAATTGCTATGGGGATTCCTGCCGCGCGGCGCGTAGTATAGTGCAGGAGGCGCTCAATGAACGACCTAGAACGGGCGTTGGCTACGGCTGGCGAGGACGCTGTGCGGCTATGGACCGAGGACTCCGAGACGTCCCTGCTCAGACGCATCGCAAGCGAACCAGAACCCGCCGCGGTCCAACGCCGGCGCCTGGCTGCATGTGTGGGCGCCAGCATCGCTTTTTCATGTGTGACAGCCAATTTCGTCGCGCCGTCGCCCGCGCAGGCAATGATGTCTCTCTGGCCCGCTCAAATGTCCGAGCGCGCGCCAGCCGCTCTGCTGTTCCCGGAGACCTTATCGCGCTAGCACGCAATTGAGGGCCATGCTGAAGCAGAAAAATATCCGCGATGATTAGACTTGGCACTTTTGGTTTGATTGCCGCCGCCGCGCTGGCGGGCGTGTTAAGCGCCGCAGCATTCACGCAGCTGAAATCGTCACTGAGCACGGATTCTGGGGTAAACCTGCATGCCTTCCTTCACGAAAAAGTACAACTGGACGCCGCGGAGCGCGCCGGTCTCGATGCGAAGGAGGCAGCGTACAACGCGCAACGTCTCGCAATTGAGGAGCGCCTCAAGGCCGCGAACGGCAAGCTGGCTGCCGCCATCCAGGCCGATCCACGATGGAGCCCGGAGGTTGAAGCGGCCACACGCGAAGTGGAGGAGGCAGCAGCCGCGCTCCAACGCGCAACGCTGGTGCATATCTTCGAAATGCGCGACGGTTTACACGAAAAAGATCGAAGCGCGTATGATCGTATTCTGATTGAAGCGCTCAAACGCGGGGCGAAGTGAGCGGTGCCGACGACGAGGAAGCCATGGCGCTGGCGCGCGCGACGCGCGGCGACCGGAAGGCGTTCGCAACGCTCGTCCGAACCTACGGCAGGCCATTGGCGAAACTGGCTGGGAGTTATGGCGTTGCCCCGGCCGAAACAGAGGATGTGGTCCAGGACGCGTTTGTGGCGGCGTGGCGGTCGTTGCCGGATTACGACCCGGCAAAGCCGTTCCGCCCCTGGCTCTTTCAAATCTTGCTCAACAAGGCGCGGGACTGGCGGCGTCAACGCAGAGTGCGCGCCGCTTTCTTCGGCGCATCATCCTTGGATGACGCGCTTGATATCGCAAGCGACCAACCCGCGCCCGACCAACAGACCAACGACCGTCGCGCGTGGGCGAGCGTCAAACGCGCACTGCTTGACATCCCCGACAATCTCAAAAACCCCTTATTGCTTGTCACTGTCGCGGGAATGGCGCGCGCTGAAGCCGCCGCCACGCTCGGGATATCCGTTAAGGCGCTCGACAGACGCATTGATCGCGCGCGCGAACGGCTCTCCGCCATCGCAAAGCAATTCAAAGAAGAGTGATCCTTCGCCAGCTTGTCGCAACCCGCCATGAAACAATAAGCAAACTGGCGCTACGCGGCCCTGTCCTTGCCCTCGGCGCAGCCTTGTTGTTCGGGGCGGCGACGCCCCTCGCCAAAGCGCTTTTGGGCGGCGTTGCGCCCTGGATGCTTGCAGGCCTTCTCTACCTGGGCGCCGGCGCGGGACTGACAATCGTAAAGCTGGCAGCAAAACGAAAGGCGATCGGACCGGCGATTGCTCGCGCCGATTGGCCATGGCTTATTCTGGCGATCGCGGTCGGCGGCGGCATTGCGCCTGTCCTGCTTGTGGCCGGATTGTCCATCACCGACGCCGCGACATCATCGCTGCTGCTGACGCTTGAGGGCGTGTTCACCGCCCTGATGGCATGGATAGTTTTCCGTGAACATGTGCAGGCGCGTTTGCTCTGGGGCATGGGCGCAATAGCGCTCGGCGCTGGACTTTTGGCGTTCAGCGGGCGGCCGGACGCCCGCGAGCTGCTGGGGCCTGCCCTCGTCGCCGCTGCCTGCCTATGCTGGGCGCTAGACAATAATCTCACCCGCAAAATTTCATTGAGCGACGCCGTAACGATCGCGCAACTGAAAGGGCTTTTCGCCGGCGTGACAAACCTTGCCCTCGCTCTGGCGTTTGCAGCCGCGCCGCCGCCGCAAGCGGCCAGTCTGATTGGCGCTCTATTCGTGGGATTTCTTGGATTCGGCGTCAGCGTCGTTCTGTTCGTCCTGGCCTTGCGAGACTTGGGAACTGCCCGCACCGGCGCCTATTTCTCGACAGCGCCGTTTCTTGGCGCCGTCCTGGCCGTTCTCGCGTTTAGCGCACCCGTGACCTTACCTCTGCTGGCGGCCGGCCTCTTGATGGGCGCCGGTGTCTGGCTTCATCTGACCGAGCGTCATTCACACGAACACGCGCACGAAATATTAGATCATGCACATCTGCATGTTCACGACGATCACCATCAACACGAGCATGCGCCCGATGATCCTCCGGGCGAGCCACATCATCACCCACATCGTCACCCGCATCTGCGTCACGCGCATGACCACTTTCCCGATGCGCACCATCGTCATGACCATAAGCGCGATGTCCGTGACGAGTGACGTCGCTATAAGTAGTCGCCCGGCAACGCGCTTGGGCAAAGGAGGTCTTTAATGCCCAGAATTTCTCTGTTCGGTCTTGCGTTAGGCGCCGCGCTTTCAATCGCTGGCCCGGCCGCCGCTCACGGCGCACTGGCCCTGGAAGGAACGATCAGCGCGATCAAATCTCAGGCGATTGACGTGCGGACCAAGGAGGGAGCCGTCATCGCCGTCACAATCGACAGTGACACGCGCGCGAAAGGCGAAAGCAAACCTATGGAGGTGAGCGACTTAAAGATCGGCCAGAAGGTCTATATTGAAGGATACGGCGACACTGTCACTGACATGCTCGCGCTCAATATCCTGGTCACAAACATGCGCACGCCCGCAGGCAAGCGGTGAGAGATGGTTTTTGACGCTTGCCGCGCGAGTTTGCAGGCTCCTGTAACCGTTACGTAACCTTTTTTAATCCGTACGCGGCCTTTTGCGCGTCGTCTTCCCTGATACAAAGACGTGCGGGACAAAGATTGGGGACGTACATGTGTATCGACTTTCGGTCAGCCGTCGCGGCGGCGGCCATTTTGTGCGCCCTACCTGGCGCAGCGGCGGCGCAGCAGGCGAGCACGCTCAGCGAAGTCGTGGTCACGGCGGGCGAGCGCGTGCGCGCGCTTGAGCAGTTTACCCCGACCAGCAGCCGGCTCGGCCTTTCGGCGCGCGAGACGCCGGCCACGCTGGATGTGATGGATTCGAATACGATCCTGACGCGCGGCTTTCTGACCGTTGGGCAGGCGGCGGCCAGCCTGCCGGGCGTGACCACCGGCGGCTCGCCTGGCGATGCGGCGCTTTATTCGATGCGCGGCTTCTCAGGAAACCAGATTTCTACGCTGCACAATGGCCTCTATATCGGCCCGGCCAACATGACCAACCGGCCGCAAAACACATTCAACCTGGAAACCGTAGAAATCCTCAAAGGCCCGGCTTCGGTGCTGTACGGCCAGGGCGCTATCGGCGGCGCGGTCAACGTCACCAACAAGGCGCCGATGTTTGGCAAGCCGCAATTCAACACGCTCGCCGCTTTCGGCGATTTCGGCACCACGACGCTAGGCTTCGGCATGGGCGGCGGACTGACCGAGGAAATCGGCGCACGTTTCGACATCAGCCGTACATCGACCGACGGCTACGTCGATCGCGCCGACGAGTCCGCGCTCAACGTCACACTCTCACTCGAATGGAAGCCGAGCGACGATTTCCAGGCTCAATTCTCGGTCGATTTTGGCGAAGACCGTCCGTCCCCGTATTGGGGAACGCCGCTGGTGCCGACGGCGTTCGCCACCTCACCGCTCGATGGCGTGCTGTCCACCGATCCGGGTTTCACGATCGGCGGCGTGCCGGGGACATACACGATCGACGCGCGCATGCGCGACAGGAATTACAACGTCGCCGATTACAAAATCTACAATCGCCAGATCTGGCCGCAGCTCTATGTAAAATGGAAGCCAGCCGAAGGCGTGACGCTGCAGAACTTCCTCTATTACTTCACCGCCCAGCGCCGCTGGATCAACGCAGAAACCTACACATTCATCCAGGGACCGACGCCGACCACCGGCACGATCGACCGCGACCGTTTCTTCGTGTTCCACGAACAGGATTTATGGGGCGATCAGTTCAGCGCAACGTTCGACCACAAGCTCGGTGCGATGACCAACAAGCTGGTTGTCGGCATTGACTTCAGCCATCTGGACTTCCTGCGTACGCGCGGATTTCCAGCCAACGACCAGGTCGATCCCTTCAATCCCAATCCGGGCCTGTTCGGCGTCGATGCCAAACGCAACAGCCCGACCAAATGGGACAGCGTAGCTTTGTTCGTCGAAGATGCGCTGGACCTGACTGAGGATTTGAAGCTGATCCTCGGCGGGCGCTATGACAATCTCGACCTTGACCGCAAGAATTTCGGACCGACCGGAGCTTTCCTGCCGGCGACGAGTTTCTCGCGCACCTACAATCCCAGCACATGGCGCGTCGGGATGGTGTACGATCTGACGCCGCTGATCACGCCCTATGTGTCCTACACAACCGGCAAGGATCCGGTCGGCAACAATATCTTTTTGGTCAATGCCGGCGAGAATTTCGACCTCAGCGAATCCAGTCAGTTCGAGGCGGGCGTCAAAGCCAGCCTGCCGGACAACCGCGCGTCGCTTACGGCGGCGATTTACAATATCGAGCGGGAGAACATTCTCACGCAGGTCACGGTGGGCGGCGCGCTCACCAATATCGGCAGCCAGAAATCCAGGGGTGTCGAGATTGCAGGCGATATTCGCCTCACCGACAATTGGACCGTGGATGCCAACGTCGCCTATGTCGATGCTGAATTCGGCAATTTCGTCGATCCTGCCTTCAATATCAACGCAACGGGCAACCGCCCACCGGATGTCCCCGAATGGACAGCCAACCTTTGGACCAGCGTAAGCGAGGTTGCGGGTCTGCCGCTGACGCTTGGTGGCGGACTGCGCTATGTTGGCCAACGCTTCGGCAATTCTGCCAACACGCTTGACCTCAAGCCCTATACGCTGGTGAACGTCTATGCGACCTATGACGTGACGCCCTCGGTGTCGCTCACGGCGCGCGTGGATAATCTGTTCGACAAGGATTACGCCCAATGGGCCGATCAGTTTTATCCCACCGAAGTCATCCTCGGCCGGCCGCGCTATCTCGAGGTGAGCGTCGCCACGAAATTCTGAGGCTGCCGTGAATTGGAGCGCGGCGCTGCGCGCATTGGCCTGGTTTCACCGCTGGGCGGGCGTGGCGCTGTGCCTGTTCTTCGCGATGTGGTTCGCGACGGGCGCGGTTCTGAGCTTCGTGCCGTTCCCGTCTCTGCCTGACGCTGCCAGGATTGCCGCCTCACCGCTCCTTTTAACAGAATCCGTGCGTGTTGCGCCCATTGTGGCGTTGGATGCGGCGGGCGGCGGCGAAAGCCTGCGCCTTAGCAGCGACGGCGCGCGCGTGCTTTATATCGCCAAGCCCGATGGCGGCAGCTTCGTCGCGGTTGACGCCACGAGCGGCGAAAAGATTGCGCCGATCACCGGCCAGCAAGCTGGCGCCATCGCAGGGAAATTTTCCGGCCAGGCTGTGAAGGCCGTCAGCGGCTCTATCGCTTATGATCAATGGGTTCCGCACCAGCAATTCGATCCGTGGCGCCCGCTGTTCCGCGTGCGGCTCGCCGACAGCGCCGACACTGAGCTATACGTTTCAGCGCGAACCGGCGAAGTGGTGCAGCGCACGCTAGGACATGAGCGCGCATGGAATTGGTTCGGCGCCGTGCAGCACTGGCTGTATTGGACCGCCCTGCGCAAAAGTTATGCTGCATGGGATAACACCGTTTGGTGGCTATCGCTCGCTGGCGTGATCCTGGGCGCGGCGGGCCTCTATCTTGGCGTTTATCGCACGCTGAAGCGCATGAAAGCGCAAACTCCCGACTGGTCGCCATTTCGTGGCTGGATGCGCTGGCATCACGGGCTAGGCCTGGCCGCGGGACTGTTCGTGATGACGTGGATCATCAGCGGCTGGCTTTCGATGGATCACGGCCGACTGTTCACGCGCGGCCAGGCCGAGGCCGCGGCGCTGGCGCGTTATCACGGCACTTCCCTGCGCGTGGCGCTCGTCGATGTTCCCGCCGATGCAATCGCCATGTTCGGCCCCGCCAGCCGCATCACGTTCAACGTCATCGATGGCAAACCTGTTGCCGCCGCAGAGGGAGGCGGCGCGGCGCGCGCCATGGCGCTTAACAATGGCGCCGCGCCAGAGGCCTTTTTGCCAAATCCCATGATTGCCGGTGCGGCGCAATCGGCGTGGCCACTTCTCTCTCCGATGCCGATCGCGCGAGATGCGGACAATGCGTTTTACCGCGAGGCCGAGGGGATTAGCGCGCGGGCGATCAGCTTTGCACTTGAAGAGCCAGAGGGCGCGTCGATCTATATCGATCCCGTCACAGGCGAGCCGCTCACACTCTTGGATCAAAGCCGCAAGGCATACGCGTGGTGGTATTTCGCGCTGCACACATTCAAATTTCCCGTATTGCTCGACCGGCCGATCCTGCGCCGGACGATCGCGCTCGTTCCCCTGACGTTAGGATTTTGCCTGAGTATTACTGGGGTGTGGCTGGGCATAAGAAAACTTGCGAGCCGCTAGAAGCGGCTCTCACGAAATCGTCAATACCGGGGACTTTTGGTTTGCGCGGCGTATTACCATTGAGGACATTGGGAGGTCTGGATGATCCGTGCTTTAGCGAGCGGACTGTTTGCGCTGGTTTGGGCTAGCGCTGCCTTGGCTCACCCCATCATGACGGGGTCCTCTCCGGTTCGGTCCTCCACCGTCAGCAAATCGCCGAAGGAAATACGCGTCGCCTTCGCGGAGGCCGTGAACGCTAAGGAATCGTCGTTCACTTTGACCGGCGCGGACGAGAAAACATTCAAGCTCGGCCCCGCGCGTAGTGACCCGGCTAATCCCAAGGCCATTATCGTGCCGGTGCTCGAAACCCTGCCGTCAGGCGCGTACGCCGTGCGCTGGATTGTAGCCTCGGCAGGACACGCAAAAGTTCCCGGCCTGATGCGATTCAAGGTGGGCTCGTGACCAAACACATTTGGTGGCCGATCGTCATTGGCCTCTTGCTAATTATTGACGCTGCGTCTCCCGCCTTCGCGCACGGCATCGCCGGCAAGGACGCTGAGTTTGTTGCGTCCAACGCGGGCGCACAGATCATCCCGTTCATCTATCTCGGCGCCAAGCACATGGTCACCGGCTACGATCATCTGCTGTTTATTCTGGGTGTAATATTCTTTCTCTACCGGATGACGCACGTCGCGCTCTACGTAACGCTGTTTAGCATCGGCCACAGCATTACATTGCTGACCGGGGTTCTGTCTGGCATCCATGTAAACGCCTATCTCATCGACGCGATCATTGGCCTGTCCGTAGTCTACAAGGCGTTCGACAATCTGGGCGGTTTTCAGACGCTGTTTGGCGTGCAACCGAGCAACAGGGCGGCGGTGCTCATCTTTGGCCTGTTTCACGGTTTTGGCCTCGCGACCAAATTGCAGGCGCTCGAACCATCACGCGATGGCCTGCTAGCAAACATGATCTCGTTCAATGTCGGCGTCGAACTCGGTCAACTTATCGCGCTGTCGATCATGCTCGGCGTAATCTTGTGGTGGCGGCAACATTCCAGTTTCAGCCGTAACGCGGTCACAGCGAACGCGCTCATTCTTACCGCCGGTTTCGTGCTGATGAATTACCAGCTTGCCGGCTTCTTTACCCAGCCTGAGGCCTGATCCATGTCAGACGTGAAGACCGAAGGGCACATGCCCAACCCACCCTCGCGCAAGAAACTGCTGATGATTACGGGCGGCGGATTTGTCGCCGCGCTGGTGATTGCGGTGCTGTTCGTGCTGCCGGTGGAATATCAACTCGACCTCACCGGCTTCGGCCGCGCCACGGGGCTTTCCCGGCTAGCAGGCCCAAAAGTCGTAAAGATCGAGAATACCGCCGCGGCGGGCGCCGCCGGTGCGCAATTTTACCAAACGCCCTATCGTACCGACACCATAGACATCCCGCTGGCCAGCCCGGACGCCGACCCGGACAATTCAGAACTCGAATACAAAGTGCGGATGAAAACAGGCGACAGTTTCGTCTACTCGTGGACGGTGACAGGCGTGAAAAACCCGGAAGAGTTCTACTACGACTTCCACGGCGAAACCCCGGTTGGCCCAGACAATCCCGAGGCGAAGGTCGTGGAATTCAAGCAGGCGACGGGTCTGTCATCCAACGGCACGCTGGTGGCGCCGATGCCCGGCGTTCACGGCTGGTACCTGCAAAACCAGTCGACCGGCCCGATCGTGGTGCATCTCAAACTGAGCGGGTTCTATGAACTCGTACCGCCTGGCGAGTATGGCAACGCCAAAGGGATTGAGCCCGCAAAACAATAGGTCGAGATGTCCCTCAACGCGGGAATTCATCCTTGCCTGCGCACGGGCGTGGTGCGCTCAATGAGCAGACGCTACAACGGTACCGAAACTAGCGCGCGTCGCATATCGTATCAAGCGAGAACGACGCTGGCGGCGTTTAGGATAGCCGCACGCTATTTAACCGCAGTGAATTTGCGATCACGGAAACGGACGACAACGCCATCGCGGCGGCGGCGATCATTGGCGAGAGCAGATCTCCGGTAAGTGGATAGAGCACACCCGCAGCGATCGGAATTCCGGCGACGTTATAGGCGAAGGCGAAGAACAAGTTCTGTCGGATGTTGCCCATGGTCGCTTTGGAAATCGCGCGTGCCCGCACGATGCCGCCAAGGTCGCCCTTGAGAAGCGTGACGCCAGCGCTTTCCATCGCCACGTCGGTGCCCGTCCCCATCGCGATTCCGACATCGGCGGCCGCGAGCGCCGGCGCATCATTGACGCCATCACCCGCCATCGCGACTACACGGCCTTCACTCTTAAGTTTGGCGACGATCCGCGATTTGTCCTGCGGCAAGACTTCAGCCTCGACAGCATCGATACCAAGCGAGCGCGCGACCGCATTCGCCGTGGTGCGGTTATCACCGGTCAGCATGACGAGCTTAATGCCCTGCGCGCGTAGGGCAGTCAGAGCTGCCGGGGTCGTTTCCTTCACTGGATCGGCGATCGCGAACACGCCGCGGGCGACACCGTCGATCGCGGCGTAGATCGCCGTTGCGCCATCTGCCCGCATCGTCTCCGCACGGACCGTAAGCGGACCGGCATCAATCCCGAGTTCACCGAGATAACGCTCGGCCCCAAGCGCGACATTGCGCCCGTCGACGACGCCGACAACACCCTTGCCGGTAGGCGAGTCGAACGCGCTCGGCTCACTGAGGGCTATTGCTCGCGAACGCGCCGCGTTGACGATGGCCTGTGCGAGCGGATGTTCGCTTCGATTCTCTAAGCTTGCGGCGAGCCGCAGCAGTTCGGTCTCTCCGATTTCGTTTGTCGCGATCCCTGTTACGGCCGGCTTTCCTTCGGTGAGAGTTCCCGTCTTGTCGAGCACGAGGGTGTCGACCTTTTCGAAGTGCTCCAATGCCTCGGCGCTCTTGATAAGCACGCCAGCGCGCGCGCCACGGCCGACGCCGGCCATGATGGACATCGGCGTTGCGAGGCCGAGCGCACACGGGCACGCGATGATCAGCACCGAGACTGCGGCGATCAGGCCGTAAACGAAGCGCGGCTCGGGGCCGACGAGCGCCCAGGCGATGAACGCCAGCACGGCGACCGCAATCACCGCCGGCACGAACCAACCCGCCACCTGATCTGCCATGCGTTGAATGGGCGCGCGCGAGCGCTGCGCGTCAGCAACCATCTGCACGATCTGCGACAGCATGGTTTCGCGGCCGACGCGCTCGGCTTCAATGACGAGAGCGCCCGTCTGGTTGAGGGTGCCGCCAATCACCTTCTCGCCGACCGTGCGCGTGACGGGCATGGATTCGCCCGTCACCATGGACTCGTCGATTGTCGAACGTCCGTCGCGGACGATTGCATCCACCGGCACTTTTTCACCGGGGCGGACGCGCAAACGATCGCCCGTGAGGACGGTGTCGAGCGGGACTTCGTCCTCGCCGCCGTCTACACGTATGCGCCGCGCGCTCTTGGGCGCAAGGTCAAGCAGTGCGCGGATCGCCCCGCTGGTGCGCTCCCGCGCCTGAAGCTCGAGCACTTGTCCAAGCAGGACCAGAACCGTGATGACGGCCGCAGCCTCGAAATAAACTGACACCAAACCGTGCGCGTCGCGGAATTGCACAGGAAACGCGGACGGTGCGACCGTCGCCACGACGCTGTAAATCCAGGCAACGCCGGTGCCGAGCGCAATGAGCGTGAACATGTTGAGATGGCGCGTTTGCAGCGAAGCCCAGCCGCGAGCGAAGAACGGCCAGCCGCCCCAGAGCACAACCGGCGTTGCGAGGAAGAATTGAATCCACGGGTTAAGCGTCGGCGCAACGAAGCGATCAATGCTGAACAGGTGACGCCCCATTTCCAGGGCAAGGACGGGCGCCGCGATAGCGGCGCTGACGATGAACCGACGCCGCATGTCGATGAGTTCGGGGTTCGGGCGCGCATCCGCAGTCGGCATCATGGGCTCTAACGCCATGCCGCAAATGGGACATGAGCCGGGACCGTCGCGCACGATTTGGGGGTGCATCGGGCAGGTCCACTTCGTCCCCGTGGGAACGGTCTGGGCAACTGGCGTAGCCTCGGTAGAGGGGCGGCGATCTGAGGCGCAGCACGAATGTTTCTCTGCCGTGGTCGCGTACTTGACGGGATATGCTTCGAACTTCGCCTTGCACCCTGCGCCGCAAAACAACACTTCCTCGCCGTTATGGACCAGACGGTGCGGCGTGTCGGGCTTGGTCGTCATGCCGCAAACGGGATCGCGTTTGTCCGGGCTGGACGAATGCTGATGGTGTTCGTGCGAAGTCATTGCTTACGCGCGCCAAAAGGCGTGTCCCTGGTTTCTGTTGCCAAGGATCGTGCACCTTCCCACAGTGGGAAGGTCAAGCATCTTTGGTGGAGGATCGTGTGAACATCGGCGCGGCGGCGGAACGCTCGGGCGTTTCGACTAAGATGATCCGGTACTACGAGAGCATCGATCTGCTGAAGCCCGCCGCGCGCCGCGGCAACGGCTACCGTGACTATGGGGATGCCGATGTCGCCATTTTGCAGTTCATCCGGCGTACGCGCGACCTCGGCTTCTCGCTGGAGGAAGTCAGCGCCCTGCTCGCCCTGTGGCAGAACCGCAGGCGCTCCTCGCGTGAGGTCAAACGACTGGCCGAGACGCACATCGTCGATCTGGAACGGCGGATCAAAAACATGCGCGCGGTCGTCCGCACGTTGCGCGAGCTTGCGCAGCATTGTCATGGCGACGAGCGGTCCGAGTGCCCGATCCTCGACGATCTGGGGTCGAAACTGAGCTAGTGACACCCTGCTCCCGACTTCTTATTCACAGCTGCGACGGATTTGGACGTATCCGCCGGGTGCTTGTGGCCGTGGTGCATGAAGACATGCATCAGCGGACAGGCGAGAAATAGCAGATAGGGCGCAACTCCCAGAACGTGCCCCCAATGTTCACGCAAGGCGTAGAACACCACGCCAGCGATTACGGCCGTTGCAAGCATCGTGATGAAACCGCGCGTAAAGGTCATGGCTTGTCCTTGTGATCGTGATCGTCTGTGCCAGTCGCGGGCGGCGCTCCGGCGGACTGCATTTTCTTCATGCAACCCTTGATGGCGGCAGAATCCATTTCCTTCCCGCCTTGCATGGGGGCCGGCATGTATTTGTCGCCCATCATCGGGCACGTCATCGTCGTCGATTTGGCTGCGGCATGATCTTGAGCTCCAAACGAGGCGCAGCCGCCAAGCAAAACAACCGGAGCAAACAAGGCAATAAAAATAGCACGCATGATCAGTCTCCAGACTTTATCGTGGCGCAAGAAACGCGAAGAGATTTCCGAACAGGGCGACGAGCGCGCCAGTGACGGCCCCGAAAACCATCGACAGGCAAACCCCTTGCGCGAGCGCCGCGATCGAGGCTGACGGCGCTGTCGTGAACAGCGCGAGATAGAGGTGCGACGCGGCGCTATAACCTGCTGCAGCGCCTATCCAGCAAAGCGCAAAGAGCACTGCCGCCGACGCCGCACCGATAGCCAGCAAGTGGAAATAGCCGAGCCGACATTTTGCGGTGTCCGGCATAGTGGGTCTCCCTTGTTCGCCAAACTGTACGCGAAAGCGTCTCCTGGCATTGATTCAACCCTGAGCCGTACGGTGCACAGCCCGGCATGCCAGCACCTCGAAGAACGGAGCCGCTGCTCAAAATCCGCAATCGTGGCCTTGTGGCTCTAATACGCAGGGCCGCCCCCAATCCCTCAAAAGGTGGGCTGCCGGCTTTGAGGGGTTGTGCCATTCTGTGCGTATGGGGAATGAAACCAAGGATATGGCGGTGACGGACATGCTCGAGGAAATGCTGAAGCGCCTACGCGACCAGCCGGCCGACCGTCGGCTTGATCAGTTCGAGCCTGCGGTGTGGGCGCGCATCGACGCCGCGCGTCGGGCGGAGCCCGCAGGCGCCGCCTGGGGTTGGCGCACAGCGCTCGCGGCCGTGATGCTGATGTTCGGTGTCGTTTCAGCTGGCATCGCCGCGGCCGCGCAGGAAGAAATCTCGCCCTTCGCCATTCACGCGTCGCTGGCCCCCGCGACGTTGCTTGAGGGCGTCCGGTGACGCCGCGCCTGCGCGGATTGCTGCTGACGCTCGTGCTGGCGCTGATCGCTGGCTTTGCCGGCGTTGGCATTGGCAAGCTGGTGTTTCAATCGCCGCGCAGCGCACCGACGCTTCACGAGGTCATCCACAAGAAACTCAATCTCACGGCGGCACAGCTTCAGAGCATTGAGCGCATTGAAGCTGACTTCCGCACGCGCCGGCAGGCCTATGAAGCTGAAATGCGCGCGGCCAACGCCGAACTCGCCGCGGCGATCCGTGAGGAGCACGGCTACGGCCCGAAAGTGACCGCAGCGGTCGGGCGCTTCCACCACGCGATGGGCGGACTTCAAACGGCTATGCTTGAACACGTCTTTTCGATGCGCGCAGAACTTACGCCTGCGCAAAAGGAGGTTTTCGACAATACGGTGATGTCGGCGCTTACCGCCGAGCAGCAATGACCGTCGAGCCAGCGCGCGATGATGCGGCGCTGGTCACCGCCGCGCTGGCGGGAGAAAGCCGCGCCTTCACCGAGCTCATGCGCCGGCACAAGGAGGCCGTGTACCGATTAGCGCGCCAGTATGTCGGCGACGGCGACGAGGCCTACGATCTGGCGCAAGAGACCTTTCTCTCGGCGTGGTCCGCCCTCTCGGGCTTCGACACGAGCAAATCCCTCTCAGCTTGGTTGCGCCGGATAGCGCTCAACAAATGCCGCGACTGGAGCCGGCGCCGCCAGGTGCGACGCTTCTTCTTCGCGGCCAAGTCGATCGATGACGGATTGGTCGATGTGGCTCAGCCCGCGCCTGCTGCGGGCGTCGATGAGAAGCGAATGGCGGCGCTGGACGCGGGCATTGCGGCGCTGCCCCGCTCCCTCAAGGAGCCTCTGGTGCTGACGGCCTTTGAGGGCCTGTCGCACAAGGAGGCAGCCAACGTCCTCAACGTTAGCCCGAAGGCGATCGAAGTCCGGGTTTATCGCGCTCGCCAGTTGTTGGCGCGCGTTCTTGGCGTTCCCGCTGTAAACGACGAATAAGCCGGTACCGCGTGAGGGGTTTGGCTGGAGGCTGCGTATCCGTGTCAGGGCATCAGTTCCGGAGTAACCTATGAAAACCCGCTTCTTCGCCGCCCTGATTTTGGGCCTCGGTCTCTTCGCCTCGCCAGCGCTCGCTCACGGCGGCATGGTCGTGACAAGCATCCAAAATCAAGCAAAGCTCGCGGTCGCCCCCGCCTCCGTCAAAGTGACCTTTGAGCATGACAGCGCGATCACAAGCGTCACCCTGATGACGGACGCCAAGAAGCAGATCGCCGTCGACTTCAAGCCGTCGAAAGAGATGAGCAAAGCCTACACGATCCCGCTGCCCCAACTCGGCAAGGGCGCCTATATCCTTTCGTGGAAGTCGGTCGCGAAAGACGGCCACGCCATGCCGGGTGCGATCCGTTTCACGGTGACGGGTTCGTAACAGTGCCTGATGCGCCGGCGACGTTGCTGTTTGTTTTCCGAACAGGGTTCAACGTCGCCGCGCTTCTCGCTCTAGGGCTCGCCCTTCATGCGGCATCGGGCGTCGTGGAATATCCCGTGCTCAGAAGGTTGCGGTCGCTGCTTGCCGGTCTAGCGGCGACCGTCGCGCTGTTCGCCGCTGCGCGACTTGCTATCCTCACCGGACAAATGGGCGATGGCTCTGCGCTCATCGACTTCACATTCCTCCCGTTCGCGTGGACTGCACTCGGCGCGTCAACAGCCGCTTTGTTCGCGGGTTCGATCGCGATCGGCGCTGGCGCCTTGACGGGCTCGCGCGTCGCACTCGTGCTTGGCGCGCTCTGCGTCGCTAGCGGCTTTGGCTTGACGGGGCACACCCAGGCGCTGGCGAACCCCGGCCTAGCGCCCGTCGCGGTGGCGCTCCACGTTCTATTTGCGGGATTCTGGATTGCTGCGCCGCTCACGCTATGGCCGAAGGCCACAATACCGGATGCCGAACTGCATGCGCGCCTGGAGCGCTTCAGCGCTGTCGCTGTTGCTGCTGTCCCGGTCCTTGTCGTCGTCGGCGTTTGGCTTGCCTGGCTTCTTGCGAACGGTTTTGCCGGCCTCACAGGCACTCCCTATGGTCGCTTGCTTCTTGTCAAACTCGGGGCAGTCGTGATCGCACTCGGCGTCGGGGCGCTCAACCGTCAAGTGATCACTACGCGTATACTTCGGGACGGGGAACGCGGCCGACGGCTTCTTCGCCTGTCGCTCTCCTGCGAGGCATTTCTGTTCGCCGCCGCGATTCTTGCGGTGTCGGCCGCGACAACGTTCGTCGGCCCGGGCGAATAACGCGCGCGCGTCACGCAGCTAATACCAAGCGCGCAGGCCTACAATGAAGCTCGTCGCCTCCACGCGCTCGCCTGCGGCGCGCGCAAGATCGGCGGTTTCACCGAAGCGCCGATGCCACGATAAGCCGATATAGGGCGCGAACTCGCGGCGGACTTCGTAACGCAAACGAAGGCCAATGTCGGCATCGGTCAGGCCGTCGCCTCTCCCTCGCGCGGCGTCGCCCTTGGTAGCGAAGTTCAACTCGGCGCGCGGCTGAAGCGCGAGGCGCTGGGTAAGAAGCAAATCGTACCTGCCCTCGACCCGCGCTAGAATATCGCCGCGCTCACCGACAAATACGGCCCCCTCTACCTCGAACCAATAAGGCGCAAGCGCGTCCAATCCGAGCGCGAGATAGGCGCGAGACGGATTGGGCTCAATGTCATAGCGCACACCGGCCTGAAGGTTGGCATAGGGCCCGATTGCGCGCGAATAGAGGGCCTGAATTTCGGCGTCGTCGAGTTGTTCCGCGCCCTCGCCCTCGGTCTTAAATACGAAGCGATTGATGTCGCCGCCAAGCCACGCCTCAGCATTCCACCGGTAGCCGTCCTCGCCGCGGGCGCGGCTGTATTCAAGCTCATTCACCATGAACTTCGAGACAATGACGCCGCCATGCTCGTTCCTGAGGGTTGCGCGCGCGACGTCCATTTCGGTTTTGGAGTAGAACCCGTCAGCGGCGAAATCGCCGGGCGCGTCTGGCGCAATGTCGTTACCCGCCTCGGGTGGCGGCACGGCCTTGGCCGTTTCATCGGCCGGCTTCACCGCCGGCATCGCGGGCATCGTGGGCGCTGACGTCGCCGCCTTTGCCGCCGCGGAAGGCGGCTCTGCGTGCTGATGCTGCGCCATCGCGGGCGTGGCGAGGCAGAACGAAATCGCCGTGACTACGAACAACCGGCTCATACAGCGCCTCCCTTGAGAGGGCGCACGACGAAGACCTGAAACATGCCGGCGTGCATGTGATAGAGCATGTGGCAGTGGAACGCCCAGTCGCCGGCTTCGGCGGTGAAGTCGAATTGCGCGACGCCGCCGGGCGCAACGATGACGGTATGCTTGCGTGGCATGTGACCCGGCGGCGCGTCCTGCACCAACTCGAAGAAGTGGCCGTGCAAGTGGATGGGGTGCGCCATCATCGTGTCGTTGACGAGGCTCACGCGCACCCGTTCTCCGGCGCTGAAGGCATAGGGCGGCGGGTTGTCTGAATATTTGCGTCCGTCAAAGCCCCACATGAAGCGTTCCATGTTGCCGGTGAGGCGTATATCCAGCGTTCGCGCAGGTGCGCGCGTATCCTTGTTCGGTTCGAGCGCGACGAGATCTCTATAGACCAGCACGCTATGGCCGACGCTTTCGAGACCCTGCCCGGCCTCGCCGGTGCGATCTTTGGACATTGGCGCGATCATCTGCACGCCGGGTCCTAGTTCCACCTGTGGCGCGTTCTTCCAATTGCGCATCGACATGTCCATGCCGGCCTTGCCCGACATATCGCCCATCACGTCCGAACCGCGTTTGCGGGGCGCGGCCATGCCAGGCGTCGTCATCTCGACATGGCCCGCATCAGCGCCACCCTTCGCCACGCCGCTATGATCCATGCCCATGTCTTTCATCGTGCCGAGGGGACGCGCGCGCAGCGGCGGTATCGCCGCCGCCATGCCGGCGCGGGGCGCCAACGTCGCCGCGGCGAGTCCGGATCGGTCGACTGCCTCAGCCACGACCGCGTAAGCTGCGTCGTCGTTCGGCGTAACGATGACGTCGTAGGTCTCGGCGTTGCCGATCTGGAATTCATCGACCGTGACCGGACGGATGTTCTGACCGTCGGCGGCGACGATTTGAAGTTTAAGTCCGGGAATGCGGACATTGAATATCGTTTGCGCGGCGGCATTGATGAACCGCAACCGAACGCGTTCACCGGGCTGAAAGAGCGCTGTCCAATTGTCCTTGGGCGCTCGTCCGTTGATCAGGAATGTGTAGGTCGCCCCCGTGACATCCGAGATGTCAGTGGGGTCCATCAGCATTTTCGCCCACTCGCGACGTTCGGCGAAGGTTTGATCCTTGCCCGCGAATAGGCCCGCAACCGTCTGGCGCTGATAATTGAAGACGCCCGCTTCCTGTTTCAGCTTTTCAAAAATGCGATGCGGATGGAGGAATGAATAATCTGAAAGAACGATCACGTGCTCGCGGTCGTAGGCCACCGGATCCCGGCCCGCGGGATCGATGATGATCGGCGCGTAGTGGCCCTGCTGTTCTTGGAGGCCCGAATGGCTGTGGTACCAATATGTGCCCGATTGAATGACGGGGAATTCGTAGACGAAGGTCTCTCCGGGCTTGATGCCGGGAAAGGTCACGCCGGGCACGCCGTCCATCTGGAACGGCACGAGCAGCCCGTGCCAGTGGATAGAGGTGTCCTCATCGAGCGTATTGGTGACGCTGATCCGGGCAACCTGCCCTTCCTTAAGGCGGAGCAGCGGCCCGGGTACGCTTCCGTTAATGGCGACGGCATGACCCTCGCGGCCTTCGAGGCTGACGGCGGCGTGCCCGATCGTGAGCCGAATATCATTACCCGAGACGGTCGAAAGCGCGGGTGCAATCCCGGAGGACTGCGCCCAAGCGGGCAAAAGCCCTGTAAGAGCCAAGCCGCCGCCGACATAGGTTGTCGTCCTCAAAAAGGCGCGGCGGCCGGAAGAAAAGGGCCCGGGCGGGATCATGTAGGCTCCAAGAAAGCGCGCAGATGTTATGCGGATTACGCGCCGTCGGCGTTTATCCCTCACGGTAGCGACTGGATGTTCCGCGTCCGGTCCGAAGTTCTAGCTGTTCGGCGTGCCTTGTTCCAAATGGCGGCTGGTCACACAGTTATCGCGGAGGGAGACGCCCATACGAAGAGCGCGACGACAAAGGCATAGCCCTGTCCTTGGAGCTTTTCTCCTAGCACTCTTCGTTGACAGCATGGCGCGCAGCAGCGGTCGCTAACGCATCACGCTCAAGATGCAGATCCTCTTCCAATGCATCATCAGGGCCGTGCTGCTGGCCTGTGAATCTGAAGACTTAGACGCTCCGATTGCACCTCACACCAAGCCAAGCGCCGTTTGCGAACATACAAACGCTGAAGACTAGGACCAATCTCAAACATGGTCGCGCCAGACGACAGCCCTTTTCTTACGCATTTCTACTTGCTTCCACGCACCATCCGACCGACTTGCGGGAGTTCACGAACGACGAAGTAGTCCGGCGGAAAACGAAAGTCCGGCGGCATTCCCGCCGATTTAAGTATATACGCCGATATTTTTTCCTGCGCCGCCCGCAGCCATTCAAGGTCTGCTGTCAGATAGTCAAAGCTCACATCGCCTTTAAGGCTGTGCCCCATGAGCAAGCGTATAGCCACATCAGCAACATCTGCCGAAGTCGCCAGCGTCCGATAAGTGTGCCGAAAGACGTGCGGATGGCAGTGCGCCGCGTCGCCTCGCTGTTCGACGTACGCAACTGGCGTCGGTAAGTCCGAGCAATCGATTTTGTCTACATGCGTCCAAGGCTCGATCTCCGCGTCAGGCTGGAGATTCTTTCTTTTTTTAGGCCGCGGGCCGCGCAGACTGGGAAAAAGGAAGGGGTTGTCGCTGTCGAAAAGCGATTCCGGAACTGGCGCTTCAAGACGACTGAGTGCTGCTGGAGAAAGCGGCAACTTCAACCGCTTCCCCTTTGTATAAGGGATCAGCAGCATTGCGGCCTCACGATCGATGTGAACTTTGCGCATCGGCAAAACGGCGCCGTCACGGAGGCCAAGGAAGAGATAAGTCAGGATGGCCTTTTTCCGCAACGGCTGCCCCACCGCCTCTATCGCTTTCCAAACGGCGGGCATTTCTGACGTTACAAAGCCGGCGTTTCGCGCCTCGACCTCATTGAGGTCAAAGATGGCGGGCGGGGCCGGAACCTTCGCCGGCATGACCTTGTGCGCGCGATTCCATACCGCCCGCAGCACGCGCATGCGCGTATTGGCTTCAGCCGGGCGGTCCTGGGAAACCTTGTCGAAGTGCTCGATCAGGTCCTGTGGATCATCGGCCAGTTCGCGCAGCGACTTGTCCGTAAAGCTTGCGAGGCCGCGTTCTATAACGCGGTCGTAGTCGGCCTTTGTCGTCGGCGACAACGGTTTGCGCTTTTTACCAGTTCTCGCCGTGAGGTAGTTTTTATAAGCCGCGCGCAGCGTGATTTCAGCGGGCCGTGCGGCGTTCTCTGCTTCAATTTTGGCGCGAACCGCCTTGCGCCTGGGATCGATGCCCGCCCGCATTTCCGCCTTCGCAGCCGCAGCGCGATCGCGTGCGTCCTTAAGCGAAAGGTTGCCGTGCGCCTCGCCCCACCGTCCAAGCTTCACACGCGCGGTCACAAATTGCGCCGCGCCCTCGGGTCGAAGGTCAGCGCGCACGAAGAAGGTGATGCCGTCTTTACGGCCGCGTCGGATGGTAAGACCGGCGACCGCATTGGGGCCGCGATCAGGCATGTCGTAATAGGCGCGTCCCGCCGGCGGCGCTGGGAGCCGCCGAAGCAATTTGGTCGTGAGGCCGCCGGTGATCTCGCGGGCGGAAACCCCTGCCTCCACGAGGTGGTCCAGGAGCGCGTCGCGGCCCGACTTTTTGCGCTGCTTGGGCATTTCCTTTTACCTAGCGCCCACCCTCAGATTCAGCCAAAATCGGCCCAGGATCGATTATGTCTGAAAAGCCTTTCAGTGCAAGGGATACAACGAATTGACAACATTGACGATTATGTCGGATTTTATGTCGGAAAAGGTCGGCAATCAGCGGCAACGTGCGGAAATAATCGCCTTGGCAAGGTAGAACAATTATCCTTTTAATTCAGTAGCATGAAACGTCTGGCGACGTTGTGGATAAGTTGCTTGCTCCACTACGAATCTGGGGGTCAGGAGTTCGAATCTCTTCGGGCGCGCCATATTTTCGAGGCGCAGCGGCGGTGAACGACCCGTGGCGGGCGCCGATTTTTCCAACCTGGATCGTTTCAGACGCGTCCTGCCACGCGTCGGTAGCCCCCTTGCGTTTGTCGTCGCCGTCATCGCGGTCGGATTCGGCGTCCTGGCGCGCGTGCCGGTCGATGCATGGGCTGGCGAGCAAAAACCTCGTTGCGGTTGTTCAAGCGCTCTCTCACCGCGCGGCAAAGGGCTCAGAGACAGTTGGTGAGTTCCGCGAGCGGCTCGACAACAAGCGCAGAGGAGCTAAAGAGCAAGCCGAACCTTATCCATTCGCAAAGTGACAATTGCGCCCTCTTCGGACCAGTTATGCTCCACCGAACCGTTGAGTTGCGATGTCATGCTGCGCTTCAGCAGCTTGCTGCCAAACCCATCCAGGGCTGGCGCCGCCACCACAGGGCCACCCCGTTCGGTCCAGACAACGACAACTTCGCTTTCCTCCGCAATGGCGGCGACATCGAGCGTTCCGTTCGGGGCCGAAAGTGCGCCGTATTTCACAGAATTGGTGGCTAGCTCGTGCAGCACCATCGCCAGAGCGGTGGCGGCGGTTTCACCAACCGACATTCGAGGCACTGAAACCCGGATACGCCCGCTGAACGCGCCCATGTCATCGTAGGGAGCGAGCAGGATTGTTAGGAGATCTCCTAACAGTGCGCCGTTTTCTTGACGACCCGGAACCGGACGAACGAGATCGTGAGCACGACCAAGGGCGCTGAGCCTCGTCGTCAACTCGCGCGCCATGTCCGCCGCAGATTCGGCGGATCGCGACGTGATCGCCGTCAACCCCGTAGCGATGCTAAGAAGGTTCTTGACCCGGTGACTCATTTCGCCGGCAAGCAGCTCATTTGCTTCCTCGGCCTGTTTGCGCCCGGTGACGTCAAGAAAAATCCCGAACATGGTCCGGCCTTCGATATCGGCGTCGTCACCCTGGCCGCGCGCCGAGATCCACCTAACGTCGTTGCCCGCGATGATGCGAAAGTCGATCTCATAGGGCCCGACGATCGCGCGCGTGGCTGCAAACGCAGCCCTAACCCTATCGCGATCCGCGGGGTGAATTTGAGCGGACAGATCTTCGAAAACTACAAAGGACTGGATCGGCAGACCCCACAGATTGTAGCCTTGCTCGTCCATCGTGAAGCGGTTTGTATCGACGTTCCACGACCACAGCGCCACGCCCGCCGCGTTGACAGCGAGGCGGAGGTACTTCGCGTTCCACTCTGTCAAGGAGGGAGGCTCTGTAGGCATACCAGTCGTGTCCTACACGGAGGCATTCTGCGGCGTCCAGCAATGACGCTCACGGTGGGAACGACGCGCACTCAACATCACCGCGTTCAAGTCTCGGGCAAGTGACAATTGGTCCCCACCAGCACGGACGCTGGCTGATCTTGCCGAGCTGAAAATCCGCCAACCGCCAGAAGCTCGCGGCAGGTTCGCAGGTTCTGTCGCGCCGTGGCGATCTCACGTGCAAGGTCGCTGGCAAGCGCGTATCCGCGGCTGGTTCCGACGGCGAACTCGGACGTCGGGTTGTTCACGACGGGTTGACCCATCGCCTCCGAAAACAATACTTCATGCACAAGCCGGCCTTGGCAATCGACAACGTCGAAGCGATACCGCGTCGCCAGTTGGCCGACACGCAACATTTCCATGCTGATTTCCCGGGCGCTTCGGAACGCTTCCAAACAAGCTTCCTCGGCGTCCTTCATGTCAGTGCCGATGTGATCGATCTCGTACCCGTCCCGGGTCCAGAGGTGGAAAAAATAGCGGCTCATGACCTTTTATCTCGTCGCTTTGCAAACGCGAAAGTATCGCATCAATTCAAGATCACCTGTAGTTCGAAACTACCATGCCGTCACCAGGACGTCACGCGAGACCGAAGCTGCTGTGCTAGCGCAGCGGGCGCGCCGTTGCGGCCAATCCGCGTCCCAGCCGGAGCACTAGTTTCCCCGATCCTGCCGGCTCCGGAGAAAATCCTAGTCATTCATGCCGGCAACAACTACCCTGACGCTCCCCTGCTGGTGGCGCCGTCGCGAAAGCCGGAACAGGATTCACCGCAATCGAGCAGGTCTAATGGCCAAGAACCCTGCCAGGCGAACGAAGCACGGAGACAACGACGGCGGCGAAACGGCGCCTCGATCGCCGCTGATTGTCGGGCTCGGCGCATCCGCGGGAGGCTTGGAGGCGTTTAAAACCTTCTTTTCCCTCATGCCGGCAGATAGCGGCATGACGTTTGTGCTGATCCAGCACCTCGACCCCAAATTCCAGAGTATGCTCGTCGATATCTTGTCGGCGTCCACGCAGATGCCGGTGACTGAAGCGCAGGACCGCTCCCCGCTCGTCGCCAATCATATCTACATCATTCCGCCAGACGCCACATTAACCGTCGAGCGCAACGTTCTCCGCGTCGCACGTCCGGCGCCGCCGCGCGTGACGCGCCGGCCGATCGACACGTTCTTCACCTCGCTGGCCCTTGCGCAAGGGGACAACGCCGTTTGTGTCATCCTCTCTGGCGGCGGCAGCGACGGCAGTGTCGGTCTCACGGCGATCAAGGAGCATGGCGGCCTCACATTGGCGCAGGCGGAGGTCGAGTCCCAGGCCAAATTGGGGATGCCGAGCAGTGCTGCTGCCACCGGCCGCGTCGATGAAGTTCTGACCGTCGAGCAGATGCCGGAGAGGCTGATTCAGTACGCGCGCCACCTCGCGTCCTTGCGCAGCCGAGTGGGCGCCGACGGCGCGGTTTCTGGCGCTGCCGGGAATCTCGATAGAATTTGCCGCATCGTGCGCAGCGTTGTTGGGCATGACTTCAGTCAGTACAAGGAAAAGACGCTGACACGCCGCATCCAGCGCCGGATGCAAGTATTGCACATAGACACGACAGACGAGTACGTCGATCGTTTGCGCAAGGAGCCGCTTGAAGTCAGATTGCTGTTCCAGGAATTCCTCATCAGCGTAACCGAATTCTTTCGCGACCCCGAAGCATTCGCAGCGCTCGAAGCCCAAGCGCTTCCTGAAATCGTCGCTGACAAAGGCGCCGATGATCAGATTCGGATTTGGGCGTCGGGCTGCGCTACAGGCGAGGAGGTCTACTCGATCGCAATCCTTCTGAAGGAACAGCTGGCGGGCAAGGAGGGCGCGCCTAGACTCCAGATCTTCGCCACCGACATCGACGAGCAGGCAATAGCCCAAGCGCGCGCGGGGCGATATCGCCCCGATCAACTAGGCGGGATATCGCCGGCTCGCCTCGATAAATGGTTCGTTCAAGACAACGACCATTGGTGCGTGATCAAAGATATCCGCGAGTTCTGCGTGTTCTCAGCTCATAACCCTATTAAGGACCCGCCTTTCTCGAAGCTGGATCTGATAGTTTGCCGCAACGTGCTCATCTATCTGCAGCCGGCAGCGCAGGATCGTTTAATGAGCGTGTTTCAGTATGCGCTGCGTCCGGGCGGCTACCTTTTCTTGGGCGCCTCAGAAAGCCTCGCGCGGCAGAACAAGACCTTCTCGATCGTAGATCTGAAGCATCGCATCTTCCGGCGTAAAGACACCGTCGCCGCTTTCTTGCCCAACATGGCTGCCTACGCGCCCGAAAGGACCGCCTCCGATCAAGTCGCCGCACGCCCCGCAACGACCCAAGGAGATCGCCTCGATATCGATGCGCGCCGCGTCATGGAAAGACACTTTCCCGCTTATGTCGTAGTGGATTCTCGCAATGATGTGGTGCGCTTTTCGGAGCACGTGGCGAAATTCCTAGGGCCCTCGCCGGGCGCCGCGAGCCTCGATCTGTTCGCTCTTCTGCAACGGCCCCTGCGACCTGCCGCGCGCGCCGCACTGCAAAAAGCAACGCGCGGTCGCCAGGCAGCGGTGCAGAAAAATATCACCATCCCGATCGATGGCGCCCTGCACGCGGTCGATCTCCTCGCAGAACCTGTCGGTAGAGACGAGGCTGGCCTTTGTGTGCTCGCGTTCTTCGATCGCGGACCTGCGCCCCTGGCGTCGGCGTCCAGCACCGAAGGCATTCAAGACCTTGAGCAGGAGCTGGCGCGGACGCGCGAGCGGCTGCAAGTCAGTGTCGACGAATTAGAAGTCAACAACGAGGAGATGAAATCAGCCAACGAGGAATACCAATCGGTCAATGAAGAGCTGCAATCGACCAATGAGGAACTCGAGACTTCCAAAGAGGAGATGCAGTCGATCAACGAAGAACTGCAGACCGTAAATGCCGAGCTGAACGCCAAGAACGACGCGCTTATGCGGCTCAACAGCGATCTGAAGAATTTCCTAGACAGCACCGAGATAGCCACGCTCTTTCTCGACTCGGATCTACGCGTAACCAATTTCACACCGGCAATGACCGGCCTCTTCCACCTGCGTGAAAGCGATTATCAACGCCCGCTCACGGAGATCGCTCCCCGCTTCGAATACGGCGATCTAGCTGCCGATGTCGCCCGCGTGCTGCGCACGCTGTCGATGGTCGAGCGAGAAGTGGCGACGTCCGCGGGGCGCGCATATATCATGCGCATTAGGCCCTATCGCCGGCTCGATAATGTCATCGATGGCGTCGTCGTCACCTTCATGGACGTCACCGACCGCAAGCAACTGGACGCCGAGCGGGTATTGCGATCGGAGATGGTGGTGTCGTCGGGAGACGCCATAATCGGTCTCGACACCAAAGGTGTTATCCTGTCCTGGAACGCTGGCGCGGAAATACTCTACGGCCACTCCAACGCGGAAGCGACCGGCCGGCACGTGGAGCTGATCGTGCCGGCGGACCGACGGTCTGGAGAGCTAGACCTTCGCACGAGGATCAACCGCGGCGAGCGGGTGGAAAACTACGATAGCGTGGGACAGCGCCATGACCGCAGTCTTGTCGATATTTCGGTAAGCGTTTCGCCGGTCAAGGACGCATCAGGCGCAATCACCGGCGCTTCACTTATCGTGCGCAACATCACCGAGCGCGTGCGCGCGAGAGAGCGACAAGCATTGCTGCTGCAGGAGTTGAACCATCGCGTAAAGAACACGCTGGCGACAGTGCAATCGATCGCGTCCCAGACGTTGAGCGACGAGCCAGACCCGCAGGCGTTTCGCGAGGCGTTCCAGAAGCGGCTCGCCGCAATGTCGCAAACCCACAATCTGCTTTCGGACGGCGATTGGCGGGGATCGCCGTTACGAGACGTGCTGCTTGGCCAGGTCGCACCCTATGCCAACGGCGCTGATCGTATCGCCGTCGAAGGCCCGAGCCTCAAACTCACCCCGGACGCCTCGCTGGCCTTGGGCATGGCTTTCCATGAACTGTCGACTAACGCGGCGAAGTACGGCGCGTTCTCGGTTCCTGCTGGACGGGTCCGGGTCCAGTGGCAGATCGAGAACGGCAACCCCGAGCGCCGCCTCCGGCTGGAATGGCTCGAAAGCAATGGGCCGGCAGTGACAGCTCCCAAACGGCGTGGCCTCGGCTCGCGCCTAATTGAGCGGGGCCTCGCCCATCAGCTCAACGGCACCGCCGAACTCCGATTCGAGAGTGGCGGCGTTCACCTCCTTCTCGAAGCGCCACTCGCCTCGATTGAAGCGGCGTGACCGGACAATCGCTCCGCATCCTCGTCGTCGAGGATGAAATGATGATCTCTTTCTTCATAGAGGACAGCCTCACCGCACTCGGACACACAATCCTCGGGCCTGCGTCACGTGTGGCCAACGCGCTCCGCTTGGTCGAGACGGACACATGCGATCTCGCTTTGCTCGACATCAATATTGCGGGCGAGCAAAGCTATCCCGTCGCCAAAGAACTCAAATCGCGCGGAATCCCGTTCGTATTCCTCTCCGGGTATGGATCAAGGGGATTAAGCGGCGAATGGATCGATAGCCTGATGTTGGCTAAGCCATTCGCCATCGAAGACCTCAACGCAAGAATCGCAACGGCAATGGGGACCGCAGTTTAAGCGGTTGCACCAAACTTGTTCTGGGCGTTCTTCTACAATATCGCCGCCATTCCCCCGACGGCGCTTGGCCTGCTCAATCCCACTCGCCGTAGCGCTTCGCCAGTGATCAGGCAGTCTACGCTGACTTAACCTCATCCGATCTGGCGCCAATTGTAATTGGCGCCGACGCTGCGGAAGGCCTCATCCCAAGCGGCGCGGACTTGATCTTCGCTGATATTGTGGTCACGCCCGTGGGCGATGAAATAGACATCAAACGTCACACCCTTCGCAGAAGGGCCGAACTGGGTTTGAACCACGTCTTTCAGGCCTGCGCCGCCAGTGCGATAGATCGAATATTGCGGCGAGTTCTGCCGCATATCTGACACCAGGATCAGCCGCCGTGCGGGCACGGAAGCGTTGAACTCATCCGCGCCGAGCCAGCGATGCACATACTCGACGATTGGGCTGGTGCTGGCTTCCTCCGGCTGACTCACCTGTTCAACTACATTTTCCGCCGCGCCAACGAAGCGCTGTGCAAAATCACGTTCCGTGTAACGGTGGCCGCGATAAAGGTCCGACAGCAGGGTCGGCGGGCCCGGATTGCATATCGAAAACAACGGATGCGAAGAGTTCTGGGCATCCAGAGAAACGATCGAAAATTTCTGATGCTGCAGCGTTTCCTTTTGGGCGTTGGCGATCAGCTTCGTCAGCGTATCGCCCATCGCTGGGTTCCATTTGTCCGTGCGGTCGAGGATCACCAATGTATGGCCGGCGATCGGACGCGAGGTTGGACACAACGTGGCTTGGTCCAGGCTGGCCGGACGGAAGAGCCACACCGTCACGCTGAGCGCGAGCAGGCCCGCGATCACACTTGCTGTCGCTATCGCGTAAGTGCGATTGGTTTGGGCTTTGTTTCGCATCAGCGCAGCGCCCGGCTGAACCAGAGCGGCTTAGGCGTTTCTGGCGAGTCATCGTTCTTGGGCGGCGCGAGCGGCGCCTGTTGCGGCCGTTCTAGCGGCGCCTCGGCTTGGTCCACGAATTCCATGCGGGCGCTGGCGTGCGCCGCGTCGGCAATGCCCTTAAGGAACGGCGTCAGTTCGTCGTCATAGAAGGAATGATACTCGGCCTCGAGCTGTGCGCGGGCGCCAGCCAGCTGGCTTTTACAGGCAGTGATGTTCGCGGTCGCGCGGGAGAAGGCCGCCTGCAGCATTTCCAATACTTGGGTGCTGGTCGGCGGCGCCGCCTTTCCGAACGGATCGGTGCGGAAATAGCTCGGCGGCTGGGTTGTGCGCGTCTGCACGTTGGCATTGCGGTAAATCCGGATCGCTTCGCGGCCGGCGTCAAGGATAGTGGCTGCGGTGTAATCCCATTCGGCCGCGTTATCTTGTGTGCGGGCAATCGCCCGCCGCAATGCGCCAACGGCGGCCGTGCTGTTATTGCCAATATCCAGCAACGCGCGATCACATTCGTCCTTGGCCACGTCAACCTCGCGCGACAAGGTTTGGGCGATCTCGCGCGTGCGTTCGCGCGCTTCCTCGACCTTGCGATGGCGATGGCCATAACCGGGATAGGGTTCGTCCCAATAGACGCCGCGCGCGACGGCGAAGATGCCGATCAACAGCGCCACAACGAACAGTACGAGAGATTCCAATTGCTCGAACGGCTCGAACGGACGGGTAGCGATGGCGGTGAGAATATTATCCGGCGCGGGCGCATCAAGCGTCGTGTGCGATAGCGCGTAGCGATAATGCGCAACGTAAAATGCAAACAGAACCAGCAAGCCGCCACCGACAATTGTCGCCGGTATTGCCCAGATGCGGTGCAACTTTCCTTTCCCGTCGCCGCCGCGGTAATTGAGATACCGCCACGGACCCATGCCGATCAGTGTTCCGGTGAGCACGACCAGCACCGAGATCATCAGCGCGGTCGTCCAGCCTTGCACGAGGCCGCCGGGACTTGCCTGGCCAATTACCCATCCATTGGCCGCGACTTCCACGATAAACATCAGCGCCAGAAGGAAAACCTTGCGCCAGAAGACGTCATCATAACGCGGCTCGGTTTCGGTGAGGCCGTGCTGGATGCGGAAGGCTCGGTAATCGCGGTAAGCGCGTGCGAAATCGGCCTGCGCATGATTAAGCTCAAGGCCGACAGCGTTTTGCGCACGCGCCTTTTTGGCGCGAAACTGGCTGAGGATTGTCTGTGGCTCGCCCGCCAGCGATTCCAGATCTTGCGGCAGCGTGGTGAAATCCTGACCAGAGCCGATGCCGAGCATCGCGTTCGAGTGCTGGTTCAGCGCTGCGTCGATACGGCTGACAACCATCGCTTCTATCGGCGCAAGTTTGGTCTCGTTCGAAGCGGGCGTATTTTTTTGACCATCCGCGGCGCCGCGCCCGGTCAAATGAAGTTCAGAATCGAGGGCCTCTGCTGTGAACTCTGAAATGGCGTCCTCCCCTCGCAACGTGCAGCGCGAGCTGATCACAGCTTCTCGCACCAATTCGCGAAATTTAAGTGCGTTGCGCAGTTGCGAGTGTGACGCCCGTCACTTGATCGCGCGGCGAACCATTAGGGACCGGGTTTGTCACGGCCCGTTCAGGTCGCCATGCCGCCATCCATCTACTAGGCGGCAAAGCGGCGCAGTTTCCTCTGCCGCCCTGCCGAGTTCTCAAGCGCGCCACGTCGCGTTGCGGACGCTAGACGATGAGCGCGTCCAGCGCCAGCACGCCATCGGGATAGGCCCGCAAGGGATTTATTTCCATTTCATTTATGTCGGGCTGAGCGTCCAGCACCGCGGCAATGAGCACCATGGCTTCGGCCACAGCACCACGATCGACCGCGGGCGCGCCGCGCCAGCCATCGAGCAAAGCGGACGCTCGCAACTCGCTCAGCATTTCCTCGGCGTCGGCTTTAGAGATCGGCGCTAGACGGGTGGACGTGTCCTTGATCGCTTCAGCGATCGTACCGCCGACGCCGACCACGATCGTGGGCCCGAAACTTGGATCGCGAACCGCGCCGACGATCAGTTCGACGCCCGACGGCGCCATCGCCTCGATCAGATAGCGGCGCGCGCCCTTCAGCGGGATTTTGTCCAGAGCGTCCAGCGCGGCGGTGAACGAGGCTTCGTCGGCGAGCTTCAGATGCACGCCGCCGGCCTCGGTCTTGTGCGCAATCTCATTGGTCAGGATTTTCGCGACGAGCGGCTTGGGCAATTTGCGGAACGCGTCCATCGCTTCGGCGTGCGTGGAGCATGCTGCGCGCTGCGGCGTGGCGATGCCCATGCCGTTGAGGACGGCCTTCGCTGCGTCTTCATCGAGTCCGCCGCGCACGTTCGACACATCGACGCTGATCGGCGTCGCCGCGTGCGCGAGTTTCCACTGCGCCTTCGCATCATGCGCCAGCACAATCGCGGCTTTTGCCAGACGCTCGGGCGATTCAGCGACGAACAGACCCTGCTGGCGCAGAGCGCCGATCGTCGGCCCCAAGCGCTCGACGGGGCCGCCCGTGCCGAACATCAAAGGCTTGCCCATCTGCTTGCGTACGTCGGCCATGAAGCCGGCGGGATCGAGAGTCGCCGGTTCATGAAGCGCAAACACGATGACCGTGTCGATCTTCGGATCGGTGGCGATGGTCGTGAGCACTTCGGGGAAGGTCGCGCCAGGGCGCGCCGTATCGACGGGATTTTTCAGATAGGTCATCGGCGGCAGCAGCGTTTCGATTTTGCGCGCCGTCGCCTCGCTGAATTCCGGCACGGCGACGCCGCCCACCTTCAGCCAGTCAAGCATGATAAGCCCGGCGCCGCCCTGGCCGGTCAGCACCCCGATGCCCGGCTCAGCGGCCGGCTTCATCCGCTCGATCGAAAAGAGCGCGGCGGCTGCGGCGAGGTCTTCTGCCGATTCAACCACGACCGCTCCGGCCTGGCGCAGCGCGTTGACCTTAAGATCGTAGGAGCCGACGAGATTGCCGGTGTGCGATTGGGCGAAATCGCCGACGTCTTCGCGGCCGACCACTAGCGCCACGACAGGTTTTTTCGGCGTCACGCGGCGAAGCGTCTCATAAAGCCGACGCCCGGTGGGAATGCCTTCGATGTGCAGCGCGATCGCCTTGGTGGCTTCATCCTCGGCCAGAAATTCGAGGATGTCGGAGAAGTCTGTGTCAATCGCATTGCCAACGCCGACCGCGCAGGAAACGCCCACACCAAACCGCGCCAGCAGGAACGTCACCACGAAATTGATGCCGCTCGATTGCGCGATCACGGCGACATTGCCGGATCGGACATCCTCGCGCCCAGCGGCGAACGTTGCGGTGAGATCGACATTCATGTTTAGAAAGCCGGCCGTATTCGGCCCGAGCAGACGAAATCCGGATTCAGCGCACAGTTTGCCGATCTCATCCTGAATCGCCGCGCCTTCGGCGCCGGATTCGGCAAAGCCGCCGCTGACAATAAGGCCACCACCGCATTTTGCGACGATCGCTTCGCGCACCGCTTCAACGCACGCCGCCGCCGGCACGGCGAAGATCACCAGGTCGGCAGGCTTGCCGATCGCGGCGAGAGACGGATAGGCCTTGTGGCCGAGAATTTCGTCAGCTTTCAGATTTACCGGAAACACTTCTCCCTTAAACCGCTTGAGCGCATCGACCGCCTGATAACCGGCCTTGTCTGGCGAACTGGACGCGCCAACCACGGCGACGGATTTCGGCGCCAGAAGGCGACGCAAATTCGAAAGACGAACGCTTTGATCCATAGTTCGTCCCACTGCACCCATCTCCTGCCGCCCGCCTACGTTTTTGGCGAACGCTCGCGGCCGTACGCTTCGAAGCTGCTGTTCTCTTTCGCCAGACGCGTGAGAAGCGCCGAAGGCTTCCAGTAATGGCCGAGCTTTGCATGGTAATGTTCAATGCGCGCAAGCACGTTTTTCACGCCAAGCGTATCGGCATAGAACATCGGCCCGCCAAGGTGACGCGGGAAACCGTAGCCTGACGTCCATACCACATCGATGTCCAGCGGCCGGTAGGCGACACCTTTTTCAAGCAGTTCCGCACCGATGTTAATGAGCGGCAGAACACAGCGTTCGACGATTTCCGCGTCGCTGATGTCGGTCCGCTGCTTGATCTGGCGCTCTTCGGCAAGTTGAAGGATGAGCGCCTCTGTTTCCGGATTGGGATACGCGTTGCGGTCGCCGGACTTGTAGAGATAGACGCCGGCGCCGGTTTTTTGCCCCAGCTTGCCCAGCAGCGTCAGCGCATCCGACACGACAAAGTACGGGTCGGGCCGGCTTTCTTTCTTGAACAATTCCTGCCGCACCTTGGCGCCAATATCGACGCCAGCCATGTCATTGACGCGGTGGGGGCCCATCGCGAAGCCCCAATCTTCCATTGCCTTGTCGATCTGGGCGGGGCTGGCGCCTTCCAGCAGCAATTGCTCGGCCTCGCGGAAATAGCCGTCCAACATCATCTTGTTGCCGATGAAACCGAATTCATCGCCAGCGACGACGCCGACTTTCTTGAGCTTGCGCGCGATCTCGAGACTGGTGACGAGCGTTTGCAGCGAGGTTTCCTTGCCGCGCACGATTTCGAGCAGGCGCATCACATGCGCTGGCGAGAAGAAGTGAAGCCCGACCACTTGCGACGGACGCTTCGTCGTCGCGGCCAGTTCGCTCACCGACAAAGTCGAGGTGTTCGACGCCAGGATCGCATGCGGCGGCGTCACCTTATCGAGTTCACCGATGATCTTCTTTTTGAGGTCCATGTCCTCGAACACGGCCTCGATCACCACATCGACGTCTTTCGCCGCGTCCATCGACGTGGCGCCTGTGATCAGGCTCATGCGCTGGTCAACGTCCGCCGGCGCCATACGGCCACGCTTTACCGTGGCGTCGTAATTGCCGCGGACAACGCCGAGACCCTTCTGCAATTGCGCATCGGAAACATCGATCAACACAGTCGCCACGCCGGAATTGGCCAGCGCCATGGCGATGCCGCCGCCCATTGTGCCGGCGCCAACAACCGCGACCTTGCCGACCGGACCCGGCTGCATCGGCGGCAGGCCTGGAATCTTGCCTACTTCACGCTCGGCAAAAAATACGTGCCGCAGCGCTTCGCCTTCGCGGTCTTTCAGCGACAGGTGCGAGATCTCGTCTTCCTTCTTGAGCCCCTGATCGAATGGCAGCGTGACGGACGCGCGCAGCGCCTCAATCGTCCTCTTATGCGTCGTGCGGCCTTTCACGGCGCGCGCCTGCGTCTTGATGTAAGCATCGACGTCAGCGTCGCTGAATCCGGCGGTGTCTGCCGTGCGGTCGCGCGTGGGGCGCGGCTTTGCGCCTTCGTCCGCGAGTTTCTGCGCGTAGGCCAGGCCAGCTTCGATCGGCGTGCCTTCGACGATCGCGTCGATCAGGCCCAGTTCGAGCGCCTTGTTGGCGTCGATCGGCGCGCCGGGCACCATCATTTCGAGCGAAGCGCGCGCGCCAATCAGGCGCGGCAAGCGCTGCGTGCCGCCGGCGCCGGGAATGATGCCCAGCGTGAATTCCGGCATGCCCATTTTCGCTTCCGTAACCGCGACCCGGTAATGGCAAGCCATGGCGGTCTCGACGCCGCCGCCCATCGCCGTGCCGTGCATGACCACGACCACCGGCTTTTCTGAAGCCTCGATCTTGTCGAGCGTATCGTAATAGTTCGGCGCTTCGATCTTGCCACCCGGTTTGCTGAGATCGGCAAGTTCGTTAAGGTCGGCGCCGGAAAGGAAGGTTCGGCCCGCGCAAGCGATCAGGATGACTTTGGCGCCCGCATCGGCGGCGGCCTCGTCCATGCCTTTCCAAACGCCCTCGCGAATGGTCACGTCAATCGCGTTGACGGGCGGCCGATCAATGACAATGAGGCCGACATCGCCCTTACGCTCATAACGCGCCGAAATGCTCATGCCGTGTGTTCCCTCCCCTGCACAGATTGTATGTATAACAAACGATCTGCACGCGGTGCGTATCACCGCTCCGTCACAATATGAAGCCTTCTCGACGCAAAAATGCGGCGGCTCCGTAGCTGAGTCAAATAGTTGGATTTATTTGATTTTGACGCGCTAGAACCGGCCTCGCAGCCGGATCGCAATGCGCAGATCACGGTCCTCGTCGAACGTTTCGTATCGCACGGTAGGACCAAACGGCGTAGCGAGCGGGACAAAATACCGGCCCCGCCGCTCCTTGGAGCCGGTGATGTTTTGCGCCTCGATCCGAATCACAGTCGAGCCAGACAGGCGCTTTTCCAAGAAGGCATCAAGCATAGGCGCAATCGTGAAGTATTGGCGGACGAGATTGGAGCCAATGAGGTCTGTGCTATAGCCGGCTTTGCCAATGTCCTTGTAGGTGAAACCGAAGGATGCGCCGAGACTGCGCAAGTCCTGACGATAGCTCGCTTCAAATTCATATTCTCGATCGTTATATTGGCGGCGCGTTTCGCCAGAAAACGGATCCTCAAGCTCAGAATTTCTTGCCAGATAGCGGAGAGACAAAAGCGAATCCGGCAGGCGGATGACGCCCAGTCTAACGCTTGATTTAATTTCGGCTCCGTAGGCTGTCGCGCTGGGAATGTTACCCTGCACGCCAACGATCCGGCCCGGCGCGATCTGAAGCGGCGCGCGGTCAATCGCGTCAGAAATGTCGTTGTAGTAAACGCGCGCCTCGATCAACCCGGCGTCACCTGGAAGGCGGCGCTCGTACCCGAACTCATATATCCAGGTTTTCTCCGGCTCGAGACCTGGATTGCCGGCGATTATGAAGTTGTCCGCAAAGTTGAGCCGCGGCACGAAATTATTGAAATCGAGCTGACTGACCGTGCGCTCCATACGCAGACGGTATTGCTCCTGCGGATTGGTGCGGTAGCGCAAGTCTAAGCGCGGCTTGGGGAAAGACAAGCTGCGCTCCGGCGTGACCGTAGATAGCGTCGACGTTCGATAATTGCTCGATATCTTGGACGTTTCATAGTTTAGCGCGCTCTCAAGCGAAAGCTTGCTTGTAATCGTCCATTTGTGCGTAAGAAAAATCTCGCTGCGATCTTCCTTCACTTCGGCAAGTTGAGGCGGCGTTGTTTCTAACAGGCCGTTCGAATCTGAGTCGAAGAATGCGAGCAGGTTCTGATCAAGCTGATTGCGCGCGACTTCCGCGCCAATCTCGATTGTCTGCCCCTGCGCGATCGGAAACGTATAAGACGCGCGCAGGATGTCTTCAGCGATATCCTGATCAGACACCGTGCGGTTGATTTCCTGCAGGGTCGCTCCCGTAACGAGATTGCGGAAATCGATGTTGTTGTTGCGCTCACGGCGCGAAATGAACAAGGCTTGCAGGTCGCCGGGCCCCAACGTACGGCCGTACTCGCCGCTAACCTCCAGAATATCAGCTGGCAGCGTCGCGGTCTGGTGAACGTCCAGGCCCTGCGCAGTGACGGCGCCCGTGGTTGAGAAGCGCGTAAACGCCGCGACATCATCCTGGTACACGTCACGCGTTTCGAACAAGCCGTTCAGGTCGAAAAGCGCGCCATCATCAAAATTGTAGGAAAGGCCGCCCGTGTATATCCATTTGTCGTGATCGCGATCCCAATCTTGAGCCCGGACCTCTTGAGGCGCTCCGCTCGGATAAAAATAAACCTCGTCACGATAGCGCGTGCTCCAACGCGCCATTCCCACACTGGCCGGCGACCACATATTGCGCTCGATGCCAAGGGAATAGCTCAGCGCGCCAATTGAATTCTTATAGGACAAAAGGCCGTCAAATTGCGTGAAGCCCTTCTCATCATTGATCCGCGCATTAAGTTCCCAAGCGCCGGATCCAGCCAGGGACGCACCGTCGCTCAGAACAACGTTGACGAGGATGCCGCCGCTATTGACCGAAATGTCCGACGCGGCGCCGCTGATCAGTTCAACCCGCGCCACGGTTGGCGCCGAAATGCGCCTGAGATTGCCGTTAATCTCATTTGATTTTCCAGGAAAGCGCTTGCCGTTTAGCAGTATCTGCGCGCCACCAGAGCCGAAGCCGCGCTGTTGTACCTGCTGAGTCTGGTTGAGGATCGACTGCACGCCGGGGATAAGCCGTAGCATATCCTCGGCATTGTTAACCGAATAGCGTGCGAAGAAGTCAGGACCGTAAACGACGCGGTCCGTCGGCGTGCCGCCAGTCGGCGCAACATCGACGGGATTCGGTGGCGACACTTCCTGCTGGGCCCACGCGCCCTCTGCCATTCCAGCATACGCCAGTACCGCAAACGCCGCCGCGCCATGTTTCTGAAGCATTACATCCCTCACCCACGCCCAACCTGACCTATCGGAAAGCAACAGTTGTTACAATGTTGGTCACGTCACTTATCGTTGAAGCCGAGCCAGGCGCGTCGCTCGGTCGCGGTGATTCTCGGTTTGCACTTTCAGGCCAGCGTAATGCGCACCAAAAACGATATACATGCCTGCGAATGGCGGTGGATGCGCCTGCGTTCGCTCGCCATGCAAAAGGCGTGGCGAGCATGGCTACACCCCTCGCTCACGCCTATGTCCAGCAATCTGACAGCGCGATGCGACTTGTAACGTATGTTACCATTGCGGCTTTGACATGCCCGTAAACAAGCAGCAGCAGCCTACTTCATGCAACCCACTATCCGCCACACGTAACAAAAAGCCGCTGAATCTTAAAGGTATTTCCGAGTTCAGGACTGGACGCCGGTTCTTTTTTATTTGTCGCTCGTACTGCCGATGAGCCGGTAGGACAAATTGGTGCGTCCCACGCCCTGCACTTCGTATAGAGCCGAGAGGGTCGCGCCGCGGCGCATATTCAAGGCCTTAAGCGCCTTCGCATCCGCAGCAATCTGGGCCGTCTGCACGACGCCGATATCGCGTGTCCCGGCGATCACGATGATGCGGTTGCCAGTCGGCCCTGAGGCTACTGCCAGGTAACTGTAATCCTTGTTGGCCTCATCGCCAAGCGCTGTGCCCGCAATGCTGAAATAGGATTTTCCGGTCTTGCCGTCGATGACTTCGTCGTAGTTTTCACCAGGCTTGAACCGCGATGTGGCGAACACCTGATCGCGAAGAATACCCAGCGCCGACAGATACCCGATGTAGACAATGTCCGCGGTCTTCAACATGTCAGGCGTAAGCTGTGATGTCGTTATGATCCGCACGCGCGCGCTGTCGCCAGCGGCCTGATGCACAAGTGGCATGATTTCGCGCATCGCCATCGTTGCGCCAACCGGCGTGTAATACGTGTCGATGTCGATGTAACGGCCCTGCAAATCGGGGTTCGCCATCAAATAGTTTTCGAGATCGCTCGCAGAATTGATCTCGAACTCGCGAACCATGCGCGCAGTCTCCATGCCGCCGCCAGTGTCACCAAAGATGTAGTAATCCCCTATGACCACCAGAGCGGGCCGCTGACGCGCCACGTCGCGCCAAAGCGGCAAATCCGCGACCTGCGAAAGCGACCGCGCCGGCGCGGTTTCGCGGCCGATAATCATCCAGGCGCCGGCGTTGATCGCCAGCAATAACCCGGCCGCCAGCGACCACGCCCAACGTTTCTGAAGGAGCGGCCGGACGGGGGCAGACAACGCTGGCGCTGAGACCGTCTCGCTGAGCACCAGGCGATACTCGCCTACCGGGATAGCAAGCCGGTTGGTTTCAGCGCGCCCCTCGTCCTCGTAGAATTGGTCGATCTTCTTGCGCAGGCGGTGGATGTAGACCCGAACAGAGGCGTCTCCCGGCATGTCGACGTTGCGGCCAAACACGTCCTGCGCGATGTCGATCTCGCGCAACATCACACCGCCAGCCGATTTCTCTGCGATGTAGTCAAACAGGCGCGCGAGGCCATGCGAACGCCCCAGCAACCCGCTGGCGCGAACACGATCGATCTGCTCGGCGAATAGATCGGCTTTTTCGTTCATATCTATTGCGGCTTAGAAGCCTGTAACCCCCCTGTAACGTGCACGAAACCGTAAAGTACTCAGCCTCTTCTAGCGACCTATTGCACGACGCAGGCGAAAGCGCGGCGAACGGGTCATCGCCGGCATACAGGGTCCAATTCATGAAGGCGAGTAAGCGGTGTCAGTGGCTACTTAGCGCGGCGGCGCTTTCGTTGGCCCCGATGACGGCCTGGGGTCAGGCGCCGGCGGCGGGCGCAAACAAGCCGATCCAGACCGCCCAGACTGACGCGATCGTGGTTTTTGGCCGGGCCGAACGTCAGATCGGTGTAGCCGACTCAGCCACTACTGGGGCTGTCGCGGGGGCGGATTTATCGACCCGCCCCATCCTACGCGTGGCGCAGCTGCTTGAGGTGGTGCCCGGGATGATCGCCGCTCAGCATTCAGGCTCCGGCAAAGCGAACCAATACTTTCTGCGCGGCATCAACCTGGATCACGGCACCGACTTTACGACCTATTTTGACGGCGTTCCGATGAACTTCCGGAGCCACGGCCACGGCCAGGGCTATTTGGACCTGAACGGCATCATCCCGGAGACCATCAATCGCGTCGATTTCCGCAAGGGTCCATATCGGGCCGACGTGGGCGACTTCGCGCTCGCCGGCCAGGCGTTCCTGGGCACGGTGAAGCGGTTCGACGCTCCGTTCATTACCTTGGAAGGCGGCTCGTATGGCCACGCCCGTGCGGTCGCTGGCGGATCGGCTCCCCTATTAACAGGCGACGTTACCGGCGCGCTGCAGATCAAAACTTATGACGGCCCCTGGCAATTGCCGGAGGAGGTCCAGCACGGCGCACTCTACACGAAATATTCCCAGCCGCTTTATGAAGGCGAGCTGACGCTCGGCCTGTCCGGCTATTACGGACGTTGGCAGCCTACCGAGCAAATTCCGGAGCGCGCGATTGGCAATCGCTTCGTCGGTGAAGGCTATGACATTACCTGCGCCGACGCCTATTGCGCGATCGATCCGACCGCGCGCGGGCAAACCTCACGCTGGATCGCCACCGCAGGGTACGAAGACTCGAAATGGCGCGTAAGCGGCTATGCCCAGTATTATGACTGGTACATGTCGTCGAACCCGACCTTCTTCCTCGAAGACCCGATCAACGGCGATCAAATCTACCAGCACGACCGGCGCACCACGTTCGGCGGCCGTGTCGAGCGCGGCATCGATATGATGAACGATACGATCGGCCTGCGCTTTGGCGCCGAGGCGCGTTACGACGACATCCCGAATGTCGGCGTCGATCATACAATCGCCAACCAGCTCATCGCCGTAATTGGCAAGAACGCCATCAAGGAAGCGTCTGCCTCACCATACGTGGAGGCGAACTGGAACGTCACCGACAAGCTCCGCCTCAATGGCGGCGTTCGCTACGATTTCTACAATTTCGACGTTGAGGCGCTCGATCCCGGCTCCGAGGCGGGAGAGAAAAGCGACGCCATGCTTTCGCCGAGCGCCGGCGCAGCCTATCGCGTGCTCGACGATGTGGAGCTTTACGCAAATTGGGGCCGCGGCCTGCACTCCAACGACGCCCGCGGCGTCGTAAAGGTCACCGATCCCGTGCCTGGCCTCACCAAGGGCGAAGGCAAAGAACTCGGAGTACGCTATCAGAAAGGCGCCTTGACGCTTACGGCGGCCTATTGGTGGCTCGAAAGCGACAGCGAGCTGCGTTTCGTCGGCGACAGCAATTCGGTCGAGCCGACCGGCGCATCCGAACGCGAGGGGTATGAGCTGACGGCGTTCTGGCGGCCGTTCGCATGGCTGGCGCTGGACGGGCAGTTCACTCAGTCGCGGGCGCGCTACGTGGATTCCCCCGGCGCAGAATTTATTCCCGGCGCGCTTGAACAGGCCGGCGAATTGGGCGTCTCCGGCATCTGGGACAAATGGGAAGCCAGCGCGCGCGTGCGCTATGTCGGCCCCTATCCGCTGATCGAAGACGATTCAGTCCGCGCGAAGGCCGAGGAAGAACTCAGCGTCCGGCTGGCGTGGAAGCCCTCCACAAAACTGATGGTCTACGCCGAAGTGCTCAACGTGCTCGATCACAAAGGCAAGGACATCCAGTACTTCTACACATCCCGCCTGCCCGGCGAGCCTGCGGCCGGGATCGACGATATCGTCGCCCGCGCGCACGAGCCGCGCACGTTCCGGGTCGGCGTCACCAAGCGGTTCTGACGAGCCTCCCAGCTTCCTCCGTCATGAGCACGTCCCGCGGATTCAGTTTTGACCCGCAACGGCCTGGGTCCGCGGGCGTGCCGGTTACGAGGCGTTATTTGCCATCGGTCAGCAATCCCTGTTATGCAGCCGCGCTGATCATTTGCTGGAGAGTCTATTTTTGGCCTTGGACAACGTCGAAATTCCATACGGCGCCTACTGGTCGACGCCGTTCGCAAAATGGCAGGGCAGCCTTCAGCACCTTCACGCAATGAAATTCGCCGCGCATGTGGCCAAACAAGAACTCGAAAAGCGCAACATCGATCCTAAAACGTTTGATACCGGCGTCTTCGGACTCACGAACAATCAATATCAATCGTTCTACGGCGCGCCCTGGCCTCTTTACGAAATTGGCGCCACGCACACGCCTGGCCACATGGTGACGCAGGTCTGCGCAACCGGCGCGCGCGTAGTGTTTGCTGGCGCATCCGAAGTACAATTGGGAATGGCGCAGCAAGCGCTCATCCTGTCCGGTGATCGATGCTCGAATGGCGCGCACATTTATTATCCGGCGCCCAACGGCATTGGCGGTTATGGCCAGTCAGAAGATCAAGTTTACTACAACATGATGCACGATGCGATCGCGGGGCATTCGATGTTGAAGACCGCAGAGAACGTTGCGGCGAAATATCAGATAACCGCCGCCGAGCAGAACGACGTTACGCTGCGCCGCTATGAGCAATATCAGGACGCGCTCGCCAACGATCAGGCGTTTCAGAAGCGCTACATGACTTTGCCGCTTCCGCTGCCGAAGCCCAACTTCAAAGGTCTCCATGGCGAAATTACCGGCGACGAAGGCGTTTTTCCCACCACCGCCGAGGGACTTGCGAAGTTGAAGCCAGTAATGCCCGGCGGCACCGTGACGTTCGGTACGCAAACGCATCCAGCCGATGGCAATGTCGGCATGGTGATTGCTTCGCCTGAGCGCGCAAAAGAATTGTCGAAAGACCCATCGATTCGGATCAGCCTGCGTGGTTTTGGCCAGGCCCGGGCTGATCTTGAGTTCATGCCCGAAGCGCCGATCGCCGCGAGCAAGAAGGCGCTTGACCATGCCGGCGTAAAGATCGGCGACATAGCGGCGATCAAATCCCATAATCCTTTCGCGGTGAACGACATCGCCTTCGCGCGCGCCACCGGCGTGGACCTCATGACGATGAATAATTTCGGCTGCTCGCTGATCTGGGGCCATCCGCAAGGGCCGACCGGCCTGCGCGCGATCGTCGAACTCATCGAAGAGCTGACGCTTAAAGGCGGCGGTCTGGGCCTGTTCCAGGGCTGCGCCGCCGGCGATTCGTCGATGGCGGTTGTGGTCGAAGTCACCGGCGCCAAGCACTAAAGAAAACGGCGGCGCAAACCTTGCGCCGCCGCTTCCACTTAAATGTAAATCGGCCTTAGGCGGCCGGCTTGGCGAATTCCACGTCGAGCTGCAGTTCGAGTGGCGCGGAGAACATCATTGCCGGCAAACCGAAATCGGTCCCGTTGATTTTTCCGGTGGCGCTGACGCCTACGACTGACTTGCCGCCCATTCCGCTTCCGGCGCCGATGAGCGTGGCGTCGAACGTCACCGGCTTGGTGACGCCCATAAACGTCAGGTTTCCCTCCACCTTCGCACGCTTGTTGTCGACCTTGGTGAACTTGGTCGACGTGAACGTCGCCTTCGGGAACTGCGCCGTCTTGAGGAATCTTTCCCCCTTGACCGTGTCCACCCAATCCGAGCCGTCGGGGTGCTTTGCCGGCGCGGCTGTAATGGATGCGGTGTCAACCGAGGCGGTGAGCTTATTGGCCGCGGCGTTCGCCGGATCCCAGTTCAGCGTGCCTGACACTTTGGTGAAGCGGAAAGTCGAATAGGAAAACCCTTGGTGCAGGTACCGCGCGATGACTGAAGCGTGTGTTTCGTCGACCGTATAGGCCCCGGCGGGTGCGTTGGCCGGATTGTCCCTAGGCCCGGCCGCGGCGGCAGGCGGGGCCGGCGGCTGCGCTTGTGCCGCGCTGGCGATCAGCGCAACGGCAGCGAACGCGGCGAAAACAGAATGTTTGGCTTTCATATCTTGGTTCCCTGTGTGGAAGCCGCTTCTTAGCCGGTCATGGGGGCTCTAGCCAAGTCACGCACGCGTGCGAAGCGCTCAGGCGGCGGCCAGGCGCCGGCGGGCCCGGATTCTGAACGCGCGCGGCGAGGCGCCCGTCTGATGAGAGAAAAAACGGGAAAAATAGGCTGCGTCGCCGAAGCCCAGATAGTGCGCGACCTGCGTTACCGTCATGTCAGAATAGCGCAGAACGCGCTCTGCCTCGACGATCAGCCGCTCCTGAAGCAGCCGGATCGGTGAAATATTTGCGACGTCCCGGCAAGCGGCGCGCAGGCGCCCCGGGCTTACTCCCAGTTCAGCCGCACACCACTCTACCGTGGGATGCTCCCGAAAATGCGCCTCGGCCAGTTCGCGAAACCGCGCCAGCAATAACGCTTGCTGGCCTGGCGCCGCGACCTGTTCCTCGTCGATCTGCTCGCGCAAGCGCAAAACCTCAACCAGAACAAGGGAAAGGCGCGCCTCAAGCGCCAATTGGCTTCCGGCCGCCACCCAGCTCAGTTCGCGGGCCAGGGCGCTCAATGGCCCAGCGATATCGACGCCCGCTGTGGAGGCTGTCCAAAATCCACGTCCGAACATTTGCGCCAAAAGCGGTTCGCGGGTCGCGATCGTCCGTAGAAAAGCGTCTGACAATGTCAGCACGCGCCCGTCCGTACCGCTGGCCCAATCAAAGCTGTGCACCACGCCCGCCGGCACAACCAAAATGCAGGGGGCGGTAAGCGCCACCGGCATCCCATCCGCCTCGGCCACGCCCCCACCAGACTCGATCAGAATGACGTGCAGCAGATCGCCATGAGCGTGGGCGCCAATGCGCCAATTGGCCGGTCCACTTCGATCCCCCAGACTCTCCAAGTGCAAGAAGCGGGAGGCTGCGCGACGCGGCGGCTCCCCATACAGGAAAAACCTAGAAAAACCTGTGTGATCAATCATAACGCGCTGGCTTCCTGTATGCTCTCTCCGCCGGAAAGTCCAAGTTTCTTGACGCCTTGTCCATAGCTTTCAGGGCTGACCGCGCGTATTACAAACTTCACCTGTTCAGCGAGGCGAGAATGCGCACCCAAGTTGCGATTACCGGCGCCGGCCCGGCCGGATTGTTCCTGAGCCACCTGCTGCATCAGGCCGGCATCGACAGCGTCGTTCTCGAACGTCAGACCCGCGACTACGTTCAGGATCGCGTCCGCGCCGGCGTGCTTGAGAAGGTCGCGGTCAATCTGATGGATCGCCTTGGAATCGGCGAGCGCATGCATCGTGAAGGATTGCCGCATCACGGAACCAATCTGTCGGTCGATGGCAAGATGTTCCGCGTCGATTTTGCGGAGCTGACTGGCGGCACGACCATCATGGTCTATGGCCAGCAGGAAGTGATGAAGGATCTCGGTGAAGCCGCAGATGCGCGCGGCATCAAAATCATCTATCGCGCCGAAGACGCCAAACTGCACGCACTCGACACGGACAAGCCCTTCGTGACCTACATCAAGGACGGCCGGGAAGAACGCGTGGACGCGGACTTCATCGTCGCGTGCGATGGCTACCACGGCGTGGGCCGCCAATCGATTCCGGAATCCGCGCTTAATGTTTACGAGCGCGTGTTTCCGTTCGGATGGCTGGGCATTCTCGCCGAGGTACCGCCCTGCTCGGAAGAATTGATCTACGCCAACCACGAAAACGGCTTCGCACTAGCTTCCATGCGCTCGCCGACGCGCAGCCGCTACTACCTTCAGGTCAGCGTCGACGAGAAAATCGAGGACTGGCAGGACGACCGTTTCTGGGACGAATTGTGCGTCCGCCTGGGGCCTGAAGCCGCCGCTGCCGTTACGCGCGGCCCTTCGTTCGAAAAAAGCATCGCGCCGCTGCGCAGCTTTGTCTGCGAGACCATGCGGTTCGGCCGATTGTTTCTGGCAGGCGACGCTGCCCACATCGTACCGCCGACCGGCGCCAAGGGGCTCAATCTCGCCGTCTCGGACGTGCTCTACCTCTTCGAGGGGCTGGAGCAATTCTACAAGCAGAATTCGACTGCCGGCGTCGATCGCTACGCTGAGCGAGCGCTCGCCCGCGTCTGGAAGGCAGAGCGCTTTTCCTGGTGGTTCACCGGCGTCACGCACCGCTTCCCGACCATGGACGCGTTTGACCGCAAGATGCAGGTGGCCGAAATCGAATACATCCGCACATCACGTGCGGCGCAGACGACGCTGGCGGAGAATTATGTCGGCTTGCCGTTGAGCGCGTAGGCGGCGTCCGACGCGTGAGCCAGCCCGAGCCAATCTCGTAAGCCCGGAATGCGCCGTAGCAAAGCGAACTCGACCACCGCAATCGCGATCATTGAAGCGCCCAGCAGCGGCAGAAATATTGCCACGATCAGCGGGTCTGGGTTTCTGATCGACCAGCGCGCCGGTCATGAGATCAAGAACGCGCGCTGTGGCACCATGTGCGGAGCAGAGCGTGACCGTAAGGAAGCGCCCATGCTCGTCCGTGGCGAACATGTAGCCGGCGGGTGTCGCCGCGCGCACGAACATGCCGATCAGCGCCAGCGCCAAGAGCGCCCGCGCCCATCCAGTCTTGCGAAGGCGAAAACAACGTCCCACGCGCTGCTCATAGTTGCGTTTGAAGACCGCCGTATGTGGCGCGGCTACGCGCAAACACAGGCGCGCCAACGCACGGGCATCAGATCCGGCTGGTCAATCGCGCCGGGAACCCCCAAGTAGAAGTGTCGCAGTCAGGATCGCCATGCGCCCTTTGTTGCTTTCACTCCTATTTCTAGTCAGCGCCTGCGCGCATCGTGACAACGCGCCTCCGCCGGGCGCGGCGATGGTGGCCGCAGCCGATTCCCGCGCGGTGCAGGCCGGGCTCGACATGCTAGCGGCTGGCGGCTCTGCCACCGACGCGGCGATTGCAACTATAGCGGTGCTGGGCTTGGTTGAGCCGCAAAGCGCCGGCGCAGGCGGCGGCGGCTTTCTGGTTTCCTTCGAGAAGGCCAGCGGCAAGGTCGAAGCCTATGACGGACGCGAAACAGCGCCAGCCGCCGCAACGCCAGATTACTTCCTCGGCCCGAATGGCGCGCCGCTGCCCTTTCCGCAGGCCGTCGCTAGTGGCCGCTCCACCGGCGCGCCCAGTCTCTACGCAATGTTGAAACTCGCGCACGGCGCGCACGGCAAGCTGCCCTGGGCGCGCCTTTTCGCGCCCGCCATCACACTTGCGGACGACGGGTTCGTGGTGTCGCCGCGCATGAGCCAAAGCATCGCCGGCATGATTGGCCGGGGTGGGTTCAGCGATCAGGCGGCGAAAGCGTATGTGATGACGCCAGAGGGCGCGCCGCTGCCCGTGGGATTTGTGCGCAAGAATCCCGAATACGCCGCAACGATGCGCGCGCTCGCGAAAGATGGTCCCAAGGCGCTGCAGCAAGGGCCGATCGCGCAGGCGATACTCAAAGCCGTGCATGCCGATCCCCTGCCCGGCGCGCTCACGCTGGCCGATCTGCGAAACGTAAAGCCTGTCCGCCGCGCCGCGGTTTGCGGGGCTTACAGGACTTACAAAGTGTGCGGCGCGCCGCCGCCGAGTTCGGGCGGTGTGGCGGTAATTGATCTGCTTGGCTTGTTCGCAGCCGCGCGGCCTTTGCCGATCGGACCTGGCGACGTTGACGATTGGTCAGCCTTTTTATGGGCCAGCCGCATCGCTTATGCTGACCGCGATTTTTATCTGGCGGACGATAGCGCCGTTCCAGTGCCGGTCAGCGGGCTTGTCGATCCGCGCTATATCGCTGAGCGCGCCAAGCTGATTGATCTTGGCAAAGCCCCCGCGTTCATCGCGCCAGGCGATCCCTCGCTCGTCACAGGTGGGCCGTCGCTGATCGATCGCTGGGCCGCGCCAAGCGATCGCCCCGAGAACGGCACGACGCACCTTTCGATCGTCGATGGCGCCGGCAATGTGGTGGCGCTTACGGCTTCAGTTGAATCGGCCTTCGGATCGAAACGCATGGCCGGGGGGTTCTTCCTGAACAATCAGCTCACGGATTTCGCGTTAGCGCCGACGCGCAACGGCAAACCCGTCGCCAACGCCGTCGCCCCCGGCAAAAAGCCGCGCTCCTCGATGTCTCCCACTATCGTTCTGGACAAGGACGAAAATTTCTACGCGGCTATTGGTTCTCCCGGCGGCAATTCGATAATCGCCTACGTCGCCAAGACCGTCATTGGCGTGATCGACTGGAAGCTCTCGATGCAGGCCGCGATCGAGCAACCGAATGTCATCGCCAATGGCGAAACCGTTCGCATAGAAGCGGGCAGATTTCCGGATGCGCTGAATAAGGCGCTCACCACGCGCGGCTGGACGCTGCGGGCAAGCGGGGGCGAAGCTAGCGGCTTGCATGGCATCCGCGCCAATGGCGCTAACCTTGAAGGCGGCGCTGATCCGCGCCGGGAAGGCGTAGCGCGCCTACTCGCTCCGGGCGGCGTTGCGCAGGGTGATGGCGAAGATCGAACCGTTCGGCCCTGAATCGGCCAGCGCCACATCGCCGCCCATCGCGTTGGCCAGTTCGCGCGCAATCGCGAGGCCCAGCCCCGTGCCTCCCGCCCGCGTGCTAGCGGCGAAAGGCTCAAACAATTTGCCGCGCGCCGCTTCAGGAACGCCAGGACCAGTATCGCATATCTCAACGACCGTAATGTCATGAACAACCCGCGTACGCGCTCTAATGCGCACCGGCCTCCCGGCGTTGGCGCAGGCCTGAGCCGCGTTGCGGATAAGGTTCGTGGCGATGCGGTTGACGTGCTCGGCGTCGGCGAACACCGCTAGATGCTCGGGCGCATCGTTGCGCCATTCGGCGGTTGGATAAGGCGCAAGCGCGTCGGCCGCCGCCTCATCGAGCACAGGGGCCAGCATCACGCGTTGCAGCAGGGGCGTAGGCTCCTCGGCGCGTCCGTAGCGCAGCGCCGCTTCGGCAAGGCCTCCCGCGCGCGCGATCACGCGCTCCAGCCGGGGCGCGATCTGCCGCACCTGCGGATCGGCCGACGCTGAAAGCCGCTCTGTCACCAATTGCGCCGTAGCGATCGAATTTCGCAGGTCATGCGCCAGCTTCGCCACCGCCGCGCCCAGCCCTGCAAGACGGGCGCGCTGGCGCAGGGAGAAGCGAACCTTTTCCTCCAGCCCCGCGACGGCTTCCTCGGCGCGGCCAATTTCATCGTCGCGGCCGCTGAGGCTGATGGCCCGCGACGCATCTTCCGGGTGCTGACTGAAATTGCTGAGGTGCTGGGTAAGGCGGCGCATTGGACGCACCAGCGTGGCCGTGAGCGTGAAATAAATCATCAGCGCGAACACAAGCACCGCGGCGAACGAGATCAGCAGCACGCGCACCGTGTAGGCGCGCAAATCACGCTTCAGCGGCTCTTCCGGAATGACAATTTCGATGAACTCGCCGCTTTCGAAGCGCGGCTGTGCCAGAACGACAAGCATGCGATCAGGCGGCGCGAGCAGCGCTTGCACCGCCGAGATCGTTGAAGGGAGAATACCGAAATCGCGCAGATCGATCGTCCGCACGACCGGCATCGCATCCGCCTCGCTCATCACATCAAGGCGCAGCTCACGCGCGCCATCGCGCTTGAGCGCCACGCGGCGAACGCCGGCGTTTTCGAGCAATTCGTGGCGCAGCGATTCCGTAATCGCCTGATCCGGCGCCGCCTCCAACGCCAGCGCCGCGATCTGCGCGGCGTTCACGCGATCCTGCAGCCAGCTATGCTGAAACGAAGCCAGTGTGGGCGCCATGATGGCGATTTCACCGATTACGGCGAAAAGCGCGATCACCCCGGAAACCCGCGCCGACAACGAGCCGGTGAGGAATTTCGGCAGCAAGGATACTTTGCGTGCGGCTCTGTCCTGCGGCCGCGCGTCTGCAAGGGGCGCAGGCATGGGGGGCGGCGGCGCAGTCCATGCCGGCTCCGGCGCGGGCGCAACTTTCGGCGTCGGCAAAGGTGTGACGTGCAGCGTCAAATCTATAGCTTTCCGCTGACAGTCTTGCGCCGTAATAATACCACCACATTACGCGATATTTCCGAGACGCAAAACGACGCTTCCAGCGCCCAGGGGGGCTGGGATTAGGCAAATGAGGCAAGACCCGCCTAACTTCCGGCTTTGGCCCCGCCTTGACGCGCAGGGCCCGCTCCTGTATCCGCCCCCGCTCGTTTAATCTTATGACCGTCGAGGATTCTCGTGGCGACCAAGCGCACCTACCAGCCGAGCAAGCTTGTGCGAAAGCGCCGGCACGGTTTCCGCGCGCGCATGTCGACCAAGGGGGGCCGCAAGGTTCTGTCCCGCCGCCGGGCCCGCGGCCGCAAACGCCTTTCGGCCTGAAGCCAACCCGCCTTAAAAATCGCTCTGAATTCATCGCTGTCCGAAAGGGCATGCGCGCGGGGCGGCCTTTCGTTGTCGTCGAGGCGCGCCAGCGCGGCGATGGTGGTCCCGTGCGCGTGGGATTCACTGCCACCAAGAAGATCGGCAATGCGGTAATTCGGAACCGGGCCAAGCGCAGGCTCCGCGCCGCCGCCGCCCAACTCACCCCCAGCCTGGCTCTGCCTGCTTCTGACTATGTTTTCATCGCCCGCGACGGTACGGCCGGCGCGCCATGGGATAGCTTGCTTGACGATGTCAGAAAGGCGCTGATAAGGCTCCGAACCGCTTTGAATGGCGCTGCCGGGGGCCCAGCAACCGCCAGCGGGGCGGCCAAACCGGATCAAGACGGAACCAATTGAAATGGCAGGACTCTTAGGGCCCGGAGGACAGCCCGGCGCGCCGGAGGACACCCGCAATCTGATCATCACGATGGTCATTGCGATGGCCTTGATTTTCGGCTTCGACGCATTCGTGAGCGGCCCTCAGCGCCAGCGTCAGGCCGTTGCGGAACGCGCCCAGGCCCAGATCGCCGGCGAAAGTCCGCAGCCCGCCGCAGCGACGCCGCCGATCGAACGGGCCGCTGCGCTGGCGCAAACGGCGCGCGTGGTCCTTGATAATGCCGTTGTCGATGGCTCAATCAGCCTGCTAGGCGCGCGCTTTGACGATCTTTCGCTTAAAAATTATCGGCAGAGCGTCCAGAAGGACAGCCCGGAAGTCGTTCTTCTCACGCCACAAAACACCAAGGGCGCTTACGATTCCTATTTCGGCTGGGAAAACGTGGCGAACGGTGACGATATTGTCGGCGCACGGACAATCTGGTCGGCGCCAGAAGGCGCCCGGCTGACGCCGGCCACGCCTGTTGCGCTGACTTACGCCTCTCCAGATGGCCTCGTGTTCACGCGCACCATAAGCATCGACGACAGCTACATGTTTACGATCGCTGACGAAGTACGCAACACGGGCGCCGCGGCGCTCAATGTTCGTCCGTTCTCTGTGGTGCGCCGCCGCGACAAACCAATCGACTTTGTACCGAACGGCATCCTGCATCAGGGGCTCAACGGTGTGCTCGGCGCCGAGCGGCTGCTACAAGAGCGCACCTACGACGCCGCTGAAAAACACGCCAGAGAGAAACGCGAAGGCAAGCGTCAGGCGGATTCGCCGCTTCTGACGATAGAGGGACCCGGCGGCTGGCTTGGCGTCAGCGACCATTACTGGCTCGCCGCGCTCGTGCCGGCGCATAACGAAGTCATCAAGGCGACCTATGACGCCAGTCCGGCGGCCGGTTACACTGATTTTCGCGCCGATTATGTTGGCGCATCCCGCCCGCTCGCGCCCGGCGCCAGCGTTTCGTACACGCAGCATTTTTTCGCCGGCGCCAAGCGCGTGGATCTGCTGCGCGGCTATCAGAAATCGCTGAACGTTCCTGATTTCGACAAGGCGGTCGATTGGGGGAATTTCTGGTTTCTGACGCGGCCGTACTTCGAAGTGCTCGATTACCTCGGCAAGTTCTTCGGCAATTTCGGTATCGCGATTCTGGCGATGACTGTGCTGGTGAAAATCCTGCTGTTCCCGCTGCTGAACCAATCGTTTGCGGCGATGTCGAAGATGCGCAAGCTGCAGCCAAAGATGAAGGAAATCCAGGAGCGCTTCGCGGCCGACAAGCAGCGCCAGCAGCAGGAAATGATGCAGCTTTACCAACGCGAAAAGGTAAACCCGCTGGCCGGCTGCCTGCCGATCCTGATCCAGCTGCCGATACTCTACGCGCTGCTGAAAGTGCTAACCGTCACCATCGAAATGCGCCACGCGCCGTTCTTCGGCTGGATCAAGGATCTTTCGGCGCGCGATCCGGCGATGATCGGCAATTTGTTCGGTTTGCTGGACTTCAATCCGCTAACCGTACCGCTGCTTAACATCGTGCTCGGCATCGGTGTGTGGCCAATTCTCTACGGCCTCACGATGTACGCTACCCAGGCGATGTCGCCGCAACCGACCGACAAGATACAGGCGATGATCTTCCAATACATGCCGGTTGTGGTCGTGTTTCTGTTCGCGCCCTACGCGGTGGGTCTGGTGATCTACTGGACCTGGTCGAACGTGCTTTCCGTCGCGCAGCAATATTACATGATGCGCAAACACGGGGTGGAGACCGAGTTCGACAAATTCCTCGCCAAGATACGCGGCGACAAACCCGAAAAAACCGGCGCGGCGTGAAGTGGTGGGCTTCGATCTAGACGAGGCCCAAAGGTTCTTCCGCCAGCCGGTTTCTTTCGAACGCGGCGCTACCAGTCTTGAGCATCTGCCCGATGCAGACCTTCCGGAAGTGGCGTTCGCGGGGCGCTCCAATGTCGGCAAATCGAGCCTGATGAACGCGCTGTTCGAACGCAAGAACCTTGTCCGCGCCTCGAGCGAGCCGGGGCGCACACGTGAACTCAACTTCTTTGTCATGGGCGCGGCTATGCGCTTTGTCGATTTGCCGGGCTATGGCTTTGCCAAGGCGCCGAAAACCGAGATCGCCCGCTGGACCGGCCTGATGCGCGATTATCTGCGCGGCCGCCCCGGCCTCAAGCGCGCGTTCCTGCTAATCGACTCTCGCCACGGCCCGAAGCCAAATGATCTTGAAATCATGGATTCGCTTGATGGCGCGGCGCTGTCCTACCAAATCGTGCTCACCAAGGCTGACAAACCCTCAGGGAAGGAACTGGAAGCCGCCCTCGCCGCAGCGCGCACTGAAATATCCAAGCGCCCTGCGGCCCATCCGGAGGTGCTTGTGGTTTCCGCTCACAGCGGGGTGGGGCTCGATACGCTTCGCGCCGAAATCACGGCCTTGGCGTGAGCGGCAAGAGGCCCTAATCCTCGCCGGCCTTGAAACCAGACTCAGCCTCCCCCGTCGGCCTCGATCTCTCCCAGCTTGGAGAGGGCTTCGCCACAGCCAAAACGCTGGCCGAGGCGCTGCCCTACATCCAGATTTACGACCGTGAGATCGTGGTCATCAAATATGGCGGCCACGCCATGGGCGATGAGGAGACCGCCCGGCGCTTCGCCGCTGACGTGGTGCTGCTGAAACTCGTCGGCATTCACCCGGTCGTCATTCATGGCGGCGGACCGCAGATCAGCGCCATGCTAGAGCGCGCAGGCGTCAAATCGCAGTTTATCGACGGCCTGCGCGTCACCGACGGGCAGACGATGGAAATCGCCGAGATGGTGCTGTCCGGCGCTGTCAACAAACAGCTCGCGCATCTGATCACCGCCGCCGGCTCCGAGGCCGATGTGCGCGGCGTAGGTCTTTCGGGGAAGGACGCACGGCTTATTACTGTCTCCAAGGCCGTGCGGACCAAGAAGGATCCAGATAGCGCGATTGAAAAAGTGGTTGATCTCGGCTTCGTCGGCGAGCCCGAATCGGTCGATCCCACTTTGCTTACAGCGCTGATTACAGCGCAGGAAGATTACATCCCGGTCGTGGCGCCCATCGGCGTGGCCGCTGATGGCAAGACATACAACATAAACGCCGACACTGCCGCCGGCGCGATCGCCGGCGCGCTCAAGGCCAAGCGCTTCTTGCTGCTGACCGATGTGGACGGCGTGCTCGATAAGAATAAAAATCTAATCCGTCAGATGACCAAGGCGGATGCGCAGGCGCTCATCCAGAATGGAACCGCGACCGGCGGCATGATCCCCAAGCTGGAGACGTGCATCGGCGCCCTAAACGCGGGCGTAGAAGCCGCTGTAATAGTCGATGGCCGCAAGCCGCACGCTTTGCTGGTGGAGCTTTTTACTGAACATGGTGCAGGCACGTTGGTTTCCTAAAGCGCTTTTGGCGCTGCTGGCCGCCGTGCTGCTCGGCGCTGGCGCGGCATATCTGAACAACGCCCGCGCCCAGGCTGCGCCGGGCGGTTGGTCGTTGTGCAACCAGACTTCCTACATTGTCGAAGTTTCCACCGGCCGGCCCGACGGCAAGGCCGTGCTGGTGTCTGGCTGGCTGCGCCTCCGGCCCGGCGAGTGCAAGCTCGCCGCCAACGCACCGCTGACGCGCGGCGTTCACTATTCGCACGCGCGCACCTCAAGCGCACATCGCGGCGGCCGGCGCCAATGGAGCGGCGCCTCGCGCCTTTGCGTCGATCCGCAAAGCTCTTTCGCGATCGAAAATCCGCCGAACTGTCAGGCCATGGGCCTCGAAGAACGTTCGTTCCGCGACATCCGGATCAACAAGCGCGATTCCTGGCGCACGATATTTTCGGAAGCCAATCCGTATTCGCTGGCCACCGCCCGCACGGCCGGCCTTCAGCGCCTGCTCTCGGACGCTGGCTATGAAGCCGCCACGCCCTCCGGCAATTACGATCCGCGCCGTATGGCGGCGGCCATCTCCCGCTTCCGCACCGAGCGCGACGCTCAGGCCTCGACGGAAGAGCAATTGATCGATGCGCTGGAATCCAATGCCCGCAGGCGCGCCGAAGCGATCGGCCTTACGCTGTGCAACCGGACCGCCGGCCGTGTCTGGTCAGCGGTGGCGCGACGGCGCGGCGAAGGCTGGGAATCACGCGGCTGGTGGGCGCTTGGCCCAGGCGGTTGCGCCCGCACGATTGACGACCCGCTGATCCAGAACTTCTATTTCGTACAAGCGCTGCTGGAGAGCCCGCAGGGCACGCGTGAGTTGGCCAATGGCGGCGAAAGTTTCTGCACGTCGCCTGCGAAATTCGCTATCCTCGGCCGGGAAAAATGCGGTGAGCGCGCTTACGACATCGGCCTGTTCACGCCGATCACGCCGCAGGGCCGCGAAGGCATTATCGTAGAGTTCTTCGAGCGCGATTTCCTGCCGCCGGGCGTGAAGCCAAAACAGCTCGACCTGCCAAAGATGGCCGATGCCGAGATAAAGGCGCCAACCGGCGGGCGCGCCGGGCGCGCGCCTGCCTCCGCCGCCGCCGTCGTGGTAGATACAGAGCGCGGAACCGATATTGGCGAAGCAGGAAGCGGCGATTGACCGCTTCCCTGCGTGATCTGCGGCGCGACAAATCCGTCTGGGTTTTCGATCTCGATAACACGCTTTATCCCGCCGAGTGCGACCTCTTCGCGCAGATCGACGTGCGGATGACCGACTTCGTCAGCCGTTATCTTTCGGTAGATCCCCTCACCGCGCGCGGTCTGCAGAAACAATATCTCGTCGATCACGGCACGACGCTGAGCGGGCTGATGCAGGTCCACGGGATGGCGCCACACGAGTTTCTCGACTATGTCCACGACATCGACCTGACGCCGGTTTCGCCGGCGCCGTTGCTCGCACAGGGCCTCTCGGCGCTCCCCGGCAAGCGCCTCGTGTTCACCAATGGCAGCCGCCGGCATGGCGAGCGCGTACTCGCGAAGCTCGGCGTCGATCACCTGTTCGAGGATATTTTCGACATCGCCGCCGCCGAGTTCGCACCCAAGCCCAAGCCTGAATCCTACGACCGCTTGATGCGCCGCCACGGTTTCGCCGGCGGCCACGCCGTCCTGTTTGAGGACATCGCGCGCAACCTCGCGCCCGCCCACACGCTCGGCTTCACGACCATCCTCGTGCGCTCAGCCAAGGATTGGAGTCACGAGCCCGAAGCGGTCCGCCCCGCTGGCGCCGATCAGCGTCACGACTACGTCCATCACGACACACACGATCTGGCCGGGTTCCTCGCCTCGATCGCGGGCGATTGACCGCGCGCTCAGGCGCCTTTAGCCAGCGCCCATGACCGAACTTCTGAGCACCATCGAAAACGCCTGGGAAAACCGGGCCAGCATCTCCACCGCCACCAAGGGCGCCATACGCGACGCCGTAGAAGCCGCCATAGAAATGCTCGACAGCGGAGCCGAAAGTGTCGCTGATCGCGACGATGATGGCAGTTGGGTCGTGCACCAATGGCTGAAGAAGGCCGTGCTGCTCTCCTTTCGTCTAAACGACAATGCAGTAATGCCTGGTCCGGGCGGTTCTAACTGGTTCGACAAGGTGCCGAGCAAATTTGCGAACTGGGACGAAAAGCGCTTCCGGGAGGCAGGCTTTCGCGCGGTACCCGGCTCCATTGTTCGCCGCGGCGCACATATCGCGAAAAACGTCGTGCTGATGCCGAGCTTCGTAAACATCGGCGCTTCTGTCGGCGAAGGCAGCATGGTCGATACCTGGGCGACCGTGGGCTCGTGCGCGCAGATCGGCAAGAACGTCCACCTTTCAGGCGGCGTTGGAATCGGGGGCGTGCTGGAGCCGCTACAGGCCAATCCCGTAATCATCGAGGACGATTGCTTCATCGGCGCCCGTTCGGAAGTGGTCGAAGGCGTGATCGTGCGTCAGGGTGCGGTGCTGTCGATGGGCGTTTTCATTTCGCCCTCAACCAAGATCATCGACCGCGCCACCGGCGAAACCTTTCGCGGTGAAGTGCCGGCCTACGCCGTCGTCGTGCCTGGCGCGCTGCCCGATCCGAAGGGCGGGCCCTCGCTATCCTGCGCCGTTATCGTCAAGCGCGTCGATGCGCAAACCCGCGCCAAGACCGCGATCAACGAATTGCTGCGCGACTAATAGGACGAACCGTCCTTGCGGGTGAATTTTCCGTCCGAATACAGCAGATCGATGTCCGGGTAATGGGCTTCTTCACCCTGATGACGCGATCCCACTTCCAAATAAACTGCGTCGCGCTCGGAGCGGTTTATGAAATGATGGCCGTTCGGCGTGTTCTTCGGAAATCCTGCGCACTCACCGGCTTTCATCACCGTCTCGCCTTCGTCGGCGACAAGAACGAGCTCGCCTTCTAGAAGGTACACGAATTCGTCCTCCAGCTTGTGCCAGTGACGCGCGCTCGACCACTCGCCCGGCGGCAGGCGCGTAAGATTTACACCGAAATCGCTGAGGCCCGCTGCGTCACCCAGCCGCTTCTTCGTCCGCGTAAGCGAGCGTTGCCGGAACGGCTCCGGATAGCCCGATCCAGCACGCACAGGCAGCTTGTCGACATCAATTTTCACCGCAAGAACTCCGTAAACGCCCGTCGATCTCGGACTCACATACCCCGCCACCGCTCCGCCCATCGCGAGACCGCCGTTCCAATCTGCCGCCGATACAGCACCGCCAGCAGAAAATAGCTTGCCGCGAAGAAGCTCACCATGATGCGGATCATCATGAAGGCGTGGGCGTAGGTGTGCAGACGCAGGATCAGATACCACGCCGGAATGATCAGCGCGGCGGCGGCGAGCGCCCAGGCGCCGATCGGCGCGGTGCGCCAGCGGAAAGCGAGCGTGGCGAAAGCCGCGCCCAGCCCGGCGGCCGAACTGGTGATCAGCAAGGTGGCGATGGGAATCGAACCGCCAGCTATAACTGGCGAGAAAAAACCGAGCCGCCGGAACGTCTCGCCCACCTTGGCGCCGCTAAACCAGGTCTCCAGGCGCGCGCCGGATGCGGCGATCACGTCCGCGCCAAACACGTAGCTCGTGGCGATTTGTTTGAGCGCATACATAGCGATAAAGCCCGTGCCGAACGCAGCCAAAGGCGCCGCGATGCGCGCCCAATCGCCCGCGCGCGTGCGATCCAGGCTTTGCGCCGCGGCGAGCGCCAGCACCAGCGAAGCGCCCATCGGCGCGCCGCCCGTGAGAAACTCGAAATACATCGTCAGCACGCCGAATATCGCCGCGATCGCGCACGAAAGCGAAAGGCTTCCCAATCTGTCGCCGAGACAGACAACCGCCAGCAGATACAGTGACAGCAGAACGTCGGCGGGAAAGTGCGCCAGCGACTGTCCGTAATATTGCCCGCCGAACGCCGTCGCCAAAAGCACGCTGTAGAGCGCCGCGAGGCTCAGGCTGAGTGTGCGCCCGTCACGCCCGCGCGCGAGGCGCCATAAGGCCGCGCAGGCTACAGCCAGCGGCAGCAACAGAGACAGCGCGCCGTAAGCGGTGCGCAAGGTCTTGATGCTAGCGCCCTGCAGCAGCGCCGCGGTCAGCGCGACATTGCCGTGAACATAGCGGTGATAATGATCGCTCGGCTTCAGTGGCTGGCGCTCGCCGTTCACGAACGCGCGCAGCGGCGGGCACGGCACGGTGAACCCACCGCCGCCTTGCCCCACAGACGCGCCCGAGATCGTCGGCGACAGCGCGCGCTCGATCACCGGCGCGCGATCATCGACCGCCTCAAGCAGAACCAGGCAATCGTTGAACTGGTGCAGGCCGATGGTTGAATTGTACATCAACCAGCCATGGTTCGAGAGCTGGCGCTCGGCGAAGCCGCGCTTGATCTCGCTGACGATCGGCCCGCGCGGCAGGGCGGCGCTCAGCACGTTGCAGGCAAGCAGCAGTAGCGCCGTCACCAGCGACGCGCCCAGCGCAGCGGCGGCGGCGCGCCATAGGCCGGCGGGAATCGTGAGCGTGCGCATACTTGGCTTGAGGCGCGTTGCGGCGGTTTTGTCCGGGCTCATCGCCCCTCCCGCGGCGATCGCATGTTCGGCCGCGATCAGCCCGTGTCAGGCGCTCCCGTCAAGTCGCCTCCTGGCCGAAGAAGGTCTATACCGATGGCCGGGAACGCTTTTGGGAGGATACTCAGTGAGACCCATGATTCTGGCTGTAAGTCTGTGTGCGGTAATCGCCGGCTGCGGCCCGGCCGCGCCCGGCGGCGGCGGCGACGGGCCGGCCGCGCCGGATGGCGTTCCCAAACCAACCGCATCCTACGCAGGCAAATATCAGATGAACGCCGGTGATGGAACGCGCGCCACCACGATCTACGCCGATGGCGCCAAACTGCGCATGGAAGGACCGCCTTTCGCCCAGGTGAAAGCCAGCAGCGTCACGGTCGCAACAGTCATGGATCAGGCCAGCAAGAAGCTGGTTACATTCCGCCTCGGTCGGGGCGCGCCAAAAGTGGCGATGGTGGTGGATATCAGCAGGATCGGGCAGGCCGCCACATTGTTCGAAATGGATAAGGACCAGCCCAACGCCAAACCGGCCGGTGAAGATGAAGTAGCGGGACTGGCCTGCCGGGTTTGGGAAACGCCAGCCGCCAAGGGCGAGCCGGCCGATCAGGTCTGCATCACCAGCGATGGCATCAGGTTGCGAATTAACAAGGCCGGCGAGGCGGACAAGCCTTTTTTAGTGGCCATGGAGATCAAGCGCGGCCAGCAGGATGCGGCGCTGTTCGTCCCGCCGTCTGATTACGAGATGGTCGATTTCGCGGACTGCGCCAGTATGCTTTCCGAGGCGATGGCCGCGGCGCGCGCCGGCAAGCAGACGGACCTGGCCGAGCTGCAGGAGTGCTCTGCGCTGGGTGAGAAGATCAACACGATCTACGGCGAGTGACCGCTACGGGGCGAGTTTACAGCCCCGCCCGGCCCCGGCATAAGGCGCTGCCTGCGGAGAGGTGGCCGAGTGGTCGAAGGCGCACGCCTGGAAAGTGTGTAGACGGGAAACTGTCTCGAGGGTTCGAATCCCTCTCTCTCCGCCAGACCCCTCCCTGAAATCCCAACGAATTTCGAGTGATCCAACGGAAAGTTGGATTATGTTTTTGCCCAACTTTCTGTTGGATCAACCTGAGATAGTGTTTTCCCCTTCGGTTCACGCCCGCGACGCTTTTTAGGTCCAGTTCAGCGCATGCTGGGCCATGATCCATTCTTCGTCGGCCTGCATGGCCAAGGTTTCGAAAGCCCCAAGATGCGCCAGGCGTTTGACGATATCGTCGCGCATGAGCGCGTCATTGGCCCCGATGCCGCCGGAAAAAACCAGCGCGTCGATCCCGCCGAGGGGAACCGTGAGAGCCGCCGCGGCTTGCGCGACACGGCTCGCGAAATAGTCGAGTGCGAAGCTGGCTTCCTGATCGCGCGACGCACGCAGATCACGGACGTCGCCGCTGATCCCGGACAGGCCCTTGAGGCCGGCGTTCTTGCTGAGCAAATCTTCCGCGCCTTTGAGCCCAAGCACCGATGGCTGCGCGAGGTGGAGCACGGCGCCGGGATCGATAGCGCCGGACCGGGTCGACATCGGCACACCGTCGATCGCCGTCATGCCCATTGTGGTGGCGATGCTGCGGCCGTGCCGTATGGCGCACAGGCTCGCGCCGCCGCCAAGATGGGCGGCTACGATACGTGCGCCGCCAAGATCAGGACGCTCCTTTGCTAACCTATGAACGATCCACTCGTAGGAAAGGCCGTGAAATCCATAGCGCCGAACGCCGCGGTCAAACCAAATCCTCGGCAAGGCGAAACTCTGTTCCAAGCGCGGCATGGCGGCATGAAATGCAGTGTCGAAACACGAAAGATGAACCGCATTGGGAAACGCCTGCATCATCAGCTGCGCCGCGCCCAGGTTGGCGCCTTGATGCAGCGGCGCCATGTAAGTGAACGCATCCAACGCCCTCAGCGCCTCGTCATCGAGACGAATTGGATGAACAGATTTCGCGCCGCCATGGACTATTCGGTGAACGATGCGGGTGTATCGCCAGGTGTGCGTCTGACCCTCGGCCCAAGCGCAGACGTGCTTGATTGCGTCTTGCAGGGATTGAGCGGAAACGGGCGCGCCTTCTTGTCCGCTCAGGCGCCAGCGCGCATCCATGCCTATCTGCGAAAGCTCTCCCCGCGCGAGTGCTGTCAGGTGTTCATTCCGTTGGAATGCCGCAAACTTCAAACTGGTCGAGCCCGCATTGATCGTGAGGATGGCGTCGATCATGTGGGTTTGTCCGCATGCGCCAAAATCACCGCCAGCGCGCAAGACAAAAGCCGTGTCCGTGCGCCGTCGGCGCGGCTGGTGAGGATGATGGGGGCGCGGGCGCCAAGCACGGCGGCGGCGGCCTCCGCGTCGCCGAGGAACGTCAATTGCTTGGCCAGCATATTTCCGGCTTCAAGATTGGGAACGAGCAGAATGTCGGGATCGCCCGCGACCGACGAATGGATGCCCTTCTCTTTCGCCGCATCCGCCGAGATCGCATTATCAAAGGCGAGCGGACCATCGACGAGGCAATCGCCCAATTGGCCGCGTTCTCCCATTTTGGCGAGGCAGGCCGCGTCAATGGTGGCGATCATGTCGGGATTAACGGTTTCAACTGCGGCCAGCGCCGCCACTTTCGGCTGCGCCTCGGCGCCAGCCAGCGCCTTGTGCAGCGCCACAGCGTTGCGGACGATGTCCGCCTTGTGCGCCAGCGTCGGCGCGACGTTCACGGCGCCGTCCGTCACCATGAATGACTTGTGATAATCAGGATCGTCAAAGAGATAGACATGCGAGAGCCGCCGCTCGGTCCGCAGACGCGGTTCCGCAAGCACCGCCCTCAGCAATTCGTCCGTGTGCAGCGAGCCTTTCATTAGCGCCTTGCATTCGCCGTCGGCTACGAGCGCGCAGGCGCGTTCTGCGGCGGCGTGGCTATGCTCGGTATCGATGAGGCGCCACGCCGAAACATCAACCTGGGCGTCCGAAGCCGCGCGTTCGATCTTTCCGCGAGGACCGACAAGAACAGGGATGATCAGGTTGGCAAGCGCTGCCTCTTGCGCCGCCTCGATAACGTTCGCCGATACGGGATGCGCCAGCGCGACGGAGATTGCAGGGAGCACCTGTGCACGTGCGATAAAAGCATCGGTGTGTCTTGCACGGGTCATGGCTTGAGGCTTTCGCTGTACTCAATCCCCGAACGGGAATTGCGCGTTGATCGTAAGTACGATGGGCCGGACACGGCGAAACGCGATCGGTCGAAGCTCGGCGGGGAGATGAAGCTGACAGCACGGTTGTCGCCAACGGCCGTCGTCGGCATACCGGCCATGTTGGTGCGCGGGCGTCCTGTTTTCTGCTCGTCATGGAAGAACGAGACCGCGTAGGCTCCCGGCGTTACACTCTGATACCGGACGACAGGCGCGCTTGCCGGCGCGGCCTCCGCTTGCAAAGGCCTTACTCGGTCGCAACGCTGAAAGCCTTCGGTTTCCTCTTCACGCCACAGGCAGAAGGGCGCGACACCGTTGGTGTTGCGCAAGCCGGTCGCACGGGCCTCAATCGTAGCCGCGTTTTGCGCCAGCGACGGCGGCGCTGCCAATGTCGAGAAAAGAACAACGGCTGCTACAAGAAGCGCGAACCTGTTGAGCATGTCTCTCCTCTTTAATCCTCTTGACGGTTCATCGCCTTCACCACCGCCGCGCGATGGTGAAGGCGCCGAAACTCTGTGCGTCGTCCTGGCTCTCATATTCCCGGCTGCGCAGCACATACGTGTAAGCCCACGAGGTCTGCCCCATCTGCAGCACGAACCCCGCCTGCGCGTCGCCGACGAACGGTTCTTTCTCGACGCTCGGGCTGTCTTGAAAGGTGTTGCCGTCGAGAAAGAGATCACGCGCTATGGCGCGGCCGTACACGCCGACAAAGCCGTAAGCGCGCAAGCCCGGCTCGGCGCGGACAAGTCCGGCGCCCGCGAGTGCGGGACGAATGCGCGGCGGCCCGAAATCGTTGTCGAGCCCGCGGCCGAAGCGCGCCGTCAGCCCCGCGCGCGCTTCCGTGCGTAGCGTGCCAAGTCCGAGGCCGATGTTCGGGGACAGATCGACCTGAATGAATCCAAGATCGGCGCCCAGGACGTCGCGCCAGCGGCGATCGACATCGATGGCGAAGGCCACCTCATCTCTCAATTGCCTGTCCCAGCCCTGTGGGTCTGTCTCGTCGATCAGAGAGTGAAATTCGCGTTGCAACCATTCGCCGCCCGCGCTCGGCCCTACTATGCCCAGCGTGATCTCAACGGAACGAATCTCATTGCCGCGTTCGGCGACAAAACCCGATTGCAAGTAGAGAAAGCCTGCGTAGGGCCGCTCGTCGGCCGGCGGGATGACGGATTGGGTGTCGTTCGGCGTGTAGAGGAGGTGGCCGAGCGCGAGGCCGTAGCTCTGCGGGCGCATGCCGTTCAGGTCCGCGAGACGCCGCCCGAGCCAGCGCACCGGCGTGGGCGCATCAGCGAAATCGGAGCGCAGGTTGAGCTGGACGCCGCTTGAATAATTGTCATCGGAGCCGTCGCCGAAGGCGTCGTTCTCTACGATCAGTCCGACTGAGCCATGGCGAGGCGGAAAATGCGCTTGTTTGGCTTCCTCGGCGCCAGCAGCGACGGGCGCACCAACGGCGCCGGCAGTGACAAGCGCGAGAAGCACACTCAGCGCGCGCACCGTCATGGCGTGCGCCCTGTTAATTGGTTTGGCGAAGCGTCGGTTTGGATGTCCCAGCCGCCGCCGAGCGCCTTGTACAACGCCGCGAGGTTTGTCGCCGCGGCAGTCTGAGCCTGGGCGTCCCCGCGCTCGGCGTTGCGCAGGCGGCGTTCGGTGTCGAGCAGTTCGGCGAGCGCAATGTCGCCTTCCTCAAAGCGAAGCCGAGAAAAGTCGTAAGCGCGTGAATACCCCTCGCGCGCGAGTCGTCGGCGGCGCGCTGTTTCGAGCGATTCGCGATATGTGCTCAAAGCCTCCTCCGCGTCGGATAACGCCTCGATCACCGCCGCTTCATAGGCGAGCGCGGCTTGCTCCTGGCGCGCTTGCGCGCCGCGTATTTGCGCGCGGACGCGTCCGCCATCGAGGAGGCGCCACGAGATCAAAGGCGTGATCGAGGCTTCAAAACTATCGCTGGAAAGAAGCGATGCGTCGGAGAGCGCCTCAAAGCCGCCAAGCGCCGTAATGGTCAGCTTCGGAAACCATTCCGCGCGTGCGGCCCCGACATCGGCGAAGGCTGCTGCAAGCCGGCGTTCGGCAGCGCGGATGTCAGGTCGTCGACGTAACAGGTCGGCGCGTTCGCCAATTGGCAGAAGCGTGAGCGTTAGATCGGGCGCAGTGGACTCACTGAGCGCTAGCTCTGCTTCCGGCGCCTGGCCGGTGAGCAGGCTCAAGGCGAAAGCCGACGCGCGAATTTGTGCATCAAGGCCGGGAAGTCCTGCGGATGCCTCCGCATATTGCGCCTCCGCCAGATGCAGATCGCCGGCTGGAATATCACCCAGATCAGCCCGCACCCGCGCGATATCGGCCGTGCGGCGCAAGGTCTCGACAGAGCGCGCAAGCGCTGCGCGTTCGCGCTGGGCCCCGCGCAGCGTCACGTAAGAGCGCACAACTTCAGCCGCGATGCTGATGCGCAGATCGCGCGCATCTTCGCTGCTCGCACCAAGCCGCGCATCCGCCGCCTCGACGCGCCGCGCCAAGCGACCGAACAGATCAAGCTCCCAGGACGCGTCGAAATTCGGCTTAAACAGAAGCTGGTCGCGTTCGCTTCCCGGGATCGACGCCAATGGCAAGGCGCCGTTCAGACTCTGGCGTCGCCCGGTTACCGATGCGTTCGCATCTACGGTCGGCGCACGTGCGCCGACAGCGTCATCATAGGCTGCACGTGCTTCGGCAAGTCGGGCTTCGGCCTGGCGAATATCGAGATTATCGTTAAGCGCTGCTTCGACGAGACGATCGAGCGTGGGATCCCCCAGGCTAGCCCACCAGGCGCCGAGTTCCGCTTGCGAGACGTCCATCGTGTCGGAATCGGTCCATTCCGCGCTCGCCTGCACTGCGGGCGGGGTGTCATAGAGGCTTGGCGTTGCGCATCCGGCGAGAAGCGCTGTCGCGATAAACGAAGCGCGACGGTGCATGCGGGATGACGTGGCGCACATGCTTTTCCTCATTGCAATTTGCTCCGCACCAGCACGATCGCGCCGCCTAAAGTGACGGTTGCGATCGCCGCCATCGGCCAAGCGCTCATGAACACAACATCAGCCGGCAGGTCCTTGAGGAACGTGCCCTGGAGAATGATCAGGAAATGTTTGAGCGGCACGAGTTCTGACGCCCACCGCAGCCAAACGGGAATGTTCTCAACCGGCGTCGCGAACCCGGACATCAGGATCATGGGCACCGCGGCCATGAACGTGCCGAGGATCGCCTGCTGCTGGGTGTCGCAGATCGCGGAGATCATCAGGCCAAAGCCCACATTCGAAAGGATGAAGAGCAGCAGCGCGCCCGCGAGCATGAGAGCCGAGCCGGTGAACGGAATGCCGAACCCGAAAATCGCAGCGAGAATCATCACGCCGCCCAGCAGGAAGCCGATGATCATCCCTGGGGCGACCTTGGCGATGATGATCTCGGTCGAGGTCGTCGGGGACACCAGCAATTGATCGAACGTGCCCAATTCGCGCTCGCGGGCGATCGAGAGCGCTGTCAGCATTAGCGCGATGATGGTGACCATGACGCCGGAAAGGCTCGGCGTCACGAACCAGCGATAGATCAGATTGGGATTGAACCAATTGCGGACCTCGGCGTCGGGCGCGGCGGCGCGCGGCGCGATGTCGGCGCCGAGCGCGGCGGCGATTGTGGACAGATAACCGAGCGTGACTTGTCCTGCGTTGGCGCGCCGGCCATCGATCACGACCTGAATAGCGGCCGGGTTGCCAGCGGCGACATCGCCAGAAAAGCCCTGCGGGATTTCGATCGCGGCAATCACCCCGCGACGATCGAGCATCGCATGCATCGCAGCCGCGCTGTCAGCATAGACGACGTGATCGACAAAGCCGCCGGCCTCAACGCGCGAGACGAATTCCTGCGCCCAGCGCCCGCGATCGCGATCATAGACCGCGATGTCGACGCTGCGCACTTCGAGCGTCGCGGCGAAAGAGAAGATGATCAATTGCATGACCGGGGGGCCGATCAGGATGAACCGCGATTTCGGATCGCGCAGCACGCTGAGCAATTCTTTTATGATCTGCGCCAGAAGCCGGGGGGAGATCATGTCACGCATCCAGCGTCTTGCGGGTGCGCAGGCGCGCCACCAGCAAAAAAGCGAAGCCGAGCGCCAGCATTGAAGCCAAACTCTGCAAGAAAAGCGGCCAGACATCGCCGGCAAGGAACAGCGTCTGCAGAGACGCTACGAAATAGCGCGCCGCCACGATGGTGGTGATGGCTTGAATCACCGCCGGCATCGAGTCGATCTCGAACAGAAAGCCTGAGAGCAGGAAGGCCGGAAGAAAACCCGACAGGACCGAGATCATCGAGGCGAGAAACTGATTGCGCACCAGCGCCGAAATTAACAGACCCTGGCCGAGGGCGGGCAACAGGAAGCCCGATGACAGAATCAACAGTGCGAACCATGAGCCGCGCATCGGAACGCCGAGAAGCACGGTCGCGATCAGCGCTGACCCAAGGCAGGCGATGAGGCCCAACGCAAAATATGGGATGAGCTTGCCGAGCAATATCTCTGTCATGCCGGCGGGCGTAGAGATCATCGCCTCCATTGTGCCGCGTTCCCATTCGCGCGCGACGACGAGTGCGGTGAGCAGCGTGCCGATCATCGTCATGATGATGGCGATCGCGCCCGGAATGAAGACCTGCCGGCTTTCCAGTTCCGGATTGAACCAGAAACGGGGTGTCAGCGAGATGCCGCCCGCAGGCTGCGCATTTGCGCGGCCGGCGCGCCATAACGCGACCGTCGATTGGGCGTAGGAGGCGACGAAGCTCGCCGTGTTTGGCGCTGCGCCATCCGTGATGATCTGAACCAGCGCGCCGTCGGCGCGGCCTTGAAGGCGCTGCTCGAAATCCTGCGGGATCACCACGAAGCCCCGCTCGCGCCCCGCGATGAGGGCTTCGGCGGCCGCGCGGCGGTCGCGCACCGTAGTCACGACGAAATAGCGCGATCCCGCGAAAGCGGACGCAAGGTCTTGGCCTTCGGCGGACTCCGTTTCCATCACCAGCGCGATCGGAACGCGCTGCACATCGAGCGACATGGCGAAGGCGAACAGGAAGAGCATGATCACCGGCAGCACGAACGCGATCAGGATCGCCGACGGATCGCGTACGATTTGCAGGCTCTCCTTGCGGATCAGCGCGGTGAGCCGGCGCGGATTGAGGTGCAAGGCTGCGAGCGTTCTCACGCTGCACTCCGCGCTTTATCGTCTTCAGAATCGACCGCTTCGATCAGGCGGATGAAGGCGTCCTCCATCGTCGGCTCATCGCTGGGTCCGCGCGAGGCCTGACGCTTCAGTGCATCGGGAGGATCGAGCGCAATGAGCTTGCCGCGATACATAAGCGCGACAGTGTCGCAATACTCGGCCTCGTCCATGAAATGGGTCGTCACCATGATGGTGACGCCCTTGCGCGCGAGCCCGTTGATGTGCGTCCAGAATTCGCGCCGCGTTATGGGATCGACGCCGGAGGTCGGCTCATCGAGGAACAAAATCGGCGGCCGGTGCATAAGGGCGCAGGAAAGCGCGAGGCGCTGCTTGTAGCCAAGGGGAAGTTCGTCCGGAGAAGCGTCCAGATATTTATCGAGCCCGAAGGTTTCGATCATTTCGGCGATGCGCTCGCTACGCAGCTCGCCGGTCAAGCCATAGACGCCCGCATAAAAGTTAAGGTTCTGCCTGACGGACAACAGCCCGTAGAGTGAGAACTTCTGCGCCATATAGCCGAGTTGCGCTTTCACTGCGCCGGTGGCGGTGCGCAGATCGCGGCCGATCACGCGCGCTTCTCCGCTGGTGGGCTTCAGGAGACCGCAGAGCATCTTGAACGTCGTGGATTTGCCCGCGCCATTAGGTCCGAGCAGCCCGAAAATCTCGCCTTTCTTCACGTCGAACGTCACGTCGCGGGCGGCGACGAAATCGCCAAAGCGCTTGGTGAGGTTGCGGCACTGAACCGCGATCTCTTCGGCAAAGGTCACGGGCGCCATGCGCTCAGCCAAAGGCGAGGATCCGCTCGGGCCACCGCCTAACAGGTCGACAAATGCGTCTTCGAAGCGCGGCTGCGCGGGCGACACGCGCGCGCCGACCGAGCCGGCAAGCGCATCCGTCTCGTCACGGGCAGCATCAGCCTTCAGCACGAAGCGCACCGCCTCGCCCTGAATTACGCCGTCGCACACGGAGCCCAGATTCAGCACGCGTGACAGCACAAGGCGGCGATCCTCGTTCATCCCCGTCATGCGAAAGCTGCGATCCTTGAGGCGCGCGGTGAGGTCGCCGGGCGGGCCGTCGAACAGTTTTTGGCCTTCGTTCATCAGGATGACGGACTGACAGCGTTCTGCTTCGTCTAGATACGCCGTCGACCAGATCACGGCCATGCCGTCATCGATCAGCGCCTGCACCATGGCCCATAAATCCTGCCGGCTCACGGGGTCGACGCCGACCGAGGGTTCATCGAGCAAAAGCAGTTTCGGCGATCCCATCAGCGCGCAGGCAAGACCGAGCTTCTGCTTCATGCCGCCGGAAAGCTTGCCCGCAAGCCGCTCTTGGAAGGGCCCAAGCTTGGTGAACTCAAAGAGGCGCCCGAACACCTCGTGATGCGTGCGCCGATCGACTGCGCGCAGATCGGCGTAGAGCCGCATGTTTTCGAGGACGCTCAGATCTTCATAAAGGCCGAAACGTTGCGGCATATAGCCGATGTCGTTCTGGGCGCGTTCACGAGCGAGATCGGCGCCTGCGAGCCGCACCTCCCCGCCATCCGGCGACATCAGGCCCGCCATGATGCGCATCATGGTGGTTTTGCCTGCGCCGTCGGGACCGACGATGCCGCTGAGACGCCCGGCGTAAATCTCAACATCGACGCCGCGCAGCGCTTCGACCGCGCCGAAGCGCTTGACGACGCTGTGCAGCGTGATCGCCGGAGCATGCGCCGCCGCCGTCATGGCTCGGTCTGCGACGGGTTTTGCGCTTCGGTGCGCGCGACGCTTTGGGCCAGCGGCGCCTCGATCGTCACCGGCATGCCTTGGCGCAAGCCCTGATCGGCGTCGCGCACGATGATGCGCAAGCGATAGACGAGGTCGGTACGCAATTCTGGCGTCTCTACGGAGCGCGGCGTGAATTCCGCCCGCGGCGAGATGAAACCGACTTGTCCTTCGTAAGCATGATCGGAAGAATCGGTGCGTACGATGACGCGGGCGCCAGGCGCCAGGCGGCCCAAATCGGGCTCCGCGACATAAGCGCGGACATAGACAGGATCGCTGAGCGAGAGCGTGTAGATGGTTGCGCCGGCAGTGACCATGGCGCCGGGCTCCGGCGTTCGGGACACGATGATTCCCGCCTCCGGCGACTTCAGCTCTGCATCCGCGACCGCGGTTTCAGCCTGCGCGCGGCGCGCGCGCGCGCCAGCGAGCGACGCGGCGGCGGTGTCGCGCTCGGCCTTGGCCGCTTCCCATGTGCGGCGGCTTATGGCGCCGGCGCGCAAAAGCGCGTCCTGACGCTGAAAATTGGTTTGCGCAGCACGACTTTCCGCAAGCGTGCGCGCGATATCGGCTTCCGCGGAGGTCAACGCTTCGCGCAGCGGCTCAGAATCAAGGAGCGCGAGCGTTTGCCCCTCTGTGACCGCATCCCCTTCATCGACGCGCATGTCAGAGATGCGCCCGCCTTGCCGGAACGCCAGCTGCACTTCGCGGATATCGACATTGCCGTAAAGAACAAGCGGCGCATTTGGGTCAGGCCGGTTAACGAACCAGAAGACGCCAACGATCATCGCGACGGAGATGATGACGCTGGCGATGATCAGCCTTCGATCCGGTTTTAATGCGACTTTTTCTTCAGCCATGACTGCCCCTCAGCCCCGTATCTGTGCGGCGACATTAGCGCGCACCATTGCTTTGATGCTGGCGATGTCTTCGGTCTTGAAGTCGGACCAGCCCATATGCCGCTGGATGCCAGCGCGCGCCGCGCGGAAGGCCAGCACCTGGCCGAGAATTGTCACGACGGCGAGTTTGTTGGTCGCCTCGTCACGCTCAGGGCGAAGCCGCGACACCAGCATCGTCATGACGCCGAGCAACCGCCCCATGAAATTGTCGAACAGCAGATCGAACGCGGGCGTCGGACTCTGCTGTTCCTGGAGGATGAGCCGCGCCCAAGGCTCAGACTCGGAATGCGTCATGATCTCGATCATGGTGTCCGTCAGGCGGCCGAGCGCTTCGAGATAGAGATCGGGAGCGTTCGGAGCAGCGTCCGCAGCGCTCAGGCCAGACACCAACTCGGCCGCGATCAGCCCGACGCGGGCGCGCATGCGCTCGGCGATGTGCTCGAAAACGGCAAGGTAAAGCCCCTCTTTCCCTCTGAAGTGAAAGCCGATGGCGGCCTGGTTGACGCCGGCGGCGTCTGAAAGCGAACGCGTGCTGGCCGCGTGAAAACCCTCCCGGCCAAAGACCTCCATGCCCGCCTCGATCAACGCCCGACGTGTTGATTCACCCCGCGTACCGAATTCTTCCAAGCTACTCATACGTTTGTTTAATACAACTGATTGATTCAGTCAAACGATTTTATCGTAAAGGTAGGTTGTTGGTGCGGAGATGTGCCGACACGGCCCTTAGGCGCGCCCTCACTGAATACCGGGCCGGACATCACTCACTGAGATCGGCACATCGCTGGGCTTTGGGACGGTTCGAATGCGTCACTGACCACGATCCGAACGCATCGCGACAGTCCCTGGCGATACTTTACCCAGCGCGCGAGCGTGTAAGTGTGCAGCCGGATAAGCTACAGATCCGTTAGACGAAGGCTCGGTGGTGTCTTAGTTTGAATTCAGGCCGCCCGCTTCTTGCAGGGCCGCGCTGCATGGTCGGTTCGCACTCAACCAGTCGAGAGAGTACTTAGCTCATCAGGCAGATCGCGCGCATGCGCGTGATCTCCTCCATCGAAACATTCAACTCCTTTGCCAGGTAATGGCATGGCCCCCCATAGCGATGATCGATCAGGTCAAGCGCTCCAGCCATCACCCTTGGATCTGCTCTTATCATGGTCATCATGCCGAAACGCGTTGCGTCCGCGCGAAGCGCACGCATCTCAGCAAACGCGCCCCGGGCAGCGTCTCGCCGGCGGGCGAGCATCATCTGTTTCCGGACGGGGAAATAGACCTCGCTTAGACGGAAGTCCTCAAGCACCGAACGACGGTTAACCCCAAACGCGCTCATCAGCAAAGCCAATAAGATACCCGTGCGGTCCTTACCTGCAGAGCAATTAATCACAACAGGAGCGGCATCGTTTGCGAGCACGCCGACCAGCTCCTGCATGTAGGGCTTAAGCAACTTCGCCACTTGCAAATAGAATTCCGAAGCCATCGCGCGCGCCTCAGCCTGAGTCGGTGCACGCACCAGCGTCCTGAATGATTCCAACGGGATTTCATAAGTGTGAGTGACATATTTAATTCCTGGCAAGCCCTTCAGTGGCGATGGCTCGGCCTCGCTCTCGATGGCGCTGCGCAAATCAAAAGCATATTTGACGCCTAGGCGCCGCAGCGCGGCACGATCATCGTCGGTCAGCGCCGTCATGGCGCCCGATCGGAAAATCACGCCCCAGCGCGTCACGGCCCCAGAATCGGTTTCATAACCGCCAATGTCACGGAAATTGCGCCCGCCAGTGAATGGAAGCAGCCGCTCACCAAGACGAACCGAAGCTCCCTTTGCGTCGATCATGTCCACATAGCTGCGCGGCCACGTCTTTAGCGTCAATGAACGCTGGCCTCGCCCTTTTGTGAGTTGAGTTATGGCCAGTCCGACGCCAAGCGGACTCGTCGGATCATCGGTGGCCGTGACCGAGACGGGTCCAGTGGCTCCGCTCCAGCGGAGGGTGACACGATCCCGGCCGCGCCGGAGAAGTTCTCCCGAGAGGGCGCCCGCCAAACGACCCTGTGCGGAGCGGAGCGCCCAAGGCGCGCCAAGTTCCGTCAGAAAGCCTCGTCGCAATTCGTCATCTCCTAATTGGCGTAACAACGCAAAAATGTAGGGAGTCTGCTAAAAATGGTGCGCCCGATTACATTGCGCACGAAGGGGTCGCGTTCAAAGAATACCATGAGCTGAAACTTTTTGGCTTGGCGTAATGATCTATCATGTCCCAACGCCTTCAATGCCCATCGCTCATCAGGCCCGGCGGTAATGATGAAGCAATGAACGATATTTCCCGAGATTGCAGCGCGCCATAGGGTTCACGATACGCCGGGGAACATCCGCACCATCAATGCTTCAACCCGGGCTTTGATTCGCGCCTCGGAACGTTCGTTATTTGCCGCTAACAGCGCGAGCGTTCCGTTCATAAGTGTTGCCAGCACAAAGGCGTCCAATCCGTCTGCAGCGAAGCCCGCGCCGCGCAGAACCTGCAACGACATAGCGCCCCTGCTGCGCCGCATGGCGCGTGCTACCGGCCGCAAATGCGGCGCCCAAGCCGCTTCGCACATCAAGGCGTCGATCAAGGCGACGTCATCTTCGATCCGGCCTATCTCGCGTAGCTGCGCACTTCCCGCGCCACTTGGCCCGGTGTCTAAAGAGCGCTCAGCAACACGCCGATGCAACTCAGCGAAGGCTGCTAGCATCAGGGCGTCGCGTGTCCTGAAAAAATAGGTGATTGATGCAAGTGACAGCCCCGCCGCGGCGGCAATGCCGCGCTGCGTAACGCGACCAGGCCCGGCGCGCGCAATTTCCACTAGCGTTGCGTCTAGAATGCGCGCGATAGTGCCGGAGGGCGCCGGCGCGAGCGCGGGGTCACCATCCTCGAGTCCAGCCGAATGCGAAGGGGAAAGCCCGGCCAGACGATCAGCCAACCGCCGACAAGGTGCGAGCGTCCACGCAGCGTGGACTTCAGCCGCATCTTCAAAGGCCAGCACCTTGAGGAGGCCCAGCGCCATCGCCGCCCAAAGATCGGTGTTTCCGCTATCATGAAGCAATGCAACTTTGCGCCAATGAGCTGCCTCAGTGCAGGCCTCGCTACGGGCGCGTATCGCAAGCTCCGGCGACCGCGTCGTCGCCTCCGCCGCGAAGGCGCCCATCAACGCGATCAGCCGGCCGCCAGCCGCCAGACGGCGCTGTAACAGCGCAGCGATGCGCTCCCCAGGCCCGCTCCATCCCGGTATCATTTGCTCGTCGAGCGCCACACTCATGCGCAGAGACTCAGAACGCGCTGCGGCGGCAGCCTGAACCTGCGCCAGCAGGCCATCGCGACCTTCAAAATAATAGTTCACGGCAGACGCGCTTGCACCGGCGCACACTGCCAATCGCCGCGCGCTGAGCGCCTGGGGGCCTTCTTCAAGCGCCAGCGCCAAGGCGGCGTCGAGTAGTCGCCCGGCTGCTCGGCTGCGATCACCCGAAATGATTGCCATCCTCCGACTTCTTTCGGAAGGCGCGGGTATCGGCAAGGAGAGCCGACTGTACATATGTACTAATATTTTTCAGATAGTTTGTTCATGGTTCCTTGAGAATGCGATAATCCCATTATTTTATTGAATTTGTCATAACACTGTCACGGCCGCAAGGCACTGTACATACGTTCGATATTTAGAGGGGGTGCATGATGTCGCGGTGGCGGAACGGGGCGGCGATCGCTTGGGGACTAGTTTGCTGGACTTCGGCAGCGGGAGCGCAGACCGCTGCGACAATGGAAAAAGGGCTAGATGAGGTCATCGTAACCGCTCAGAAGCGGCCTGAGCAGCTTCAGGACACGCCAATCGCCATCTCTGTGCTGGACGCTGCTGCGCTGGCGGATCGCGGCGTATCGACATTGGCCGACTTGGTCGATGGCCAAGTGCCTTCGCTTCGTGTCACGCCGGTAGGCGGACGCCCTTCCTCATTGGTGGTTGGCATGCGCGGCGTTGTGCCAAGCGATGCAACCCAGATCAGTCGAGACACCGCGGTTGGGGTTTATGTGGACGGTGTGTTTCTCGGCCGGGTCCAGGGACTCGGCGCCGAGTTTATAGATGTTGAGCGGATCGAGGTTTTGAAGGGACCACAGGGCTCGCTGTTTGGGCGCAACGCCGTTGGCGGCGCGATCAACATCGTTAGCCGCGCTCCGGCGGGTGAATTCGGATTAGTCCAAGCGGTTGGCCTGCGCAATTTCGATGGCGCGAACGCTGCGATCAGCGTCGATTTTCCCGAGTGGAAAGATCTCAGCGCCAAGCTCAGCCTCGTCTACAACAAACGTGACGGTTGGATCGACAATCCCTTGCCGAACCAAGCTGATTTTAACGCCTATGAGCGCTATGGCGGCCGCGGAACACTACGCTGGGAGCCCACAGAGGCGTTCAGCGTGAGCTACGCTATAGACCTGACGCGCGACGCGTCTACGCCAAATCACGCCAATCTCCTCGAGATTTATCCGGGCGCTCCGCGGCTCGGCCCGCGCGTGGCGCTGCAGCCGGGGAGACTCAGTTCAATCGATGTCGGGGTGGTGCTGGAGGAAAGCGTTGGCGAGGTCGAGGGCCACTCGGTTACCGCGTCGTGGCGTCCTGATGCTGGGATCGAATTGCGCTCTATCACTTCTTTTCGGCAGCTTTCGCAAAGCCAGTTTGACAATGGGGGCGCCAACACCTTCGCCTATCGCGCAGGCAGCAATTTCGGGCGCTACAGCCTCGCCGACGTTGAGCAAGAACAGGTAAGCCAGGAGTTTCAGCTGATCGGCGGCGGCGACAGCTTCCGTTATGTCGCTGGACTTTATTACCTAAAGGAAGATGCGTCGGACTCGGCTTACACACCCAACACCCTCCGCTGGAGCGCGGATGGCCTTTCTTATTCCGTGTTGGCCGCTCCAGTAGGCAGCACGCCGCCTCCGTCGCGCGCGAGCATAGCGGAATCGACTTCGCTCGCCGCATACGGCCAAGCGACCTGGACGCCGCCCATCGCTGACGGGCGGCTCGAACTAACGGGCGGGGCTCGCTTTACTTCCGATCAGAAGGATGGGCGGCTAACAAAACTCAACGGCGCCGATACCGATCGCCGGTTCGAATTTGAATCCGAGCGCATCGATCCAACCGCGACTTTGGCCTTCGAGATCGCTCAAGGGATCGACAGCTACGTGCGTTGGGGGACTGCCTACCGAGCCGGCGGCGCAAATTCACGCTCTGCAACGTTCCGTACATTCGACGAGGAAGAAGTGGCGACGTGGGAGCTTGGCCTAAAGGCCGAGTGGTTCGACCGCCGCGCGCGGATCGGCATCGCGCTTTACGAAACTGATTATCGTAATTTGCAGATCGATTTCACCGACCCTAGCAATCCGTCTGCGACTGAAACCGTCAATACGGACGATCCCGCCACCATCCGCGGCGTAGAAATTGACTTTGCCGCTCAGCCCGTCCGCGCCCTGACGCTGAGTGCCGCCTATGCCTATACGGACGCAGAACTGCCGCCTCAACTCAACCCTTTTTCCGGACGGCGCGAGAGCACCTTTATCGTCTACACGCCCGAACACGCCGCAACGATCGCAGCGGACTTGAAACTCACGACTGCGCTTGGCCCACTTACGATCCATGGCGACATCGATGTTCGCAGCGGCTACCACGCCGGCGCGACCTTGCCTCTCACTGACGCCGCAACGGTCGGGAATGTCCGAGTGACGCTTGATCCTCCGTTTTTCGGCCGGTCTGACAGCATGAGCATTTCGGCTTGGGTGCGAAATATCGCCGACGAAGCCCATGTCGTCTATGATTTCGCCGTCACCGGCACGGGTTTGATCAATGGCAGAGTGGGCGGGTTCAATGAACCGCGCACCTTTGGCATCGATCTGACGATGCGCTATTAAATGGCGCGCCAGTTGTCATCCGTTGCAGCCCTGCTCGTCGCGGGACTTTTTGTTGGCGCGGCAGGCGCTGCCATGGCAGGCGGCGGCTTCGTCGCCGCCGAGGCGAACATTATCTCCAACCGGTACGAGTTGCGCTGGGTCACTCGCGATGCACGTCAGCCTGTTGAGATACGCATCTCGGACCGAGCTGACGCCGCCCCTAACAAGATGCGGTTGATCGCCCGTCGCGACCGTGACGGCCGCGCTTCAATCGCTACCCACCAGCTGCCGCCTCGCCCCTATTTTTGGCTGCAGACCGAAGATGGCGCCGCTATGCGCGTCGCGCCCCGCACGCTACCTCTTGCCGGAGCGCAGAACGCACGGGATATCGGCGGTTACGCGACTGTCGATGGTCGTAGAGTGCGTTGGGGGATCATTTACCGATCAAGCGCACTGGCGCGCCTAAATGCGGACGATTATCGCCTGCTGAACACACTTGGATTGCGCACGATATATGATCTGCGCACGGAGCGTGAGCAGGCGGCACGGCCGACGCGCTGGGTGGGCGAGCCGCCAACGATGCATGCTGCGCGCGACCGCGCAGAGGATCTCGTGATGCGGGAGCTGACCGCCATGGGCGACGTGGATCAAGCAGCGGCGCGCAGCACGGTAATCGCGCTATTCGCGCGCATTCCTGAGCTTATGGCGGAGGATTACGCAGAGTTATTTCGCTTGCTTGTAGAGGGCGAAGCCCCGCTTCTTGTGCACTGTTCGGCTGGCAAGGATCGCACCGGCGTGGCGGTGGCGCTGTTGCTGAGCGCTCTAGGGGTTCCGCGCCAAACGGTGCTTTCAGATTTTGCGCTTAGCCAGCAATTGTTCCAGCTCGACGCGCTGCCGGCAGATGATCCTGGCAAATTGATGCTAGCGCGGCTGCCGGCGCCTCTCGCCGCAGCGCTAATACGAACTGATCCCGCCTACGCCGCCGCCGCGCTCGATGCCGTGACCGAGCAGTATGGCTCGATAGAGGGCTATTTTGAGCAGCGACTTGGCATCAATGGCGCCGCGCTGGCGAGGCTGCGGGCGCTCTACCTTGAAGGGTGACGCCGCAGCGTCTCGGCCGAAGGCGGCTCGCCGACGTACAGGCGACGAATGCAACGGCAAACGCATCGGCGGTTAGAGTCGGCTTCATGGTACATGTTCATTCGGCTTACATGCCAAGCGAAGCGGGTTTCGCCAATGTCCAAAATGGGGGGCGGTCTCAATGGGTCGATGCAACACACTCGCTAAATCGCGCGGCAGGGGTTTCGAAGTCCAGCGTTTTTCTGGGCCGTTCGTTGAGCCGACGGGCCACCTTGTTTAGTTCGGCTTGGGAATGTGGCGCCAGATCGGTCCCTCTTGGGAGGTACTGGCGCAGGAGCCGGTTGGTGTTTTCGTTCGATCCGCGCTGCCAGGGGCTTTGCGGATCGCAGAAATAGACGGCGATGTCGGTTTCCATGGTGAAGCGCCGATGGTCCGCGAGCTCTTTGCCGCGATCCCAAGTCAGTGATTTGTTGAGTTCGTCTGGCAGTTTGCGCGCCTGTTTGATGAGAGCATCGACGACGGTTTTCGTTTCCCGGTTGGGGACTTTGACGAGCATCACATAGCGCGAGTGTCGTTCGACAAGCGTAACAATGAAGCTGTTCTTCGATCCGCACAGCAGATCGCCTTCCCAATGGCCGGGCACGGCGCGGTCCTCCGCTGATGCCGGTCTCTCGCTGATCGAAACGGCGTCTGCGATATGGCCCACGCGCTTGCCCTTCATTGTGGCATGTCGCGAGCGGCGGATCGCCCGTCGGGTGCGCAAGTGCTCCATCAGCTCTTTTTTCAGCACGCCGCGAGCCTGCACATAAAGGCTTCGATAGATCGTCTCGTGCGACACCTGGCGCGCCTCGTTCCGCGGATTTGTTCGCTTCAGCCAGCCTGCGATCTGCTCGGGAGACCACTCCAACGCCAGCTTCGCCACAACAGCTTGTCGCAAATAATCATGCACCGCCAACTTGCATGGTTTCGGTCGCAGCGCCCGTTTCCATGCGCGGCTATCGGCTGCGGCGGCGCGGTAGCGTCCGGACCCGCCATTGCGAACAAGCTCGCGGCTAAGCGTCGAAGGTGAGCGCCCCAGCGATACAGCCATCGAGCGAAGCGACCGGCCCGCAACAAGGCCGCGAGAAATCTCCTCGCGCTCTGCAAGGGTCAACGCCAGGCGGGACCGCCGCCGCGCCTGCGGCTTTATCCCGCCGCTATGTCTTATGTGACTGAAAATGCACGACGATGTCGTGCCGAACACGCGGCCGATGGACTTCAGGCCTTCGCCCTTCTTCCAGCGCTCCCACAACTCAGCGCTCTGAGCTGCGGACAGGCGGCGATAGCTTCTCTTCATTGGCTGCGCTCCACGACCTCGATCCAAGGTACGTGTTGCGTCGATCAGTTGAGCTCACAAAGGTTACGGACCGTTTCAGAGGCAAAAGAGGCGCGATCCGACGTTGATTGGCGGGCCGATCCGCCTTACCTTGATCGTTTAGCCCTAAAGGAAGGTCGACCTTGGCCCGCGTTACGGTAGAAGATTGCGTTGATAAGGTGCCCAACCGGTTCTCGCTTGTCCTGTTGGCCGCCCACCGCGCGCGCCAGATTTCGTCGGGCGCCGCCCCGCTGGTTGAGCGGGACCGCGATAAAGACCCGGTCGTGGCGCTGCGCGAGATCGCTGAAAACGCCGTCCGACCCGAGGATACGCGCGAAGCGCTGATCCTGACCTTCCAGGACGTCCAGCCCGCCGCCCAGGCTGAGGACGAGCAGGACCGTCTCGCCCTCACCGCGCCGACCACGTCCAGCGAAGACGAAGTTCTGCGCGCGCTTCAGGCCGAGCAGGAGGCTCAGCGCGACGAGCGTTACTGATGGCGGAAGGGGCGGCCGCCGTTCCGCTGCCTCTTTCGCCGGCGGGCGCGGGGGCTAAGCCGCCCGCTCAGCCGCGCGCGCTGCGCCAGTTCGAACTGGTAGAGCGGGTCAAGGCCTACGATCCGGACGCTGACGAGAATCTGATAAACCGCGCCTATGTGTTTGGCCTCCAGATGCATGGCGGCCAGGTGCGCCATAACGGCGATCCGTATTTTGCCCATCCGATCGAAGTCGCGGGCATTCTGACCGAGTATAAGCTCGACACCACGACGATCATCGCCGGCCTGCTGCACGATACGATCGAAGACACGGTCGCGACCAAGGAGCAGATCGCCAAGCAGTTCGGCCAGAGCATCGCCGAACTGGTCGATGGCGTCACCAAGCTCTCGCTGCTGGAGCTATCGCCCGAGCAGAACAAGCAGGCCGCGAACCTGCAGAAATTCCTGCTGGCCACGGCCAAGGATGTGCGGGTGCTGCTGGTGAAGCTGGCCGACCGGCTGCACAACATGCGGACGCTGCAATTTGTGCCGAAGGCCGAAAGCCGCCGCCGCATTGCGCATGAAACGCTTGATATCTTCGCGCCGCTGGCGCGCCGCATCGGCATGGACCGGATGTCCACCGAACTGGAAGAGCGCGCGTTCGCCGAGGCCTATCCCGAGCCGTTTCACGCCATCAGCGCACGCATGGCGCGCCTGCGCGCCGAGCGCGGCGCCAATGTCACGCATATCAAATCGACGATCGCTTCGAAGCTGGGCGAAAAGGGCGTGGAGGCCGCGCTCTACGGGCGCGAAAAGCAACCCTATTCGATCTGGCGGAAACTGCAGCGCAAGAGCGTGCAGTTTTCCGATCTTGCCGACATCTACGCTTTCCGCGTGATCGTGCAGAACGCGGAGGATTGCTACCGCGCCCTGGGCGTCATTCACCAGACGTGGCGCGCTGTGCCCGAGGCGTTTGAAGATTACGTCTCCAACCCCAAGCCCAACGGCTATCGCTCGATCCACACGACGGTCGTAGGGCCGGGCAATGTGCGCGTCGAAATCCAGATCCGAAGCGAAGAAATGGATCGCATCGCCGAACTTGGCGTGGCGGCGCACTGGCGCTACAAGAACCAGGCTTATGGCTTTGATGCGGAGCAATCGGCGTCAAAAGGTCTTGATGCGCGTGAGGCGGTGCAATCGCTGCTCGATATCGTCGATCACGGCGGCGACGCGGACGAATTTCTCGAGCACGCCAAGCTCGATATGTACCAGGATCACGTTTTTGCGTTTACGCCGAAGGGCAAGCTGATAGCTCTGCCGCAAGGCGCCACGCCACTGGATCTTGCCTACGCCGTGCACTCAGACATCGGCGACCGCGCCGTCGGGGCGCGGATCAGCGGCGAGGAGCGTCCGCTGCGCACTGTTCTGCGCAATGGCGACGTGGTCGAGATTCTTACCGGCGATCATGCGGCGCCGGCGCCGGGCTGGGCGTCTATCACGCGCACGGGGCGCGCGCGCTCGGCGCAGCGGCGGCTGGAGAGGCTCGTGCGGCGTGACGAATTTGAACGTCTCGGCCGCGACCTCGTCGCCCAGGCGCTTGATCGCCTCGGCCGCGATCTGAAAGAAACATCGCTCGTGGAGGCCGCACGCAAACTTGATTACGCCAATGCGGCTGATCTGTTCGCGGGTGTTGGCGAAGGCCAGGTTCGCGCCACCGTGGTGGCGGCGACGGCGTTCCCCGGCCTGAGCGAGACTCTAAAGATTTCGCAGGATGCGCGCGAGCCGATCGAGGAGCGCAAGGCGCGGCTTTATGTGCAGGGCGGGCATCTGACGCCGGGCGTCGCGGTGCAGTTCGCCGGGTGCTGCTCGCCGCTGCCGGGCGATCGCATCGTCGGCGTCCAGACCAAGGGCCACGGCGTGAGTATCCATACGATCGATTGCGAGCGGCTCGCCGAACTCGACGATGACGCCGAGTGGATCGATCTGGCCTGGACGGAGGCGGCGCGCGAACACGCACTGGCGGTTGGACGGATCGTAGCCGTGGTGGAAAATTCGCGCGGTGCGCTGGCCCAACTATGCAAGATCATCGCGGACCATGAAGGCAATATTCTCGACGTGCGCACCAAGCGGCGGACTGAGGATTTCTTCGACATGCGGTTCGATATCGAGGTCGCGGACGTCCGCCATTTGGCCAATATTCTGGCAGCCATGCGCACCAGCAAGTCTGTGCGGGAGGTCGAGCGGGTCCGGGGCTGATAACCGATTAACCGGCTCAGGCAGCGGAGGACGGCCCAATGTCCATCACCGCCCCGGCCGGGCAATCGACGCGGCCAGCGGGGCGCGCTAAATCGTGCTCATGACCGAGTCTGACGTTGTAGACGAATTCCGCGCCGCCGGCGCGCTCCTGGAAGGGCATTTCATCCTGTCTTCCGGGTTGCGCTCACCTGTGTTTTTTCAGAAAGCGTTCGTGTTTCAGCACCCGGCGCGGACCGAGCGCCTGTGCCGGGCGCTCGCCAGCAAGGTCAAGGCTGCTTTTGGCCAAATCGATGTGGTGGTTTCGCCGGCCGTGGGCGGAATCATCCCCGGCTTTGAAACAGCGCGCCACCTCGGCTGCCGAGCCGTATTCACCGAGCGGGATAATGGCGTGATGACGCTCCGGCGCGGGTTTTCGATTGGCAAGGGCGAGCGCGTTTTGATCGTTGAAGACGTGATCACCACCGGCTTGTCGTTCAACGAATGCGCCAGCGCGATCAAGGACGCCCCCGGCGAGATCGCCGGCGGTGCGTGCATCATCGACCGTTCGAACGGCAAAGCCGAAAGCGCCGCGGGGATGAAGCTGGTTTCGCTCGCGCAGGTGAACGCACCTGCTTATCCGGCTGATCAATTGCCGCCGGAACTGGCCGCGATTCCCGCTGTGAAGCCAGGCAGCCGCGGGCTTGCGGCGTGAGCCTTTCGCGGCCTGATCGCATTCGTCTCGGCGTGAACATCGATCACGTCGCCACGATCCGCAATGCGCGCGGTACGTCTTATCCTGATCCGGCCCGCGCCGCCTTTGTTGCGCTGGAGGCAGGCGCTGACGGCATCACCGCGCATTTGCGCGAAGACCGCCGCCACATCTCCGACGCCGACATTGATCATCTTGCGGCGATGCTGCGCGAGCGCGGCCGTCCGCTTAATCTTGAAATGGCTGTGACGTCGGAAATGCTGGAGATCGCGTTGAAGCATCGGCCCCACGCTGTATGTCTTGTGCCGGAGCGGCGCGAGGAGCGCACGACGGAAGGCGGACTCGATGTCGCCGGCGGGCACAACTGGATTGCGCCGTTTGTCGAAAAACTGCGCGCCAATGGCAGCCGCGTATCGTTATTCATCGGGGCTGATCCGCAGCAGATCGAGGCGGCCAGCCGGACCGGCGCGGCGGTTGTCGAATTGCATACCGGCGCCTATTGCGATGCAGTGCGCGAGGGCAATTTTGAAGAAGCTGCCGCCGATCTCAGCCGTCTTAGCGCCGGCGCAGCGCAGGCTGCCGCTTTGGGCCTTGAGGTCCACGCCGGCCATGGGATTGATTATGACACGGTCACGCCGATCGCGGCCCTGCCGGAGGTTGCGGAATTGAACATCGGCCACTTCCTAATTGGGGAAGCGGTGTTCATCGGGCTCGAAGCGGCCATCCGCCGCATGCGCCTGCTGATGGACGCAGCTCGCGAAGATGGGGCGCGTGGACTGCAACAGGCGCCGGCGTGATCGTCGGCATCGGCTCAGACCTGATCGATATCAGGCGGATCGAAAAAGCCCTGATCCGTCATGGCGACCGCTTCGTCGATCGCCTCTTCACCCCCGTGGAACGGGCCAGATCACAGGCAAAACCGGCGGCGGCGGCCAGCTACGCCAAGCGGTTCGCGGCCAAGGAGGCTTGCGCGAAGGCCCTCGGCACGGGCATGCGGAGGGGGGTCTTCTGGCGAGACATGGGCGTGATAAACCAGCGTTCCGGCCAGCCGGGCCTGGTGCTAACGGGCGGCGCGGCCGCCCGTCTGAGGGAGATGACGCCGCCCGGTTTTCGCGCGCATATACATCTCAGCTTGACCGACGAATTCCCGCTTGCACAAGCTTTCGTCATTATTTCGGTCGAAAGCGACGGTTTCGACCCCAATGCCGCCGCGGGAGCGGCGCACGAACTGGCCCCTGAATGACAATGACATCCATCAAAGAGGCCCGGGGCGAAACTCTCTGGGATACGGTCAAGACGATCATCTATGCGCTCGCTTTGGCGATGTGCATCCGGTTCGTGATCGCCCAGCCGTTCCGCATCCCTTCGGGCTCGATGCAGCCCACGCTCTTGGTTGGCGATTACATGGTCGTCAGCAAATGGTCGTACGGCTACAGCCGCTTTTCCGTCGAGCCGCTGAATTTCGGCTGGCCGAAGGGTCGTATTTTCGGCAGCGAGCCCAAGCAGGGCGATGTGGTCGTGTTCCGTCCCGTACCTCAGCAGGACAAGGATCTGGTCAAACGCCTGATCGGCATGCCCGGCGACCGTATCCAAATGAAGGACAGTGTGCTCTACATCAACGGCGAACCGATTAAGCGCGAATCCGAAGGTCTCGCGCACTTCAAGGAACAATACGGCGATTACGACGACATCGCGGCCTGGCGCGAGACGCTGCCGAACGGCGTCAGCTATACCACTTTCGACCGCGATCCCGGAGGGCGTCTTGATACGACAGAAGAGTTCGTGGTCCCCGAAGGCCATTATTTCTTCATGGGCGACGACCGCGATAATTCCGCCGACAGCCGCACGCCGGAAGTCAGTTTGGTGCCGCTAGAAAATCTCGTCGGCAAGGTTCAGTTCGTATTGGTCTCGTTTGATCCTTCCACGTCGCTGCTGAAGCCGTGGACTCTGATCACGGGCATTCGCGGTGACCGTCTCGTCAAGCAAATCAATTGAAGGCGACGGGCGTGAGCGGCGCAACTGATCGGCCCGCGCGCGCATCCAAGGGCGTGCGCGCCGCAGCCAGCGTGGAAGCCCGTCTGGGCCGCAAATTTCGCCGTCCCGGCCTATTGCAGGAAGCGCTGACCCATTCCAGCGCCGGCGATGGCCGCGCCGCGCGTGTCAACAACGAACGGCAAGAATTTCTCGGCGACCGGGTGCTTGGTCTGATCGTGGCCGAGCGGCTTTATCGCGATTTCGCCGGTGAGGGCGAAAATGGTCTCGCCCCGCGCCTGAATGCACTGGTCAACCGCACTGCCTGCGCGCGTGCGGCGCGGCGGGCGGGCCTCGGCGCGGCGCTGACCTTGTCGCGATCGGAAGAGGCGGGCGGCGGCCGCGAGAAGGAAACCATCCTGGCGGACGCGTGCGAGGCGGTGATCGCGGCGCTCTACCTCGATGGCGGTCTGAAGGCCGCGCGCGCCTTCATTGATAAATACTGGGCAGAAGAATTCGCCGCGGTGACGACGCCGCCGCAGGACGCCAAGACCGTTCTGCAGGAATGGGCGGCGGCCACGAAGCGCGGTTCGCCGCGCTACGTGGTGCTTGAGCGCGCGGGCCCCGATCATGCGCCGCGGTTCAAGGTGGAAGCGTCGGTGCAGGGTTGCGATCCGGCCGTGGGCGAAGGCGGCTCCAAACGCGAAGCAGAGCGCGCCGCCGCGCTCGCGCTGCTGGCGGCGGCGGGCGTGCATGTCTGACACGACACGCTGCGCGATCGTTGCGATTATTGGCGCGCCGAACGCCGGTAAGTCTACCCTGGTAAACCGCCTCGTTGGCGAGAAGGTGTCGATCGTCACGCACAAGGCGCAGACAACGAGAGCGTCCGTGCGCGGCGTGGCGATGCGCGGCGAGACGCAATTGGTGCTGGTCGATACGCCCGGCGTGTTTGCACCGAAACGCCGGCTGGACCGGGCGATGGTGCGCGCGGCGTGGACGGGAGCGTCTGATGCGGATGCGGTCGTGCATTTGGTTGATGCCAACACCGCACGGGGCAAAGACGATGCAATCCGCATGCGGCTGATTGAAGAAAACCGCAAGGCCGTGCTGGCGTTCAACAAGGTCGATCTCGTTGAAAAGCCCGTACTGCTGGCGCTGACGCAGACCTTCGCGAGTGATGGTCCGTACACGGATGTGTTCATGGTCTCCGCAAGCTCCGGCGTGGGCGTCGAAGATCTCGCGGCGCATCTGGTGAAGGCCGCGCCCGTGGGGCCGTGGTTATTCCCGGAAGATCAGGCGTCTGACGCGCCGGCGCGTTTGCTGGCGTCGGAAGTGACGCGTGAGAAGCTGATGCTGCGCCTGCATGACGAACTGCCCTACGAGGCGACGGTGGAGACTGAAAGCTGGCAGGAGCGCAAGGACGGCTCGGTGCGGATCGATCAGACGATCTACGTTGCCCGCGACAGCCAGAAGAAGATCGCTATTGGCGAGGGCGGCGCTGTGGTGAAGGCGATTGGCGCCGCGGCGCGCAAAGAACTTGAGCATGCGCTGGAACGGCGCGTGCATTTGTTCCTCAACGTGAAGGTCCGCGAAAACTGGGCCGAGGAACGCGCCCGGTTCGAGGCAATGGGCTTGGATTGGGAAAGCTGACGGGCCTTTTGCCGCCGCGTTGTTCGCGCTAGGTTGTTGCTATGGCGCTTCTCGACCGGATCACCATAAATCCCGCCCAATGCGGCGGCAGGCCTTGCATCAGGGGCATGCGTATTCGCGTGCGCGATGTGCTGGATATGCTTGCAGGCGGCGCAACGACAGCTGAAATCCTGGCCGATTTTCCTGATCTTGAAGCGGATGATATTCGCGCCAGCTTGGCCTACGCCGCGGCGCAAATAGATCATCCCATAATCGTTCCGGCTGAATGATATTTCTGATCGACCAGCAACTGCCGCCCTATCTGGCGCAATGGCTGACAGAGCGCGGCAATGAAGCCATTCACGTCCGCTCAATCGGCTTGAAGGACGCGGACGATCGCCGGATATGGGACGAAGCGTTGGCGCGCGGCATGACAATCGTGACCAAAGACGAGGACTTTTCGGCTCGCCGGGCACGACAGGCGGATGGCCCGGCAATCGTGTGGCTGAGATTAGGCAACGCAACCAGCAATACGTTGATAGCTTGGTTGGCGCCGCGACTTGATGACATCGAAGCCTCGCTCAATGCTGGCGCAAGCGTTGTCGAGGTGCGCTGACATGGAATGGTCTGACGACGCGATCGTGCTGGGGGCCAGGCCCTTCGGCGAAAGCGGCGCGATCGCCGAATTGTTCACGCGCGAGCATGGGCGGGCGGCGGCGATGGTGCATGGCGGCATCAGCCGGCGCACACGCCCGACGCTGCAGGCCGGCAATCTCGTGCGCACGACTTGGAAGGCGCGCACGGGCGAACAGCTCGGCTTTTTTGCACCGATCGAGGTAGCGCGGCCTTACGCGGCGCATCTGCTGGAAGACGCGGTGGCGCTGGCCGGCATGAGTTCAGCCATCGCGTTGTTGCGGCTGGGAACAGCCGAGCGGCAGGCTTACCCGGCGCTGTTCGATGCGCTGATCCTGCTGATCGAAGGGCTCTCCGAGTCCGAGGTTTGGCCTGCGCTCTATGCGCGCTTTGAATTGGGCGTCTTATCGGAGCTTGGTTACGGGCTGGACCTTACGGTCTGCGCGCTGACCGGCGTGGCGGACGATCTGGCGTTTGTCAGCCCGCGCTCGGGCCGGGCGGCGAGCCGCGAGGCGGGCGAGCCGTTCGCCGACAAGCTGCTTCGCCTGCCGCCTTTCCTGACGGACGCAGACAAACCTGTGGAAGAGGGCGACGTGGCCGATGCACTGGCGCTCGCGGGGTATTTTCTGGAGCGGCGGCTGTTTGATCCACAGGGCCAGGGCATGCCGCCGGCGCGGGTGCGGCTGATCGAACGCTTGGGGTTTGCCGGGCGACTCTGATTTAACGGGGGCATCGAAAAGGAGCCAGAATGGCTGACGATATCGCCGCCCCGCCGCCGGATGGCGGGCGCATCATTGATGAGCCGCTGGCCGAGGCGCTAAGCCGCCGCTATCTGGCCTATGCGCTGTCGACGATCACGTCGCGCGCGCTGCCGGACGTGCGCGATGGGCTGAAGCCGGTTCACCGCCGCACGCTCTATGCGATGTACCGGCTGAACCTTTCACCGGATTCCGTGTTCCGGAAATCGGCGAAGGTCGTCGGCGACGTGATGGGCGATTACCATCCGCACGGCGACCAATCGATCTACGATGCCTTGGTGCGCCTCGCGCAGGATTTCTCCTCGCGCTACCCGCTGGTCGATGGCCAGGGCAATTTCGGCAATATCGACGGCGATAGCCCGGCGGCGATGCGCTACACCGAAAGCCGCATGACGCGCGCGGCGATGGCGCTGCTTGAAGGCATCGACGAAGACGCGGTCGATTTCCGCCCATCCTATGATGGCAGCAAGGAAGAGCCGGTGGTGTTGCCGGCAGGCTTCCCCAATCTGCTCGCCAACGGCTCAAACGGTATCGCCGTCGGCATGGCGACCAGCATTCCGCCGCACAACGCCGCCGAACTGATCGATGCCTGCCTTTATCTGGCGAACCACAAGAACGCGACGATCGACGATCTCATAAAGTTCGTCCCAGGGCCGGATTTTCCGACCGGCGGGCTGCTGATCGAATCTCCGGACTCCATCCGCGAGGCCTACGCCACCGGACGCGGCGGCTTTCGCGTGCGCGCGAAATGGGAGCTTGAGGAAACGTCGCGCGGCATGTGGCGCGTGATCGTCACGGAAATTCCGTATCAGGTGCAGAAGGCGAAGCTGATTGCTAATCTGGCCGACCTGATCGAGCAGAAAAAGGCGCCGCTTCTGGGCGACGTGCGCGACGAGAGCACGGATGTGGTGCGGATCGTTATCGAGCCGCGCGCCCGCACGGTTGAGCCGGCTGTGCTGATGGAGAGCCTGTTCAAACTCTCGGAACTTGAAACGCGTATTTCGCTGAACATGAACGTGCTCGATGCGCGGCAAGTGCCGCGCGTCATGAACCTGAAAGAGGTGCTACAGGCGTTCCTGGATCACCGCCGCGACGTGCTGCTGCGCCGCTCGCGCTTCCGCCTCGGCAAGATCGCCGCCAGGCTGGAAGTTCTGGGCGGCATGCTGATCGCCTATCTCAACCTCGACGAAGTGATCCGCATCATTCGCCGCGAGGACGAGCCGAAGCCCAAACTGATTGCGCGCTTCAAGCTCTCTGACGTGCAGGCGGAAGCGATTTTGAACACCCGCCTGCGCCAATTACGCAAGCTCGAAGAGATGGAAATCCGCGCCGAGGACAAGGCGCTGCGCGAGGAGCAGAAGCAGCTTCAGGAGCTCGTTGAGGACGAGAAGAAGCAGTGGAAGGCAGTTTCCGAAGCCCTGAAGAAAGTGCGTGAGATATTCGGCGCCAACACCGCCTGGGGCCGGCGCCGCTGCGTGCTCACCGAGGCGCCGCCGCCGGTCGATATAGATGTCGAGGCGTTCGTGACGCGCGAGCCCGTCACAGTGGTGCTTTCCGAAAAGGGCTGGATCCGTGCGCTGAAGGGGCATGTCGAAGACGTCGATGCGGTCAAGTTCAAGGAAGGCGACGGGCTGGCGTTCGCCGTGCAGTGCGAGACGACCGATAAGCTGCTGCTGATGGCGTCAGACGGACGGGCCTTCACGCTGGGCGCCGACAAATTACCCGGCGGGCGCGGCACGGGCGAACCGATCCGGCTGATGATCGAACTGGGCGACGACGACGAAACCGTGGCGCTGTTCAAATATGAGGAAGGCGCCAAGAGATTGGTCGCGGGCGCACAGGGCTATGGTTTCGTGGTGAGCGAAGACGACATGCTGGCCTCCAAGCGCGGCGGCAAACTGCTGCTCAGCGTTGACGCCAAGGAGCGCGCGCTCGTGGCGACGCCGGCTGACGGGGATATGGTCGCGGTGATCGGGAAGAACCGGAAGATGGTAATCTTCCCGCTGGCCGAATTGCCGGAAATGCCGCGTGGCAAGGGCGTGAAGCTGCAAACCTACAAGGATGGCGGCATGGCCGATGCGACCGTGTTCAAGAGCGCCGACGGGCTATCCTGGATCGACTCATCGGGCCGCACACGCGCCGTTCCTGATTGGCGTGACTGGATTGGCAAGCGCGCGCAGGCGGGTCTGATGGCGCCAAAAGGCTTCTCCCGGTCGGGTAAGTTCAAGGGGGATTAGGGCGATTGGAGAATTCCCACCGCCATTTGATCGCCACGGAAAACCGCTTAGAGTGCGACACGGTTCGAGAAGGGACGAGTGGATGACAACTGGCTTGATTGTGCTGATCGTTGTCGGCGTGCTGCTGTTGGTTGGCGTGCTGATCTACAACAGCCTTGTCGCGCTGCGGCAGCGGACGAATCAGGCGTTCGCCGACATCGACGTGCAGCTGAAGCAACGTCACGACCTCGTGCCGAATCTGGTGGAAACCGTGAAGGGCTACGCCAGCCACGAGCGAGGGACGCTTGAAGCAGTGATTGCCGCGCGGAATGCAGCGACGACGGCAGCGGGCATTCAGGGCCAGGCGGCTGCTGAAGGCGTCCTGACCGCTGCGTTGGGTAAGCTGATCGCATTGGCTGAGGCTTATCCCGACCTCAAGGCCAACCAGAACTTCCAGCAGCTGCAAAGCGAGTTGAGCGACATCGAGAACAAGATTGCCGCCGCGCGGCGCTTCTTCAACAACGCCGTCAACGAATACAATACCGGCATCCAGCAATTTCCGGCTTCTTTACTTGCCGGCGCGTTCGGCTTTGTCGAGCGGCAGTTCTTCGACGTTGGCGAGGAGCGCGCCGCGCTGAACACCGCGCCGCAGGTAAAGTTCGGGGCGTGATCGCGGCCTGATGGGCGCTTACGGTCTCTCGACCCACATCTGGAACAACAATTTGAAATCCCTGCTGCTGCTGGCGGGGTTTCCATCGCTCCTGTTGTTACTGACCTACGCCTTGTTCCTGCTGTTCGCGGGAATGGGCGGATTTACCGATGGGGACAGCCTTCTCGGCCCGTTCGTATGGGCTGCGCGCGAGATGGAGCGGGCATGGCCGTTTGCGCTGCTCGGCGCGGGCGTCTGGTTCGTGCTGGCGTTTTTGTTTCATCAAACCATCATCGACATGGCTGTCGGCGGACGGAAGGTGGAGCGCACCGAGGCGCCTGATCTTTACAACGCGCTGGAAAATCTCTGCATCTCGCGAGGCATCACCATGCCGGCCCTGCGCATTGTCGATACGCCAGCGCTCAACGCTTTCGCCAGCGGCATACGCGATGGGCATTACACGATCACAGTGACCTCCGGCTTGGTGGAGAGGCTGAACAAGCAGGAGCTGGAGGCGGTGCTGGCGCACGAGTTGACGCATGTGCGCAATGCCGACGTGCGCATGCTCGTGATCGCCGTGATCTTTGTCGGCATCTTCTCGTTTGTCGCTGAGATCGTGTTCCGTGGGCTGTTGCGGGGCGGTGGTTTGAGCTCAAGGCGCTCATCATCGTCCTCGTCGCGCTATTCCAGTTCGTCTTCGGATTCAGGCAAGGGCGGGGGCGGGTTCATCCTGGCGATCGTGGTGGCGCTGCTGCTGATCGCGATCGCCTATGCGTTGGCGATGGTGATCCGGTTTTCGCTCTCGCGCCGGCGCGAATATCTGGCGGACGCCGGGGCGGTGGAGCTGACCAAAAATCCAGACGCAATGATCTCGGCGCTGCGGAAAATCGCGGGCAATTCCGAGATCGCGCGCGCGCCTGGCGAAGTGCGGGAGATGTTCATCGAGAACGAAAGCGCCCATTTCGCCGGACTGTTTGCGACTCATCCGCCGATCGAAAAGCGAATTCAGGCGCTGGTGGAGTTTGCCGGCGGGCGGGACATTCAACCGCCAGCGCCGGAGCCGCCCGGCCGGCCGCCGGGCCCTTGGGGCGCGGCCGCCGCGACCTAGCCTTCGCCGAATGCGGCGGGATCGAACGGCGTCCAGGCGCCGGCGCGCAAAATCTCCAGCGGCCGGAAACGCGCTTTGTAGCCCATCTTGTCGCTGCCCGGCACCCAATAGCCGAGATAGACGTATTCGAGCCCTGCGGCCTGCGCCTGCCTGACGTGATCCAGAATAATGTAGGCGCCGAGCGAGCGGCGCTCATCGCGCGGATCGAAGAAGGAATAGACGAGGCTAAGGCCATCGCGCAGCAAATCGACAATCGCCGCGCCGGCAAGTTCGTCGCGATCCGCGCCCTTGGTGTAGCGATATTCCACGATGTGCGTATGTACGGCGGTTTCTTCGACCATCGCCGCATAATCGAGGAGCGTCATATCGGCCATCCCGCCTTCGGCATGGCGATGGTTGAGATAGCGGCGCAGCAGCCAGAACTGCTCTTCGGTCGCCTCCGCCGGGCGGCGCAGGCGGTGCAGGTCTTCGTTGCGCGCCATCACCTTGCGCCATGAGCGAGACATTTCGAATGAGCGCGTGGGTATGCGCGCCGAAATGCACGAATCGCAGCCGTCGCAAGCGGGGCGATAGGCGATGTTCTGCGAACGCCGGAAGCCGGCGTGTGTCAGCGTCTCGTTGAGGCCGAGCGCCTCGCCGCCGTCGAGATTGGTGAACACCTTGCGCTCTTCGCGGTCAGGCAAATAGGGGCACGGCGAAGGGGTGGTTAGGTAGAACCTGAGTTGCTTCGACGGAAAATGACGCGTCACGGAATCGCCTCTGCCCGCCTTGGCCCCAATTGATGGTCTCACGCAGGCGCGTGGCGTCAAGGGTCTTGCGGCTAGAGCGTGTGGCCTGGGGGTAAAACCGGCGCTTCGCGAAGCAAAGTGATGGAAACGCGGCGGTTTCCGGGCAGGGTGGGATCGTCCGGAAATAAGGGTTCGGCGTCGGCTTTTCCCGAAACCGACGAAATCCGGTCGGTCGGAATACCCGCTGCCTGCAAAACGCGGCGCGAGGCGTTGGCGCGGTCGGCGGAAAGCTCCCAGTTCGACTGGCCGGCCCGGCTGGGCGGGCTGCCGTCGGTGTGACCGCTTATAGACAGCCGGTTGGGAAGTTCAGCGATCACGCCGCTGATCGCGGCCAGCAAGCGCTGCGTGCGCTCATAGGGGCGCGCATCGCCAGGCGGAAACATGGACCGGCCTTCCTGGTCGATGATCTGGATACGCAGCCCTTCAGGCGTGATTTCCATGATCACCTGCTTCGACAGCTCGGCGATCTCCGGCATGTCCTGCATCGCCTGGCGGATCGACATTTCGGCTTTATCGAACTCGGCGTTCTGGGCGGCCAGCTTGGCCTTTTCGGCCGCATCATCCTTGCCCGATTGGTTGGAGGAGTCCGGGCTGTCGCTGCTGCCGACGCCCTGGCCAGCGCTGTCGATTACCGGAGAGCCTTTGTCGGCGCGCACGCCTTCGGCTGAAAGCGCCTTGCCGGCCAGCATCCCGCCAGAGCCGCTTGTGGTCTGAGAGACGGAGGCGGGGGCAAAGTAATCGGCGATGCCGCGCTTCTGCTCCGGCGTGGTTGTGTTGATCAGCCACATGAGCAGGAAGAACGCCATCATGGCCGTCACGAAGTCGGCATACGCAACTTTCCAAGCGCCGCCATGATGGCCGCCGCCCCCGCCCTTCTTGATCTTTTTGATGATGATCGGGGCCTGATTGGACTTTGCGCGTGCAGCCATGCGAAAAACGGCGTCCTTTCTAACCTCTAGGGTTGGACTTTGGCCGATGGCCGTTAAAGACGAGTAAGCATGGACGGCGGGATCGATCAGGTTTTGGCATATCGGCGCGCGCTGGGTAGTTTCGCCACGGGCGTCGCGTTGATCACGGCCGAGGCGGCTGAGGCCGGGGCGTGGGCGATCACGGTCAATTCGTTCGTTTCGGTCTCGCTTACGCCGCGTCTCGTGATGTGGTCGCTCGATCATAAGTCTGACCGCTACGCCGTGTTTGCTGGCGCGCCTGATTGGGGCGTGTCGGTTTTGAGAGTCGATCAGGAAGCACAATCATCGCGGTTTGCCGCACACGGGGCGCTGCCGGCGGAAGAGCACGAGATTGAGCGGTGGGCCCGCACCGGCGCCGGTGTAGGGGCGCCGCTAATGCGTACGGCGCTGGCGCGCTTTGACTGCCACACGGTCGCCCGCCATCACGTCGGTGATCACATCCTGATCGTTGGCCAGGTGATGGCGTACGATGCGCATCCAGGCGATGGGCTGACCTATTTCCGCGGCCGCTACGGCGTTGCGCCAACGCCCTAGATTGCGAAAGGGTGGGCAGGAGATGCGCATGCACGACGTCGCCTTCCTCGGACTCGGCGCGATGGGCTATCCGATGGCAGGCCATCTGGCGCGCGCGGGCTATCGGGTGCGCGTCTACAATCGCTCGCCCGAAAAAAGTTTCGCCTGGGCGCGCGAGCATATCGGCAATGCTGTCACAAGCGCCGAGGGCGCCGCGGAGGGCTGCAGCTTTGTATTCGCATGCGTCGGCGCTGATGCGGACGTGGAAGAAGTGTTCGGCGCTGCGGCCCCTGTTATGGCGGACGGCGGCGTTTTCGTCGATCACACCACAGCGTCGGCGGCGCTGGCGAGGCGGCTAAGCACGCAGGCTGCGGATAGCGGAATTTCGTTTGTGGATGCGCCTGTTTCCGGCGGCCAGGCTGGGGCGCAGAACGGCCGGCTCACCGTTATGGCGGGCGGCGCGCCTGAAGCGTTTGAACGCGCGCTGCCGATCATGAAGGCTTATGCGGCCAATGCCGTGCTGGTCGGCGGCGCCGGGGCTGGCCAATTGGCGAAGATGGTCAACCAGATATGCATCGCCGGCCTCGTGCAGGGCCTGGCGGAAGGTCTGCATTTCGCCCAGCGCGCCGACCTTGACCTGGAAAAGGTGATTGCCGCGATCTCAAAAGGCGCGGCGCAGTCCTGGCAGATGGATCATCGCTGGCAGACGATGGCCGAAAGCAAATTTGATTTCGGTTTCGCCGTGGACTGGATGCGTAAGGATCTCGGGCTGGTGGCTGATGAGGCGCGCGCCAATGGCGCGGACCTGCCGGTCGCCGCATTGGTCGATGCATTCTACGCGGAGATTCAGGCGATGGGCGGCGGACGCTGGGATACGTCGAGCCTGATCGCGCGGTTGAACAAAGCCTAGGCCGCCGCCTCGCGCGCCACGCGCATCTTTTTCTGCACGACTGCTTCGAGGCCGTTGGCGACCTGATCGCGCGCTTCGCTTTGCCCGCCGGGCAGGGCGACAAGCTGGTTCATCGCTTCGACGTGCGTCTGCACGATTTCCGGATCGAGCCGGTCGGTCGCGCCCATGCCTTCGATGTATTTCACCAGCGAATCGGCGGAGCGCCCGAGCGGGTGATCGCCGATTTCTTGGGCAACCGTTTTGGCGTCCTTCGCTGACGAAAACACGGCGCGGACCTGATTGCGGTCGCCCGGATCGAATGTCTTGGTCAGTTCGTTGATGCGTGCGACTGACGAAGTCGCCATGGCTTTTTGGGTTTCCGCGCCCACGGGATCGGCCAGGCGGCGGCGCGGGCCTAGGTAGTTTTCGATCATTTTCCGGCGGCGGCAGGGGCCGGTATAGACGGGGCTATCAACAAACCGGCGCGGTTTGATCGCCGACGCTTCGATGCGCGCCAGCAAACCACCCGATGAAACTGGCTTGATCGCATATTCATGGACGCCGGCTTTGCGGGCGACTTCAACGTCGGACACGGTATTGCGCGCCGTCAGCATGACGATCGGGATCGTCCGGTCCACGCCCTGCATACCCTTGCGGATCGCTTTGGTCATGTCGATGCCGTTGATCGGCGCAATTTCCCAATCGATGATCATCACGCTGGGGTGCCACATGCGAAGTTCCTGCAGCGCGTCTTCGCTGCCTGAGGCAGTGAAGATGCGCGTAACGCCGGCAGCCCGCAGAATTTCCGAGACGATGGCGCGGTGGTGCGGATTGGGGTCCACGACCAGCACCGAAAGGGCGGTGAATTTGGACGAAGTGCTTAACATGTGCCCCGGCTCAGGTGATTAAGACCGCTGCACCATACCCATGAGGTCTTAGTAAACCTTGAAAATCTAGGATTGATCGGTGCCTGCACGCTTGTCGGCGACGTGTGAAACGGCCTCCGCCAGCGCCTCCCGCATGGCGAGGCGGCCCTTATCTGCAGCAAGCAGCGCGCGCGCCGCTACCAGGCTGACATCCAAAACGGCCGCATCGGCCCGGCCCTGATCGGCTGCCTCAAGCAGCCGCATCACCCCAGAAAGCGCCCGCGCGAGCGTTAGATCGCCGCCAGTGGTCCAGGCCGTGTCCGATGCGCGCTCGAGCGCATTGCGGGCATCCTCGATCAGGGTGGTGTCACCGCTTGAAGCCCAGCCAGCGATCTTGGCGCGCGCTTCGTCGATCGCAGCGAGAAGCGCAGCGCGCGAAACACGTTCGCCGTTCACGCTGGCGCCTTGCGCTCGCCGCTCGGTCGCTATGGCCTGGAGGCGTGGATCGCCGCTCCGCCGGTCGGGGCGACGCGCGATAGCCGAAAAGTCGGGCTTGCGCGTCAGCGCGCCTTGCAGGCAGCGGCGCATGGAATCTGCCGAAACGGGCTTGGCGATGACCTCATGGGCGCCAGCGCCGCGGGCGGCCTCGGCGAAATCCGGCGAGGTCTCCGAAGTAATCAGGATCAAAGGCGTATTGGCCGCCGCGAGACCCGATCGGCGCAGCTCACGCGCCAGCATGAAGCCGCTCATTGGACGCATTTCGGCATCGACAACGATCATCCGCGGCCGGCGCAGGCGAATTTGCGCGAAGGCGGCGATCGCGTCTTCAGCCAGGATGATCTCGCGGACGCCTAGGGCGATAAGCAAATCATTCACCAGCCGCCGCTCGAAGGCGTTGTCGCCTACGATCAGCGTGCGGATGTCCGACGGGTCAAAAACCGAGGCAGCGGCGGCCGATTCCATGCGCGCACTGTAAAGCGCCAGGGTTGAGGGATGGTTTACGCTTTCTTCCGTCCGGCCTCAGACGCTCCAGTTTTCAGCGGCGCCTTCGCCGGTCAGGCGGGTTACAATCAGCTCGGCGGCGTCAGCCGGCGTCAGTTGGGTCGTGTCTATGTGGATTTCCGGCTTTTCCGGCGGCTCATACGCACTATCGACGCCAGTGAAGTTCTTGATTTCGCCGGCCCGGGCCTTGGCATAAAGACCTTTTACATCACGGGTCTCGGCCACCGAGAGCGGCGTATCGATATGGATTTCGAAGAACTCGCCCGGCGGGGTGAGGCTGCGGGCCAGCGCGCGTTCGGCGCGGAACGGCGAAATAAACGAGACCAGCACGACTAGACCGGCGTCGGCCATCAGGCGCGCCACTTCCGCGACCCGGCGAATGTTTTCGGCGCGGTCTGCGTCGGAAAAGCCGAGATCCTTGTTGAGTCCGTGGCGGATGTTGTCGCCATCCAGCAGCACGGTATGGCGGCCGAGCGAATGGAGCTTTTTCTCAACGAGATTGGCGATGGTGGATTTTCCCGCGCCGGAAAGCCCGGTGAACCATAGTACGGCGGGGAGCTGGCCCTTGATCGAGGCGCGCGCGGCGCGCGTCACGTCCAGCCCCTGCCAGTGAATGTTATGCGCCCGGCGCAGGGCGCTGCGGATCATGCCTGCCCCGACCGTGGCAAAGCTGGTGCGGTCGATCAGGATGAAGCCACCAGTGTCGTGATTGTCGACGTAAGGATCAAACGCGATTTGCCGGTCAAGCGTGACCTTGCAAGCAGCGATTTCATTGAGGCCAAGGAATTGCGCCGGCGTCTCGGCTAGCGTGTTGACGTCGATCTTGTAGTCGATCTCGCTGACCTGCGCCGAAACCAGGCTGGTTCCGATCTTCATCCAGTAGGATTTGCCCGGCGTCAGCGAGGCGTCCGCCATCCAGACCAAAGTGGTTTCGAAGCGGTCTGCGGTTTCCGGAGCGGCATTGGCTGCCGCGATGACGTCGCCGCGGCTGACATCGACCTCATCAGCAAGGGTCAGCGTGACCGAATGGCCAGCGCCCGCGCGATCGAGGTCGCCGCCATGCACAACGATGCGTTTAACTCTACTGGTGCGTCCCGATGGGAGGATGCGCACCTCGTCGCCGGGCGCCACCGAACCAGAGGCAATGAGGCCGGCAAAACCGCGGAAGTCGAGATCGGGGCGGTTGACCCATTGCACCGGCATGCGGAACGGCAGTGATGCAAGGCGGTCCTCGTCCAGCGGCACCGTTTCCAGGTGCTCCATCAGGATAGGCCCGTTGTACCAGGGTGAATGCGCGCCGCGGCTGGAAATGTTGTCGCCGTTCAGTCCGGAAATCGGGATGGGCAGGATATCGCTCAAACCGATCTTGCCGGCGAACTCGGTGAACTCCGCGACGATGGTGTCGAACCGCTCGTGAGACCAGCCGATCAGGTCCATTTTATTGACGGCCAGAACGATGCGCCGGATGCCGACCAGCGAAGCCAGGAATGCATGCCTGCGCGTCTGGGTCAGCACGCCCTTGCGCGCATCGATCAGGATCACGGCGAGGTCGGCGGTGGACGCGCCGGTGATCATGTTGCGCGTGTATTGTTCATGGCCAGGCGTATCGGCGACGATGAACTTGCGCTTATCGGTCGAGAAGAAGCGGTAGGCTACGTCGATTGTGATGCCCTGCTCGCGTTCAGCCGCGAGGCCATCGACCAGAAGGGCGAAATCGATTGCCTCGCCTTGGGTGCCGACGTTTTTGGAGTCGCGCTCAAGGGCGGCCAGCTGATCTTCGAAGATCATCTTCGAATCGTACAGCAAGCGCCCGATCAGCGTGGACTTCCCATCATCGACGCTGCCGCAGGTGATGAAGCGCAGAAGCGATTTATGCTGGTGGGCGTCTAGGTAAGCGTCGATGTCCTTGGCGATGAGCTCGGAGACGTGGGCCATCAGAAATAGCCTTCCTGCTTCTTCTTCTCCATGCTGGCGCTTTGGTCGTGATCAATCATCCGGCCCTGACGCTCACTCGTGGTTGTCAGCAGCATTTCCTGGATAATCGCGGGCAGCGTCGCCGCTTCGCTTTCGATCGCGCCAGTCAGTGGATAACAGCCGAGTGTGCGAAACCGCACTTTTTTCATTACCGGCTTTTCACCTGGTTTCAGCGGCATGCGCTCGTCATCGACCATGATCAGCGCGCCGTCGCGCTCAACAACCGGCCGCTCAGCCGCAAAGTAGAGCGGCACGATCGGAATGTTCTCCAAATAGATGTATTGCCAGATATCTAATTCGGTCCAGTTTGACAGCGGAAATACGCGGATGCTTTCGCCGCGATGCTTCTTGGCGTTGTAAAGCCGCCATAATTCCGGGCGCTGGTTCTTCGGATCCCAGCGATGGTTGGTGGTGCGGAAGGAAAAAATCCGTTCTTTTGCGCGGCTTTTCTCCTCATCGCGGCGCGCGCCGCCGAAAGCGGCGTCAAACTGATACTTGTCGAGCGCCTGTTTAAGGCCCTCCGTTTTCATCACGTCCGTGTGGACTGCGGATCCAGATGAAAAGGGGTTAACCCCACGCCGCAGACCATCCTGGTTGATGTGAACAATAAGTTTGAAGCCGAGCTCTGCTGTGCGCTTATCGCGATGTTCGTACATCGCTTTGAATTTCCAGGTTGTATCGACGTGAAGCAGCGGAAATGGCGGGCGGGAAGGATAAAACGCCTTCATCGCCAGATGCAGCATCACCGCGCTGTCCTTGCCGACGGAGTACAGCATCACCGGCCGCTCGCACTCGGCCACCACTTCGCGCATGATGTGGATGCTCTCGGCTTCAAGCCGCTGCAGATGCGTCAGCCTGTTTGCCGCAACGTTAACATGTGCATCGCGCACCGAATCTTGCGACAAAATAGTTTTTGCTCTGGACACCGACCGCTCCACGCCTTCATTACAATTGTAACGCAAGAGCGTACTGAGCGAGGTAGCGCGCGGCGTCGGGCCGGGATAGTCGGATAAAGACGACAATCCTTAAACCGAACGAATAGCGCGCCTTACGCATGGGGTGATCCGCTTCCTTTGCCGTAGGCCGGGGCGGTTTTTTGCTTGTTCTAGGGAAATGGGTGCCAGCTAATGTCAGACGCTCGATCAACCTCAGCAATGGATTATGTTTTGGGGAGGAAGCTTCGCACGGCGCGTACAGAAGCGGGCCTGTCCCAGCAGGCATTGGCGGAGCGCCTTGGGATCACGTTCCAGCAAATCCAGAAGTATGAAAAGGGCGCTAATCGAATCGCCGCCTCCCGTCTTGTGTCGATCGCCGCGGCGGTAGATCAGCCCATCTCCTATTTCCTCGAGGAGTCCAAGGACGTGGCGGCGCTCACCCGCCCGATCTCCAAGACCGATGGCAGTGGCGTGGACCAGGTTTCGGTGGCTGGGTTCTTTGCCGCGATCGAAAACGGCCGCGTCCGCAAACGCGTGGTCGAACTGCTGCGCACGATCGCCGAATCCGGTGAAGCCCGCCGCGGACCCGCCCTTGCGCCTGTCAAAGCCAAGCGCAAACTGGCGCAGCCGGTCAAAAAGGCAGCGAAGACGCGCCGCTAGGGCGCATTCGGCTAATTTTCAGTGATGGGAGCGGCGCTTAACGGCGTGGAATGGCTCCGCGGGTAGGGGTCGAACCTACGACCAACCGGTTAACAGCCGGTTGCTCTACCACTGAGCTACCGCGGAACGGCCAGGGATTGCTCCCCAGGGGGCGCCTCTTAGCAAGGTTGGCGATCACCGTCCAAGCCTTTTGCCAAAGTTTGCAAGCCCAGAAAGAAAACGGGGCCCCGAAGGGCCCCGAAGGCGTTGGGTATGGTGGGTGTCTCCAAGGGAAGACGTGGTGACTATCTCGTTAAACGATTAACCAAGGGTTAATACGGATCGCCGACGGTCGCCGACTTGGTGGGTGGGGACCGCCGCTAACTACATACAAGTTGACGCAACGTCTCTGCATCCGGGCCTTGCTAACGCCAAAGTTGCAGGTGCGAGATAACGCGCAATCGCGTTGCCGCGGGAACAATGGTCGCGGCCGCTAACGAGCGCCGCATGGCGCAACCGCGCCAACGGAATTTTCGAAGCTTTAAAGCCGGTCGGGCGCTTAACAATCTGCTCACAATCGGCGGGCTAAGAGGACTCGTCTTTCCTGAGAATTTGAGAGAAACAATTGATGTAAAGAGGATAAATCTGAGAAACTGGGATGGAGCGAGCCGGCTTTTGCGACGTACAACGTAAGCAGCAGCACGCGGCAGAAGCCAACGCGGAGAGGTAGTGCCAAGAACTCTTACAGACGATGATGTTGCCGGGTTTCGTCAGCGGCTCTGTGATGCGGCGGCGCGCCTTTTTATCGAGCGGGGTCCCGACGCTGTAACCATGCGCAGTCTGGCCAAGGAATTGGGCTGCAGCGCCATGACTCCGTATCGCTATTTCAAGGACAAAGACGCAATTTTGGCGGCGGTTCGCGCACGTGGTTTCGACGAGTTCGCCGACGCGCTGGAGCGCGCCAACGTGGGCCCGGTGGACTCCATGTCTAGCGCGCGCGCGATTGGCGCAGCGTACATCCAGTTCGCGAGCGAGCGGCCGCACGTCTATCGGATGATGTTTGAAGCGCCGTTCCTGCGGGACGGCGATGTTGATCCGGATCTGGTGCGGGCGGGCGAACGGGCCCGAAACCAGATGAAGGCTTGTGTGCGCGATATGGTGGCCAGTGGGGTCATCGAGGGCGACCCGAGCCTCATTGGAAACATGCTTTGGGGCGGCGTCCACGGCATTGTGATGCTATCGCTTAGCGGGATGCTTTCACGCCATCTCACGCCCGAGGCGATAAGCCTCGAACTGTTCCAAGCAGTGGTCGATCGACACGCGCCAAACAGGGCGCGACAAGCGCCGCGGTAGTTTTGGAGGCCTCACCCGGAATCGAACCGGGGTGCGCGGATTTGCAGTCCGCTGCGTAACCACTCCGCCATGAGGCCAGATACCGGCGAGACGAACGCCCCGCGCTCGCCGGTTTACAGGGCGTGAGGGTGCAGATAGCAAGCCGAACGCTGCGTCGCAACGTAAAGGGCGAAGGAAATGGATTTCGCACAGGCCCGGACGGCGATGGTCGAATCGCAGGTGCGCCCGAACGATGTAACCGATGCGGCGCTGTTGGCCGCGTTCCGGACGATTCCGCGGGAGCATTTCGTTCCGGAAACCTCGCGCGTGGCCGCTTATGCCGAATATGAGCCCGAAGTTGCGCCCGGCCGGCGCCTGCTCAGCCCACGCGACCTTGCGAAGCTGCTTCAATCTCTGGCGCCGCAGAGACATGAAAAAGCTCTGGAAATCGCCGGCGGCACGGGGTACGGCGCGGCCATACTTGGCCGGTGCGTGAAGTTGGTAGTGACACTCGATCCCAGTCCCGATCTCTCCTTCGCCGCACGCGCGGCTTTGGACAAGAGCGGGCTGGCCAACGTGACTGCGGTTTGCACGGAGACAAAAGTGGGCTGGCCGGACTCCGCGCCCTATGACGTCATCATTCTGAACGGGGCGGCGGAGATCGTGCCGGAAGCTTGGCTTGAGCAATTGGCAGAGGGCGGCCGGTTAGGCGTGATCGTCCGGTCCGGCCAGGCCGGTGAGGCGCGCATCTATCTAAAGACGGGCGGGGCCTGCGCATATCGCGTGGCGTTCGACGCCGGCCCGCACCTCGCGCCTGGCTTACAACGTCCCAAAGCGTTCGCGTTCTAGGCGTTTGGGGGCCAGATCGCGCACCTGTGACGCTGCTTCAGTAGTCCTTAACCTTGATTGGGCTTTACATGCTTAGAATGCGTAAACTCGAATTCTGGCTGTCCGCGGCGGCGATCGTTGCTCTAGCGCCGGCGGCGCAGGCGGAGACGCTGCCTGACGCGATCAACGCGGCGTATGCGCGAAACCCGACACTCGAAGCAGCGCGCGCCAATACCCGAGCGACGGATGAGCTCTATCCGCAAGCCCGCTCTCGCCTGCTGCCGCAAGTCAGCGCGACCGCTACCTATGGCGAGCAGCGCACCGACTTTGACCTATCCGATCCGAGCAGCGCTGTGGACCGCTCCCGCCCAGGCTCCTACGGGGTGCAAGCGACGCAATCCGTTTTCGCCGGTGGCCGCAACATCGGCGCGATCAATCAGGCCAACGCGAACATCGAGGCGGCGCAGGAGGGACTGCGTTCCACCGAACAGAGCGTGCTGCTGGCCGTCGTCTCCGCTTACATGGACGTGCGCCGCGACGCTGAGATTCTGAACATCCGCGGCAACAACGCCGACCTTCTGCTGCGGCAGGTCGAGGAGGCGCAGGCGCGCTTCGATGTCGGCGAGATTACGCGCACGGACGTTGCACAGGCGCAGGCGCGTCTGGCGGGCGCGAGGGCGCAATTGGCCGTCGCGCGCGCCGATCTAGAGGCCTCGCGCGTCAATTTCGCGGCGATCGTCGGCAACCCGCCCGGCCAGTTGGAAGCCCCGCCCGAAGCGCCTGCTCTGCCTTCGGCGCTCGAAATGGCGATCGAGCAGGGGCTGATGGCCAATCCGGACTATCGCCAGCTGCAGAGTCAGGTGAAAGCCGCGCGCTCGCAGATCACTATCGATCGCGCGTCATTGCTGCCGCAGGTTTCTGTGACGGGCCGCCTCACGCGAAACTTCGATGACCAACGCTCTCCCGTGACAGGCTTTGCGCCGCCCGACGATCAAAGCGCAAGCGCAGTGGCGACCTTGACGGTCCCGCTTTATCAGGGCGGCCTTGCGCGCTCGCGGGTCGCGCAGGCGCGTGAAAACCTGCATCGCGTCGAATTGCAGGCAGAGCAGGCGCGCCGCCAGGTCACGACCGACGTGACCACGGCGTGGAATGATCTGGAAGCTGCACGTCAGACCATCGTTTCGACTCGCGAACAGGTCGAAGCCAATCAGCTCGCGTTTGACGGCGCCGAGCAGGAGCGCGATGTCGGCCTGCGGACGACGATTGAAGTGCTTAACGCGCAGCAGGAGCTGCTCGATTCGCGCGTCGCGCAGGCGCAGGCCGAGCGAAATGCGTATGTCGCCGCGCATGGCTTGCTGCAAGCTGTGGGCGATTTGGACCCGAAAGCGCTGGGCGTTAACGCGCCGTTATATGATCCAGACAAGCATCGCAAAGCGGTTGGATGGCGATTCTAGCGGCCTGATCAGAAGGCTTGGCGCGACTCACCCTTCGACCTTAGCTTTAAGCGCCGCGATCGATTTCGCGGCGTGGGCGCGCAGGCGGGCTGAGCAACATGGCGATGCAGGAACCCCAGGCCGAACCCTCGATGGAGGAGATTCTGGCCTCCATTCGGCGAATCATTTCGGAAGAAGATCAGCCGGTCGCGCCCGGAGAGGTGCTTGACCTCGTCCAGCCGGCCGACGCTGAACCTGAAGATGATATAATGGTATTCGACGAGCCGGTGGCGCGGGCGCCAGCGCCCGCTCCGGCCCCCGAAGCAGCGCCTCAACCCGCTCCACGGCCCGCACCTGCTGCGGTTTACGCGCCCGCCCCAGCGCCGGCGCGCGCGGACGAGCCGATCGTGTCTGAACCCGCCTCGCACGTCGCGGCCGGCGCGTTCAGCCGTCTGGCCGGGTCTGTTCGCGTCGCCGATCAGCCGGGCCAGACACTGGAAGGCATGATCCGCCAATTGGTGAAGCCGATGCTGAAAGAATGGCTGGACCAGAACCTGCCGGCGATCGTCGAAGCGAAGGTCGAAGCCGAACTGGACCGCATTTCCCGCCTGTCTCGGTAGCCGGGACGCCGTTTCCACTGCTATAGCGCACGGCTCCGCACACCCCGCGGGGCCGTTTGCTTTTGTGGAATGCTCGACACCAATTTTGATCCCAAGTCCGTTGAAGCGTCTTTGTACGAGGCGTGGGAAAGTTCGGGCGCGTTCAAGCCGAAAGCAGATGGCGCGCCGTTCGCCATTGTCATTCCACCGCCGAACGTCACCGGCTCGCTGCATATCGGCCACGCGCTCAACAACACGCTGCAGGACATCCTCGCGCGGTTTGAGCGGATGCGCGGCAAGTCGGTGCTGTGGCAGCCGGGCATGGACCACGCTGGTATCGCCACCCAGATCGTCGTCGAGCGGCAATTGGCCGAGCAGGGGAATATTGGCCGCCGCGAACTAGGCCGCGAGGAATTCCTCAAACGCGTCTGGACCTGGAAAGAAGAAAGCGGCGGCGCCATCACGCGCCAATTGCGCCGCCTTGGCGCCAGTTGCGACTGGAGCCGCGAACGCTTCACGATGGATGAGGGGCTGAGCCGCGCCGTTCTGAAAGTGTTCGTGCAGCTCTACAAGGAAGGCCTGATCTACAAGGACAAGCGCCTTGTGAACTGGGACCCTAAACTGCAGACCGCGGTTTCCGATCTCGAAGTCGAAAACATCGAAGTCAAAGGCAAGCTCTGGCGGATCAAATATCCGCTGGCTGAGGGCGGCGGTGAAATCATCGTTGCAACGACGCGGCCCGAGACGATGCTGGGCGACGTCGCGGTTGCTGTGCATCCGAATGATGAGCGCTATCAAGCACTGATCGCCAAGATGGTGAAGCTGCCGCTGACCGATCGCCTCATTCCGATCATCTCGGACGAATACGCTGATCCCGAAAAAGGCTCTGGCGCAGTGAAGATTACGCCCGCGCACGATTTCAACGATTTCGAAGTCGGTAAGCGCCACAAGCTGGCGCCGGTCGAAGTGATTGACCGCGAAGCGCGGATGACCGGAGACATTCCCGAACGGTTCCGCGGCTTGGATCGCTTCAAGGCGCGCGATGCAATTCTGGCCGAACTCGAACAGGATGGCCTGCTCGATGGCGCCGAAGACATCGCTCACGCGGTGCCGCATGACGAGAAGACCAAGATGGTCATTCTCGAGCCGATGCTTACCGAGCAATGGTATGTGGACGCTAAGAAGCTGGCCGAGCCGGCGATCGCTGCCGTTGAATCCGGCAAGACGAAGTTCACGCCGGAAAATTTCGCCAACACCTATTTCCACTGGATGCGCAACATCCAGCCCTGGTGCGTGTCTCGCCAGCTTTGGTGGGGCCACCAGATCCCCGCCTGGTATGCGCCGGACGGCAAGGTGTTCGTTGAAGAAAACGAACAAGCGGCGAAAGCGGCGGCCAAAGCGCACTACAAGAAAGACACGCCGCTTAGCCGCGATGAAGACGTGCTCGACACATGGTTCTCGTCCGCGCTCTGGGCGTTCTCGACGATGGGCTGGCCGGACGACACGCCCGAGGTGAAGCGCTTCTATCCAACCAGCGTGCTCGTCACGATGTACGACATCATCTTCTTCTGGGTCGCCCGGATGATGATGATGGGGTTGCACTTCATGAAGGATGTGCCGTTCCACAATGTTCTGATCCACGCCCGCGTCGTTGACGAAAAGGGCGCCAAGATGAGCAAGACGAAGGGCAATGTTGTCGATCCGCTCGTGCTGATCGACGAATATGGCGCCGATGCGCTGCGCCTGACGCTGGCGATGAAGGCCGCGCCTGGCAAGGACGTGCGCATGGGCCGCGGCGTCGTCGAAGGCTACCGCAATTTTGGAACGAAACTGTGGAACGCGGCGCGCTTCTGCCAGATGAACGAATGCGTCAATTGGACTGCATTCGATCCGAAAAGCCCGAAGCACATGATCAATCGCTGGATCGTCAGTGAGCTGACGGAAACGGCCGCCACGGTCACGAAGGAGCTGGAGGCCTATCGCTTCAACGAAGCAGCCGGCGCGCTCTACAAATTCGTTTGGAACGTGTTCTGCGATTGGTACATCGAGCTGATCAAGCCGTTGCTTAATGGGTCGGACGAAGCGGCGCTTGCCGAAACGCGTGCGACGGCCGCCTGGGTGCTGGAGCAGATCATTCGCCTGCTGCATCCGTTCATGCCGTTCATCACCGAGGAATTATGGAGCCGGCTCGGCGAATTTGGGCCGCAGCGCGCGCGCATGCTGATCGTCGAGGCATGGCCGGTGTTGCCGGAGGGCCTGATCGACAAAAAGGCCGCAGAGGAAATTAACTGGCTGATTGATCTGGTTTCGCTCACGCGCTCGGCGCGCGCTGAGCTGAACGTGCCCGCTGGCGCGAAAATTCCGCTGCTGCTGATCGGGGGGGCGAAGGAAAGCTGCAAGCGGCTGGAGCGGCATCAGGAGCTGATCGACCGCCTGGCGCGGCTGGATTACTCCACCATTGCCGACACCGCGCCCGCCGGCGCCGTAACGTTCGTGCATGGTGAGGCCACTGTGGCGCTACCGCTGGAAGGCGTTGTTGATTTCCGCGCTGAAGCCAGCCGTCTGGCCAAGGAGGTCAAGCGCCTCGATGGCGAGATCGCCAAGATCGACGCCAAGCTCGGCAATGCCGAATTCGTCCGCAAGGCGCCCGATGCGGTGATCGAGGAACAGCGCGAACGCCGCGCCGACGCTTTGGCGGCCAAGGCCAAGCTCGAAGCCGCGCTGGAGCGGCTGCGGGCAGCGGCTTAACCGTCTGGTCACTTCGCGGCGCGAGACTTGCGATATGGCGGACTACCAGTTTCTCGGCGCGGAGATCGAAAAGCCCGGCGCCGAGGGCCGTTGGGCGGTCAAGAAGCGTTATCTTGAGCTGCTGGCGCTGGCTTTTGCAGGGGCGGGTCTACTGGTCATGCTCACCGGCCTGCCGGCGATGGTTGGCTACCTGCTCTGGGCCACCGGCGTCGCCGCCTGGATGTACGTAAAGACGGTTTAAGACGGCGCGCGAACCCGCTATGACGCGCTCCTCAATCAGGAGCCAAGCGCATGGATTCCGGCGGACCGCCGCGCAAATCTTGGGATAAGTCGAAGCTGCCTTCGCGCCACACCACCGTGGGGCCTGAGCGCGCGCCGCACCGCTCGTATTATTACGCCATGGGCCTTGGCACGCGTGAGATCGAGGCGCCATTCGTGGGCGTGGCGTCGTGCTGGAATCAGGCGGCGCCCTGCAACACGACTTTGATGCGCCAGGCGCAGGCCGTTTCAGTTGGCGTCAAAGAAGCGGGCGCCACGCCGCGCGAGTTCTGCACGATCACCGTCACCGACGGCATCGCGATGGGCCATGAAGGCATGCGCTCGTCGCTGGCCTCGCGCGAAGCGATCGCCGACAGTGTTGAGCTGACCATGCGCGGTCACGCCTATGATGCGCTGGTTGGCGTCGCCGGTTGCGACAAAAGCCTGCCAGGTATGATGATGGCGATGCTGCGCCTCAACGTGCCCAGCGTGTTTCTATACGGCGGTTCGATCCTGCCGGGCGAATGGCGCGGCCGCTCTGTCAATGTGAAAGACGTATTCGAAGGCGTCGGCCAGCACGCGGCCGGCAATATGAGCCTGGAAGATCTCTGCGATCTGGAAAAGCACGCATGTCCGGGCGATGGCGCCTGCGGCGGGCAATACACGGCCAACACGATGGCGTGCGTGTCCGAAGCCATCGGCCTGGCGCTGCCGCTTTCTGCTGGATTGCCGGCGCCCTACCAGAGCCGCGATGCTTACGCCGCCGCCAGCGGACGCGCCGTCGTCGATCTGCTTGAGAAACAAATCCGTCCGCGCGACATCTGCACGCGCGAGGCGTTTGAGAACGCGGCGGTCGTGATCGCGGCCACGGGCGGGTCGACCAATGGCGGTCTGCACCTGCCGGCGATGGCGCACGAAGCGGGCGTGAAATTCACGCTGGAAGATTGCGCGCGCGCGTTCAAGACGACGCCCTGGCTGGTCGATCTGCAACCCGGCGGAAAATATGTAGCCAAGGACATGGGCGAAGCGGGCGGCATGCCGGCTCTGCTGCGCGTGCTTCTGGATGAAAAGCTGATCCACGGTGACGTGATGACCGTTACGGGCAAGACGCTGCGGGAAAACCTCGAAGGCGTTACGCTGCGGACCGATCAGGACGTGATCCGCCCGATCAGTAATTGTCTGTCCAAGGATGGCGGCGTCGTCGGGCTTTGGGGCTCGCTCGCGCCGGACGGGGCGATCGTGAAAATCGCCGGCATGGCGAAGATCAAGTTCCGCGGCCCGGCGCACGTGTTCGATGGCGAGGATGCATGTTTCGCCGCCGTGCAAAAGCGCGACTACAAGGAAGGCGAAGTGCTAGTGATCCGCTACGAAGGCGCCCGGGGCGGGCCGGGCATGCGCGAAATGCTCTCCACCACGGCCGCGCTTTATGGCCAGGGCATGGGCGACAAGCTGGCGCTGATCACGGACGGGCGCTTTTCCGGCGCGACGCGCGGCTTCTGCATCGGCCATGTCGGCCCCGAGGCGGCGCTCGGCGGCCCGATCGCGCTGATCAAAGACGGCGATATGATTTCGATCGACGCCGAAAACGGCAAGATCGATCTGGAAGTTTCGGAAGCAGAACTGGCCGAGCGTAAGAAAGCGTGGCGCCCGCGCGAGACGAATTATGGATCGGGCGCGCTCTGGAAATATGCGCAGCAGGTGGGCCCAGCCCATCTGGGGGCGGTGACGCATCCGGGCTTTGCCGGCGAGAAGCACGTCTACGCGGATATCTAGGGCGTGGCCGCGCTCAAACTCGCTGCGCTGGACGAAGCCGGGTTTCAGCGGCTCTACAAGGAGCGCATTGAGCCGGGCTTCGTCGCGCACGAGCCCGAACGTATAGCGGCGCTGACCACCTACAATAACCGCGTCCTGGCGACTGCGCCGATCGTGCTCGGCGCCACCATCGCCGCGAACCTCTTCACGAACGACGTCATCATCACGTTCTTCGTGTTCGTCTTTTTCGCGGTGTTCGCGTGCGCGTTCGCCTACACGAAACTGGCAGGCGTCGGCGAGAGTGTGAAGCTCGCGACGCTTACGGCGATCGCCGACGCGATCGGCGTAAAATACAGCCCAAGCCTGATGTTCGATCCGCCCGCGCTGGGGAGGCTGCAGGGCATGAAACTGATCGGCGGCTATGACCGAAGCAAGTTCGAAGACTGGTTCTCCGGAACCTATGACGATGCCAGCTTCGATCTCTACGAGGCGCATCTGGAAAGCGAGACGCGCGACAGCAAGGGCCGTACGTCATACTCGACCGTGTTTCGCGGCCAGATCATCCGCCTGACGTTTCCGCGAAAGTTCGTTGGCCGCACGATCGTGCGGCGCGATGCGGGCATCTTCAACGTGTTTGGCGGCGACGAGGGCATGCAGCGCGTCGGGCTCGGCGATTCCACGTTCGAGAAAGCGTTCGAGGTCTACAGCACCGACCAGATCGAGGCGCGGTTCCTGGTGCATCCCGTGCTGATGGAGCGGCTGATCGCGCTGGAGGAAAGTTTTCGCGGCAAGCAGCTGCGCTGCGCCTTCGAATGGGGCGATCTGCTGATCGCCGTCGAGGGCGGCAATCTGTTCGAACCCGGCGACCTCTTCAAACCGCTGCCCGATCCCGCCCGCGCAAGGCGGATCGTCGATGAGATCGGTAAAGTAATGGGCGTGATGGATAGCGTGCTGACGGCGCAGGCGAAGCGGCCTAGTTAGAAATCCCAAACCGCGCTCACCGGCACGTGATCGCTTGGCTTGTCCATCGCGCGCGCGTCCTTGTGGATCGTCACGCTCTGCAATTTGTCAGCCGCTTGCGGTGAGCAGATCTGGAAGTCGATGCGGATGCCGTGATTACGGCGCCAGGCGCCGGCCTGGTAATCCCAGAACGAATATTGGCCCGCGCGGCCATCGGCCTGCATGAAGGCCTCGGTCAGCCCCAGGTTCAGCAGCGCGCGAAATTTGGCGATCGATTCCGGCTGGAACAACGCATCGCCCGCCCAGGACGGCGGATCGTCGGCGTCTTCGGGGCGGGGGATGATGTTGTAATCGCCGGCGAGGACGAATTTCTCTTCCAGCTTCAACAACTCGCCCGCATGCGCGATCAGCCGGTCCATCCATCTTAATTTGTACGCGAACTTCTCCGTGCCGATCGGATTGCCATTCGGGAGATAGAGCGAGGCGACGCGGATCGGGCCGCCCGGCGCGGCGATCACCGCCTCCAGGTAGCGCGCATGATCGTCATCGCCCGGTTCAGGCAAACCGCGCGTCACGTCTTCCATGCGGAATTTCGAGAGCAGGGCGACGCCGTTATAGGTCTTCTGCCCGTGCGTCTCGACATTGTAGCCAAGGTCTTCGATCGCCATGCGCGGGAAGCGGGAATCCTCGCATTTCAGTTCCTGCAAACATACGATGTCAGCGTCGATCGTCTTCAGCACGCTGAGCGCCGTCTCCAGCCGGGCGTTGATCGAATTGACATTCCAGGTCGCGATTTTGACGGCCACGATTTTCTCCCGTGCGCGTTATCCCGCCTTCGGCTAGGCTTGTCGCGTGCAGATTTTCCTGACGGTCTTTACGCTGTTCAACCTCTGCGCCGTCGCGGCGGCGTGGAACGGCATCATGAATGTCGATGTGATGTATGGGGTGAAGGGCTGGGCCTCGAAGCGGCTCTATACGATCTCGATTGTCGCCTGCTGGGGTTTGTTACTAACCGGCTTGTGGGCCAGCGCCGCCGGCTGGGCGTTCGCACCGGAGGGCGCGCCGCTCGTTCTGCTGCCGGTCTGCTGGCTGATGCTTTGTGGAATCGTGTTCGCGGTGGTGGATTTCATCGAGGACGGCGTGTTCGATTTTGGGCGCGGTGCGCCTATACCGAAAAGCTGACGCCGCAGCCGCAGGAGGTCTTGGCGTTCGGATTGCGCACCTTGAACGACGCCCCGATGATTTCCTGCACGTAGTCGATCTCTGAGCCGGCCAGGAACGGCGCGCTCACCGGATCGACGAACAGCCGCGCGCCGCCCCGCTCGATCACTAGATCGTCCGCCGCAGGGTTTGCCGCGAGCTGAATGTCGTACTGGAAGCCCGAGCAGCCCCCGCCCTCGACCGCCACGCGCAGGCCGCCAACAGCCGGGTCTTCAGCCGAGAGGGCGCTGATCCGCCGGGCGGCGGCGTCGGTGAGACGAAGAGGCTCTTCGGCCATGTATGGGCTCCGAGGCGCGATGGCGCGTGCTGACGACCTTCTATATGGAGTCCGCCGCCGCAAAGGAGAAGATGTGGAAAAAGCGCGGAAATCCGCTGCTGTGGGCGCCGGGCGCTGGTGGGAGGTTCCCCGCGCGGTATGGGCCACCGATCCCGCGGCGTCGCGGGGGCGCTTTTTTGCTGAGCCTGAAAGCGTCACCCGCAGCCCGTTTCAGCGCGATCGCGATCGGATCATCCACGCTTCGGCCTTCCGGCGTCTGAAGCAGAAGACGCAGGTTTTCATCGCCACCGAGGGCGATCATTTCCGCACGCGGCTGACCCATTCGCTGGAAGTCGCGCAGATCGCCCGTTCGGCGGCGCGCACCCTGGGTCTGGACGAAGACCTCGCCGAGACCATCACGCTGGCGCACGATCTGGGCCACCCGCCTTTCGGCCACGCCGGCGAGCGCGAGCTGGATGCGTGCATGGCCGATTTCGGCGGGTTCGATCACAACGCGCAGACGCTGCGTGTGCTGACTAAACTCGAAGCGCGCTATCCGCGATTCGATGGTCTGAACCTGACCTGGGAAACGCTTGAAGGCGTGGTCAAGCACAATGGTCCGCTGGTTACGCCGCGGGGCGCGATGACCGATCTGCCGGCGGCGATTCAGGAATACGCCGGCCAGCACGATCTCGAACTGCACACATGGTCGGGCCCTGAAGCGCAAGTTGCGGCGCTGGCCGACGACATCGCCTACAACAATCACGATATCGATGACGGCTATCGCGCTGGCATGTTCGGCATTGCTGAGTTGATTGAATTGCCCTTCGTCGGCGAAGTTCTCCGCGGGGTGCGTGATGAGTTTCCTGCACTTACCGAGGAGCGCTGGATGGCAGAGGCGGTCCGCCGGCTGATCGGCGCGCGGATCGCCGATCTTATCGCGGAAACCGGGCGGCGCGCAGCCGATATCAAGCCGCAATCGGCGCAGGATGTGCGCCACGCCGGCCGCGCCATCATCGCGTTTTCGCCGGAAATGCAGGCGCACGAGGCGGCGCTGCGCCGTTTTCTGTTTGAGCGGATGTACGCAGCGCCGCGCGTGATTCACATGATGAACCGTGCGCGCGGGATCGTACATGAGCTGTTTTCGATCTACCGCGAGGATGCGCGCGCTCTGCCAGTAATCTGGCGCACGAAGATCGACCGCTCGGAAAATCAGAGGCAGGCCGCGCGAGCGGTCTGCGATTATATAGCCGGCATGACAGACGCATTCGCGATCGACGAACATCGCCGTTTGTTGGGACTTGATCCGCGACCCTAATGGTTAGAATTCGTTAACACTCAGAAGTGCATGGTACCCAGTCAACGCGCTCGGCGATGCGCGTGCTAACCTGCGCAGCGATTCCTTATGGAGATAGGTGTGGAGCTGGGGGCGGGAGAGCGAGTTTATATGCCGCCAATGAGCGATGACCCGTACCGGGTACGCTCAGGCGGGGCCAAGAACAGCAAAGTCATGGTCGCATCGATCATGGCGGTGGTTCTTGTTGCGCTCGCCGCGGTGGCCTGGAACACCTACGGCGCCACGACGGGCCCCATTCCGGTGATCAGCGCGGAGGGCGCCTTCAAGACCGTTGCGCCGGCGCCTGAATCCACCGGCGAAGACACGAGCGACGTTTATAACATGATCGAGGCCGCTAAGGGCGCGCCGGCGCCGATCGCGGTCAGCGCCGCGCAGGTTGGCGAGGCGCCTGTCGCGCCCATGGCGGAAGCGCCGCCCGCTGCCCCCGCCGCGCCAGCCGCTGGCGGCTATCTGGTGCAATTGGGCGCGCTGCGGACGCCCGAAGCGGCCGAAACCGCGTGGGCGAAGCTAGATAGCGGCCATCCTGGCCTGTTGCGGGGCGTGCGCAAGGATGTGCAGCGCGCCGATCTTGGGGCTGATGGCGTGTATTATCGCCTACGGGCGGGGTATTTCGATGACCGCGCCACGGCCGTCTCCTTCTGCGAACGCGTGAAAGGGGCGAACCTGGCCTGTATGGTCGTCGTCCGCTAGTCCGCGAAAGGCAGTTCCATGGGCGGTAAACGATGAACGGCAAGGCCGCCTGCGCGCTCGGCATTCGCCAGACCGCCCTCGATCCAGAATTAGGCGCGTTCCTTCGCGATGTGCGGCCATGGGCGTTCATCCTGTTCGCCGAGGCGTGCAAGAGCCGCGATCAGGTCCGCGCGCTGACGGCGCAATTGCGCGAGGCGGCGCGCCACGACGCGATGATTTTCGTTGATCAGGAAGGCGGCCGTGTGGCGCGGCTGAAAGCGCCGGAATGGCCCCTGTTCCCAGCGCCGCTGGCGTACGGACGCGTGTTCGAGGCAGACGAAGAGCGGGGCATGGAAGGCTGCTTTCTCGGTCATCGCCTGATCGCTCATGAATTGCGTGATATTGGCGTCGATGGCGATTTTGCGCCGGTGCTTGACCGGCCCGTAAGCGGCGCCGATCCGATCATTGGCGATCGCGCCTTTGGCGCCGATCCAGATCGGATTTCCGAATTGGGCGCGGCGGCTTTGGCTGGTTTGGCGGCGGGCGGCGTGGCCGGCTGTATCAAACATTTGCCCGGCCATGGCCGGGCCGAGGCCGACAGCCATCTCGCGCTCCCGCGCGTCACCGCCAGCCGGGCTGCCCTGGAACTTGATTTCGCGCCGTTTGCCGCCCTCGCCGAGGCGCCGAGCGCGATGACCGCGCATATAGTGTACGAAGCGCTTGACCCTGTTCGCCCCGCGACCTGCTCACCACTGGTGATCGAGGACGTTATTCGTGGCGAAATCGGTTTTCATGGCCTGCTGATGAGCGATGATCTGGACATGAAAGCGTTAGCAGAGGCGGTTGAAGGCGGACTTCGCGAGCGGGCGGAAACGGCGCTAAGAGCCGGCTGCGATGTCGTGCTGCAGTGCTCTGGCAGCCTCGAAGATATGATCGAGACGGTCAAAGGCGTCTGCCCGCTGGACGGCCAGGCGCTTGTGCGCGCGCGGGCGGTGGAGAGTTTCGCCAAGCGCGCGCCGCTTGAATTCGATGTCGAGGCGGGCTGGGCGCGGCTGCGCGAATTGCTGGCCAAGCAGACGGTGCAGGCGTGAGCTTCGAAGCCGATCCGGCATTCGAGACGCTCGAAGAAGGTGAAGCCTCGCTTCTGCTCGATCTCGACGGGTTCGAGGGGCCGCTGCACCTGCTGCTCGATCTCGCGCGAGCGCAGAAGGTCGATCTGGCGAAGATTTCAGTTGCGGCGCTGGCGGACCAATATCTCGTCTTTATCAATGAGGCGCGCGCCAAGCGGATCGATCTGGCGGCCGACTATCTCGTGATGGCGGCGTGGCTTACCTACCTTAAATCGCGCCTGCTGCTTCCCAAGCCAGAAAAGGCAGAAGACGAACCAGACGCGGCGACAATTGAAGCGCATTTGCGCCGGCGGCTGGAGCATCTGGCGCAGGCGCGCGCGGCGGCTGAGCGCTTATGGGCGATGCCGCAACTCAATCGCGATGTCTTTCTGTTTGGTCAACCAAAACCAATCGCGATTACCCGCACGCCAATCTGGCAGGCGAGCCTTTATGATCTGCTCAGCGCCTATGGCGCACACTGGACACGCGTGCTGGCGCACGAGGCGCATAATGTGCGTCCGCGCGCGGCCTATCCGATCGAAGCGGCGCGGAAGCGCCTGGAGGGTCTGCTCGAGAGCCAGCTCGATGAATGGCGCTCGCTAGAGCGGCTGGCCCCGCCTGCAGAGCGGGGCGACAACGCGCCGTCTCCCGCTTCCTACATCGCCAGCCTGCTCGGCGCAGCGCTCGAACTGGCGCGCGACGGCAAGCTGGAAATGCGTCAGGGCGAGGCGTTCTCGCCGCTTTATCTGAAGGCGCACGCGTGATGAACGATAACGTCAAAAGCGGTGTGGCCGAGACCTTCCGCAAGCTCGAGCAGGCGTTTTCGCCTGATCCGCTTGAGCAAGCCGTGGCGCGCGCCAAAGGCGACGAGGCGCCTTTCGCCGCGGCCCTGCGTGCGGCCGAGGCGCTGCTGTTCGTGGCTGGCGATACGTTGAGCGCGGAGGACATCGCGGAGAAATTGCCCGCTGGCGTGGACGTGGCGGCCGTACTGACCAGCCTGCGCGACGCCTATGCCGGGCGGGGCGTTGAACTGGTCCAGGCGGCGGGCCAGTGGCGGTTTCAAACCGCGCCGGACCTGGCGCCGCTGTTCTCCGAGATTCGCGAGCAGCCGCGGCGGCTTTCCAAGGCGGCGCTGGAATGCCTTGCGGTGATCGCTTACCACCAGCCGGTCACGCGGGCGGAGGTTGAGGACATCCGCGGCGTGGCGCTCAGCCGAGGCACGCTGGATCACCTGCTGGAGATCGGCTGGGTGCGGCCGCGCGGCCGGCGCCGCACGCCAGGGCGGCCTGTTACCTACGGGACGACTGAGCGGTTCCTGAGTCAGTTCGGGCTCGCCAGTCTGGACGATTTGCCGGGCAAAGAAGACCTGAACGCCGCTGGCGTCCTCGATGCGCGCCTGCCACCCACCTTTGAAACGCCGCGTCCGAGCGGGGCGCTGGCGGACGATGAAGACCCGCTGGAGCCCGGCGATGAGGCCCCGGATTTCTTTGTCGATCACCTGGGGGAGCGGGAGCCGGATTAGACTAACCATGCGCTGAACAGCGCTTCCGGCCATCATCGGCTTGACGGAGTCCGCCTTAAGGCCGATTTGATAAAGAGTGGACGCCATGTCCGCGCCTAGTTTGAGTCGCCGGGTGCGGGCCAAAGCTGACGGCGACCGAAGGATTTAGACGATGCACACCCCTGGGCTCATCCCGCTGCTGATTATTCTGGTGCTGGCGTTTTTGCTGTTCGGCCGTCCAGGCCGCCTGTCCGGCATGATGGAAGACCTCGGCAAGGGCATCAAAGGCTTCCGCAAAGGCATGGCCGATGGCGACAAACAGGAAACCAAACCGGAAGAGCCGCCGCGCCGGATCGTAGACCAGAGCGGCTCGAGCCAATCATCCTCCGCCGAGAAAAAGACCGAGGCGTAAGCGCGCCCCGCAAGGGTTGAACCCGCATGCTTCCCGGCCTGGGCTTTCAGGAGATTTTGCTTCTCGGCGTGATTGCGCTGTTGGTGGTGGGTCCGAAGGATCTGCCGGTAATGTTGCGCGAACTCGGCAAATGGACGCGCAAGCTGCAAGGCATGGCCGCCGAGTTCCGCCAGGGGTTTGACGAACTGGCGCGCCAAGCCGAGCTCGACGAATTGCGCAAGGAAGTCGAAGCCATGCGCGCCGCCGTCACAGTGCCCGACCTTGAAACGGTGCTGACGACGCCTGAACCAAGACGCGTCGCCGACGATGCGTCATCGCCGCCCAGCGAGCCCGCAAGCACAACGACCATGGTTTACGGTCCGCTCGGCGAAGCGATCGAAGTCAGCAGCGAGCCCGTTGCGGTCGAGCCGGGGCCAGAACCGGAACCCATCGCGATGCCCATGCTTGCGCCAAAAATCGAGGCGCGGTGATGGACGACGGCGTGCTGCAGGACGACGCCCATATCGAGGCTTCACGCGCGCCGCTGCTGGAGCATCTGGCCGAACTGCGCACGCGCCTGCTGATTTCGGTCGTGGCGATTATCATTGTTTCGGGTGTTGGCTTTGCATTTGCTGCGCGTGTTCAGGAATTCCTGGTCGCGCCCTATGTGACGGCCAACAATGAGCTTGCCGCCAAGAACGGACTGCCGCCGCCGGAGGTGGAGATGATCTTCACTCAACCGTTGGAGCAATTCTTCGCCCAGCTGAAGATTGCTTTATTTATCGGCATCATCGGCTCGTTTCCGATAGTGGCCTATCAGCTTTACGCGTTCATCGCGCCTGGACTGTATAGGAGCGAGAAGGGCGCCGTTTTGCCCTTCATCCTCGCGGCGCCGATCATGTTTCTCGTCGGCGCAGCGTTTGCCTATTTTGTCGCGATCCCGTTCGCGATGTCGTTTGCGATGGGCACGCAGATCAGCACTGAGCAGATCAGCATAAAACTGCTTCCCAAGGTGAATGAGTACCTTAGCTTCGTGATCACGCTCGTTCTCGCCTTCGCCGCCTGTTTCCAGTTGCCGGTTGCGCTGACGCTTATGGGTAAGGCCGGGTTTGTCAGCGCGCGCGCTCTGCGGAAGGGCCGCCGTTTCGCCATCGTCGGCATCGCGGCGTTCGCGGCCTGCGTCACGCCGCCGGACGTGGTGTCGATGACGATCATGGCGGTGCCGGTCTACCTGCTTTACGAGATTTCGATCTGGCTGGTCTGGCTGGTCGATAAAGCCCGCGACAAGGAAGACGCGGCCGCGCTGGCCGCGTAGGGGCTTGGAGCGTTAACGCCCTTCGCGTATGGCCTTGCCGCGCAAAGGGCCGAGCACATTCATGCACGATATTCAAGCGATCCGGGATAACGCCGCCGCATACGATGCGGCGTGGGCGCGGCGGGGTTTGCCGAATCAGACCGATGCGATCCTCGCGCTTGATGCACAATTGCGCGCCGCGAAAACCGCCAAGCAGGAAGCCGAAGCCGCCCGCAACGCCGCCAGCAAGCAGATCGGCGCAGCAAAGGCGCAGAAGAATGAAGCCGAAGCCGCGCGGCTGATGGCGGAAGTCGCGACGCTGAAAGAAGCGATCGAGGCGGAGGGCGCGAAGGAAGCCGATTTCGCCAAACAATTGCACGACATCCTCGCCGCGCTGCCGAACCTGCCGGCCGCTGACGCGCCGGACGGCGCTGATGAGCACGGCAATGTCGAAATCTCAAAAGTAGGCAGCCCGCGCGGGATCAACGATCCGAAAGATCACGTCGCTATCGGCGAAGCGATGGGACTGATGGATTTTGAAGCCGCCGCCCGCATCTCCGGCGCGCGCTTCGTCGCGCTGAAAGGCGAGCTGGCGCGCATGGAACGTGCGCTAGCAGCGTTCATGGTTGATCTGCACACGGAGGAATACGGCTATACGGAAGTCGCGCCGCCGGTTTTGGTGAAGAACGCTGCCGCTTACGGCACGGGTCAGTTACCTAAATTCAAGCTGGATTTGTACGAAACCACGCAATGGAATTTTGGTCCCGAGATGGACCGAGCTGCTTCGGATTTCAGCAGAGAATTCAGAGACGCGGTAACTAAGCATCTCAAAGCAAATCCTGAGCTGCTTGCCGGCGATGACGATGTCGCGATAGCAGAAGCTCGCAAGGCAGCGCCATCTCCGTTTGAATGGATGGAAAGTTTGAAGGACGGTCCGTTGGCAGACCGTCTTTGGCTCACGCCAACCGCCGAAGTGCCGCTGACCAATCTCTATAACGGCCAGATCGTCGATGAGTCCGCGCTGCCCATCCGCATGACCGCGGACACGCTCTGCTTCCGCTCCGAAGCGGGCGCGGCGGGCAAGGACACGCGCGGCATGATCCGCATGCACCAGTTTCGCAAAGTGGAACTGGTGTCGATCGTCGCGCCGGAAAATTCAGAAGCAGAGCATGAGCGGATGACGGCGTGCGCGGAGGAAGTGCTGAAGCGGCTCGATCTTCCGTTCCGGCGGATGCTGCTGTGTTCGGGCGACATGGGCTTCAGTGCGATCAAGACCTACGACCTCGAAGTCTGGCTGCCGTCGCAAAACAAGTATCGCGAGATCAGCTCGTGCTCGAATTGCGGGGACTTTCAGGCGCGCCGGATGAACGCGCGCTATCGCGGCAAGGACGGCAAGGTGAAGGGCTTCGTTCATACGCTGAACGGCTCGGGCCTGGCGGTCGGCCGCACGCTGGTGGCGATCCTGGAGAACTACCAGAACGCGGATGGGAGTGTGACGGTCCCGGAAAAATTGCGTCCCTATATGGGCGGCAAGGACCGCATCGGCCTGAAGTAGCTGCATTCCGCGCCGTCAAGGCCTTCATTCGGGGGCGGCGACCCGCTAGCGTTGGCCTGACGAACGGGGGACGGGTATGGCGCGGTCGCTGGCGAGCCGATTTGACGCGAGTACGGGGCCCAAACGCATCCTTGCGCTCGATGGCGGGGGCGTGAAGGGTATTCTCACGCTCGGCATGATGAAGGCGCTGGAAAGCGAGCTGCGGCGGCGGGCGAACAATCCGAATTTCGTGCTGTCCGATTATTACGATCTGATCGGCGGCACCTCGACTGGCGCGATCATCTCGGCGGGGCTCTCGCTCGGCATGAGCGTCGATGCGCTGATCGACATGTATCTCGATCTCGGGCCGAAAGTGTTCGGCAAGCAGGTTGGCGATGGCGGCCTGTTCCGGGCGAAGTTTGACGCCAAAGCGTTGCGCGCGGCGCTTGAGCCGGTGCTTGGCCGCAAGACTTTAGGGTCGCCGGACATTCGCACGGGCCTGGCGGTGCACGCCAAGCGCATCGATACGGGCAGCGCCTGGGTGTTGGCGAATAATCCCAAAGGCAAATTCTTCGATCCGGAAAATCCAGATGAAGGAGTGGTGCCGAACAAGCGCTACCGGCTGATTGATCTGGTGCAGGCCAGCGCGGCGGCGCCGACGTTCTTCGACGAGATTGTCATTCCGATCGCGTACGATGAGCACGAGCGGGTAACGCAGCGCGCCTATTTCGTCGATGGCGCGGTGAGCGGCAATAATAACCCGTCGATGAGCCTGCTGCTTCTGGCTTTGCTGCCTGGTTATGGCTTCAACTGGAAGCCGGGCGCGCAGAATTTGATGATGACTTCGTTCGGCACCGGCGTGCGCCGGCCGGAAATCGACGGCGAATCATTTCGCGGTCAGCCGCCGGGATTGCGCGGCGTGCACGCGCTCAAAAGCATGATCTACGACACGCAGGTTCAGGGGATCACGCTGCTGCAGGCGCTGAGCGAACCGCAGATGCCGTGGCGCATCAATGGCGAGATCGGCGACATGGGCGGCCAGCGCATCACGCCCGAGCCGTTGCTGGATTTTCAGCGGATCGACGTACGGCTGGACCGCAAATCGCGCGCAAAGCCCAAGCGCGGGCAGGCGCCGGCGAAAACCTATATCGAGGAATTGCTTGGCCGTGATCTTGCAGCAGCGATGATCGATCAGCTCGACGATATGGCTAATGGCAAGCCGCCGAACATGCATCTGCTGCTGGAAATCGGAGAAGCGGCGGGGCCGCGCTTTGCGCACGCCAAATATCCTTCGCCGGTGTTCGATCCTTCCGATTGGACTAGCTGGTCTTTGGCGTCCTGATGCATCTGTTCGCACGGCCTGAATTGCGCGTGGGGGCGGTGGGCCACAGGTTCAATCAATTGCCCGAAGCGATCAGGCCTTCGCTGCAAGACACGATTGGCCGCCTGCTCGGCGTGATCGAACTGGTCGGCGAGGATTCCGGCGCTGGGCGTTTTGCTTTGCTGTCAGCGTTGGCGGAGGGAACGGACCGCTACGCCGCGCAGGCGGCGCTGGCGCGCGGCTGGGCGCTTGAGGCGCCGTTGCCGTTTTCGGTCAAACGATACGAGAAGGATTTCGGCGAGCGCGCATCGAAATCGGAGTTTCGCGCGCTGATGAAGAAGGCGCGCAAGGTCAGCTCGCATCCCGAAAATGATGGCGACGACGACGCGGGGTATGGCGGCGTGGGGAGGCTGATCGCTTCGCAGTGCCATGTTATGCTGGCGGTGTGGAACGGCGCGGCCGCGAAAGGCCCGGGCGGAACGGCGCATGTGATGTCGCTGACGCTAGCAGCCGGCGCGCCGGTGGTGTGGGTGAGCCTGACCGGCCGGACGCCAACGAACCTTTTGCTGCCTGCGAAGAAGGCGGCGCGGCGGCATGATCTGGACAAGGCGCTTCGGCGTGGCCTGCAGGAACGGTTCGCGGTGGCCGGCGCGCCGGCTGAATTGACTGTGGATGTCTAGGTCCGGTTAACGCGCGATTTACGCAAACGGCGCGCACTGGGGCGCATGCGTGTTGATTCAGCCCTGCGGGACGCGGCGATCCAGGCGGTATCGCGCGCCGCGCAATCTACCGGCGTCGATTTCGGCATGCTGCTGGAGACCGCCAAGCGCGAGAGCGGTCTGGATCGCAACGCCAAAGCCGCCACGTCGTCGGCGGCGGGCCTGTTCCAGTTCATCGAAAGCACCTGGATGGGGCTGATCGAGCGGCATGGCGGCAAATATGGGTTGAGCCCGGCCAGCGACGCCGCCGGCCGCAAGCGCCTGCTCGATCTGCGCTATGATCCGGAGATAGCAGCAAACATGGCCGGTGAGCTGACGCGCGAAAACAGCGCGGCGCTGGCGTCACGGCTTGGCCGCCAGCCGAGCCCGGGCGAAGTGTACGCCGCGCATGTGATGGGCGCCGACGGCGCAGCCCGGCTGATCGCGGCGCCGGAGCATGCGCGCGCGGCCGATCTTTTTCCCAAGGCCGCAGCTGCTAACCGTGCGCTGTTTTTCGACAAGGCCGGCGAGCCGGTTTCGGCCGCGGCGCTGCTGGCCAAGCTGAATGTCGAGCCGCTGGATGCCCAAATTCAGCCTACGGCGGCGGTGTCTACTGGCCTGGTGTCGGGACCATCAATCGGGCTGCTCACCACGCTCGGCGAATCATTCGGATTTGATCTCTGGTCGTTGGCCATGAACGCCTATCGCCAGGACAAGCCGTGAACCGTGAGCTGGAAAGCATTCGTTAACGACGCAGGCCCCACGCTCACGCGGTTTGGCGCAGCGGGGGAATCACCGTTGGCGCAGCCGCTAAAGGAAGAGAAAATGCCGGTCGTGACCATGCGCGCGCAACTGACCGACGCTGATATCCGCACGCTGGTGAAGGGCGCCAATGATGACGATCGCGCTGGCGCTGCGCGTAAGATTTGCCGCGTTATCGATCACGCGCCTCTGGGCGATGCAGACCGCACCTACGCCGAAGAAATCCTGACCATGATGGCGCACGATGCGGCAATAAGCGTGCGCCAGGCGCTCGCTGTTGCGCTGCAAAACTCGCCCAAACTGCCGCGTGCGCTGGCGCTAAAGCTCACGCGAGATATCGACGCCATTGCGTTGCCGCTGTTGCAACATTCTCCGGTGTTGTCCGACGCCGATCTGGTGGAGATCATCAGATCCGCGCCGCCCGCCAGTCAGGTCGCCGTCGCCAGCCGCGATAAGCTAAGCGGAGCGGTCACGGGCGCGCTTTCCGTGTTCGGACATCCTGACGCGGTGAAAAAGGCGCTGGCAAATGACAACGCGCAGTTTGATCAGCAGGCTCTCTCGACGGTTTTGCAGCGCCTTGGCGACCGCCCAAGCATCACGGCGGCAATGGCGCACCGGCGCCAATTGCCAGTGACGATTGTCGAGCGTCTGATAGCGATGGTTACGGGAGAGGTGTTCGACTATCTGGTCAATCACCACGAAGTGCCGCCGCAACTGGCGATCGATCTGGCCAGCGGCGCGCGCGAACGCGCCACGCTTGATCTGGTGGAGCAGGCCGGGCTGCAATCGGATTTGCCGCGGTTTGCACGACAGATGGTGCTGCAGGGGCGCTTGACGCCATCGTTCATCATGCGCGCGCTCTGCCTTGGCCACATGGAATTCGTTGAGCATGCGATGGCTGAACTAAGCGCCTTGCCGCATAACCGCGCCTGGCTGATGATGCATGACGGCGGGCCGCTGGGGCTGAAAGCTATTTTCGACCGTTCGGGCCTGCCGACGCGGCTATTTCCCGCATTCCGCGCCGCGATGGACGTCTATCACCAGATCGGGTGCGACGGATTCGATTTCGATCGTGAGTCGTTCCGTCAGCGGATGATCGAGCGGGTTTTGACCCTGTTCCAGTCGATTCCGCGCGACGATCTGGACTATCTGCTGGAAAAGCTTGACGCGACCGGCGATGCGCCCGACCGCAAGACCGCTTAGCGGACGTATTGCCCGCGATCGAAGCCGAGGGCGATCAGCATGCCGGCGTGAGCCGGTGATTTTGCTTGCCGGGCCGTCACGGCCAGTCCCGCGTTGCCGGCCGCGCGGATGCGGTTGAGCAGGGGCGTGGGCGTCTCTGAAAGCGCGAGGGCGGGGGATAATGTTTCCGGCGGATCAGCGATGATTTCGGTCAGCGCGTTACGCAGACGCCCGCCCATCGGCATCGGGCACGCAGCATCACACGCCAGAGCCACGCCCCAGCCTCGCGCGCGCAACCGTTCGATAGCGGCAAGTCCGGCCTCGCCTGCAAGCAGCAAGCCGGCCTCGTCGATTTCGATCGTAACGCTGCGCATGGCGAAATCGGCGCCGCGCAGCAGCGCATCCAATCGGCTTGGCGCACCCGATTCGAACAGGAAAGTTGGTGCGGCCGCGGAAAGCGGAGCGGCCTGGCGATCGGCCTGCCAGACGCTGCGGGCAGCGCTCACGGCGGCGATCCATTGGTCGAGGTTAAGCCCACGCACATCAACATGTCCGGCGGCAGACAGGCCCGTACGCAAATCGGTGCGAACCGCCGGAAGAACGGCGGCAGCGGAAGCGACTTTAAGGGCTGCGGCGGCAGACATGGGCGTGAGCTTAGTGCGCGCGCCTTAAAAAACCGGCCTGTGAACAGGGTAAACGCGCGTTAGGAGCCGGCGCTTGCCCAGCGATCGACGCGCGATTTCAATTCTGTGATCAGCGATAAGCCGATGGGATCGTCCGCGGCTCTGAGGTTTGAGCGGACAATAGCGCGCACGCCGTCGACATGCGCATCCACCAGCGCAGGCGTTTCGCGAGCCGCCGCCCGTCCGTGCGGATTGTCGAGCAGGCGGCAAAGCTGGGCGGCAATCGCCGTCACCAGCGGAAAGCCGTAGGTCGTGCCGACGCCTTTGACGTCATGGGCGCGCAGAAATAGGGTTTCCAGCGCCTCATCGCCGAAGCCTGCCCGGCGGGCGCTCGCGCGCGCCGCTTCCAGCCGATCGATTTCGGTAGTCAACCACTCGTCGAAATTGGTGCTCAGGGCTTTCATCGCGGCTTCTGCGCGTTCGATCGCTTCGTCGTTAAAGCAGGGCGAGGCTGAACGAGCAGACATACGGACTCCTTGACGGCGCGTCACCTTGAGGCCGTTAGGTCAACAAATCGTTGATTTCGTCACACTGAAAATTGTTCGCGGAGCACGCGCTCGTCGAGGGCGAAATCTTCGTCAAACAGCATCTCGAGGCTAAGCGGATCTTCAGTCACATCGACCGCAACAACGTCGCGGACTTCGAGGTTATCGGCTGACGCGCTGACAGGCCGCAGTTTCGCCTCCAGCACTTCGAGGCGCACCTGCGCATTGTGCGGCAGCAGCGCGCCGCGCCAGCGGCGCGGGCGGAAGGCGCTGATCGGCGTCAGCGCCAGCAGCCGGGCGCCTATCGGCAGGATTGGGCCGTGCGCCGAGAGGTTGTAGGCGGTAGAGCCAGCGGGCGTGGCGACAAGAACGCCATCGCACGCCAGATCTGCCATACGCTCTTTGGCGTCGACGATGACGCGGATGCGCGCGGTTTGCGCCGACTGGCGCAGCAGCGACACTTCATTAATCGCGCGGCGTTCCTCGACGGCGCCGGACGCCGTTTGCGCCCGCATGAGTAGCGGACGAATTCGGACGCTTTCGGATTTGGTCAGGCGTTCAGTGAGGCGTTCCTCGCTGAAGTCGTTCATGAGGAAGCCGATTGTGCCGCGGTTCATTCCGTAAACGGGTTTGCGGTCGGAAAGCCGTCTTCGCAGCGTTGCGAGCATGTGCCCGTCTCCGCCCAGCGCAACGATCACCTCCGCTTCGGGCTCACCCACGTCGCCGTAGCGTTGGCGCAGCCGGCGCATGGCGTCGATCGCTTCAGGACGCGGGCTCGCGGTAAAGTGGAGGCGGGGCGCGGATGACATCAATCGGCTTGGTTTGACAGTAATCTTTGGTCTCGTCACCTTGCCGCGGCGGGCTGGGGACGTTGCGGGTGATGCAAACACCGAACCGTTGGGTAAGGGGATTGTTGGTGGGCGCGCTAGCGGCTGCGCCAGGAACGGCCAAGGCCGGCGCCTGGAGCGCCGACAACGAGACGATTGTCGGGTTGGTGGCCGGCGAGCGGGACCAGGGCCGCTATTACGAGGCGGATGTTTACCATGAGCGGGCGCTCCCTGGCCGGTTCGGGCTAATTGGCCAAATCCATTTAGATGCGGCTGACCTCTACGGACCGTCCGGCTCGGGCGCGGACGGGCAGGGGTCGATCAAATGGTCGGTGCTTAACTCAGGCCAGACCGCTTTGGCGCTGCAGGGCGGCGCCATCTGGAGTTATGAGCCGTCCGCGGCCTGCGACGGATGGGGCGCCGAGGCGCGCGCGCTGGCAGGCCGGAGCACAGGTGACGTATTCGTGAACGTCGAGGCGGCTTACAGGACCCAGGAGCAAGGCTGTCATCGAGGCCGCTACGATCTTTCGATCGGCTGGCGGCCCACGACAAACTGGCTTGGCCTTGGTCAGGTTTTCGTCGATCGCGACCTATCGCTAGGCGAAAATGGCCAGCAAACCATCAAATTGCAGCTTTCGGCGGTTGGCTTTGTTTCGGACGCTGGTGGGATGCAGCTAGGGTATCGCGTCGGAATTGGCGAAGCCGCGGGCGATCACGCCATTGTTTTGGGTTGGTGGAGCCGCAAATAGGGAAATGTAACGAAAGCGCTATAAACAGAAAGGTGAAGGTCACATCCGCGTAAAGCGGTAGCGCCATTGTGTCGTTTCCGCATATGGAACCCGTCATGAAAATTAACGACGTGCTCAATCGCGATGTTTTGCGGCGGTACGGCTTCGCTGCCGTCACCGTCGCTTTGATTGTCGCAATGACGGGCGTGGTCCTGCTTAAAGACCTCATCGGCCTGGCGTTTGGCTCGGGGAGCCGGCAGCAAGTGGCTGGCGGCCCGCCCGGCGGCGGTCCCGGCGGCGCGGCAGGTCCAGCAGGCGCTGGCAATGCGCAACCCGGGCAGGGCGGCCGCGAAGGTCAGGCCGGGGGCGGTCGGCCGGGCGGCCCTGGCGGCGGCCCTGGCGGTGGCCCTGGCGGCCCTGGCGGTGGCGGCGGCCCTGGTGGCCCAGGCGGCGGACCTCCGCTCGTGGACGCAGCTCCGGTCGGCAACGCGCAATTCTACGACGCGGTTCAGGCGCTCGGCACCGCGCAGGCTCGCGAGTCGATCACGGTCACGTCGAAGATCAGCGACGTGATCCGTGCAATTCGTTTCGACAGCGGCGACAGGGTTAAAAAGGGGCAGGTGCTGGTTGAGTTGGCTAACGTCGAGCAGCAGGCCGATTTGAACAACGCCCGCGCGCAGCTTGAAGTCGATAAGAGCGGGTTCGACCGCTACAACGAACTCTATCAAAAAGGTTTTGCGCCGAAAGCAAGGGTGGAAGAGGCGCAAGCGGCGCTGAACCGCTCTCAGGCGCAGGTTGACGGAATGCGCTCGCGCATCAGCGACAGGACGATCCGGGCGCCGTTTGATGGCGTCGTCGGCTTGCGCACCGCCAGTCCAGGCATGCTGGCCACGCCAGGCGCGGCAATCGCCACGCTCGACGACACGTCGATGATCAAACTCGATTTCGATGTGCCCGAAGCGCAATTGTCGAAAATGAAGAAGAATGCGCCGCTGGGCGCTAAAACCGCCGCTTTCCCGGACGTTGAGTTTGAAGGGCGCGTGGACGAAGTCGATAGCAGGATCAATCCTTCGACGCGAACTGTGCGCGTGCGCGCGCTACTGCCCAATCCGGGCGGGCAGCTGAAGCCTGGCATGCTGATGACGGTGGAGGTGCGCTCCAACCCGGTTTCGGCTTTGGCGGTTCCGGAAATTGCGCTGTTGGAGGAAGCGAACGAAACCTTCGTTTTCACAATTGCCAAAAACGGCCCCGGCGTTACAGCGGGGCGTGTAAAGATTACACCTGGACGGCGGCGGGGCGGGATGATCGAGGTATTGGACGGGCTGAAGCAGGGCGACACGGTCGTCGTGAACGGCGTTTCTCGCATTCGTCCTGGGCAGCCCGTGCGCATCAACGATCCGAAAGCCCCTGCAAATGGCAAAGAAACAGCTGGGCCTGCGCCCAGTCAACCGCGCGGGAGAATCTAAGCGATGATCCTTTCCGACGTTTCAGTCCGCCGGCCTGTGCTCGCCACGGTGATGAGCCTCGTGCTCATCGTGTTCGGGGCGATCGCGTTTTTTCAATTGCCGCTGCGTGAATTGCCGGACGTGGATCAGCCGATCGTCGGGATCAGCGTCTCCTATGCCGGCGCCTCGGCCCAGGTCATCGAAACCCAGGTAACCCGCCCGATCGAGGACCAGCTTTCCGGGATCGAAGGCATTGATACGATCACATCGAGCAGCCGCGATGGCCGTGCTTCGGTAAATGTGCTGTTCAAGCTCGATCGCAATATAGATGACGCGGCCAATGACGTTCAGAACGCGGTAGCGCGCGTCACCAATCAGATCCCGGCCGACGCAGACCGTCCGGTCGTGTCCAAGAACGACGCGGATTCAGCTCCATTTCTGTGGTTCTCGCTGCGATCGAGCGCCATGAGTTCGATGGAGCTTAGCGATTTCGCACGGCGCTATTTCGCCGATCGGCTCTCGACGCTTGATGGCGTTTCCAGTGTGCGCATAGGCGGCGAGTTCAAACCCTCGATGAAGGTGTGGCTGGACACCGGAGCGATGGCGGCGCGGGGGCTAACCGTTGATGACGTCGAGAACGCGCTACGCAGCCAAAATCTCGAAACCCCGGCGGGCTCGATCGAGGGAAAGACGCGCGATTATTCCCTTCGCGTTGAGCGGAACTTCCAAAACCCGGCCGATTTCGCACGCCTGCCGGTAAGCCGCGACCCGAACGCCCCTGTGGTCCGGCTGGGTGATGTCGCGCGCATTGTCGTCGAGCCCGAGGAGCTACGGCGCACCTTTCGCGCAGACGGCGAACCCGCGGTTGGCATAGGCATTGTCCGGCAGTCAAAGTCGAACGCCCTGGATGTTGCCGATCTCGTCAGGGCGGAAGTCGCCGAACTGGCCAAGGGCTTGCCGGAAGGCGCAAACATTCAGCTTCACAACGATTCGACCGTATTCATCTCCGAAGCGGTGAAAGAGGTCTACAAGACACTTGGCGAGGCGGTACTGCTCGTCGTGCTGGTGATCTTCTTGTTCCTGGGCTCGATGCGCGCCGCGGCGATCCCGGCGGCGGTGATTCCCGTTTGCCTAATTGGCGTGTTTTCGCTTCTCGCGGCGCTCGGCTTTTCGATCAATTTGCTCACGCTGCTCGCGCTCGTGCTGTCGATCGGCATCGTGGTCGATGATTCCATAGTCGTACTGGAAAACATCCAGCGCCGCGTTGATGAGGGCGAGCCGCCAAAAGTGGCAGCTCTGCACGGCACACGGCAGGTGGCGTTCGCGGTGATCGCCACGTCGGCCGTGCTCGTGGCGGTGTTTACGCCGCTCTTGTTTGTGGGCGGCTATGTCGGGAAGTTGTTCATCGAACTCGCCGCGACGGTGGCCGGCGTTGTGATCATCTCGATGTTCTGCTCGCTGACGCTAACGCCGATGATGTGTTCGCTGATGCTGAAACCCGTCAAGGAAGGGTTCTGGCTCATCCGCAAAGTCGAGAATGTCCTTGAGCGCGTGCGCGCGTCTTACCGCCGCTCTCTTGAGGCTGCGCTTCATCGCAAGGTGCTCGTGTATGGCGCCTTTGCGTTTGTTACGGTCTTGGGCGGCTATTTGTTCGTTCGTCTGCCAAGCGAGTTGCTCCCGAAGGAAGATCGCGGTGTTCTGCAGGTTATGATGCGGGCGCCAGAAGGCGCGGGATATGACTACACGAGGCAAGTCCTCAATCAGGCCGAAGCCGTCCTGCTGACCTACAAGAAATCCGGCGAAGCCGACCACATCATGGCTATGGCGCCAACCTTTAACGACGGCTCGTTCAGCGGCGGGCAACTGCAGGTGTACCTCACTGATTGGAGCAAACGCGAACGTTCCGGCGTGCAGATCGCTGCCGAAATCGACAACAAACTCGCACAGATCACCGGCGCGCAGTTCAGGGTGAATATGCAGGACGCCATCCGCGGCAGCGGCGGCGATCCGGGCATCTCTCTTGGCGGGGCCGACTACGCCCCCCTGGCGGCAATCGCCGACCGCATCGTCGATCGTTTGCGCCAAAGCGATCTGGTCACGCGTCCGCGAAGCAATTATCTGCCGAACTCGCCCCGTGTATTAATCGATATCGACCGTGAGCGGGCGGCGGCGCTGGGTGTGTCGGTGCAATCCGTGGGGCGCGCTCTGGAGTCAACCATGGGCTCGCGCCGCGTGAATACGTTCACCGAAAGCGGACTCGAGTACTACGTCTACGTCCAGGCCGAGCGCGACGCCCGATCCGAGATAACCGACCTGACAAACCAATATGTCCGATCCGGTTCGACGGGCGAGCTTGTGCCGCTTTCGGCGGTTGTGAGCCTCAAGAATGTTGGCGATCTGTCACAGCGGCAGCGGCTGAATCGCCTGGCCTCCGTAGAGGTTTCCGGTGCGTTGCCGCCTGGCGTAACGGTCGGCGCGGCGATTGAGGAAATCGAGCGTGTGGCGCGCGCCGAGATCGGCAATCAGGCGGTCACGATCAGTTATGTGGGCGCGGCCAAAACCTACAAGGACGCCTCTGGCGCCATCTATTTTGCGTTCGGGTTCGCGCTGTTGATTGTGTTCTTGGTGCTGGCGGCGCAGTTCGAAAGCTTCATCCACCCGCTCGTGATCATGCTCTGCGTCCCGCTTGCGATCGCCGGCGGCTTGTTCGGGTTGTTCCTGTTCGGCTCGACCCTGAACATATACAGCCAGATTGGGATCATCATCCTTATCGCTCTCGCGGCCAAGAATGGCATTTTGATTGTCGAATTCGCCAACCAGTTACGTGACGAGGGCAGGGCGGTTCGGGACGCCGTGGTCGCTGCGTCAGACCTACGGCTGCGGCCTATCTTGATGACGAGCGCCGCCACTATCATGGGCGCCGTGCCTCTTATTCTGGGCGAGGGCGCCGGCGCGGAAAGCCGGCGCACGATTGGCGTAGTGATCGTGTTCGGTGTGTTGCTCTCGACGTTGCTAACGCTGTTCGTGGTCCCGGCGTTCTATGATCTGCTCGCCCGCTTTACGCGCTCGCCCGAAGCGACGCGGCGGGAGATCGAAGCTTACGGCGGCGAAGGTTCAAACCCTCACGCACATCCCGCAGAATAGGCCCTAGCGGGCCTGTTCGACCTCTAGATAGGCGATGACGTCACGGCGATCGTCCGGCTTTTTTACGCCGAGGAACGTCATTCGCGTGTTAGGGACAAAGGTCTGCGGCTGCGTCAGCCACTGGTCTAGCGTGGAGGCGCTCCAGACGATGCCTGAACTCTTCACACTGTCTGAAAAGTCATAATCCTTAAGCGCACCGGCCTTGCGGCCGATGACGCCGTGGAGGTTGGGCCCGACCGTATGGCCGGCACCTGCTTCGATCAGATGGCAGGCCCGGCATTGCTGATAGATTTTTCTGCCATTGTCGTAATTGGCCTCGTTGTAAGGCGCGGGGAGTTTCGCGATCGCCGCTGCTACTGCGGCGCGCTCGGCTTCCTCTGCCGCAGCAGCTGCCGCGACTGCCGCCGAATCCACCTCTGTCGCGGCTGATTGCTGCGACGAGTTCTGTTGGGGTCCGCATGCCGCCAGAGCGAGGGTGATAAGCGAAACGCGGACAAACTTCATCAACCACTCCAAGCCACGGGCGTGCCGCCTGAGGGACTCGAACCCCCGACCCCCTGATTACAAATCAGGTGCTCTACCGGCTGAGCTAAGGCGGCGTGCGGCAGGATGTATCGCGCGTCGCGCCTGTGCGCCATCCGGCTAGCCGGCCCGTGGAACTTCGTCGCAGGCCCGTGCGTTCGCCCGGCACCCGAAAGGAGAGTTTAACATGCGGATAATATTGATTTCAGCGGCTCTCGCGGCGCTCAGTATGACGGCGGCTTGCAGCACGATTGCGGGCGCGGGTGTTGGAGCCGCGGCGGGGGCCGCGATCGGAAACAACACCGGCGACGGCGACGCCAAGAAAGGCGCTGTAATCGGCGGCGCCACGGGCGCGGTCGTCGGCACAGTCGCTGGCAATTAGCGCTCGCCTGTCACGATTTTAGGCTGACGCAGCCGTCCTTCCCGCGCCATAGTCTTCCATTAGGAGGGGGAGATGGTCGGGGAGGAAGGTCTCGTCGAACGGCGCCTTACCGCGTCGGGCCCTAAACGTATCCTCGCTTTGGACGGCGGCGGCGTCCGCGGCATTCTGACCGCTGGCATATTGGCGGCGATCGAGGCGCGGCTTGCCCGTTTCGCCGGCCGAGCCGACTTTCGACTCTGCGATTATTTCGATCTCATTGGCGGCACCTCGACCGGCTCAATCGTCGCAGCCGGTTTGGCGCTGGGAAGGTCGGCCGCTGAAGTGGCCGACCTTTACCGACAGATGGCGCCTGAGATTTTCTCCGAGAAAGGCCGCAACGCCGGAATTCGCAAGCCAAGGTTTGACGCGCGCCGCTTGGAAGCCGTGCTGGCGCGGGAGTTGGGCGATGTCGAACTCGGCTCGGACGCGTTGCGCACGGGTCTCGCGATTTTCGCCAAGCGCGTGGATACCGGCTCTTCGTGGACGTTGACCAACAATCCGCGTTCGAAATACTGGGACGCGCTCAATGGCGCCATTCCAAACAAAAATCTGCTGGTTCGCAAGTTGGTGCAGGCAAGCGCGGCCGCGCCCTCTTTTTTTGAGGAATGCCGCATCATCCTCGGCAGCGCGGATAACGGAGCCGAAGCCGAGGGCGTCTTTGTCGATGGCGCGATTGCGGGCTTGAACAATCCCAGCCTTCAATTGCTGCATGTGGCGACGCTGAAAGGGTATGGCTTCGAATGGATCACGGGCCCTGACCGCATTTTGATGGTTTCTATCGGCACGGGCTATTGGCGCCCGAAGCTGGACGCTGAACTGTTCGCCAACACCACGCTCGATGAATTGGCCCCCACCGCCGCCAGAGCCGTTGAAGCGCTCAAGACGATGATCCACGACACCGGCCAGATGGCCGTGGCCACGATGCAAGGGCTGAGCGAAACCGCCCGCCCTTGGCGGATCAACAGCGAGCTAGAAGATATGACTGGCGCGGCATTATCTCCCGTGCCGCTGCTGCACTTTCAGCGCATGGACGCCACGCTCGACAAGATATCGCTACAGGACCTGCAGCTGAGCTATGGCGATCATGAATTGCATTTGATGCGCGAACTGGCGTCGGACGATTCAGCCACGTTGGCGCGCCTGCATGAGATCGGTCTACGCACCGGGGAGGCCTATTTTAACCAGCAGCCCAACGCGCCGCGGCGCAATTGGGAGCGGGCGATCTTTCCGCGACTGTTTGATCCGCCGGGCTTTTCCAACCGCGCGGGTGGGCCGCCCAAGTCCAAGCTGGAAGCGCTTGGCAGGGCCTGGGATGAAAAGAGCTGAGTTTATCTATCCCCGGAGCACGGGGGTCGGTTAAACTCAGTGGACGGGGCAGAACGCTGCCGGGAGGCGGGGACGATGGGGTTCTTCGAAACCATTCTTAAAGTGCTGTTCGGGGGCAAGAAGACGCCTCAGCCCGCACCCGTGCCAGAAGCGCCGCCGCGCGCGCCCCGGCCGACGACCGCGCCGCCGCCTTTGCCCACCTCAACGTCTCCGCCGCCGCCTCCAGCGCCGGTATCAACATCGCCGCCGGCCGGGGAACCTCCACCGCCGCCGCCGGTGAGCGTCTCTCTGCCGCCAGCGCCGGCGCAGGCGCCTGTCATCGTTCAGCTTAGCCAACTGACCGCCTCGGATCGGACCAGGCTGAGCAACGCTGACATTGAGGCTGCAGCGCAGCGCTTGGGCGTGGAAGGCGCGGCCATCCGCGCGGTCATGCAGGTTCAAAGCGCCAGCCAGGGCTTCGCTTCCGATGGCCGCCCGATCATCCTATATGACCCGACGGTTTTTTCGGCGTTAACCAACCAGCGGTTCGATACGAGCAATCCCAACGTCTCGCAGACGACGCTTAAATCGGGCGCGCTTGGGGTCAATCAAGCAGACCGCTGGGCGCGGCTGCAGGAGGCCTATGGGCTCGATCCAGAAGCAGCGCTCCGGGCGACGTCTTGGGGTTTGTTTCAGCTTACCGGCAAGAGCTTCGCGCCCGCCGGCTATTCGAGCATTTCGGCGATGCTTGCCGATCTGGCAAAATCGGAGGCGCGCCAGTTGGCGGCGTTCGAGGCGTTCGTGCGAGGCAAGAGTTTACTCGCCGCCATGAAGGCGCTGGATTGGGATGGTGTGGCGCGCGGCTACGGCGGACGCGCGGATCCTGCGACTTTGGCCAAGGCGTTTCGCGACGCTTACGCGTCTGCCAAGGGCGCGCCGGCGAGCCCTTCAAAAACCTTTCTGGCTAGCCTTGTCGCGAAGAACAAGGGCCCGCTCACTGCTGCGGATATCAATCAGGCCGCGCAAAGGATGAATTGCGAGCCCGCTTGCGTCCGCGCTGTAGTGAAAGTGGAAAGCGCAGGCAGCGGTTTTGCTTCTGACGGGCGGCCAATCATTCTGTTCGAGCCGCATGTGTTCTCGAAGCTCACCGCGCGCCGGTTCGATATTTCGAACCCAAGCGTCTCCTACAGAAGCTGGGGAGACAAGCCTTATCCGAAAACCCAGGCCGGCCGCTGGGCGCAACTTGAAGAGGCCTATGCGCTTGATCCGGAAGCTGCAGTCAGTGCGGCAAGCTGGGGCCTGTTTCAGGTGCTGGGGCAGAACTACAAGGTTTGCGGCTTTGCCTCGGCCACTGCGTTTGTCGCTGATATGTCGCAATCTGAAGCGCGCATGCTTGCCGCATTCGAAGCGTTCGTACGCGCCAACAATATTCTGGATGATTTGCAGCGGAAAGATTGGGCTGGCTTCGCACGTGTCTATAACGGTCCCGGTCAAGTCGAAAAATATGCGCGGCTTCTCAGCAATGCGTATGAAGCGGCGTTGGTACAGGCGTAGATCGGCACACGGGCCGGAAGGGGTAGTGCGTGGTATTGTTTGGGCTGGGACGGCCTAAGACCGTCGTTCTGGAATTCAGAGACCCGCCGTCAAGTGAGACCTTCGCGGGCGCGCCGCTTTCCAATCCCCTTGGCCTGCCTGACTTTCTCGCTCGTCTGGCGATCGGTGATCGCGATCGCCTTGGCAACGCGGCGGTCGCGGCTTCAGCCAACCGACTCGGCGTCCCCGCCGCCGTCATGGCTGCAATCGTTGAGGTGGAAACCGAGGGGCGTGAAGGCTTCGGCCTTTTCGGATTGCCGACAATGACGTTCGAGCCCGCGATGTTCTCGCATATCACGGGCCACCGGCATGATAACGCCAATCCCGACATCTCTTATCCCCTAGCCGACGCCCGCAGGCTCCCGGCCTCGCGAGAATTGCGCTGGAAGCAATTGGCCAAAGCGTTCGTGATGGACCGCGACGCCGCGTTGAAATCGGCGAGTTGGGGGATGTTCCTGATGCGCGGCGACCACCATCAGGCGTATGGTTTCGGGACCGCCGCCGCTATGGCCGCCAGGCTTGCCGGCTCGGAGGCGCGACAGCTTGAGGCGCTGGAAGAGTGGATTGCGCGGCAGGATATGGTGGGAGCACTGAAGAAGCGCGACTGGATCGCCTATGCGGCGGCAAGAGAGCCGTCCCAGGGCAGGGCCTTCGCGTCGCGGCTTTATAAAACCCATAGACGGCTGACCGACAAGAAGCGCCGCTAGCTGGATCGGCCTTGCCTAGGGGGCCGGTGGCCGCCTACATGCGGACGCTTTATGGCCCGCATTCTCATCACCTCCGCGCTTCCGTACATCAACGGCGTCAAACACCTCGGCAATCTGGTCGGGTCAATGTTGCCTGCGGATGTGCATGCGCGCTTTCGCCGGATGCAGGGCCACGACGTACTGTTCGTTTGCGCGACTGACGAGCACGGGACGCCGACCGAGCTTGCCGCGCGCGCCGAGGGCGTACCGCCCGCCGAGTTCTGCGCGAAATGGCATGTCATCCAGAAGGAGCATTGCGCCCAGTTCCTGCTTTCGTTCGATGTGTTCGGGCGGTCGTCATCGCCGCAGAACCACAAACTCACGCAGGATTTCGCGCAAACGCTTTGGGAGCACGGTTTCCTTGAAGAGCGCACCACCAAGCAGGTCTATTCGCCCGCGGACGGACGCTTTTTGCCCGATCGCTATGTGATCGGCACGTGCCCGCATTGCGGCTATGTAGCCGCGCGCGGCGATCAATGCGAGAATTGCACGCGCGTGCTCGATCCGCCGGACTTGATCAACCCGCGCTCCGCGATTTCGGATTCACCGGACATTGAAATTCGCGAGTCCAAACACTTGTTTCTGCGCCAATCGTTGTTCGCCGGGCGCCTCCGCGCCTGGATCGGCGGCAAGCTAAGTGAGTGGCCTAACCTGGTCACGTCTATCGCGATGAAATGGCTCGACGAAGGCCTGCAGGATCGCGGCATCACACGTGATCTGGAATGGGGCGTGCCGGTCAACGCCGCCGACTGGGGCGCCGATCCGGGAGGCAAAAAGCCTGACGTGGAAGGTCTGAAGGGCAAAGTGTTCTACGTCTGGTTCGATGCGCCGATCGAATATATTGGCGCGACGTGGGAATGGGCTGATGCGTGCGGCGCACCGGCCAGTGAATGGGAGCGCTGGTGGCGCCGGCCTGACGCCGACGACGTCACCTACGTCCAGTTCATGGGCAAGGATAACGTACCGTTTCACACGGTCGGCTTTCCCTGCACGCTGTTCGGCGTGAATGAGGAATACAAAAACGGAAACTGGTCAGTGGCGAACCCGCGGCCATGGAAATTTGTTGACCGCCTTAAGGGCTTCAACTGGCTCAACTATTACGGCGGTAAATTCTCAACCAGTTCCAAGCGCGGCGTGTTCATGGATCAGGCGCTGGAGATTGCGCCGGCTGACGTGTGGCGCTGGCGCCTGATCGCCGCCGCGCCCGAGGGATCAGATTCAGCGTTCACGTGGGAAGAGTTCCAATCCGGCGTCAACGCCGACCTCGCGAACGTGCTGGGCAACTTTATCAACCGCATCACGCGATTTGGCGCCGCCCGTTTTGACTCGATCGTCCCGGCCGGCGGCGCGCCGGGCAAGGCCGAGGAAGCGCTGGCTGATGAGCTTGACCGGCGCCTGAAAGTTCTCACGCAACTGCACGAAGACATGGAGTTCCGCAAAGCCGCCGCCGAAACGCGCGCCATCTGGGTGCTTGGCAACGAATATCTGCAAACCGCGGCGCCGTGGACGGCCATCAAAACGGATTTGGGCGCGGCAGCCGTCGGTGTGCGCACGGGGCTCAATCTGTGCGCCTTATTCGCGCAGATCGCGGCGCCGTTCATGCCCGAAACCGCCGCGACGATTTACAGGGCGTTCGGCCTGTCCGAAGCCGATCTCGCGTGGCCGGATCGGCCCGCGCGAGACCTTCTTTCGACGCTAAGTCATGGCGCCCAGGTCACTCCACCGGACGTGCTGTTCCGTAAGATCGAGGATGAAGACGTTACAACGTGGAAGGCCCGGTTCGGCGGAGAGGCGTAGACCGTGGAGGCCGGGCCGGGTGTGTGATAGGAAGTCGGCGCGAGGGGGAATTAGCGCATGGAAACGCTTGGCTCGATCCTAAATCCGATTCTGGAATTTCTGCAAACGGGGTTTGACAAGGTCAACGCCGTTCAGGGCCTGCTGATAGCGCTGTTCGCCACGGTGCTGATGCGCAAATGGGGGCAGCTGTTTTTCATAGCTGCCGGCGCAACGGTCTTTTACGTGGTGCTCGATGCGTTGATCCCGATCCTCACTGAGGGCGGGGAGATCAAACTGCCGCGCGTGGTTGATGTGGGATTCTGGCAGAACGCGCTGTCATTCTTCGTCGGCTTTGTGATCATCATCGCGATGTTCTTCGCGGTGAAAGCCGTCGTGTTCCGCGGCGCGGGCGGTAAGGCTAGCCGCGCGCACTGATAGCGTAGAGCGCCACAGCGCCTGCCACGGAAACGTTCAGGCTTTCAACGTCGGGCGCGATTGGAATGCGTGCGCGATGATCGCAGCGCTCAGACACCAGATCGCGCAATCCTTTGCCTTCGGCGCCGAGCACGAGCGCGATCTGCGCGGCGCCCGCCGCGGCGGCCTGAATGGTTTCCACGCCTTCGCCTTCAAGACCGATCGTGCGATAGCCCATTTCGGCGAGCTGCTCGACGGCGCGGGCGATATTGACCACGCGTACTTCCGGCACGCGCTCGATCGCGCCCGCGGCGGCCTTGGCCAGCGCGCCGGTCAGCGGCGGCGCCTTGCGGTCCTGCATGATCAGAGCGCGAGCGCCGAACGCAGCGGCCGAACGAAACAACGCGCCGACGTTCTGCGGGTCGGTGACGCCGTCGAGCACCAGGATGGGGCGTCCATCGACAGGCGCGCAAGCATCCTCGATGGCTTGAGGCTCCAAAGGCGCGGCGCGCACGGCTAGTCCCTGATGCACGGCGCCAGGCGGCAGGAGACGGTCGAGCGCCTCAGCCTCCATGAATTCAGCCTTTACCCCCGCCGGCAGCCGCTCGGCGCCGCTGCGGGTGACCAGGACGCGCTCGATATAGCGTTCGGGATTGGCGAGCGCGGCAAGGGCGGCATGAGTTCCCCATATCCAGTTCGGGTCGCCAGCGCCCCCTTTTCTGGAATGCTGGCCGCGCTGATGGCCGGAAGGCGGCGCGTGACCCTGACGGCGCTTGAGCGGTGGCGGCGATCTCACTATAGAACCCGGCTCCTGCGCGCCGGACCCGAGCGGCCCGGCGCGCCGGCGTTGTAGCGGAGCCCTCGCCCGATCGCGAGACGTTACGCCAACGCTGGGCCAGGGAACGGCAGGGAAGGGTGGCCGAGTGGTTAATGGCAGCAGACTGTAAATCTGCCCGCGAGAGCGTACGCTGGTTCGAATCCAGCCCCTTCCACCAGCCTTCGCGCTTACGCGCTTGGGCTGGGCAAGCCAGGGTAATTTCGCGAAGAAGGGTCTCAAGCGCGCGGGTATAGCTCAATGGCAGAGCTCTAGTCTTCCAAACTAGTGACAGGGGTTCGATTCCCCTTACCCGCTCCATTAAAATCAATGACTTAAGCGATAATTGGCTGACGCGGCGGCATTTAGGTACTATATAGGTACGGCGCGCTATCCCGGCGGCGGTCGGCGGCCGCCTCGATATCCTCAACCTTTAGTAACCATCCGCTAATCAAAGCGGAAAATGCTCGCGCTACTTACCGCACCGGGCGGGTGCGGTTTGCCAGTTGAGGAGAAAACCATGGCGGACGGCAGGCAGCAGGCCAGAGTGGCGGCGGCGCTTCATGCCCGCTTCACATACCCCGTAGAGTATACCGGGCAAGCCGGGCCTATGCGCCCTGTTCGCCGATCACGTCCGCCGCTTCTGGGTTGAGCGCGCGGCCGCCGCGACGCGGCACCACGAGGGGGGCGGGCTCGGGCGTGGATGTGTTGCCGCGCATGAGCGAGCGGCCGGCCGTGATGCCGCCGGCAAGCTGAAGCTCGAGGCGTTCCTCGTCGCGGCGGCGCACATCGACCATGATTTCATCGGCTTCGGATTCATCGACGCCAAGTTCGATGAGCGACCGGCGGCCAAAGGCGAATGCTGATTCAAGCGTCTCGCGAATATGGAAATCGACGCCGGCTTCGATCAGCCGCAAAGCGTGACCGCGGTCGTAGGCGCGCACGAACAGCTTGGCCTGCGGAAATTCGGACTTCGCCAGTTCGACAATGCGATCGGCGGTTTCGTGTTTGTCGACGCAAATCAGGATCGCCTCGGCGGTCGCGGCGCCGGAGGCGCGCAGCACATCAAGGCGCGTCCCGTCGCCGTAATAGACCTTGAAGCCGAAATTGCCGGCGGCGCGGATCATTTCCACGTCGATCTCGATGATCGATACGTCGATGCCCTTGGCCAGGAGCGGCTGACTGACGACCTGTGCAAAGCGGCCGAAGCCGACGAACAGGACGCGCGCGGTTAGCCCGCTCGCGTCCTCAATGCCGTCATGAGAGTCCTCGGGCGCTGGCAAAAGGGCCTCCAGAAGACGAACCACAAGCGGCGTCAGCGCCATGGACAGGATTACAACCGCGGTCATCACCGCGCTCGTGCGACCATCCATGATCCCTGCCGACAGGGCGGCCGCGTAAAGGACGAACGCAAACTCGCCGCCCTGCGCGAACAAAGCTGCGCGCCTGATCGCTTCGTGCCGGGCCGCGCCGAAGAGGCGCGCCACAAGGAAAATGCCGCCCGATTTGACGATCATGAACGCCGCAAGGAAGCCGGCGATCACCGGCCAGTCGGTCAGGACGATGTTCAGATCAAGCGACATGCCGACGCTGAGGAAGAACAGGCCAAGCAGAATGCCGCGGAAGGGCTCCACATCGGCTTCGAGCTGATGACGGAACGTGCTTTCGGAAAGCAGCACGCCGGCCAGAAACGCGCCCATCGCCATCGACAGACCGCCAGCCTGCATGAACAGCGCCGCGCCCAGCACCACCAGCAGCGCCGCGGCGGTCATCACTTCGCGTGCGCCTGAGCGTGCGAGCACGCCGAACAGCGGATTGAGCAGCCAGCGGCCAGCGGCGAACACCGCTGCGATGGCGCCAACGCCCATGGCAATGCTCTGCCAAGCAGGACGTGTGGCTTCGCTGACGCCAGCAAGCGCAGCGACCAACGCCACAATGGCGAGCAGCGGAACGATCGAAAGATCCTCCAGCAATAGGATGGCCACGGCGCGTTGGCCGGCAGGCGCGGAGGTTTCTCCCGCCTCGTCCAGCATTTTCATGATCACGGCCGTGGAGGAGAGCACGAAGCCCATCGCGCCGATGAAGGCGGGTATCGGGGGCAGGCCAAGCAGAACGCCCGCGCCGGTCAGCAGCAGCCCGCACGCGCCGACCTGCGCCGCGCCGAGGCCGAAAATATCGCGCCGCATCGCCCATAGCTTGGCCGGACGCATCTCCAATCCGATCACGAACAGGAACATGACAATGCCAAGCTCCGCGACGTGCAGGATGGCCTCCGGATCGGCGAACAATTTGAACCCGAACGGGCCAATCGCCACGCCGGCGGCCAGGTAGCCCAGCACCGAGCCGAGACCGAGTTTGCGGAAGACGGGGACCGCGATAACCGCCGCGGCGAGCAGCGCCACCGCATGCCCCAGGTCAACGCTGCTTGCTTCCGCCATTTCTTAACCTCGCCGCCATTCGTGTCCGGTGATAGCCGATTTGTTAATCAGCGCGTGCCATAATCCACCAAAATTTGGAGCAAGCGGATGCCCGGCGCCGACAGTCTTCAGCACGACAACGCCGCGCAATGGCCGCGCCTGCTTATCGTCGATGACGTCGACGATAACCGCAATATCCTGATGCGCCGGTTGATGGTTGCCCATTTCGAGGTCGAGGAGGCCGCGAGCGGTTATGAGTGCCTGGACAAGCTGAATGCAGCGCCTTTCGCGGCGGTGTTGCTCGATTATGTGATGCCCGGCATCGATGGCCTGGAAACGCTGAAGCGGATCCGGGAAAAATGGTCAAAGACCGATTTGCCGGTGATCATGGTCACGGCGCGCGATGATGATCCGATGATCATCCATTCGCTAGAAGCCGGCGCCAACGATCATGTGGCAAAACCATATTCGTTTCCGGTGCTTGTCGCCCGGGTCCGCGCGCATCTGGCGGCGGCGCGCGCCGCCGCCTAGTCCGGTTCGGCCGGCGCAGGCCCCTCAGTATCCCGCGCCTCCAGCGGCAACGCAGGAATTAGCGCCGTCGCTATCAGCGCCACTACCGCGACGAACGTGGCGACGACAAACACCCCCGTAATGGCATTAACGATTCCCGCTCGAAGAACATCCGCCCGCGCGAGGTCTACGGCGGACATCGCGCCGCTTGCCGCCATGCCATGCAACGCGCCCAAGTCGATCGTCTTGCCGGCCGCGGCAAGGTTCAGCGACGCAATGTTGTTCGTCAACACGGCGCCGAATATCGCAACACCGAATGTGCCGCCAATCTGGCGGAAGAATTGCGCTGAAGCCGTGGCGACGCCCATTTCGGACTGTGCCACTGCATTCTGGATGGCAATATTGGAGGTGCTCATGGCCGGCCCGATCCCGAGCCCAAAGATCACCATGCGCCAGGCGAGGTCGAGCGTCGTGGTGTGTTGATCTACGCGTGAAAGCAGGAACACGCCAACCATCATGACCGCGCTGCCAATCAGCATGAAAGGTTTGTACTTGCCTGTGCGCGTTATCAACTGGCCGACGACGGTCGAAGAGAATATTAAGCCGGCCATCATTGGCAGCATCGAAAGCCCGCTGGTCGTGGCCTTTACGCCCTGACCCAATTGCATGTAGAGCGGCAGGAACGTCACGCATCCCATGAACGCCATCATGGTTACGAAGCCCGCCGTGTTGGCCGTGACGAATACTTTGTTATTGAACAGGCCAAGCGGCAGGATCGGATTGCTGACTTTCGACTCCACGTACGCAAAAGCGATCAACGCGGCGGCGGCGAGTCCTATGAGGCCGCGTATCTCCGACGACATCCACGCGTAATCACCACCGCCCCAGGTAAGCGCGAGAAGCAAGGGGACAACGCCAATTGTGATGAGCGCAGCGCCCAGAAAGTCGATTTTTCCGGGCTTAAGGTGGGCAATCACGGGCATCTTGAAGTAAATCATGAATAGCGCGATGGCCGACAACGGCAGGTTCACGTAGAACACCCACCGCCAACCAGCGACCTCAAGTCCAGCAATATTCGTTGCGCCGAGATCAGTGAAAAAACCACCGATGACGGGCCCAAGAATGGAGGCAAGGCCGAAGACGCCACCAAGCACGCCGGCAAACTTCGCGCGTTCCCGAGGCGGATAGAGGTCTGCAATGATGGCGAAGGCGGAAGTGAAAAGGGCGCCGCCGCCTATTCCCTGAATTGCGCGGAACACAATGAGCTGGACCATGCCATTGCCGAGCAGCGGCAGATCGCCAAACTCACCCGCCAGCCCGCACAGCATCGACCCGACCAAGAAAATCGAGATGCCGACGATCAGCACGGCCTTGCGCCCAAAAATGTCTCCAAGTTTGCCATAGATCGGAACTGTCACCGTTGAGGTGAGCATGTAAGCGGTCGTCACCCAGGCGTAGAGGTCGAGGCCGCCGAGCTGAGAGACGATACGCGGCATCGCCGTTGAGACGATGGTCTGGTCCAGCGCGCTCAGCAGGAAGACCAGCAGCACCGCAATGAGTGTGATTCGCTTCGCGTCGGGCGTGATCACGGGCGCGACCTGCTCGGCAGCTGTGGTCAATTTCGGGTCCCACTTAACCAGGCGCCAATCTTCCAGCGCAGCAAACAGTCAGTCTCGCGACGCAATAGCCCCAAACTCCGCGATGCGGTCAAGATTAAACGAACGATCGCTCGCTGAATTTAAGCTCGCCTCTTCTCCGGGCGGCGGGTAACGGCTATGGCGTCGCGCGTGGGCGGTTAGCTCAGCGGTAGAGCGCTTCGTTTACACCGAAGATGTCGGGGGTTCGATCCCCTCACCGCCCACCAGAAAACACTGGCCGGGGGGATCAACGAAGCCGGCGGCGACTGCTTGACCCTTGAGTGCGGTTCTCCTAAGCCAACGCCCCTCGCGCTGGCGCGGCCATTGCGGGTGTAGCTCAGTTGGTTAGAGCGCCGGCCTGTCACGCCGGAGGTCGCGGGTTCGAGCCCCGTCACTCGCGCCATTACTCTCCAATTTACCTCTGTCACACTGGCGAACGATAAAACCTCGTAGGAACAAAAAGCAGACGCCGTTTTGCGCCTGTTCATATTCAGCAGTAGAGACCAGGCCGGTCGTCTGACCGGAGTCCGGCACGCAAACGGGAGAAGAGACCGATGAAAAAGCTACTCATGACAGCGGCCCTGTCGGCCTTTGTCCTTGCAGGGTGCCAATCCGTTGATCCGTATACGGGTCAATCGCGTGTAAGCCGTTCGACCTATGGCGCGGGGATTGGCGCTTTGGCCGGCGCCGCTATTGGCGCCCTGACCAACACCTCCAACTCGAAGCAGATGCAGAAGAACGCCTTGATCGGTGCTGGCGTAGGCGCGCTCGCGGGCGGCGGTATTGGCGCCTATATGGACCGTCAGGCAGAGGAACTGGCAGCCGAATTGCGTGGCACCGGCGTCTCTGTCGTGAGAACGGGCGACCAAATACAGCTGGTGATGCCAGGCAACGTCACGTTTCCAACCGCTGGCGACCAGGTAAGCAACAGCTTCTATCCCGTGCTGGGCTCAGTCGCGAAAGTGCTGAAGAAGTATAATCAGACCCTCGTCGACGTGCGCGGCCACACCGACAGCGACGGCGCCGACGACTACAATCTCGCCCTCTCGCAGCGCCGCGCCAATTCCGTCGCGTCGTATATGGTAAGCCAGGGGATTATTTCTGGGCGCCTAATGGTTCAAGGCTTTGGCGAAACCCAGCCCGTCGCTTCGAACGCGACTGCCCAGGGCAAAGCGGAAAACCGGCGCGTGGAAATCCAGATCGCGCCATTCACGGGTTGATCTGACCGCTTCTGCGAACGAGTCGCAACCGACCCGGCGTCAAAGCCGCTCTGCCGGGCCGGTTGCCTCGCACGCGCAGCAAGTCTAAGCACGGCGCGGAATTTCACCGCGAGTCGTAGCAACCGTGCCCGGATTCCTGACAGACTACCTGCCGATCGTCATCTTTATGGGCATCGCCGCCGTGATGGGCGCGGGCTTCATGCTTGCGGCCTGGGTTTTGGCGCCCAAAAATCCGGACACTGAGAAAGTCTCCGCTTACGAATGCGGCTTCAACGCGTTCGATGATGCGCGGATGAAGTTTGATGTCCGGTTCTACCTAGTCTCGATCCTGTTCATCATTTTCGATCTTGAGATCGCGTTCCTGTTTCCGTTCGCGGTGGCGCTCGGTGAGATTGGCGTCTTCGGGTACTGGTCGGTAATGACGTTCCTTGGCGTGCTGACGGTGGGTCTGATCTACGAATGGCGGAAAGGGGCGCTCGAATGGGAGTGATTGTTCCCCCGAAAGAGGCCGGTCCTGCCGAAATCTATCCCAAGCGCGAAGACGATCCGTTTTTCACGGGCCTCTCCGACGAACTTGCCGACAAAGGCTTTTTCGTCGCCGCCGCCGACGATCTCATTACCTGGGCGCGCTCCGGCTCGCTGATGTGGATGACATTTGGTCTGGCGTGCTGCGCGGTGGAGATGATGCAGGCGGCTATGCCGCGCTACGATCTCGAGCGGTTCGGATTTGCCCCACGCGCTTCGCCGCGCCAGAGCGACGTGATGATCGTCGCCGGCACGTTGACCAACAAAATGGCCCCGGCGCTGCGCAAGGTATACGACCAGATGCCCGAGCCGCGGTACGTGATCTCCATGGGCTCCTGCGCAAATGGCGGCGGCTATTACCATTATTCCTACGCCGTCGTGCGCGGCTGTGACCGGATTGTCCCTGTGGATATATACGTTCCCGGCTGCCCGCCGACCGCCGAGGCGCTGGTGTACGGCGTGCTGCAATTACAACGCAAAATCCGGCGCGAAGGTACGGTGCTGCGATGAGCGCGGGCAATGACGAGGCCCTGAAGGAATTGGGCGCCGCGCTGGCGGCGGGCATCGGCCCAAGCGTTTTGACGCACGAAGTGGCGTTCGGCGAGCTTACGCTGTTGGCGAAAGGCGAGGATATCGTCGCTCTATTGGCCTATCTGCGCGACGATCCGCGCTGCCAGTTCACAACGCTTGTCGATATCTGCGGCGTGGATTACCCGGCGCGCGAGAAGCGGTTCGAAGTGGTCTACCACCTGTTGTCGATGCGGAAGAACCACCGTATCCGGATTAAGGTCCTGACCGACGAGAAGACGCCCGTACCTTCTGCCGTGGCAGTCTATCCCGCCGCCAATTGGTTCGAGCGGGAAGCGTTTGACATGTACGGTATTCTATTCTCGGACCACCCGGATCTGCGCCGCCTGCTCACCGATTACGGCTTTACCGGCTATCCGCTGCGGAAAGATTTTCCGCTCACCGGCCATGTTGAGGTCCGTTACGATTCTGAACAAAAGCGCGTGGTGTATGAGCCGGTCACTTTGCGCCAGGAGTTCCGCAATTTCGACTTCCTGAGCCCGTGGGAAGGCATGGACGACGTCATCCGCCGCGAAGACGCGAAGAAGGCCAAGTCGAATGGCTGACGATCTTCCGAGCATTCAGGCGCCGACTGAAGAGAAACGCAATTTCACGATCAATTTCGGACCCCAGCATCCAGCTGCGCACGGCGTGTTGCGCCTTGTGCTGGAGCTGGACGGTGAGGTGGTTGAGCGCGTCGATCCGCATATCGGCTTGCTGCATCGCGGCACCGAGAAGCTGATCGAATACAAGACCTATCTGCAGGCGTTGCCGTATTTCGACCGGCTCGATTACGTCGCGCCGATGAATCAGGAGCACGCGTATTGCATGGCGATAGAGCGCATCGCCGGCATCGACGTGCCGCGCCGCGCCAGCATCATTCGCGTGCTCTACTCAGAGATCGGCCGCCTGCTCAGCCATATCCTCAACGTCACCACGCAGGCGATGGATGTCGGCGCGCTGACGCCGCCGCTCTGGGGCTTTGAAGAGCGCGAAAAGCTGATGGTGTTCTATGAACGCGCCTCCGGCAGCCGGATGCACGCGGCGTATTTCCGCCCGGGCGGGGTGCATCAGGATTTGCCGCCGCAATTGATCGAAGACATTGACGGCTTCTGCGCGCACTTCCCGAAAGTGATCGACGACATCGAAACACTGGTCACGGAAAACCGCATCTTCAAGCAGCGCAACGTCGATATTGGCGTGGTGCCGCCGGAAGATGTTTACGCGTGGGCGTTTTCCGGCGTTATGGCGCGCGGCTCTGGTCTTGCCTGGGATCTGCGCCGTTCGCAGCCTTACGAAATCTACGACGAACTAGAGTTCAAGATTCCGATCGGCAAGAACGGCGATTGCTGGGACCGCTATCTCTGCCGCGTCGAAGAGATGCGTGAGAGCGTCAAGATCATGCAACAATGCGTGGCGCTCCTGCGCAAGACGCCGGGACCGGTGATGCCGGAGCATTCGAAAGCCGCGCCGCCGCGCCGTGCAGACATGAAGATGTCGATGGAAGCGCTGATCCATCACTTCAAGCTCTATACCGAAGGCTTTCACGTTGGCCCGGGCGAAGTGTACGCCGCCGTCGAAGCGCCGAAGGGTGAGTTCGGCGTGTATCTCGTGGCTGACGGCACAAACCGCCCATACCGCCTAAAAATTCGCGCACCCGGCTTTCCGCATCTGCAAGCCATGGATCATATGAACAGGGGCCACATGCTGGCGGACGTTTCGGCCATTCTCGGCTCGCTCGACATCGTGTTCGGGGAGATCGACCGGTGAGCGTGCGTCGTCTGGCGGAAATACAGCCCGAAAGTTTCGTGTTCAGCGCGGCGAGCGAGAAGATCGCGCAGTTCTGGGAAGCCAAGTACCCGGCTGACCGTAAGCAATCGGCGGTTATCCCGCTTTTGTGGGTAGTGCAGAAGCAGGAAGGCTGGGTTTCCGAGCCCGCGATCCGCTATCTCGCCGAACGCCTCGGCATGGCGCGCATTCGCGTGCTGGAAGTGGCGACGTTCTACACGATGTTTCACCTCGCGCCGGTCGGCCGCCATCACATCGCGATCTGCGGCACTACGCCATGCATGTTGCGCGGCGCCGAACAGCTCAAGGAAGTCTGCAAGCGCCGTATCAGCGCGCACTCACATGCGCCGTCCGCTGACGGCAAATTGTCATGGGAAGAGATGGAATGTCTCGGCGCCTGCGTGAACGCGCCGATGGCGGCAATCGACGATTATTACTACGAAGACCTGACTCCAGAAAGTTTAGAACAACTGATCGATGCGCTTGATCGCGGCGAGAAAATTGCGCCGGGATCCGTCATTGGGCGGCAAACATCGGCGCCTGAGGGCGGGCCGCAGACGCTCAACGATCCACGCCTTTATGATGGATCGCTTGGCGAAAAGATCACATTGCCAAACATGCCGGAGAAGCTGTCGTGAGCGATAAACTGCCTCCGAAGGAAACCACGCCGGCGAAGGTTGCCGGCTCGGCGTTTCTCGTCGCCACGTTCGGTCTGCTCTGCGTTTTGCTTGTGGGCCTTGGGCTGTATATGGCGTTGGTCGCCAGAGAGCCGGTGACATCGCCGCGCGTGTGGGTGGCGCTGCTCGGTGCGGTGTATATCGGCTGGCGCGCCTGGACGATCTATTCGAGAAACAAAAATGCTCGCTGATAAGGATCGCATTTTTCTGAACCTGTACGGGTTGCAGGATTGGCGCCTGGAAGCGGCCAGAAAGCGCGGCGCTTGGAACGCCACAGCGGACATGATCGCGCTGGGACGCGACTGGATCATTCAGCAGACAAAGGATTCGGGCTTGCGCGGCCGCGGCGGCGCAGGTTTTCCGACTGGTCTGAAGTGGTCGTTCATGCCGAAAGAGGTGAAGGACCGGCCGCACTATCTCGTCGTCAACGCTGACGAATCCGAACCGGGCACCTGCAAAGACCGCGACATGATGCGCCACGATCCGCATCTGCTGATCGAAGGTTGCCTTGTAGCCAGCTTCGCGATGCAGGCCCACGCGGCCTACATCTATATTCGCGGCGAGTATGTCTATGAGCGCGAAATCCTGGAAGCCGCGATCAAGGAGGCCTACGAGGCCAAGCTGGTTGGCAAGAACAATATCCATGGGTGGGATTTCGATATTTACGTTCACCATGGCGCCGGCGCATATATCTGCGGCGAAGAGACGGCGCTGCTCGAAAGCCTTGAAGGCAAGAAGGGCCAGCCGCGCCTGAAGCCGCCATTCCCGGCGAATGTGGGACTCTATGGCTGCCCGACGACGGTGAACAACGTCGAGTCTATCGCCGTCGTGCCGACTATCCTGCGGCGCGGGGCGAAGTGGTTCGCCAGTTTCGGCCGCGCCAACAATGCGGGCACCAAAGTTTTTTGTGTTTCCGGCCACGTGAACAAGCCGTGCAACGTCGAGGAAGCGATGAGTATTCCGCTGAAGGAACTCATCGAAACCTATTGCGGCGGCGTGCGCGGCGGATGGAGCAATCTGAAGGCGATCATTCCGGGCGGTTCATCCGTGCCGCTGATCCCTGCCGAAATTTGCGAAACCGTGCTGATGGATTTCGACGCCTTGCGCGAGGTCAGATCCGGTCTCGGCACGGCGGCGGTGATCGTGATGGACAATTCCACCGATCTCATTCGCGCCATCGCGCGCATCGCCTATTTCTACAAGCACGAAAGCTGCGGCCAGTGTACGCCCTGCCGTGAAGGAACGGGCTGGATGTGGCGTGTGCTGGAGCGCATGGCGCTGGGCGAAGCAGAGCACAGCGAGATCGATCTGCTGCTGGACGTTGCCGGTCAGGTCGAGGGGCACACGATCTGCGCGCTTGGCGACGCGGCGGCGTGGCCGATCCAGGGCCTCATCCGGCATTTCCGGGGCGAAATAGAACAGCGCATCGATCGTTACCGCGCGGCCAAGGGCGTGCATCAAGTGCTTACCCCCGCCGCCGTGGCCGCTGAGTGAGCGCGATGAAGACATTCGTTCTCTTCTACGATTACGTGGACAACATGATCGAGCGGCGCGCTCCGCATCGGCCCGCGCACTTGGCTCATGCCGACAAAGCCGTGGCGCGCGGGGAGATCGTGTTCGGCGGGCCGCTCGTCGAGCCTGTGGACGGCGCGATCTTTGTTTTTCGGAGCGATGACGCCGCCCTGGTTGAGTCATTCGTGAAGGACGACCCCTATAAGCACGCCGGGCTGATTAAGGCCCACCGTGTGAAGGAGTGGATGCTGGTGACCGGCGGCGAGCGGCTTGAATCCATCATGGCGAGGGCGTCATGACTAAAGTTATCGTCGATGGCGCAGAAATTGACGTTCCTGGGGAATACACGCTGCTTCAGGCGTGCGAGGCGGGCGGGGCGGAAATTCCGCGCTTCTGCTATCACGAGCGCCTGAGCATCGCCGGCAATTGCCGCATGTGCCTGATAGAAGTGAAGGGCGCGCCGAAGCCGGTCGCGTCCTGCGCTCAACAGGTAAAGGATCAACCGCCGAGCAAGGACGGCTCGCCGCCAACCTTCATCACCAACTCGCCGCTGGTAAAAAAAGCGCGCCATGGCGTGATGGAATTTCTGCTGATCAACCATCCGCTCGATTGCCCCATCTGCGATCAGGGCGGCGAATGTGATCTGCAAGATCAGGCGCTGGCTTATGGCCGCGGCGGCTCGCGGTTCGACGAAAACAAGCGCGCGGTCGAAGACAAATATATGGGTCCGCTCGTCAAGACGAGTATGAACCGCTGCATCCAATGCACGCGCTGCGTTCGCTTTGCTACTGAAGTGGCCGGAGTACCAGAACTCGGCGCCACGGGCCGGGGCGAAGACATGGAGATCACCACCTATCTCGAAGGCGCGCTGACCAGTGAGCTTTCGGCTAACGTGGTCGATCTCTGCCCGGTGGGCGCGCTGACCTCTAAACCCTACGCATTCAACGCACGGCCGTGGGAGCTGATCAAGACCGAGACCGTCGATGTGATGGATGCGCTGGGCAGCGCGATCCGTCTCGATGCACGTAATCAGGAAGTCATGCGCTGCCTGCCGCGCGTCAACGAAGACATCAACGAGGAATGGATCTCAGACAAGACGCGCCATGCCGTCGATGGTCTGCGTCGACAACGGCTTGATCAGCCGTATGTGCGCGCGAACGGCAAGTTGAAGCCGGTGAGCTGGGCTGAAGCGCTGGAGTACACCGCTGCGGCGTTAAAGAAAGATCCGGCCAGGATTGGCGCAATCGCCGGCGATCTGGCGTGCGCAGAAAGCATGAAAGCGACGCTCGATCTGATGCGTTCGCTTGGCGTACCAAACACAGATTGCCGTCCTGATGGCGCCAAGATCGGCGGCGGTCCGCGTCAATCCTATTTGTTCAACTCAACCGTCGCCGGCATTGATCAGGCTGACGTGATCTTGCTGGTCGGCGTCAATCCGCGCTGGGAAGCGGCCGTGTTGAACGCGCGGTTACGCAAGGCGTGGATGCGCGGCGCGCAGATTGGTGTGATCGGGGAGCGCCGCGAGCTCTCGTTGAAATACGACCACCTGGGCCAGGTTCCGAAGGCGTTGACGGCGCCGCACGCATTTCTCAACGCCCTGAAAGGCGCGGCCAAACCGATGGTCATTGTTGGCGCAAGCGCGCTGGTGCGGAAAGACGCCCCTCAGATAATGCGCGCCGCAGCGGCGTTGGCGAAATCGGCCGATGGATGGAATGGTTTCAACCTGCTGCACAGCGCTGCGTCGCGCGTCGCGGGTCTCGATCTTGGGTTCCTGCCGGGCGCGAATGGGCTCGACGCGCCCGCGATGATTGAAGCGGGGCGCGCCGGTAGGCTCGACACTTTGTTCCTGCTGGGCGTCGATGAAATCGAATTGCCGCCCATTGGCGCCTCGACCGTGATTTATCTTGGCAGTCACGGTGATCGCGGCGCTCATCGCGCCGATGTCATTTTGCCGGGCGCCGCTTATTCGGAAAAACACGCCACTTGGGTGAACACCGAGGGCCGCGTGCAGTTCGGCAAACGCGCCGTGTTCCCAAAAGGCCAGGCGCGCGAGGACTGGACGATCATTCGCGCGCTCTCTGCACAACTAGGCAAGCCTTTGCCTTATGACGATTTGCCTGGTTTGCGCGCCAAAATGATCGCGGATCATCCCACATTCGGACAAGTGAACTATGCGCCGGGCGGAATCGATAAGGTGGATATATCCTCATTCGGCGAACCGGGCGCGTTGAGCGACGAGCCGTTCACTGGTGCGATCCAGGATTATTACCTGACCAATCCGATCGCGCGCGCCAGCCAGACGATGGCCGAGTGTTCGAAAGCCTATTGGGCCGCGCAAGCCGCGCCCGCGCGCGTAGCGGCGGAGTAGGGCCATGGGTGGGTTGATCAAGGATTGGGGGCCGGTCTGGGGCTTCTGGGGCGGTGTCGGTCAGATATTGCTGATCATGATCATGCTGCTGCTGACGCTGGCTTTCATCCTGCTGTTCGATCGCAAGGTCTGGGCGGCGGTGCAGATACGGAAGGGTCCGAACGTCGTTGGTCCGTTCGGCCTGCTGCAGAGCTTCGCGGACTTCCTGAAATTCGTGATGAAGGAAATCATTATTCCGGCTGGCGCGAACAAGACGGTGTTCATTCTCGCGCCGCTGATTACGTTCGTGCTGGCGTTCGCTGCGTGGGCTGTCGTGCCGATCGCGCCTGGCTGGGTGATCTCCGACATCAATGTCGGCATACTCTACCTGTTCGCGATCTCCTCGCTCGGCGTCTACGGCATCATCATGGGCGGATGGGCGTCAAACTCTAAATATCCGTTTCTGGGCGCGCTGCGTAGCGCCGCGCAGATGGTGAGCTACGAAGTCTCGATTGGCTTTGTGATCATTACCGTCCTGCTGCTGGTCGGCTCGCTGAACCTGACAACGATCGTAAACAATCAGAGCGCTGGGATCTGGGCCTGGCACGGCCTGACGATTTTCGACGCGGGCAATTTCCCCGGCAATCTCCTCATCGGAATTGTGATGTTCGCGATGATGGTGATCTTTTTCATCTCGGCGCTGGCCGAAACCAATCGGCCGCCGTTTGATCTGCCCGAAGCCGAATCCGAACTCGTCGCCGGCTATCAGGTCGAGTATTCGTCAACGCCGTACCTGCTGTTCATGATCGGGGAATATCTGAACATCGTGCTGATGTGCGCGATGATCAATATCCTGTTCCTCGGCGGCTGGCATCTGCCCTGGGGGCCGGTGACCAACCCGTTCCTTGGGTTCATCGTCCTCTATCTGAAGATCTGGTTCGTGTTTTTCCTGTTCGCGATGGTGAAGGCGATCGTACCGCGCTATCGCTACGATCAGCTTATGCGGATCGGCTGGAAGCTATTTTTGCCGACAACTCTAGTGGCTGTGGCGCTGATCGCCGGCTACGTGGCCTATTTCGGCCGTCCGGTGGGCGGCTAGGGGAAGATCGATGCGTGGTATAATCCAGGTCATTCGCGGCGTGCTGATGATAGATTTTCTCAGCGCGTTCTTCCTAGGCATGAAGTATTTCTTCCGCCGCAAGCCGACGATCAATTACCCTTTTGAAAAGGGTCCGCTCAGCCCGCGCTTCCGGGGCGAGCATGCGCTGCGGCGCTATCCGAATGGCGAAGAACGCTGCATCGCGTGCAAGCTTTGCGAAGCGGTTTGCCCGGCGCAGGCGATTACGATCGAGGCTGAGCCGCGCGACGATGGCTCGCGCCGCACGACACGCTACGACATCGACATGGTCAAATGCATCTATTGCGGCTTCTGCCAGGAGGCGTGCCCGGTGGATGCAATCGTCGAAGGGCCGAATTTCGAATTCGCCACGGAGACGCGTGAAGAACTGTATTACGACAAGACCCGCTTGCTTGCGAACGGCGATCGCTGGGAGCGGGAAATCGCGAAGAATTTGGAACAGGACGCGCCGTATCGCTGAGGCGTGGGCATGTCGGGGAATGGGCTGAAGCCGAAATGAGTTTGGAAGCGATCGCTTTCTGGGTGCTGGCTGTAATCGCCTGCGTAAGCGCGGTGTGCGTCGTCTCGGCGCGCAATCCGGTGCACTCGGTGCTGTTCCTGATCCTGACCTTCTTCAACGCCGCGGGGCTGTTCGTGCTGCTGGGCGCCGAATTCCTCGCGATGTTGCTTGTCGTCGTTTATGTCGGCGCCGTCGCGGTGCTGTTCTTGTTTGTGGTGATGATGCTCGATGTTGATTTCGTTGAGCTGAAGCAGGGCTTCCTGCGCTACATGCCGCTGGGATTTCTGATCGCGCTTGGCTTATTTGCGGAAATGTTCCTCGTCGGGGGGGCGTGGCTAATGCCAGCGCAAACCCACGCCATAGCGCCGGCAGGCGAGGCGGTCACCAACGCGCAGGCGCTGGGGCGAGTGCTTTACACAGACTATCTGGTGCTGTTCCAGCTCTCCGGCATGGTGCTGTTCGTCGCCATGATCGGCGCGGTTGTGCTCACGCTGCGTCATCGCCCGAACGTGCGCCGCCAGGATGTTTCCAAACAAGTTGGACGCCGGCGCTCTGAAGGCGTGGAACTCAAAGACGTCAAATCCGGCCAGGGGCTGGGCGGGGGGCTGGGCTAATGGAGATTGGTCTGACGCATTTCCTGGGCGTGGGGGCGTTTCTGTTCACCACGGGCGTGTTCGGCATCTTCGTGAACCGCAAGAACGTGATCATCATTTTGATGTCGATCGAACTGGTGCTGCTATCGGTCAATGTGAACCTGGTGGCGTTCTCCCGTTACCTCGGAAACATCGAGGGCCAAGTGTTCGCAATGTTCGTGCTGACCGTGGCCGCGGCAGAAGCAGCCGTGGGCCTGGCGATCCTTGTGACGTATTTCCGCAACCGCGGCGACATTGCGGTTGAAGACCTCAATCTGATGAAGGGCTGAGCGGGTGATCGAGATTATCGTTCTCGGGCCGCTTCTGGCGGCCGCGTTCGCGGGGCTGCTGCAAAAGCAGATCGGCGATCGCGTCGCCATGGCCGTTACCACGGGCGCGGTGTGCCTGTCGGCTGTTCTGTCTATCGTCAATTTCGTGCAGTTCGTCTGGGGCAACGCGCCCGAGTATGTAACGGTGCTTGCGCCGTTTATTCACGTAGACAGTTTCATCTCCAACTGGTCGATCCGCATCGACACGTTGAGCACGGTGATGCTGGTTGTGGTCACCGGCGTGTCCAGTCTCGTCCATATTTATTCCATAGGCTACATGGCCGAGGATCCGCACCGGGCGCGGTTCTTTTCTTACCTGTCGTTCTTCACCTTCTCGATGCTAGCTTTGGTGACGGCCAACGACTTCCTGCAGATGTTCTTCGGCTGGGAAGGGGTGGGCGTAGCGTCCTACCTGCTGATCGGGTTCTGGTTCGAGAAGCGCAGCGCCAATGACGCGGCGATCAAGGCGTTTGTGGTCAATCGCGTCGGTGATTTCGGCTTCGCGCTCGGGATCATGGCCTGCTTCTGGGCATATGGCTCGATCGAGTTCGACAAAGTGTTCGCCGCCGCTGCTGCGGCGCCTGGCATGATGTTTACGCTTGGCCAGTTCAGCGCGCCGATGATCGAAGTGATATGCGTGCTGCTGTTCATCGGCGCGATGGGCAAGAGCGCGCAATTCTTCCTGCACACCTGGCTGCCGGACGCGATGGAGGGCCCGACGCCGGTCTCGGCGCTGATACACGCGGCCACCATGGTGACCGCTGGCGTGTTCATGGTGTGCCGCTGCTCATCGCTTTACGAAATGGCGCCCTACGCGGCTGGCATCATAACGATTATTGGTGCGGTGACCGCTTTCTTTGCCGCCACGGTTGGCCTGGCGCAGAACGACATCAAACGCGTGATCGCGTATTCGACGTGCTCTCAGCTCGGCTACATGTTCTTTGCCGCAGGCGTCGGCGCCTACAACGTGGCGATGTTCCACCTGTTCACCCACGCTTTCTTCAAGGCATTGCTGTTCCTGGGCGCGGGCTCCGTGATCCACGGCCTGCACCACGAGCAGGACATGCGGGCGATGGGCGGCGTGCGCAATCCGATGCGCATTACATATGCGATGATGCTGATCGGCACTCTTGCCCTGATCGGCTTTGGCATTCCGGGTACGCAGTTAGGACTCGCCGGCTTCTTCTCCAAAGACGCGGCGATCGAGGCGGCCTACGCAGCCAGCACCACTGGCCGCACGGGTGCAGAATTAGCGTTCTGGGTTGGCGTGGTCGCCGCGCTGATGACCAGCTTCTATTCCTGGCGTCTGCTGTTCATGACGTTCGAAGGCGCGTATCGCGGCGGCGCTCACGGGCATGCGCATGGCGATCACGGCGAGGAGGGCGCGCCCAAGCCTGACAAGCATGCTTCTGCCGCTCACGACGGTCATCACCACGCACCCGCCAAACCTGGCGCAGCGCCGGCTCATGAGTCGCCGTGGGTTATGCTTGCTCCGCTATTCGTGCTGGCGTTTGGCGCTGTATTCGCCGGGGTGGCGTTTGCGCCGTACTTCATTGGCGAGCACGCCGCTGCATTCTGGCGCCACGCGCTAGTGTTGCCTGGCGCGCATGAAGCCGCCGCCGCAGTGGGCGAACACGCCGCTACCGCTGGCGAGCATGCCGCCGCGGCCAGTGGCGAACACGCCGCAGAAGCCGGAGCGCACGCAGAGGCCGAAGGAGGACATCACGTTCCGACCTGGGTGCTATGGGGGCCGTTCGTGGTCACGATGATGGGCTTCCTGATCGCCGTGCCTACCTATCTGCTAAACCAGAATGTCGGAGCGCGTTTGGCGAAGGTTTTCGGCCCGTTGCACGCGTTCCTTTATAACAAGTGGTATTTTGACGAGATTTACAACTTCGTATTCGTCAAAGGCGCGCGCGCGATCGGCGATCTGTTCTGGAAAGTCGGCGATCAGAAAATTATCGATGGGCTGGGGCCAAACGGCGTCGCGTGGGTTGCCAAATTCACCGGCCGGCAGATGCGAAAGCTGCAAACCGGCTATGTCTACCACTACAGCTTCCTGATGCTGGCCGGTGTGGTGGGCTTTGGCGCCTTTGCGATCTGGTGGGCGGGAGCGGCGCTGCCATGAGCTCGCTCCCCTTGCTTTCGATTATTACGTTTCTGCCTAGCTTCGGCGCGCTACTGCTCATGGCGGCGCGCTGGGCGTCTCCCGGCGCGAATCCTGGCTTGGATCGCGGCGCAAAATATCTGGCGCTGGTATTCACCACAGCAACGCTCGTGCTAGCGCTGATCGCGCTTGACCAGTTCGACCCGTCGAGCGCTGCTTTCCAGTTGGTGGAAAAGCACCAATGGGCGACCTGGCTGCAATACCATCTAGGCGTCGACGGCATCTCGATGGCGCTCGTCTTGCTGACCTCGGCGTTGATGCCGATCTGCATTCTCGCAAGCTGGAGCATTGAAAAGCAGGTCACGTCTTACATGACGCTGTTCCTGATCCTGCAGACGACCCTCATCGGCGTGTTCGCCTCTATGGACATCGTTCTGTTCTACGTCTTCTTCGAAGGCGGTCTGATCCCGATGTTCATTCTGATAGGGGTGTGGGGCGGCGCGCGGCGCATCTACGCGGCGTTCAAGTACTTCCTTTACACGCTGCTCGGCTCGATCGTGATGCTGGTTGCGTTGGTGGTGATGGCCATCACGGCCAACACCACATCGATCCCCGATCTTATCGCGTACGATTTCCCGCCAGCCCTACAACATTGGTGCTGGCTGGCGTTCTTCGCCTCGTTCGCCGTGAAGATGCCGATGTGGCCGGTCCACACCTGGCTGCCCGACGCTCACGTCGAAGCGCCAACGGCCGGCTCCGTCGTGTTGGCGGCGATCCTGCTGAAGCTCGGCGGCTACGGTTTCCTGCGCTTCTCGTTGCCGATGTTCCCCGACGCGTCGCACTATTTCACGCCGCTCGTGTTTGCGATGAGCGTAATCGCCATCATCTACACATCGCTGGTGGCGTTCCGGCAGACCGATATCAAGAAGCTGATCGCGTATTCGTCCGTGGCGCACATGGGCTTTGTGACCATGGGCATTTTTGCGGGCAACACGCAGGGCCTGCAGGGCGCCATGTTCCAGATGCTGTCGCACGGGATCATTTCAGGCGCGCTCTTCATCTGCGTCGGCGTTGTTTATGACCGCATGCATACGCGCGAGATCGCGTTTTACGGCGGGCTGGTGAACCGGATGCCGGTCTACGCCGCCGTGTTCATGCTGTTTACGATGGGCAATGTCGGCCTGCCGGGAACCAGCGGGTTTCCCGGCGAAATTTTGACGATGCTGGGCACTTTCCAGGTCAATCCGTGGATAGCAGCCGGTGCCTGCACCGGCGTGATCCTTTCGGCCGCCTACGCACTGACGCTTTACCGCAAAGTTGCGCTGGGCCCGATCGTCAATCCCAAGTTAGAAAACATTACCGATCTGAATACACGCGAATGGATCATGTTCGTGCCGTTGGTCATCGCCGCACTCTGGATGGGCCTCGCGCCGACCATGACGCTAGATTTCACCAAAGCTGCGATTGAACAGGTCGCCGTGCAGTACGGACCCGCGCCATGATCGACCAGCTGATCTACAGCCTGTCATGGACGCAGCCGGAATGCCTGCTTGCCGGCCTGGCGCTAGCGCTCGCCGTGCTCGGCGCCTATCTCGGCGACCGCTCAGCCGGTCTGATCGCCTGGATTGCCGCGGCGGGGATCACTGCGGCTGGCGTTCTCGCCGTCATGTTCCAGACGCCTGAGCCTCAATATGTCTTCTCCGGTGCGCTGGTGATCGATCCATTCAGCGCTTCCATGAAGGCGCTGATGGCGTTTGCGGCCGCCGTGACGCTCCTGCTTGCGTCCGATCATTTCTCCGGCAGTTCGGACAAGCGGTTCGAGTTTGGCGTGCTGGCGCTGCTATCGACACTCGGCTTTTTCGTAATGGCCTCGTCGAACAATCTGATGAGCCTCTACGTTGGTCTGGAACTGCAAAGCCTCGCGGCGTATGTGCTTGCCGCGTTCCGGCGCGACGACGCGCGCTCAAGCGAAGCGGGCTTGAAATATTTTGTCCTCGGCGCTCTTTCGTCGGGCATTCTGCTTTACGGCGCGTCGCTAATTTACGGCTTTACCGGGTCTCTGGCTTACGATCGGATTGTCGAGAACGCGTCCAGCGGCAATGTCGGCGTGATTTTCGGCCTCGTCTTTCTGATCTGCGGCCTTGCCTTCAAGATGTCGGCGGCTCCGTTCCATATGTGGACGCCGGATGTTTACGACGGCGCGCCCACGCCGGTGACGGCGCTATTTGCCAGCGCACCAAAGGTCGCCGCCGTCGCGCTGCTCATCCGGTTGCTGTACGAGCCGTTCGGCGATCTGCTGCGGTCGTGGCAGCAAGTGATCATCGCGCTTTCCGTGTTCTCGCTTGTCGTCGGCGCCCTGGCGGCGCTTGTGCAGACCGACATCAAGCGTCTGATGGCCTATTCCTCGATTGCGAACATGGGCTTTGTGCTGATGGGCATCGCAGCGGGCGGACAGGCCGGGGCGGCTTCGGCGCTTATGTATCTGGCATTCTACGTGCCAGCCACGCTTGGCGCCTTCGCGATCATCCTGGCGATGCGCAGCGCCAGCACGCCGCTCACGAAAATCGCGGACCTCGCCGGCCTTGCCGCGCGCCGGCCGTGGATGGCCGTGGTTCTGACGGCGGTGTTCTTTTCGCTGACGGGTATTCCGCCGCTCGCCGGGTTCTTCGGAAAATTCTATGTCTTCCGGGCCGCGCTCGAAGCGGGGCTCTGGCCGCTCGTCGTGTTCGGCGCACTCGCTACCGTCGTTGGTGCAGGGTATTATCTCTGGATCATCAAGACGGTCTGGTTTGATCAGCCGGGGCCGGCGTTTGACAAAGCCAGCGGCACGATCATGGTGGTGGCAGCTGTGATGACGGTTCTGACTTTCCCGGTGTTGGTCGTCGGGCTCGGCGCGGTGGAAGCGTGGGCGCAAGCCGCCGCCGCGCCGTTCTAAATGATCGTCGCTGACGCGCCGCTGCAGATTTTCGACGAGATCGATTCCACCAACGATGAAGCACGACGCCGCGCTACGGGAGGCGAGGTCTCGCCGCACTGGTTGCTTGCGCGGCGTCAGACCAGCGGCAAAGGCAGACGCGGGCGTTTCTGGAACAGCACGCCGGGCAATCTGTTTTTGACCTATCTCGGTGTTACCCGCCGGCCGCCAGCGGACATCGCATTGCTAGGCTTTGCGGCTGGCCTTGCCCTGGCTGAGTTCTGCACCGAGACTGTCGGCGCCGGGCGCGCGACGCTGAAATGGCCGAATGATCTGATGATCGATGACCGCAAAGCCGCCGGGCTGCTCCTTGAATCCGGCGCCTTGGGTGATGGGCGCAACTGGTTCGCGATTGGCATTGGCTGCAATCTGGTTTCTGCTCCCAGCGTCGACCAGCCCACGATTTGTCTTACAGACGTCCTTAGCGGCGCTTTGGCGCCGGCGCCTGAGCATGTGGCCCGCGATCTGGCGCCGCGCATCGCCGCTTGGGCGGACATTTTTGATCGGGAAGGGTTTCCCGCTCTTCAGGCGGCTTGGATGGCCCGCGCCCACGGCATAGGCAGCCCTGTCATGGCGTCCGTGGGCGTCGAGACGCTTACGGGCACGATGCGCGGTCTTTCCGCGCGCGGCGAACTGCTGATGGCTCTGCCCTCTGGGCAGATGCGCGCGATCGCTGCGGGGGATATATACTTTCCGGCCGCAGAGACCGTCTGAGCCATGCTTCTCGCCATCGACGTCGGCAATACCAACACGAAATTCGCCGTCCATGACGGTTCGGTCTGGCGCGGCCAATGGCGTGCTTCGACCGATTCAAGGCGCACCGCAGACGAGTTCGCGCCATGGATCGCGCAATTGATGGCGTTTCAGGACCTGACGCTGAAGGACCTGACCGCCTGCATCATCTCGACCGTCGTACCGCAGGCGTTGTTCAATCTCCGCAATCTGTCGCGGCGCTACCTGAATGTTGAACCAATGGTGGTCGGCGAGGACGGCCTTGATATTGGCGCGCCAATCCGCATCGACAACCCGCGCGAGGCCGGCGCTGACCGCCTCGTGAACTCGATAGGCGCCTTTGTGACCTATGGCGGGCCGGCGATCGTGATAGATTCCGGTACGGCGACCACATTCGATGTTATGGCCAGTGATGGCGGCGTCGAAGGTGTCATCATCGCGCCGGGCATAAACTTATCTCTACAGGCGCTGCACGATGCAGCCGCGCGCCTTCCGCGCATCGAAATACGCGAGCCGCCGAATGGGGCGCTGGGAAAGAACACGGTGGCCGCGATGCAGTCAGGTATTTTTTACGGCTATGTCGAATTGATTGACGGTCTTGTTGGGCGGCTAAAGCGTGAGCAGGAGCCACGACTTGGCAAAATGAAAGTCATCGCGACCGGCGGCGTGGCTTCCCTGTTCGAAGGCGCATCTAGCACGATTGATGTTTTCGATCATGACCTGACGATCGCGGGCCTGCTGGAGATATTCAGGCGGAATGGCGGTGTGTTGTGAACGCTCCAGATCCAGCCGACGAGCTCGTGTTCCTACCCCTCGGCGGGTCGGGCGAGATCGGAATGAACCTGAACGCGTATGGCTATGGTCCACCCGAAAATCGCAAATGGATAATCGTCGATCTTGGCGTCACGTTTGGCGGGTCTGATCAGCCCGGCGTGGATATCATTCTGCCGGACCCGGCGTTTCTTGAGCAGGAGAAGAAAAACATCCTCGGTATTGTGCTAACGCACGCGCACGAGGATCACATCGGCGCTGTGCCATGGCTGTGGCCACGGCTAAAGGCGCCGATCTACGCAACGCCCTTTACCGCGGCCCTCGTGCGCGAAAAACTGCGCGAGCGTAATCTGGAGACAAAGGTTCAACTCATCGAAACGCCGCTCAAGGGCATCGTAAATCTTGGACCGTTCGAGATCGAGTACGTCACACTCACGCACTCGATCCCCGAGCCAAATGGCCTTGCGATCAGAACCCCGCTGGGCCTTGTCTGGCACACTGGCGATTGGAAGATCGATCCCGATCCGCTGATTGGCGAGACGACTGACGAAGAAGCGTTGCGCAAAATGCGCGACGAGGGCGTGCTCGCCATGATCTGCGATTCCACGAACGTATTCGTGGAAGGGCATACCGGCTCAGAAGCAGATGTACGCGACGAGCTTACCAAACTCTTCCAGACGCTGAAAAAACGCGTGGCTGTGACGGCCTTTGCCTCGAACGTCGCGCGCGTGCAAAGCGCGGTTTTGGCTGCGCGTGCGGCGGGGCGTCAGGTGTGCCTGATTGGGCGGTCGATGTTGCGCGTGACGGCGGCGGCTAAAGCCGTGGGCGTGCTGCCGGCCGATATCAATTTCATCTCGGAGAACGAGGCGGCGCTGCTGCCGAAGCATAAAGCGCTTTATCTTTGTACGGGTAGTCAGGGCGAGCCGCGCGCTGCGCTTTCCCGAATCGCTGCTGGTGAGCACCGCAGCGTAAAGCTGGAAGAGGGGGATGCCGTCGTGTTTTCGTCCCGCGTCATTCCGGGCAACGACATGGCGATCTACGCGCTTTACAATCGCTTTGCCGAACGCGGCGTTGAGGTGATAACGGATCGCGAATGGCCGGTGCATGTCTCTGGCCACCCGGCGCGGGACGAGCTGAAGCAGATGTATACCTGGGCGCGTCCGCGTATCGCCATCCCTGTGCACGGTGAGCGACGGCACATCCTTGAACACGTCAAGCTCGCCTTGGAACTGCAGACGCCGGAAGCGCTCGCGCCGCGCAACGGTGACCTCATTCGCCTCGCGCCAGGCCCCGCTGAAGTGATCGACGAAGTGCCTTCGGGGCGACTTTATGTTGATGGCGGCGTGATTATCGAGAGCGACGATGAGGCGATGCGCGATCGCCGTAGGCTCGCTGCCGATGGCGCAGTCACAGTCACGATGGCCGTTAACGCCAAGAAACGCGCAATCATGTCCGGGCCCGATGTGCGGGTTAAGGGTCTTAGCGGCGGGGACGAGGCCGGCATGGATATGCTCCTCGATGAGTTGGCCGAGGCGGCGGAGACGGCTTATTCCAAACTTTCCGGGGCAGAGCGAAACGATGAAGACGTCGCTGAAGAAATCGTCGCGCGCGCGGTAAGACGCGCGGCGGAAAAAAACTGGGGGAAGCGGCCGGTAGTCGAAGCAGTAATCCTGACAGTCTAGCGGAAGGCATGCTGATGATCGGACGATTGAACCACGTAGCAATCGCGTCTTTCTCGATAGAGGCGGCCAAGCGCGTTTATATTGATCTGTATGGCGTGTCCGAGGCTGACATAACGCCGACGCGGGACATGCCCGAACAGGGCGTGCGCTTTGCGTTCGTGAACCTGCCAAATACCCAGATCGAATTGATTGAGCCGCTAGGCGAGAAGAGTCCGATCCTGAATTTTCTGGCGAAGAACCCGGCCGGCGGTCAGCACCATGTGTGCTTCGAGGTTGAAGATATATTGGTGGCGCGGGATGAAGCGATCCGTCGTGGCGCAACCGTACTAAATGAGCCGCGGATCGGCGCTCACGGCACGCCCATCATTTTCATTCACCCCAAGAACTCGAACGGCGTGCTCATCGAACTGATGGAAACCCCAAAAGGCCATTGATGCTCGATCCGCTGCTGAATTTCGCGATTTTCATTATATGGTGGTGGATGGCGCTTTTCGCGCTTCTGCCGATCGGGGTGCGGCGGGTTGAGGATGGCGACGTGGCGCAAGGCCACGATTCGGGCGCGCCGCAGCTGCCGCTGTTACGCAAGAAGGCCATCTGGGCGGCGGGCGTTGCGCTTATCCTGTGGGCGCTCACCGCCATCTTCATCTGGTTCGATCCGTTCAACATCCGGACCTAGCCTCGCCGCGTTGCGCGTGCTGCCGGGGCGGTCTATCAGAGCCGGCTCCCCGCTTACGAAGGAACCCACAACCTATGCAACGCGCCCTCGGCGTCACGCGCGCGCAGAGCTTTCCCGACTGGTACCAGGAGATTTGCCGCGCGGCTGATCTGGCTGAGCAGTCGCCGACGCGCGGGTCTATGATCTTCCTGCCGTGGGGCTACGGAATGTGGGAGTTGATGCAGCGCGACCTAGATCGCCGCATCAAGGAAACCGGGCACGAGAACTATTATTTCCCGTTGCTGATCCCGATGAGCTTTATCGCCAAGGAAGCCGAACACGTGGAAGGCTTCGCCAAAGAAATGGCGGTGGTTACGCACCATCGGCTGAAGAATGTAGGCGGCACGCTGCAACCAGACCCCGCCGCCGAACTTGAAGAACCCTACATTATTCGCCCGACGTCAGAGACAATCATTGGAGACGCGTTCCAGCGCTGGATCAAATCGTATCGCGACCTGCCGCTTCTGGCGAACCAATGGGCCAACGTGATGCGCTGGGAGATGCGCACGCGTCTGTTTCTGCGCACGTCCGAGTTTCTCTGGCAGGAGGGGCACACGGCGCACGCCGACCGCGCGGACGCTATGGAAGAAACCATGCGTATGCTGGAGGTCTACCGAACGTTTTCGGAGGAGATTCTGGCCATGCCGGTCGTAGCCGGGGAAAAGCCCGAAAACGAACGCTTTCCTGGCGCCGTGGCCACCTATTCCATTGAAGCCATGATGCAGGACGGAAAAGCGCTGCAAGCGGGCACGTCTCACTATCTGGGAACGCATTTTTCAGAGGCGCAGAATATCCGTTATCAGGACAAGGAAGGCGGTCTTACGCTTTGCCACACCACCAGCTGGGGCGTTTCCACGCGCCTCATCGGCGGGGTAGTCATGACGCACGGCGATGACGATGGCCTGCGAACTCCGCCTGCGATCGCCCCACGGCAGATCGTGATCGTGCCGATGCTTCGTGACAAACCCGAAGATGAAGACGTACTGGCTTATTGCCGTGCGCTTGCTGCTGACTTGAACAAACTGACAGCTTTCGGCGCGCCGCTACGGGCGCTTGTCGATACTAAACAAGGCCGCTCTGCGGACAAGCGTTGGAACTGGGTGCGTCGCGGTGCGCCGGTTTTGGTCGAAATTGGCCATCGGGACGCCGCGGGCGGAAAAGTCAGCTTTATGCGGCGCGACGCGTTGCGTGATGGCGACAAAGTCAAAACACAGCTGGCCGATCGCGCCGCGTTTATCGCTGGCGCCGCCAAGCTGCTCGAGGAAATCCAGGGCGTGCTTCTGGGCGAAGCGCGCACGCGCCAGGCCGGCGCGATGCAGGATGACCTGCGCACCTTCGCTGATCTGGAAAGCTATTTTGGCGCCGGCGAAACCGAAGACTTTAAAGGCTGGGCCAGAGTGGCTTGGTCGAAGCCCTCAGGCGCCGATCTTGAAGCCCTGGGGGAGCGACTTAAGGCGCTTAAGCTTACCATCCGCAACGCGCCGCTGGATCAGCCCAAGACATTAGGCAAATGCATCTTTTCGGGCGGCGCCGCCGTCGAGCAGATCATTATTGCGCGGGCGTACTGATGGCAGAGGAAACAATTAACCGCCCGTTCGGCCCGTTTGAGCGCATGATGGCGTCGCGTTATCTGCGGGCCAAGCGGGCACAGGGCGGCGTGGCTCTGATCTCCATCATATCGTTTGTCGGCATCATGCTGGCGGTCGGCGTGCTGATTATCACCATGTCGGTGATGAACGGCTTTCGCGAAACGATGATCTCGCGAATACTCGGCGCCAATGGCCACGTCTACGTGGAGGTTTACGACAAAACGCCTGAGGAGAGGGCCAAGATCATAGATCTTACGCGCTCGACGCCCGGCGTCACACATGTCACGGAAATGATCCAGGGGCAGGTGCTTGCCACGGGCAATGGACAGGCCACTGGCGCAATCGTACGAGGTGTTTCCTCGAAAGACCTCAATGATCTGCCGATCGTTGCAAATAATGTCGTCTCTGGTTCGCTGAAAAGTTTTGTGGCGAGCGAAGATGGCGTCGTGCCGTTGGCCGTTGGCTATCGCCTGGCAGCGGTGCTCGGCGCGGACGCGGGCAGCGGCATCACGCTGATATCGCCTGAAGGTGCGGCTACGCCGTTCGGACTGGCGCCCCAGCAGAAATCCTACCCCGTCGGCGCCACATTCAATCTCGGCATGAGCGAATACGATTCCGCGCTCATCTATATGCCGCTCGCGGAAGCCCAGCTCTTCTTCAGCCGCGGCGATAGCGTGGATCGGCTGGAGCTTCGGGTCGTCGATCCGGACAAGACGCAGGACGTGATGCGCGCTTTGCGCAAAAAACTTGGCGGCCAGATCATTATTTCCGACTGGATAGGGGCCAATCAGAGCCTCGTGACCGCACTTGTTGTTGAGCGCAACGTCATGCGGCTGATCCTGCTGATGATTGTATTCATTGCCACTATGAACATAATTTCCGGCCTTATCATGTTGGTGAAAAACAAGGGCAAGGACATCGCAATCCTGCGGACGATGGGCGCAACGCGTGGCTCTATCCTGCGCATCTTCTTTCTGTCGGGCGCCACGATTGGCGCACTCGGCACGATAGCAGGCATTCTGGTGGGAACGTTGTTTTGCGTCTTTATCGGGCCGATCCAGGATTTCGTGAGTTGGGCCTTCAACGTGAATATCTTCGATGCTGAGGTGTATTCGCTCTCGCGCATTCCGGCGAAGGTCGAATGGCCGGAGGTGATCGGAATTGGCGCGTTCGCGCTACTGTTCTCGTTTGTCGCGACGCTGCCGGTGTCCATCCGTGCATCGCGTCTCGATCCGGTTGAGGCGCTTCGCTATGAGTGAGTTGGCGCGCGGCGTCGAGCCAGTTCTGGCCCTGCGGGGCATCGAGCGGCATTTCAAATCTGGTGACAAGGAACTCGTGGTTCTGCACCATGTGAATCTGGAGCTGCGGCCCGGTGAGATCGTCGGTCTGGTGGGCCCTTCTGGTTCAGGCAAGTCTTCGCTTTTGCATGCCGCTGGCTTGCTTGAACGGCCGAGCGGCGGCGAAGTTTGGATCGAGGGTCAATCGGCTTGGGATCTGAGCGACGACAAGCGCAGTGCGATTCGCCGCAAGCGGATCGGATTTGTGTATCAATTCCACCATTTGCTTCCGGAGTTCGATGCGCTGGATAACGTTGCGCTGCCGCGGATCATCGACGGCGGAAAGCATAACGCCGCGCGCGCGAAAGCTGAGCGCTTGCTTACGCGCATGGGCCTAGGCGAGCGGCTCAATCACCAACCGCCGCAACTATCTGGAGGTGAGCAACAACGCGTCGCGATCGCCCGCGCTTTGGCCAACGAACCGGCCGTGGTGTTGGCCGACGAGCCGACCGGCAATCTCGACCCAACAACATCAGCTTCGGTTTTCCAGGCCCTACTTGATCTCGTGCGTGAAGAGAGGGTGTCGGCGCTCGTGGCAACGCATAATCTTGATCTCACACGTTTCATGGATCGGGTGCTAACTTTGAAAGATGGTGCGCTGGTTGAGCAGGAGCGCTAGCCGGGCCAGATTGTGAAGCCATCGGCGGTGATCGTGACGTCAGGATTGTACGCCACTTCCCAGGCGAACCCGTCGGGATCTGCGAAGTAGCCGTGATAGCCGCCCCAGAACGCCTTCTGCGCGGGCTTTAGCAGTTTGCCGCCGGCGCGCTCGGCGTCAGCCAGCATGGCTTCGACGCCGTTTTCGTCGCGCGCATTGATCGCGAGACTGAAACCCGAAAAGCCGCTGCCTTCGCTCGCGATATTCGCATCTTCCGCCAGCAGGTCGCGAGGATACAGCGCGAACACAAACCCCGGCATCTGGAAAAATGCGACCTTTTCCATCACCCGGATGGGCGTCCAGCCGAACCCGTCGAGGTAGAAAGCCAGCGCGCGGGCGAAGTCGCGGACGCCCAGCGTCAGAAAGCTCAAGCGTTGTTCCATGTGGACGGCTCCGCGCCGATGGTTGATTGACTGGAACAAAACAGGAATAAATGCCTTTGGCAAGCCGCCCGGAATCGCGCTTCGCTAATGCGCGGGAGAATGGAATGAGCATTACGGAAGCAGGCGACCTGTTCGTTCACCTGCGCGGGCGATCAGCCTATTCGCTGCTCGAAAGCGCGCTGCACGTTAAGGAACTGGCAGCGCTCGCCAAGGCGCGTCACATGCCGGCGCTGGGCCTTACAGACAACAACAATCTGTTTGGAGCGCTCGAATTCTCCGAGGTGATGGCCGAAAAAGGTGTGCAGCCGATCGTCGGATTGGCGCTTACCGTGCGCGAAGCGCGCGGGACAAGCGGCGTTATCGCACTGCTCGCGCAGAGCGAGACCGGCTACGTCAATCTCATGGCGCTCTCAACATCAGCGTATCTCGACGCTGAGTCGACGGAGCCGCCGCACGTGCCGCTCGAAATGCTGCTTGAGCGTAGCGCCGGCCTGATCGCGTTGACGGGCGGCGGCGAGGGGCTCGCCAATGCATTAATTGCGGCAGCTCGCGATCCGCGCGAGATCATTAAACCGCTGCGTGAAGCGTTCGCCAACCGCCTCTACATTGAATTGCAGCGACACGGTGAACCTGGAGAGGCAGAAGCCGAGGCGGCGCTTATTGAACTGGCTTATGAAGTGGGCCTGCCGCTGGCGGCGACGAATGATATCCGGTTTGAAAAGCGAGAAGATCACCGCGCGCATGATGCGCTGATGTGTATTGCCGCCTCGTCCTACCTGGGCGAGCCGGAACGCCCCCGTGTTTCGGCAGAACATTACTTTAAATCCGCCACCGAAATGCGCGCGTTGTTCGCCGACCTTCCGGAGGCGATAGAGCAATCTATCGACATCGCCCGCCGCTGCGCATTTCGGGTAGGAAAGCGCAAACCTATCCTGCCGCGCTTCGACACAAAAAAGGGCCGCGACGAACCAGCCGAATTGACAGCCCAGGCCCAGGAAGGCCTGCGCAAGCGCCTGAAGGCGCTTGGCGACAACATGGCCGCTACCAAGGAAGAGTATGAAGCGCGGTTGAAATTCGAGCTCGGCGTCATCATTCAGATGGGCTTTCCGGGCTACTTTCTGATCGTTTCTGATTTCATCAAATGGGCGAAGGATCGAAACATCCCGGTTGGACCGGGACGGGGTTCGGGGGCGGGCTCGCTCGTGGCCTGGGCGCTAACGATCACCGACCTCGATCCGCTGCGGTTTGGACTCTTCTTTGAGCGCTTCCTCAATCCAGAACGCGTCTCGATGCCCGATTTCGATATCGACTTCTGTCAGGACCGCCGCGGCGAAGTCATCGATTACGTGCGCGAGAAGTACGGCGCCGATCGCGTCGCGCAGATCATCACCTTCGGCACACTGCAAGCGCGCGCCGTCGTGCGCGACGTCGGCCGTGTGATGCAGGTGCCGTTCGGTCAGGTGGATCGGCTGGCAAAATTGATCCCCGCCAATCCGGCGGACCCGGTGACGTTGGCCAAAGCCCTTGAGGTAGAGCCACGCTTGAAGCAAGCGCGCGAGAGCGAGCCGGAAGTAGATGCGCTCATCAACGTCGCGCTGCAGCTTGAAGGCCTGCACCGCAACGCCTCCACCCACGCAGCCGGCATCGTGATCGGCGACAGGCCGCTGGTAGAACTGGTTGCACTGTATCGCGACCCGCGCTCCGACATTCCCGCGACCCAGTTCAATATGAAATGGGTCGAGCCGGCCGGCCTGGTGAAGTTCGACTTTCTCGGTTTGAAAACGCTTACGGTCATCGATCGTGCGCTTGGTTTCTTGCGTCAACGAGGCATCGACCTCGATCTCTCGCAAATCGGCTATGACGACGAGGCATCATACGAGTTGATGCGCGCTGGCCAGACGTTCGGCGTGTTCCAGCTCGAAGGCCAGGGCATGCGCGACACGTTGCGCAAGGTCAAACCGACCACGCTGGACGACATCATCGCGCTCATTTCCCTCTATCGCCCTGGCCCGATGAAGAACATTGACCACTATGCGGCGGTGAAGCACGGGCGCGAGGAGGCCGATTATCTGCACGCCAGTCTGCAGCCGATCCTGCAGGAAACCTATGGCGTCATCATCTACCAGGAGCAGGTGATGCAGATTGCCCAGACGCTTTCGGGCTATTCGCTGGGGGAAGCCGACCTTCTGCGCCGCGCAATGGGCAAGAAGCAGCCAGCAGAAATGGCCAATCAGAAGTCGCGCTTTATTGATGGCGCGAAGGCGCGGGGCGTTCCGGAACAACGCGCGTCATACATTTTCGATCTGGTTGAGGAGTTTGCAGGCTACGGGTTCAACAAATCGCACGCGGCCGCCTATGCGGTAATCGCCTATCAAACGGCCTATCTCAAGGCCAATTACCCGGTCGAATTCATTGCCGCTTCTATGAGCCTTGATGCGGGCAATACCGACAAGCTCGCCATTTTCCGCCAGGAAGCAGGGCGGATGGGCCTGGAGGTGCTGCCGCCAGACGTAAATGCCTCCGGCGCGGACTTCACGGTCGAGGACGGAAAGGTGCGTTACGCGCTTGGCGCTGTCAAAAATGTTGGTCAACAGGCGATGGAGCTTGTCGTGGCCGAGCGGGCGAAGAACGGCAAGTTCAAGGACATTCTCGATTTCGCGGAGCGGCTTGATCCGAGGGCGGTGAACCGCCGGCAGCTGGAAAATCTCGCGCGCGCCGGCGCGTTCGACAAGCTGGAGCCGGACCGTGCCCGTGCGTTTGCCGCGTGCGAAACGATCGCCGCGCTTGCGCTCCGCGCGGCGGAGGAGCGGACGTCGGCGCAAGCCAGTCTGTTTGGCGGCGATGGCGTGAAGCTGGCGAGGCCGTCTCTTCCCAAAGCGACGCCGTGGTCTGCCGAACAACGGCTGGATAACGAGCGCGACAGCGTCGGGTTTTATCTGTCGGGCCATCCGCTCGATGTGTTCCTGGCTCACGCGCCCCCGGGAAAATATTCGACCTACGCGATGATTCACGATGAGGGCGAGACCGAACCGCGCGCCTTTGCGGTCGCGGGCGTCGTGCGCAAGATTCGCGAAATCACTACGAAGGACGGCGTGCGCTTCGGCTTTGTCACCTTGTCGGACCCCACCGGCGAGTTCGAGGCGATGGTCCTCGGCGAAAATCTGGCGTCCGCGCGCGAAGTGATGCAGCCCGGCAAGGCGATCGTGACCCGCCTGCGGGCGAGATGGCGAGATGGCGAATTGCGCCTCACCTCTGATATGTTCGAGCCGTTGGAGGCGGCCGAGGCGCGTGGGGGTGACGATCTGAAGATCGTGATCCGCGAGGGCGCAAACAATTTTCCGACCCTGGTCGCGACACTCCGCACCCTGAACGCTGCCCGCGGAGAGGAAGCTCGGCCGCTGAGGCTGATCCTGCGCCTGAATGATGGGCGCGAAGTCGAGGTTCAGCCCAAGGGGCTGTTTCCAGCCGGACCTTCTGCGCGCGCCGCCCTGAAAGCCTCCCGTGGGGTGGAGCGGGTGGTTTAATGCGGCTTGCCCTTTCGAGCCGGTCCGCCTATATCCGCGACACTTCACACGCGGGGCACATAACTCCGGTGCCGGGCGCTTCGTCCGGCTCCTCCCGCGGCGGTTAACCGGAACGAGGATACCATGCTGCCCGATTACAGCATGCGCCAGCTCTTGGAAGCAGGCGCGCATTTTGGCCACCAGACCCACCGTTGGAACCCGAAGATGGGGCGCTTCATCTTTGGCGTCCGCTCCAATATCCATATTATCGACCTCAGCCAGACCGTGCCGTTGCTGCACCAGGCGCTGCTCAAGGTTCGCGAAACGGCCGCCAAGGGCGGGCGCATCCTGTTCGTCGGCACCAAGCGGCAGGCTTCGGACTTTATCGCCGGTTCGGCCAAGCGCTGCGCACAGTATTATGTAAATCACCGCTGGCTTGGCGGCACGCTGACCAATTGGCAGACGATCTCGAAATCGATCTCGCGCCTGCGAGAGCTGACAGAGATCATCGAGCAGGGCGGTCTGGGCCTGACAAAAAAGGAAGTGCTGAACCTGACGCGAGAACGCGACAAGCTCGACCGTTCGCTCGGCGGTATCGCCGCCATGGGCGGGCTGCCGGACCTGATGTTCGTGATCGACACCAACAAGGAAGCGATCGCTATCCAAGAAGCGCGCAAGCTCGGCATCCCGGTGGTCGCCATTGTCGATACCAATTGCGATCCGGATGAGGTCAATTTCCCGATCCCGGGCAATGACGACGCGGCGCGTGCAATTCAGATGTACTGCGATCTGATCGCCGATTCCGTGTTGGACGGTCTCTCAGCTGGTCAATCTGCTTCCGGCGTCGATATCGGCGCTTCAGAAACGCCTCCCGCAGAGCCCGCGCTCAGCGAACCCGTAGCCGAAGTTCCTAACTAACCTTTCCCAAACGGGAGTACGAAAATGGCCGACATCAGCGCGGTGCTCGTAAAGGAGCTCCGGGAAAAAACCGGCGTAGGCATGATGGACTGCAAGAAGGCGCTCGCCGAGAACAACGGCGACCTTGAAGCATCCATCGATTGGCTGCGCGCCAAAGGCCTCTCGAAGGCTGCTAAAAAAGCCGATCGCGCGGCGGCTGAAGGTTTGGTTGGTATCGAAGTGGCGGGCGACAAGGCTGCGGCGATCGAGTTCAACTCCGAAACCGATTTCGTGGCGCGCAATGAGCAATTCCAGCGCGCAGCGTCCGCGCTCGCAAAGATCGGCCTTGAAAAGGACGGTGATCGGGATGGGATCCTCGCGGCGAAATCGCCGGATGGGGAAGGCACGGTCAACGACATGATCGCACGCCTGATCGCAACGATCGGCGAGAACATGACGATGCGCCGTTCGGCTGCCCTTTCGGTCAACAAAGGCGCAATCGGCTCCTATGTTCACGCGGCGATCGCGCCTGGCCTCGGCCGTATCGGCGTGCTTGTGGCGCTAGAATCCGAAGCGACGGGTGACGAACTCGATGCTTTCGCCAAGAAGCTGGCGCAGCACATCGCTGCCGCAGGCCCGATTGCGTTGACGGAGGCCGATATGCCCGCTGACCGCATGGAGCGTGAGCGCGCCGTTGCGATCGAGCAGGTGAAAGAGGATCCCAAGCTCGCTGGCAAGCCGCAAAACGTAATAGACGGCGCGGTGAACGGCAAAGTGCGCAAGGTTCTCGAGGAAATCGTTCTGCTGAAGCAGAAGTTCATCCACGACGACAAGACGACCGTAGAGCAAGCCGTCCAGAACGCCGCCAAGTCGCTCGGCAAGCCGGTGACGGTCACGAAGTTCGTGCGGTTTGCGCTCGGCGAGGGTGTGGAAAAAAAAGTGGACGATTTCGCGGCCGAAGTCGCCGCCATGGGGGGCCGCTAAGGGCCTCCTTTGCCTTTGCGCTGCCGCGGGCGCCGGGGGTAGACTCGGCGCCACATTTTCACGCGAAGGCTAGTCATGAGCGCAGACCCCATATCCCGTGCTGAGCCGGGCGGCCCTTATAAGCGCGTGCTCCTCAAGATATCGGGCGAAGTGCTGGTTGGCGCCGGTTCTTATGGGATCGACATTGCTGAGTGCGACCGCGTCGCCGCCGAAGTCGCGGACGTACAGGCCAGCGGCGTCGAGATTTGCCTTGTCATCGGCGGCGGCAACATATTCCGGGGCCTGCAAGGCGCGGCGCGCGGCATGGATCGCGCTACCGCCGACTATATGGGCATGCTTGCCACGATCATGAACGCTCTGGCGATGCAGGGCTCACTGGAGAAACTCGGCGTCCACACCCGCGTGCAATCGGCAATCCCGATGGACGCGATTTGCGAGCCGTACATTCGCCGCCGCGCGCTGCGGCATCTGGAAAAGGGCCGCGTAGTCATTTTCGCCGCCGGCCTCGGCAACCCATATTTTACCACGGATACGCCCGCGGCGCTCCGGGCTGCGGAGATGGGATGCGACGCGCTCCTGAAGGGCACCAGCGTCGATGGCGTTTATTCCGCCGATCCCAAGAAAGATCCGCACGCGGTGCGCTATGATCAACTCAGCTATCACGACGTGCTGTCGAAAGATTTGCGGGTAATGGACGCCTCCGCGGTCAGCCTGATGCGCGATAACGAGATTCCGATCATCGTGTTCTCCATCCGCAAAAGCGGCGCGTTGATTGAGGTGGTCAGGGGCGAGGGCGTACGAACACTGATCGGAAAAGCAGCCTGAGGAAACCGCGATGGCTAAGCCGCCAGAATTCCAGTTGGAAGATTACAAGAAGCGAATGGATGGCGCGTTGACGGCGCTGAAAGCCGAATTCGCCGGCCTGCGCACGGGCCGCGCCTCGGCCAGCCTGTTAGAGCCGATTCACGTCGATGCTTACGGGACTTCGAGCCCACTCAATCAGGTCGCAAACATCAACGTGCCCGAGCCGCGGATGCTTTCGGTTCAGGTGTGGGACAAGAGCTTGGTGGTTGCGGTTGAAAAGGCGATCCGCAGTTCTGGCCTCGGCGTCAATCCCATCACCGATGGACAGTCGATACGGGTGCCAATTCCACCGCTGAGCACCGAGCGGCGCGCCGAATTGGCGAAACTTGCGGGCAAATACGCCGAACAGGCGCGTGTCGCCGTGCGCAATGTGCGTCGCGATGGGATGGAGCACCTAAAACGCCTCGAAAAAGAACATGTCATCAGTCAGGATGAACACAAGAAGCTCGCAGATCAGGTGCAACAAGCCACCGATCAGTTCGTGAAAAAAGTGGACGATATTACAGTGCATAAGGAAGAAGAGATCATGCAGGTCTGAGCGACCGGCTTGATCCGCCCAAAATGTCTATCCAGGCGGAACCCTTCGCAGCCGATCTCCCGCGCCATGTCGCCGTGATTATGGACGGAAATGGCCGCTGGGCCCGTGCAAGGGGCCGCCCGCGTACTTTTGGCCATAGCCAGGGGGTTGAAGCGCTGCGCCGCGCGGTGGAGGCCGCCGGCGAGCTCAATATCGAATACCTGACCGTGTTCGGCTTCTCGACGGAGAACTGGCGCCGGCCGGTGGAGGAAGTGAATGCGCTTCTGGATTTGTTGCGTCTGTATGTGGCGCGGGATCTCGAACGGCTCGCGCGTGAGGGGGTTCGTGTCCGCGTAATTGGCGCGCGTGAAAACCTAGCGCAGGACATTCGCGACATCATTGAACGCGCCGAGGCGCGGACCGCCGGCAACAAGGGCCTCAATCTTACCATCGCGTTCAATTATGGCGCGCAAGGAGAGATCGTCCGTGCGGTGCGCCGTATCGCGGCGGACGCCGCCGAGGGCAAGATACACGCTGGCGCTATCGATGAGGCGGTGTTCGAGACCTATCTGGACACGGTCGGGCTACCTGCCCCCGACCTGCTAATTCGCACGAGCGGGGAGCAGCGGATGTCGAACTTTCTGCTTTGGCAGGCGGCTTACGCGGAACTCGTGTTTCTCGATGTACTCTGGCCGGATTTCGACCGCGCTGCGCTGGAACGGGCGATCGACGAATATCGGCGCAGGGATCGCCGTTTCGGGGGCGCGGCGTTCCCTAGGCCGGGCTGAGCGTGGCAAATCCGATCGCGCGCCGTGTGGAAGACCTAGGACCGCGGCTTTTGTCGGCGGCCTCGCTCATTCCATTGGCTCTCGGCGCAGCCGCGGCGGGCGGGCCGTGGCTATCGGCGGCCACCGCGGCGGCTGTTGTAGCGATGGCCTGGGAATGGGCCTCGATGTCTGAACCGCGCGGTCCGATGGTTCCATTCTGGTTTGTGCTTGCTGGCGCGCTGGGTGCGGTCATGCTCACCAGCGTCGGTCAAGCGCCGCTGGGTCTGGCATGGGCCGTTGCAGTGGGCGCAGCATCGGGCCTTCGCCGGTTTCGTGCGGCGGGACCACGCGGCGCCGTAGAGCGTTTTGCCGGGGTGCTTTATATCGCCGCGCCTTGCGTGGCCTTTCTATGGATACGCGCTTATCCTGGCATCGGCCTCGTTGCCGCCATTAGTCTCTTCGCCATTATCTGGGCAGCGGACGGTGCGGCATATTTTGTCGGCCGCCTTGTCGGAGGGCCGAAGCTCGTGCCGAGTATCTCCGAGAAGAAAACGGTCGCCGGGCTTGCTGGCGGCTTGCTTGCCGGCGCGCTCGCTGGCGCCGCCTATGGCGGGCTTATAGGCGCGGATCAAACCGCGTGGCTGGGGATTGGTTTCGCGATCGCGGGCATAGGGATGGCTGGAGATTTGTTGGAATCGATGATCAAGCGCCGGTACGGGGTGAAGGACGCCAGCCAGCTGATACCGGGCCATGGCGGCGTGCTCGATCGGATCGACGGCCTGATGGCCGCGTCACTGGCGGTCTCGGCGGCGCTATTGTTCTTTCCCCGCGCTGTTGAGCGCTTGTTCGGAATGGCATCATGAGCGGCCAGCTGGTCAGGCGCGTCACGGTGCTCGGTGTCACAGGCTCAATTGGCCAATCAACAGCGCGCGTGATCGAGGAATTGCGTGCAAACGGACAAGCAGAAATCGAGGTTGAGGCGCTTACCGCTGGCCGCGATGTAGCCGGACTCGCCGATATGGCCCGCCGTTTGCGACCCGCGTTCGTCGCCATTGCCGATCCTGCAAAGCTGGAGGAAGCGCGCGCTGCGCTCAAGGACACGGGCGCTGCCGTCGGCGCCGGCCCCAGCGCGATCAAGGAGGCCGCGGACCGCAACGCTGATTGGGTGATGTCGGCGATTGTTGGCGCTGCGGCGATCGCGCCAACCTTGGCCGCGATCGAGCGCGGCGCGGCCGTTGCGCTGGCCAACAAAGAAAGTTTGGTCTGCGCAGGACAGATCATGAAGGCGGCGGCGGCGCGCAGCGGCGCACGCCTTTTGCCAGTCGATTCAGAGCATAACGGCGCGTTCCAGGTGCTCGGCGACGGCAAGGGCGTGGAGCGCATCACCCTGACGGGCTCAGGCGGCCCCTTCCGCAACTGGACCCGTCAGGCGATGGCGGCAGCGACGCCGGAGCAGGCCTGCAAGCATCCCAATTTCTCCATGGGCGCGAAGATTTCGGTCGATAGCGCCACGTTGATGAACAAGGGACTAGAACAGATCGAGGCAGCTTGCCTTTTCGACCTTAGTCCCGATCGCATTGACCTCGTCATTCACCCGCAACAGGCCGTCCACGCACTCGTATCCTATTGTGATGGTTCGGTTCTTGCTCATATGGGACCGGCGGATATGCGGGTGGCGATTGTTCACGCCCTGGCATGGCCCCGGCGGGCTCATCTGAATACGGCGCGGCTGGATCTTGCGGGATTGGGGAATTTGACCTTCGAGCAGCCCGATCGTGAGCGGTTTCCGGCGCTGGAACTGGCCCGGCGCGCCATGGCCGCCAATGGGCCTGCGCCGATCTTGCTCAACGCGGCAAACGAGTTCGCCGTGGCCGCCTTCCTTGAGAGGCGAATAGGCTTTCTCGACATCGCAGGTATCGTCGAGGCTGTGCTAGACCGGCAGGAAGTCGAGTCGATGAGCGCAAAATCGCCTTCATCCTTGGGTGAGGTGCTTGAGGTCGATGCCTTGGGCAGGCTCTGGGCGAGCCAAGAGACGGAGCGGCGTAGAGCCGCTTGAGGGAGTAAATAGGTTAGAATGCTGACTGCCGTTCAGGATTTGCTGACCCATGTCGGCGCATTTGTTTTTGTGCTGAGCCTCGTCGTATTCGTCCACGAGTTTGGCCATTTTCAGGTCGCCAAATGGTGTGGCGTCGCCATAGAAGCGTTTTCGATCGGCTTCGGCAAAAGCCTTGCTGCGTGGAAAGATCGCAATGGGGTGCAGTGGAAAATCGGATCGTTGCCGCTCGGTGGCTACGTCAAGTTTGTCGATGATTCTGATCCCAGCAGTACAATGCCCGCCGAGGCGCCCTCAGATCCAGCCGAATTGGCGGAAGCGCGCAGGCGGGGGCTTTATCACGCTCAACCCATTCGCGTTCGCGCGGCTGTAGCCGCCGCGGGACCTGCGGCAAACTTCATCTTCTCCATTGCCGCGTTTGCTTTGCTGCTGATGGTGTTTGGGCGTGACGCCACCGATGAAGCAGCGCTGTCGCCGCGCATAGATACGGTCCAGGCAGCCTCACCCGCCGCGGCCGCTGGCTTCAAGCCGGGCGACGTCGTTATCGCGATCGACGATAAGCCCATCGAAACATGGGGGGCGCTGCGGAACACGATTCCGTCCCGGATCGATCAGCAGATGCGCGTGCAGGTGCGGCGCGGCGATGAGATCGTAACGGTCACCGCCACCCCAGCGGGACGAAAAATAATGAGCGCCGAGGGCGTTGAGCGTACTGAAGGCGTTCTTGGCATAAGCCGGATGACCAGTCCGGAAGAGCGCAAAATTGAACGCCTCGGGCCCGTTGAAGCGTTCGGTGCTGGCGCTGGGCAGGTCTGGACGATCATTTCCAGTACAGGCGCCTATATCGGCAATGTTTTCAGCGGCCGCGCCTCTGCAGAACACATCGCCGGGCCTCTTGGAATCTTGGATATGTCTGGCCAGGTCGCCAAAGGTTCGACCTCCGGACCGACCTTGCAGCAACAATTGGAAAACCTGCTTGGCGGGTTGATCGGTTGGGCAGCCACCCTTTCGGTGGCGGTCGGAATCGTCAATCTATTGCCCATTCCGATTCTCGATGGCGGCCATCTCTTGTTCTACGGAATCGAGGCCGTGCGCGGGCGTCCGCTCGATGTGAAGACCCAGATGTTGGGCTTCAGGGCGGGCTTGGCGCTGCTCGGATCACTGTTCGTGTTTGCCACCTGGAACGACCTGCAGCGGCTCAACGTCCTTGAGTTTCTTCGCGGGATGCTGTCTTAAGCCGTGGGTTCAGGGGGACGCGGGATCGCTCGAGGGTTCATGAAGCGCGGGTTTAGGGAAGTCCTGCTCGGCGCAGTGAGCTGCGTCGCTACGGTGAGCGCTGGTACAGGCGCATGGGTCGTGGACGCCAACGTGGCGCACGCGCAGGGCGCTGCTGCGCCGGCTACGCCACCCGCAGGCCCGGTCGCGCCTCGGCCGCCTGCGGCAACTGCGCCAGTAGCGCCGGCAACAGCCCCGCGCGCCGCAGCCGCTCCGGCCGCAGTCGCAGGCGCTGCACAACAAGCTCCGGCGATCCGGCGGATTCAGGTGCAGGGAAACCAGCGGATCGAATCCAGCACGGTGATTTCCTATCTTTCGATTCAGCCGGGCGACACCGCCGATCCTGAGCGGATCGATCTTTCGCTGAAGACTCTGTTCGCCACTGGCCTTTTTGCCGACGTGCAGATCGCGCAGCAAGACACCGACCTTGTCGTGAGCGTGGTCGAAAACCCGATCATCAATCGGGTAGTTTTCGAAGGTCTGCGTGCGATGAAGCAAGATCGCGTCGAAAAAGATCTGCAAGCCAAGCCGCGTGCGGTCTTTACCGCTGCGCGCGTCCAGGGTGATGTGCAGCGGATCGTCGAAGTCTACCGGCGATCTGGCCGGTTTGCCGCTACGGTCACGCCACAGGTCAAACAACTCGACCAGAACCGCGTCGATCTTATTTTTAAGGTCGATGAAGGGCCCGTCACGCACATCAAAAGCATCAACTTCGTCGGCAATGAAGCGTTTTCAGACGGTACGCTGCGCAGCGCTATCCGCACTGAGCAATCACGCTGGTGGAAGCTATTTACCAATGCGGACAATTACGACCCGGACCAACTCGAATACGATCGCGAGCTTCTTCGTCAGCAGTATACCAACCGCGGCTATGCTGATTTCCGCGTTGTGTCAGCCGTCGCTGAGCTGACGCCCGACCAGAAGGATTTCTTCGTCACCTTCACGGTGGATGAGGGCGAGAAGTACCAGTTCGGCAAAATCGATGTGGCGACCGAACTCGATAAATTGCCTAAAGACCTTCTTCGCGCCGCCGTACCGATCAAAACAGGTGAAGAATATCAGGGCGAGCAGATCGAAAACACGATCGACGCTTTGACCTTCATTGCCGGCACCGCCGGTTACGCCAACGTGGAGATTCGCCCGCGTGTCACGCGTAACACAGAAGCGCGTACGGTCGATCTCACGTTCGAGGTGAATGAAGGGCCGCGCGTATTCGTTGAACGCATTGACGTGGTCGGCAACACCAGCACGGTCGATCGTGTCATCCGGCGCGAGGTGCGCATTTCCGAAGGCGATGCATTTAACCGCGTTCTGCTGGATCGTTCCAGGCAGCGCGTGCGCGCGCTAGGGTTCTTCAAGGAAGTTGAGGTTACCGACAAGCCAGGCAGCCAAGCCGATCGATCTGTCGTGGAAGTCAAGGTTACCGAAGAGGCCACGGGCCAATTGGCGTTTGCGGCGGGCTATTCTTCTAGCGATTCATTTCTGTTCGACGTGTCGGTCGAGCAGCGCAATCTGCGTGGCCAGGGCCAATATCTGCGCGCGCGCGCATCGACCAGCCAGTATCAGAAAACCGTGGATCTTCGCTTCACCGAGCCGCGTTTCCTTGGGCGCAATCTGAGCGCGGGCGTCGATCTGTTCTCGATCGCGACGGATTATCTCAGCGAATCCTCGTACTCAAACCAAGCGACCGGCGCTTCGCTGCGGGCGGGCTTTCCCCTTGGCGGAACAACCAATCTCGGACTCACGTACACACTTCGTGAGGACGACACTCAAATCGCCGAAGCGGATGTGACCCTCGCTGATGGCTCTGTCGTCGATCAGTGCGATCCATCTTATATCGGCCGCTCGGTTCTTTGCGATCAGAAGGGCAAGTTCCTCACGTCGGTGCTCAGCTATTCCTATAGCTGGGACCGCCGCAACGATGCGATAAAGCCGACAGGCGGCTTTGACATGAACGTGCGCCAGGATTTCGCGGGTCTTGGCGGCGAAGTGAACTATTTCCGCACCGACGTAAACGCCGGCATCTATCGCGGCTTGCCGCTCAATACGATCGCCAGCTTAAAGCTGCAGGCCGGCTATATCATGGGCTGGGGCGGAGACAACGTCCGGATCAACGACCGCTTCTTCAAGGGCGGCTCCAGCTTTCGCGGCTTCGATGTCGCCGGTATCGGCCCGCGCAACATCGTGCAGGTTACAGACAACGCGACAGGCGCGCTGACCGAAGTAACCAACGGCGATTCTCTGGGCGGCAAACTCTACTCTATCGGCACATTGCAGTTGGAATTTCCCACCGGCCTGCCGAAAGAATACGGTATTGGCGCAGCTTTGTTCGCCGAGTTCGGCACAGTCGGCCTGCTCGACGAAGACGATAAGCGCACGGTTGTCATCGATGACGGGACGGAGACTACTACGAGTCTTATAAAAGATGATGCGAGTTTGCGTGCAGCAGCGGGCCTCAGCGTTTTCTGGGATTCGCCTTTCGGCCCCGTACAGTTCGACTTCTCGCATCCCCTGGCGAAAGAAGATTACGATCAGAGCAAGAGCTTCCGCTTCAGCACGAGGACACGGTTCTAGCGCTTGGTTCATATGAGGTTGGCTATGAAAACATCTCTGCAGCATGCCTTTGCCGTCGCCGCGTTACTTGGCCTGTGTGGAGTAACGCTTCCGGCTCATGCGGCCGAAATCGTGATCGTTGATCTCCAGCGCGTTTATACAGAATCGACCGCCGGTAAGGACGCTCAGGCGAAACTCAAGGCGATCGCGGATGGCATTACCCGCGAACTCGACCCGGAAGCAAAAGCGCTCAAGGCTGAATCCGACGGGACCTGGGCTCCCAGGTTCAAGGATAAAAACAGCGATCAGGTCAATGCAGAGTTGAACAAAGACGCTGCGTTGAAGGCGAAATACGTAACCTATGCGCAGCGCGAAAACGCATTCGCGCAAAAGCAACAAGTTCGCCGTGCAGAGTTGGACGCTACCCAACAGCAAACGATCCAGGCCGTTCTGGCCGCCGCCGAGCCGGACGTTCGGGCCGCGATGACGGCCAAGGGCGCCGTTGTGGTTCTCGATAGGAGCAACGTTGCGATTTTAGCGCCAGCAGCGGATGTAACTGCTGATGTGCTGAGCCGGTTTAACAATCGGGTGAAGACGGTGGATGTCAAGAAGGTCGATTTGACCCAGCCGCAAAAATAGACCCATTAAGCGCCTGCGACGAAGGCGCGGCATATGCTGGACGAGCGGTTCTACATCAAAAACGGTCCGTTGACCGCCGCCGAGCTGTTCGGGGGCGCCGAGATCGCGGGCGATGGCCGCCGTATGCTTGCTGGTGCGGCCGATCTCGAGAACGCCGGCCCCGAAGACCTCGCCTTTGTCGATGGACGCCTGACCGCCCCTCTTAGCACACGCGCCGGTGCGATTGTGGCGCTACGCGAGAATCTTGCGTTTCTGCCTCAGCACGCCACAAAAGTCGTCGCGCACTATCCACGCGCGGATTTCGCCGTCGCGTTGCGGCGCTTGATTACCGAACGTGGATTTCAGGCGCGGGGTCCGGCCGTATCGCCGGACGCATTGTTTGAGCCTGACGTCAGCATCGCGCCCGGCGTGGTCATCGGTGCGGACGCCTGTATTGGCGCTGGAGCGGTAATAGGTCCCAACGTGGTCATTGGTCCGGGTGTAGCGATTGGCCGGCGATGCCGGATCGGCGCAGGCGCTTCGATTTGCTGCGCCCTAATAGGCGATGACGTCACAATTCTTGCGGGCGCGATCGTCGGGCAGGCCGGGTTTGCTGTCACAGCAGGCCCGGAAGGCGCTTTAGACGTGCCGCATATAGGCCGCGTCGTTCTGCAGGACCGCGTGACCCTGGGGGCGGGCGTGGCGGTGGACCGGGGCTTGTTCGCGGACACCCTGATTTGCGAAGGCGCCAAGATCGACAATCTGAGCCATATCGCCCACAACGTCGTTGTGGGTCGCAATGTAGTCATGGCGGCCTTTGCTGGTATCTCCGGCAGCAGCCGGATTGGCGACGGCGCGATGCTCGGCGGGCGTGTTGGGGTCGCTGATCACCTGACCGTGGGAGCCCGGGCACAGATAGCCGCCGGTTCAGCTGTGCTAAACGACGTCCCGGACGGGGCGAGGCATGGCGGTTATCCCGCCAAGCCATTGCGCCAATTCCTGCGCGAACAGGCGTGGCTGTCGAACGCGGCGGGCCGCCGCAAAGTGAGTGAGTGAACCTTTGGCCGATACTGAAGCAGTCCCGGGCGACATTGAGATCGCCGAAATTCTGCGGCGTCTGCCGCATCGTTATCCCTTCCTTCTGATTGATCGAGCGTTCGATTTTGTGCCGATGCAATCGATCCGGGGGATCAAGGCGGTGACGTATAACGAGCCCTTCTTTCAGGGTCATTTTCCCGGCCGGCCCATGATGCCCGGCGTCCTCATGGTGGAAGCCATGGCCCAAACCGGCGCGATCCTTATCAGCAAGTCCCTTGACGTGGATGTGACGCGCAACACGGTGTTCTTCATGTCCGTGGACGGGGCCAAGTTCCGCCGGCCGGTTGTGCCCGGCGACATGCTGGAGATGCGCGCCGAGGTACAATTCGCGCGGCGCGGCATATTCAAATTCAAGGGCGAAGCCGAGGTCCGCGGCAATCGTGTTTCCGAAGCCGTATTCGCGGCTAAAGTCGTAGAGATCGAGCCGTGAGCGCGCGCGTGCATCAAGGCGCGGTGATCGACGCCAGCGCGGAGCTCGGCGCGAACGTTGAAATCGGTCCCGGCTGCTTCGTAGGCCCGAACGTTCGTTTGCACGATGGGGTAAAGCTGATCGCCAATGTATTTATCGAGCGCGACACCGAGATCGGCTCCGAAACTATCGTCTATCCCTTCACGACGCTGGGCACCGCCGCTCAAGACCTGTCCTACAAAGGAGAGCCTACCAAGCTGATCGTAGGCGCGCGCAACAGGATACGCGAACATGTGTCGATGAACCGCGGCACAGTGCGCGGCAAGAACGGCGGCGTCACCCGCATCGGCGACGGCGGATATTTCATGGCGCAGAGCCATGTTGGTCATGACTGCGCAGTGGGCGACAATGTCGTGTTCGCCAACGCAGCCACGCTTGGCGGCCACGCCCAGATTGGCGATTACGTGATCCTCGGCGGTCTTTCGGCGGTCCACCAATTCGGCCGCGTCGGTCGTCACGCCTTTGTTGGCGGCATGGCCGCCGTGGTCACGGACGTCATTCCCTACGGTATGGCGCACGGCAATCATGCGCGCCTTGACGGCCTCAATGTCGTCGGCCTGCGGCGGCGCAATTTCTCGCGGGACCTGATTCACGATATTCGGGCCGCATACCGGTTGCTGTTCGCGGAGGAGGGGACGTTCCAGGAGCGGCTCGACGATGTGGGGATGACTTATGCAAAAACGCCCGAAGTCATGGAGATCGTAGACTTCATTCGCGCCGATGCGCAGCGCCCGCTGTGCATGCCGCACAACTGACGGCGCTCGTGCCCGCCAACTGGAAAAAACTTGGTATCATTGCCGGCGGCGGCGATCTGCCGGTGCGTCTGGCTGAGCATTGCCGGCTAGCAGATATTCCATATTTTGTTGCGCGTATTTCGCCACTGACGGCGCCCGCGCTGGCCAATCATCCCGGTGAAGACGCGCCGCTGGACAAGATGGGAGCGCGCTTTGCAAGCCTTGCGGGGGCTGGCTGCGAAGCCGTGGTGCTTGCGGGCGCCGTAAGGCGTCCGGACTTCTCACAATTCGCGCCGGATGAACGCACGGTTGAAATGCTGCCAAGGATACTCGCTGCGGCGGCTCAGGGCGATGATCCCCTGTTACGTGCGCTGGTTGCCGAATGTGAGCGCGAAGGCTTTCTTGTTGTGGGAGCGGAAGAGGTCCTTGGCGGCCTGCTCGCGCCGGCCGGTTCAATAGGCGCGTATTTTCCGGACGATGCGTCGATGAAAGACATTCTACGCGCTGCCGAGATCGCCGCCACGCTGGGCGCTTTTGATATCGGACAAGGCGCAGTTGTATGCGACGAGCTGACGCTTGCGGTCGAGGCGCAGGAGGGCACCGATGCAATGCTCGCGCGCGTGGCGGCGTTGCCCGAGGCGATCCGCGGCACGAGTGCGGTGCGGCGAGGTGTGCTCGTAAAGCGGCCCAAACCCAACCAGGAACGTCGCGTAGATTTGCCCGTGATCGGCGTCGCTACGATCCAGAACGCTGCGGCGGCAGGGCTTGCGGGCGTGGCGATTGAACAGGGAAGCGTGCTGATCGTCGATCGAGACGCGGTGGTGGAAACAGCGAACGCCCTGGGGATTTTTGTTTACGGTTTTTGCCCTGTGACCCAATGAAGCAACGCGTGTTTCTGGTGGCTGGAGAAGCCTCAGGCGATGCGTTGGGCGCCGAATTAATCGTGGCGCTGCGCGCGCAGGCGCCGGGTCTTGTGTTTGCTGGCGTTGGCGGTCCGGCGATGGCGGGGCAGGGCTTACTCAGCGCCGCCGATATCAGCGCTCTTGGCGTACTGGGCCTGGTTGAGGGCTTGAAGGCTTATCCTCGCGTGGTTCGCGCGGTGCAGGAAACGGCTGGTGCTGCGTTGGCGTTCAAGCCGGACGTGGCGGTGCTGATCGATTCCTGGGGATTCACGAGCCGCGTCGCCAAACGCTTGCGTGAGCTGACGCCCGGCGTGAAGCTCATAAAATATATTGGCCCGCAAGTGTGGGCGACCCGGCCAGGCCGGGCGAAAACGCTCGCCGGGCTCGTCGATCACCTGATCTGCATTCACGAATTTGAAGCGCCCTTTTACGCACCGTTCGGTTTGCCGGTGACAGTCAGCGGTGCGCCAGCGCTCAGCCGGATCAAACAAGGCAATCCAGCTAAACTCCGGGCGCGTCACGCGTTGACCGCTGGCGAAGAATTGCTCGCCCTATTGCCGGGCAGCCGGCGCGCGGAGATTCTGCGCGTCGGGCCCATTTTGGAGGCGGCTGCAGCGCAGCTTTGTGGGGCCCGCCCTAACCTCGTCGTGGTTTGCATGGTTGCACGAAGCGTCGCGGCGCTCGTACGCCAGCGCGCACAGACATGGAGTTTTCCCCACCGTCTGGTCTCGGATGACTCCGAGAAGGAAGACGTGTTTGCCGCGGCCGCAGCCGCGCTCGCGGCTTCCGGTACGGTGACGACCGAGATTGCAATGCAGGGAACGCCGGTCGTTGTCGGCTACAAGATCGGCTGGATCACTTGGGCCCTGGCGCGGCTCTTCCTGTTGCGCACAAAATTTATTACGCTGATGAACGTCGCGGCTGGCCGCGAAATCGCGCCTGAATTTGTTCAGACGCGTTTCACCTCAGCGAACATCGCCGCGGCGGCAGCGCCACTTCTTGATAATACAACAGCGCGCGCGCGCCAGGTTGCGGCTCAGGAGGCCGCGCTCGACAAAATGGGGCGCGGCAACAGGCCGGCGGCGGATATTGCCGCCGACACCGTGCTTGCCTACTTGCGCTGACCCACCGGGACGTAATCGCGTAAACCGGCGCCGGTGTAGACTTGCCGCGGGCGGCCAATCCTCTGCGACGGGTCTTCGATCATCTCAGCCCATTGCGCAATCCAACCGACGGTGCGCGCGACCGCGAACAGAACCGTGAACACCGAGGTCGGGAAGCCCATCGCCCGCAATGTGATGCCCGAATAGAAATCGATATTCGGGTAGAGTTTTCGCGAGACAAAATATTCGTCGTTGAGGGCGATCTTCTCAAGCTCCATCGCGACCTTGAGCAGCGGGCTTTCTTCGGCGCCCACTTCCTTGAGCACCTGGTGGCAAAGTTTCTGCATCGCCTTGGCGCGCGGATCGTAGTTTTTGTAAACGCGGTGGCCGAAGCCCATCAGACGCACGTCCGAATTCTTGTCTTTGACCTTGGCAATGAAGTCCGGAATGTTTTCCGGTTTGCCGATATCTTCTAGCATTTTCAGCGCCGCTTCGTTCGCGCCGCCATGGGCCGGCCCCCACAAACAGGCGATGCCCGCCGCGATACATGCGAACGGATTGGCGCCCGAAGAGCCGGCAAGGCGCACCGTCGAGGTCGATGCGTTCTGCTCGTGATCGGCGTGCAGGATGAAGAATACGTCGATTGCTTTGGCCATCGTCGGGCTGATTTTGAACTCCTCGGCCGGTACGGCAAAGCACATGCGCAGGAAGTTGGACGAATAGTCGAGTTCGTTGCGCGGCGTGATGAACGGCTGGCCGACCGTGTATTTGTGCGCGCGCGCCGCGATCGTCGGCATCTTCGCGATCATGCGGTGGCTGGCGACAACACGCTGCTGCGGATCGCTGATGTCAGTGCTGTCGTGATAGAACGCGGAGAGGGCGCCGACGGCGCCGGTCATCACCGCCATGGGGTGCGCGTCGCGGCGGAAGCCTTCGAAGAACCGATCGAACTGCGCGTGCAGCATCGTGTGCCGCGTGATCGAGTTGGTGAAAGACGCCAACTGATCCGCATTGGGCAACTCGCCGTGCAGCAGGAGATAGCAGACCTCCAGGAAGGTGGAGTGCTCGGCGAGTTGATCGATCGGATAGCCGCGATATAGCAGCACACCCTTATCGCCGTCGATAAACGTGATCTGGCTTTCACAGCTGGCGGTGGAGGTAAAGCCCGGATCGTACGTGAAGACGTCGGCTTCGGCGTAAAGCTTGCGAATATCGACGACGTCCGGCCCCAACGCGCCGCCGTATACCGGCAAGTCGATGGTCTTGTCGCCAATCGTGATCTTCGCGGGCGCCTTCGGCGTTGCCTTACTCTTCATGCCTCGTCCTTTCACCGTTTCAGACGCGATCGCTCAGACGCGCCAACGCTTCTTCCTTGCCCAGGAGGGCCAGGGTTTGTGCCAGATCCGGGGCCGGTGCCCCGCCCGTCACCGCGGCGCGCAAGCCAGGGCCGATTTGGCCCATCCCGATTCCTTCGTCGCGGGCAAAGGCGCTCATGGCTTCGGCAATGGCGGGCGCTTCCCAGGGCGCCACGCCCGCCAGCACCGGCTGAAGCCTTCGCAACCGCAATATCACGTCCTCTTTCATCGCTTTTTCCGCAGCAGCGTCAAGCGTCAACGGCCTGGCGCGGATCAGGAAATGCGATTGATCGGCAAGTTCTGCGATGGTTTTGGCCCGCTGCTTCAGAACCGGGATCGCGGCGCGCACGCGGGACGAGAGCGCATCATTGAGCGCCGCGCTACGCTGGGCGGCGATAAACTCGAAAAGGATCGTTGCGAGGCGGTCGTCGTCAGCCGCCTTTATGTAATGGGCGTTGACGCTGGCGAGCTTGTCGAAGTCAAGCCGCGCCGGGCCACGGTGGACGTCCGTAACGTCGAACCATTCGGCCGCTGCAGCCATGGAGAAGATTTCGTCGTCGCCATGGCTCCAACCCAGCCGGGCCAGGTAGTTCAGCAGCGCTTCGGGCAGATACCCCATATCGCGGTACTCATGCACCGCCTGCGCGCCGTGGCGTTTGGAGAGTTTGGCGCCGTCCGGCCCATGGATCAGGGGAATGTGGGCGTAGACCGGCTTTGCCCAGCCCATCGCTTCAAAAATCGGTATCTGCCGCGCGGCGTTGGTAAGGTGATCGTCGCCGCGAATGACGTGCGTGACGCCCATCTCGTGATCATCGACCACGACGGACAGCATATAGGTCGGCGAGCCGTCCGTCCGCAGCATAACCAGATCGTCAATGTCACGCGCCGCGGTGCGCACCTGGCCTTGCACTAGGTCGTCGTTGATGACGGCGCTGTCGTCTGGCGCCCGCAGCCGCACAACGTGTGGCGCGTGCTGCGAGGGCGCCTCCAAACCGTCGCGGTATGGCGAGCGAAAAGCGGCAGTGAGCTTCGTCACCTGCGCCTGCGCTGCCTCGATCGCACGAGCGGGTGCGCCTTCCTTTTTCAGCGCTGCGAGTTCTTCGCGCGCCGTCGCGCCGGCTTGCCGACGCGATTCCAGTTCTTCGCCGGACACATAGCAGCGGAACGCCGTGCCACGCGCTATCATCGCTTCGGCGGCTTGCCGGTGCAGGTCTGCGCGTTGGGATTGGTAGATGGCCTGGCCGTCAGCATCGAGGCCCAGCCACGAAAGCCCATCGAGGATCGCCGCTGTTGCTTCCGGCGTCGAGCGCGCTCGATCGGTGTCTTCAATCCGCAAAAGGTGTTTGCCGCCGCGGCGTCTGGCGTAAAGCCAGTTGAACAATGCCGTGCGCGCGCCTCCAATGTGCAGGAAGCCCGTGGGCGATGGGGCAAAGCGCGTGACGACGGTCATCGAGACTGGATTGCGGGCAAAGAGGGCAGCGGGAAAGCCGCGCCCGCATAGCACGTCCGCTTTGAAGGACACTAGCGGCGCCAAGCCGGGACTCACGATATCCTGGGCCGGCGTGATCGAGGCGCAGGCCGGGCGCGCGATCCTGTGGCTGCCGTTCGCGGTGATGATCGGCGCCGCCAGCTATTTTGCTTGGCCGTTTGAACCCCCGGTTTGGGGCGGCCCCGCGCTTGGACTAGCCGCGTGCGCGGCGTGCCTGCTGTTGGCGGCGGCGCCGAGCCCCGACCCGGCCAGCCCCAAGCGCGTTGCATGCCTCATCGCGGCGGCGCTGATGGCTGGTTTGGCGGCGGGCGCGCTGGGCTTCACAGCCGGACAGTGGCGCGCCGCCGCGGTTCAAAGCCCGCGGCTTACCGTACCAATAGGGCCGGTAGGCGTAGAGGGCTGGGTGGTGGAAGCGGCGATGGGCGCAAGCCGGCCCCGCCTTAAAATCCTCGTCCGGGAAATCGAGGGCGTGGAGGCGCTACCGCGTTACGTCGAAATTTCCACCACCCAGACTGGCGCAATTCAGCCTGGCCGCGCCGTGCGGTGTTTCGCCATTCTGCGCCCCGTGGACGGCGCCATGGCGCCGGGCGCGTACGACGCGGCCTTCAACGCTTACTTCGAGCGCGTGGGTGGTACGGGCTTTTCATACGGCGCATGCCGCCCAGGCATGTTCGAGGCGCCTGACAATCAATGGGATAACGCGCTGCTGACAATCGCAGCGCTTAGGCGCGCCGTCACCGAGACGATCGCTGACGCAGCGCCAGGACGCGGCGGGGCCGTGGCCGCGGCGCTAGTCACCGGCGATCTCAGCCTGATTGATCCGGCGACAACGCTCGCGTTTCGCAATTCCGGCCTGGGCCACATGCTTTCGGTTTCCGGCCTTCATATGGGTTTGGTGAGCGGCATCGCCTACGCGGCGTTGCATCTGGTGTTTGCCCTAATCGGTCCTCTGGCGCTGCGTTATCCGGTCCGGAAATGGGCGGCGGCGGGCGCGTTGCTTGTCACAGCGTTCTATCTGGTGCTTTCCGGAAACAGCGTACCGGCGCAGCGGGCGTTCGTCCTGATTGGCGTCGCGATGGGCGCAATTTTGGTCAACCGCCCGGCGATCACCATGCGCGGTCTCGCGGTCGCAGCGCTGATCGTCACGCTCATGTCGCCGGATGCAGTTGTCACGCCGGGCTTTCAGATGTCATTCGCGGCTTCAGCCGCCTTGGTTGCTGCATTTGAAGATCACGCGCGCCGCCGCGCCAACCAGCCTGTCGCCGCGCCCGGCCTGTTGATCGGCGCGCTGCAACGAAGTTGGGACTGGTTGTTCGGCGCGCTACTGGCTAGCGCCGTCGCCGGCCTTGCCAGCGATCCGTTTGCGCTGATGCACTTCCAGCGCATGGCGATCTACGCGCTGCCGATCAACCTCGTTGCAACGCCGGTAACATCACTGCTGATCGCGCCGGCAGCGATCGTCGGCGCGATTCTGTCGCCCTTTGGCTGGGGCGACCCGGCCTGGGCGCTTATGGGTTCCAGTCTGGACTTTCTCATCGCTGCCGCATCGGTGTTTGCCGACCGGCCCGAAGCCGTGCGCTACCTGCCGCGCCCGCCCGAAATCGCGTTCGCTTTGTGCATATTCGCTATCGCGTGGGGCTGCCTGTGGCGCGGCGCCTTGCGCTGGATTGCGGTGGCGCCATTCGTTGCAGGCATCGCGATTTACGCCACAGCCCCGCGCCCGGTTATCTGGATGGACGGCGGTGGTCAGGCGCTGCTCGCTCGCGCCGGGCAACAAAACGGCGCGCGCTGGACCGTCCTCGCCGAGCGCGGTGCGGCCTTCGAAACGGAGCGCCTAGGCCAACTCGCCGGCCTTGGTCCCAATGACATCGCGCTTGTGGCGCCGCCAGAGCGATGCGCGCCATCACATTGTGCATGGCGGACGACCAATGGCCGCGACGCTTTCCTGGTGATCACCGATGCCGGACTTCAAAACGCGTGCGTCACCAATTCAATAGTAGTTACCAAAATTCGCGCCCCTCCAGGTTGGCGCGAATCGTGCCGCACAGCCGCCCTTGTCGGACCAGACGAATTGTCCCGTCGCGGCGGCGTCTCGATCACAGAACGCCCCGCCGCTGTGGAAGTGAGGTTCGCGCGCAGAGAAATCCCGCGAGCGTGGACCGCCCGCTAGTACTTGCGCGACAACGCCACGAGCTTGCCCTGAATCCGAACGCGATCTGGTCCGAAAATCCGCGTTTCGTAAGCGGGATTGGCGGCTTCCAGCGCGATCGAATTGCCCCGGCGGCGCAAGCGCTTGAGGGTGGCTTCTTCCTCGTCCACCAACGCGCACACGATATCGCCCGTGCTGGCCGTGTCGCATTTCTTTAGGATCACGACATCCCCATCAAGGATGCCGGCCTGAATCATTGAATCGCCCTGGACCTCAAGTGCGAAATGGTCGCTCGCTTCGCCAAGCTCTGGCGGAAGTGAGACGCGGCCGATCTCGTTCTCCAGCGCCTCGATCGGCACGCCCGCGGCGATTTTTCCGATCACCGGCACATCGGCTGCGTTTGCAGCGCGCCCGGCAGGACCGACAACGCTCGGCCTGAATTGACCACGACCGCGAGGCGGCGCCGACGGCGTTACCGAATCGGGAAGCTTAAGCACTTCCAGCGCCCGGGCCCGGTGGGGCAGACGGCGAATGAACCCGCGCTCCTCCAGCGCCGTAATAAGGCGGTGGATTCCGGATTTGGAAGCCAGATCGAGCGCTTCCTTCATCTCATCAAAGGAGGGCGACACACCACCTTCCTTGATGCGCTGGTGAATGAAGAGCAGCAATTCGCGCTGTTTTGACGTCAGCATTGCTCACAGGCCCCGGAACAAAAGGTCACGACCTGTTCTCTATACGTTCAATCGTTAAAGTCAAGCTAACGGCCTAGTACCGCCTCCGTCGCGGCGGTTACGTCTGCTTGGCGCATCAGCGCTTCGCCGATCAGAAATGCTGACGCGCCAGCGTTCGCCAGCCGGGTCAGGTCAGTGTGGGTGAACAGGCCGGATTCGGCGACCAGCATTCGATCACGCGGCACCATCGGCGCTAGGCGTTCGGTCACGGCGATGTCAGTCTTGAACGTCCGCAGATCGCGATTGTTGATTCCGATCAGCTTGCAAGGGAGCGCAAGCGCGCGTTCGACCTCGGCTTCGTCATGACATTCAACCAGCGCATCGATCTTCCACGCCGCCGCTGCGTCGGCGAGTTCGTGCGCTAGCCCATCTGAAACCGCCGCCATGATGATCAAGATCGCGTCAGCGCCAAGCAAGCGGCTTTCGGCCACTTGCCAGACGTCGATCATGAAATCCTTGCGCAGGACGGGCAGAGCGCAAGCATCGCGCGCCGCCCTCAAGTAGGAATCGCGGCCCTGAAAACTGGGCTCATCCGTCAGGACCGATAAACACGCCGCCCCGCCATCGGCGTAAGCCCTTGCCAGCACCGGCACATCAAAATCAGCGCGTATTAATCCGCGTGAGGGACTTGCCTTCTTGATCTCTGCGATCAGCGCCAGACCTGTCTCGGCTTTCGCCGCCAGTGCGGCGGCGAAAGGACGAACTGGCGGCGCGTTGTGCGCCGCTGATTCCAGCTCTGCTAGCGTCTGCGCGGATTTGCGCGACGCGACTTCATCACGCTTATAGGCAATGATCTGGGAGAGCGTGTCGCTCATGAATTTGTTATCGCCGTCAGGGTTTGCAGGGCGTGTCGCGCGCGGCCGGATCGCAAGACGTCACGGGCCATTACAAAGCCTTCAGCCAGCGAAGCGGCGGCGGCGGCCACCTTAAGTGCTGCGCCAGCATTAAGGCTCACAATCGTTTCGTACGCGGAATCGCGAGCCTTCCCTTCAAGTAGCGTTGAAAGCGCCTCGGCATTTTCCGCCGCCGAGCCGCCGCTTAGCGCGCGGGCGTCGATAAACGGGGGAGCGCCGATGTCTGTTGCGCTGACATAGCCGTAAGCGATTTCTCCATCGACGAGTTCTGCGATGAGATTTTCCGACTGACCGGCAAGGGCCTTTGCGTCACCCGGCAAGGAAAGCTCATCGAGCCCGCCCGCGCCGTGAACCACGCTCACGCGTTCGGCGCCCAGCAATTTCAACGCTTCAGCCATAGGCGCTACAAAATCGGGGGCGAAAACGCCCACCAGCTGGCGCTTCACGCCCGCTGGATTCGCCAGCGGGCCAAACAGGTTGAAGATAGTGCGTCGCCCTATTTCCCGTCGCGCCGGACCGACATGGCGCATCGCGGGATGATGGTTTTGTGCAAACAGGAACGCGACATTCGCCTCGCGCAAACAACGTTCAAGCGTAGCCGCGTCGCCCACCAGTTTCACACCAAGCGCTTCGAGCACATCCGCTGCGCCGGATTTAGAGCTCATCGCCCGATTGCCGTGTTTGGCCACCGGCACACCGGCCCCTGCGACAACGAACGTCACCGCCGTCGAGATGTTGAGCGTGTGCGCGCCGTCTCCGCCAGTGCCGCATACGTCGATCGCGCCGTCCGGCGCAGCAATGCGAACCATCCGTTCACGCAATGCGCGCGCGCCGGCCGCAAGCGCTTGCGGATCGGCCATAAGCGGAATGGTCGCAAGCAGGAACGGCTTGATCTGCCCGGCGTCAGCTTTGCCGTCCATCACGATGGCGAAAGCCTCATCCAGCTCGCCGCTGGTCAGCCCGCCATCGCTCTGCAGCTTATGGAGCAGGGGAGCAAAGGCGGCGCTCATGCAGGTTGCTTGGCGCGGCGAAGAAAAGCGCGCAGCAGATCGTGACCATGTTCTGAGGCAATGGATTCCGGGTGAAACTGTACGCCGAAAATGGGTCGCTTCGCATGGTGCATGCCCATGATCTCGCCGTCCTCGGTGAAGGCATCAGCCACCAGATCGGCCGGCAGGGTTTCGGGATTCACCGCCAGGCTATGATAACGAGTGGCGCTGAATTCGTCCGGCAGGCCGGCAAACAGCCCACCGCCATTGTTGCGCACGCGCGAAATCTTGCCGTGCATGATCGCCCTGGCTGAAATCACGTCGCCGCCAAAGGCCTGGCCGATCGCCTGATGGCCAAGGCATACGCCGAGTATTGGCAGATCGTCTGGCGCTGTTTTCAGCAGGTCGAGACAAATGCCCGCTTCATTCGGCGTGCACGGGCCGGGCGAGAGAATCACACCGTCAGGCTTCATTGCCAGCGCCTCGGCAACGGTCAGCGCATCATTGCGCAAGACTTTCGTCGTAGAGCCGAGCGTCTCGACGTAGTCGACGAGATTGTAGACGAAGCTGTCATAATTATCGATGACGAGGATCATGGGACGAGGCTTCTAGCACGGTAGGGAAGGCAGGGGAGGGGCTGGCGCGCGTCAGGCGAACCGCCACGCTTCCTCGGCTGCGCGAAACAGGGCGCGCGACTTGTGCTGTGTTTCTTCAAGCTCAAGCTGCGGGTCGCTATCCAGCACAACGCCGCCACCGGCTTGGACGTGCAGCATCCCGTCCTTGATCACCGCCGTGCGTAGCGCTATGCAGGTATCCATCTCGCCATTGGCGCTGAAATAACCCACGCCGCCAGCATAAACACCGCGCTTGGATCTTTCCAGTTCGTCGATTATCTGCATCGCGCGCACCTTTGGCGCCCCCGAGACCGTGCCGGCCGGGAACCCGGCGAACAATGCGTCCACCGCGTCATGGTGCTCGGCCAGCGGGGCTTCGACGTTCGAAACGATGTGCATCACGTGGCTATAGCGCTCGACGATGAAGCTCTGGGTTACGCGCACGCCGCCGCTGGTTTTCGGATCGTTACCCCCGTGTCCGCGCTTGGCGACGCGGCCGACATCGTTGCGGCCGAGGTCGAGCAGCATGAGGTGCTCGGCGCGTTCTTTCGGATCGGCGAGCAATTCTTCTTCCAGGCGCGCATCATCGGCTGGCGTCGCGCCGCGCGGTCGCGTGCCGGCAATCGGCCGAACCGTCACCAGCCCGTCGCGCACGCGCACGAGAATTTCCGGGCTCGAACCGACTAGCGAGAAATCGTCGAGGTTGAGATAGAACAAGAAGGGAGAAGGATTGAGCCGGCGCAGCGCCCGGTAAAGCGCGAACGGCTGGTGCGGGAAAGGCGCGGAGAAACGCTGACTCGGCACAACCTGAAAAATATCGCCCGCTCGCGCGTAAGCCTTGGCCCGATCCACCATCGCCCGATACTCCTCTGGCCGGGTGTTTGAGCGCGCAGGCTCGATCGCATTCAGCGGCTCGGCGCAGTCGGTCTTGGAAGGCGCGCGTTTATCGAGCGCTTTCACCGCCGCTTCGAGACGGGCCTTGCCCGAAGCGAACGCCTTACCGGAATCGCCGTCCTTGCCAGGGCGTACCGCAGTCACCAGCGTGATCTCGTGCGCTACGTTGTCGAAGATCGCGACCACGGACGGCCGCATCAGCAGCGCTTCGGGAAGTTTGAGATCATCCTTCGGCGTGTCCGGCAGCTTTTCGACATAACGGATCATGTCATAGCCGATATAGCCGAATAGGCCGGCCGCCATCGGCGGCAAGCCTTGCGGAATATCGACAGCCGAATCCGCGATGAGCGTGCGCAGCGCTTCGATAGGCGCGGCTTTCACCGGCTTGAACGAGAGATCGCCGAACTTGCCCTTGCTGGTTTCCGCCCGGCCATCTTTCACCCGCCAGATCAGGTCTGGCCGGTAGCCGATCACCGAGTAGCGTCCGCGCCAATCGCCGCCTTCGACCGATTCAAGCAAAAACGCCCCCGGCGCTTCGGCGCCGAGTTTGAGCAACGCCGAAACCGGCGTCTCAAGGTCGCTGATGATCTTCGTCCAGAGAAGCTGTGGCTTGCCGGCTGCGAAGGCGGCGTCGAATTCGTAACGACGCGGCGAAAATTCGATCATGAGCCGGCTTCGTTCTCGCCAGAGCCCTCTTCGAGGCCGAGCGCCTGCAGCCGCAGCTTTTCGTTGGTCTTTACATTCGCTTCCTGCACTGCGGACTGCTGCAGCGCCGTAAGCAGGTCGTTGTTGACTGCCCCGCCTGCCGCCTGCCTCGCCTGCGCGAAAAGTTCAGAATTGGCGTCGGGCTTTGGCCGGTCGATTTTCGTCACCTGTGCGACGAGCATGGCGCCGCGCTGATCGGCTCCGGAAACCACCTCGCCTTGCTTGGCGGCGAAGATCGAGGCGCCAAGCGCGGCGATCGGCGTCGTGCCTATGGTCTGGCGCGAGAAGCTCTGATTGGCCGCCAGCATCACCATGCGGCGCGCTCGCGCCGCATCGGTGAATGACTTGCCCGCTTTCACGTCCGAGGTGAAATCGTCCGCAATCTTCTTGATCGCCTCCGCCGTTTTCTGCGTCTGCCAGCCGACGGTCAGCATTGGCTTCACCTCGTCATAAGGGCGCACGCCCGCCGCTATGACTTCATCCACACGCGCCAGCGCGTAGCCGCCATTGTTGGGGATCGGCGTGAAATCGGTGCTTTCGTTCACCGCCGTCGCCGCAATGGCTTTCATGAGGTCGGCATTGTCGGCCAGGCCCTGGATGGCGGCGCCGCCGCCATCGCGTCCCTGCGCGTCAACCTTGGCGTAGGGGACTACGATAAGGCCAGCATCCTTGGCGGCGTCCTCAAGCGATTTACCGCCCGCGCGTTCGTCCTCGAATTTCTGCACCGCGTCGTTCAGGGCGTTTTCCGCCTCGTCACGCGCCAGCTCAGTTCGCAGATCACCACGCAGAGCCTCGTACGCAGGCGCCTGGCCTGCCGTGATCTTCGTGACCTTCGCGGCCGCCCAAGCGAGCTTGCCGTTGACCGCGCCGGTTGTCTGACCTTCCTTCAGCGCGAACACGGCGTCTGCCAGCGCAGGATCGAGCACTTGCGCCTTCGTCACATCATTGAACGGTATGGTTTGCAATTTCAGGGACGCCGCGACCTTCGCGGCGTCTTCACCGGCGGCCATGCGCCGGGCCGCTTCGCTGGCGGTTTCCTGGTTGGGCGCGCTGATTTGCACGAAAGAACGCTTTTCTGCGCCGCCAAGGCTTGCTTTGCGGAACTCGTATAGTTCCTTGACCTTCTCCTCTGGGATTTCGATCTTCGCCAGAAACTGTTCAGGCCGGGCAATCGCGAGCATCAGCTTGCGATATTCAGGCGTGGCGAATTGCGTCTGGTTGGTTTTGTAAAATGCCTGTAGTTCCGCTTCTGACGGGGCCGGCGGCTTGCCCGCGGCGGATGGCGGAACGCCCGCTACGGTTATGGTGCGCTGCTCAGTCTCGAACGCGAAGATGAGCGACGCGAAGCTCTTGGGCGCAAATGCGCCTGCCGCCACGGGGATTGCCAGTTGCTGACGGCGCAGCCCGCTGCGCAATTCGCTTTCATACATTGCCGGCGTCAGTTGGTTGCTGGCCAACACCTGCTCGTACGTCGCCCGATCGAACTGCTTGGTGAGCTGACTCTGGAACGCCGGCACGCTGCGAATTTGCTTGGCGATCATCGCGTCGGACGCGTGGAAGCCCATGCGCTCCGCGAGACGCTCAAGCGCGCTCTGCGTCACAAGGCGTTGTAGAACTGCGGTATCCACGCCCTGCGCACGGGCGTCTTGCGGGCTGATGCTGCGCCCGCCGCTTTGCTGGCGGTATTCCTCAAGCGACTGATCGAATGCGGTCCGATAGTCGGTGGCGCTGATCTTCACGCCCCTGCCAGAAGCGACCGCGTCCCCAGCTGTCGAGTTGAAGACGTCGTTGATGCCCCAAATGCCGAACGCCAGGATCAGCAGGCCGATCAATACGCCCGAGACCCAACCGCGCGTGACTTTCCGAATGCCAGTGAGCATAGGTTCTTTCCATTACCTGGCGGCTGCAAAGCGGCCGGGGCGCGGAACTTAGTCACCGGCGCGCTTGGCATCAATGCGGCGGACCGGCTTTCGGGCGGAGTAGACGTTTTGGTGATGGACGACGACGGCGCACGCCGGCCCCTGATTGTGGGAAACTGGAAGATGTTTGGCCGGCTGGCCGATCTGGAGGAAATCAGCGCCTTGGAAGGAGCGCTGGGGGCGCTTACCGGCCTCGATGTTGCCGTTTGCCCGCCCTTTACCCTGCTAGGCGAGGCCGCCAGACGTTTCGTGGCCTCGCCGATCGCCCTTGGCGCCCAGGACGTCTCAACCAAGGAGGACGGCGCGCAGACTGGCGATATCAGCGCCGGGATGCTGTCGGATTGCGGCGCGCGGTATGTGATCGTTGGCCATTCAGAAAGGCGTAGGGACCATGGTGAAACCGACGAGATGGTCCGGGTCAAAGCCGAACGCGCCCTGTCTGCTGGCTTAACTCCTATAATTTGCGTCGGCGAGACGATCGAACAACGTGAAGCGGGAATTGCAGGGGACGTGGTGTCGGCACAGGTCGTGGCGGCCACGCCGCGCACGGGCCAGGTGGTTCTGGCTTATGAGCCGGTTTGGGCGATCGGAACCGGCCTGACGCCAACCCTGGTTGAGATCGCCGAGATTCATGGGCTGATCCGCAATTCAGCCCCGGTAGCCGAGCCTGGCCGCTTGCGCATTTTGTATGGGGGCTCGGTTAAGCCTTCGAACGCAGCGGAAATATTCACAGCGTCGGATGTTGATGGCGCCCTGGTCGGCGGCGCCAGCCTCAAAGCCGCCGATTTCTCCGCGATTATAGCGGCTCACCCGCGGGCCCGCGGCTAGGCGGGCGCTGCTGGCGTTCTAGGTCCGACTGCGTTATGCACACGCCGTCAGGCCGCGACCTTTGGTGCAAGCCACTGGGTTTCGGCCTCTTTCGCATTTTAGGCGTACGCTTCACAGCGACGCTGGGAGCCATCCACGAATGATGAATGTCGTCCTCGCCTTGCACCTGATGGTGGCGCTCGCGCTGGTAGGCATGGTGCTTATGCAGCGGTCGGAGGGCGGCGCGCTGGGCATGGGCGGAGGCGGCGGCAGCCTCATGTCTGGCCGCGGCGCAGCCAATGCTTTGGCGCGTGGGACCAGTATTTTGGGGGCGGTGTTCTTCTTTACGTCGATCACTTTGACCATTCTGGCGGGCGGCGCGCGCGCCCCCCAATCCGTGGTCGACGCCCCGGCTTCGTCACCGCTTGCGCCGATTACAGATTTTATTTCAGGGTTGACCAAGCCGGGCCCAAAGCCGGCGGCTTCGGTTACGCCAGCGCCGATTGTGCCCCTCGCCCCCGCGCCCGCGCCGACCGGGGAGGTCGCGCCTGCGCCTGACGCGGCGGTGCAGCGCGCCGCGCCCCTTGAAACCGCAACCGTGACGGCGCCAACAACAGCCGCTCCGCGTCCCCCCGCGGCGCCCGCGATCACGGCCACCGCGCCGCGGGCGCAGCCGGCCCCGTCAGCTATTCCCCGCCCGGCTCCGGTGGTCCGCACCACGCCTTCTGTGCAAGTTCCGGCGCCGGCGGCGTTAACGAGTGTAAAGCCCGCCGAATCAAGCGAGCCTCAAATCCCAGCCGATAGACCACGCGGACGGGCAGGGCCTGACGAATAGGACCGGCGCGGGCTTGCGCTGTCTAAATCGAGTTGGACGGCGGCCGTCCCATTGATTGGTCATAGACTGACCAGAGCGGGAAAGGCGCGATGGCGCGTTACGTGTTCATTACGGGCGGTGTGGTTTCCTCGCTGGGGAAGGGCATCGCATCCGCTGCTCTAGGCGCTTTGCTGCAGGCTCGGGGCTATAAGATCCGTCTGCGGAAGCTGGACCCCTATCTAAACGTCGATCCGGGCACGATGAGCCCTTATCAGCACGGCGAAGTATTCGTCACCGATGACGGCGCTGAGACCGATCTCGATCTTGGTCACTACGAGCGCTTCACCGGCGTTTCGGCCACGAGATTCGACAACACGACCTCAGGCCGTATCTATCAGGAGATTCTCGCCAAGGAGCGGCGCGGGGATTATCTCGGCGCCACGGTTCAGGTGATCCCGCACGTTACGGACGCGATCAAGAACTTCATCCTGTCCGATCATGGCGGCGCCGATTTTGTGCTCTGCGAGATCGGCGGCACGGTTGGCGACATTGAAGGTCTGCCGTTCTTCGAAGCCATTCGCCAATTGGGCAACGAACTCGATCCTGCGCCCGCGTTCATTCACCTCACGCTGCTGCCGTACATCTCGACCGCCGGCGAGATGAAAACCAAACCGACGCAGCATTCGGTGAAGGAGCTGCGCTCGATCGGCATACAGCCGGATATCATCCTGTGCCGTTGCGATCGGCCTATTCCCCGCGAAGAGCGCCGCAAGATCGGCCTGTTCTGCAACGTGCGTGAAAGTCACGTGATCGAAGCGCGCGATCTGGCGAACATTTATGAAGCGCCGCTTGCGTATCATGAGGCCGGGCTAGACGGAGCGCTGCTGGAGCACTTCGACGTCAAGGTGGCGCCCAAGCCTGAACTTGCGAAGTGGGAGTCGATTTCGCAACGTATTCGCAACCCTGACGGAGCAGTGTCCATCGCCGTCGTCGGGAAATATACCGGCATGAAGGACGCCTACAAATCCCTGATCGAGGCGCTTCACCACGGCGGCTACGCAAACAATGTGAAGGTCGATATCCACTGGATCGAGAGCGAGACGTTCGAACGTCCGGAAGGGCCCGCAAGCGATCTTGAAAATGTGCATGGCATTCTCGTGCCTGGCGGTTTCGGCGAGCGCGGCTCTGAAGGAAAAATCAAAGCGGTGCAGTTCGCGCGTGAACGCAACGTGCCGTACTTTGGAATCTGTTTTGGTATGCAGATGGCCTGCATCGAGGCGGCGCGCCATCAGGCACGGCTCGGCGGCGCCGGTTCCACGGAATTCGGCCCGGCCGAACATCCTGTTGTTGGCCTTATGACCGAATGGATGCGCGGCAACGACCTCGAAAAGCGTCAGGCGAATGGCGATATGGGCGGAACAATGCGCCTGGGCGCGTTTTCGGCTACGCTTAGCCCCGGCAGCCGCGCCGCAGAAATTTATGGCGGCGAAGCAATCAGCGAGCGCCACCGCCATCGCTACGAAGTAAACACCGCTTATCGTGACACGCTGGAGGCCGCAGGGCTGCGCTTTTCCGGCATGAGTCCGGACGGGCTGCTCCCGGAAATTGTCGAACGCGGAGACCATCCATGGTTCGTCGGTGTGCAATTCCATCCGGAATTGAAAAGCCGTCCGTTTGAGCCGCATCCGCTTTACGCGAGTTTCATAGCTGCGGCGGTGGAACAAAGCCGGTTGGTGTGAACGGCGCGTCTTGCCCGAGCACAGCGTCATGCATGCGTGCCGGCGGAACCTCACCAAACCTCAGCCGTTTCATTCACCGATCAATAAACGTGGAGAAACGCCATGCGAGACCCCATGCCCGACGAAATGAGTTCAGGTCTGCTGGGCGCAGATGACTATGAGCGCTGCGCTGAAATGGGCGCCGGAAAAAGCAAAACTGGCGCGACGATCCGTGTCGCCGTGATCGCGGCGTGCCTGCTCGCTGCTGGCGGAGCAATCGCCCTCAACGCCGGCAAATCCGATCAAATAGCGATAACGCCGCAGGAGCAGAGATTCGCAGCGACAAATCCCCAACAGGTTGAGCCTCAACAACTCACGCCGGTTCCTGCGCCTACGCCCGAACTTCAAGAAAGGGTGGCGGCAGTCACTCCGAAAGCGCCACCGCGGCCTGCCGTGGCCGCTCCCCAAGCCAAGCCATCGCCGGCTGCGCGTACCACCCCACCAGCGGCGATAGTCATACCGCCGCCGGCGACGACGATCCCGGAAATTGCCCCGGCGCCTTCTGAAATAGCACCGGATGCGGCCGCCCCCATCCAATAGACGGTCCCAAGGCTTGTCCCCGGGCAGGGGATCGACTATTCAGCCGCGCTTCGCCCCGCCGGAACCGTCCGGCGGGGCCTTGGAGTTTTCCGGCCATGGCCGTTCCGAAGCGAAAGACCACCCCGTCGCGGCGCGGCATGCGCCGCTCGCATGACAAGCTAAAAGCGAATACCTATGTGGAAGATGCAGATTCTGGCGAACTCCGCCGTCCGCACCATGTCGATCTGAAGTCCGGCAAGTATCGCGGCAAGCAGATACTCAAGCCAAAAGAATAGCTGCGGCCGTTCGCGTCTGGCGCGGACCTTGCGTTTTTTCGGGCGCGCGTCCATCGACTGCGCGTTCGACATTTCATTCCGCAGGGCCCGTACATGACCGGCATCGCCGATATTATTGCGCGCGAAATTCTCGATAGCCGCGGCAATCCCACCATTGAGGTCGATGTTGTCCTTGAGGACGGATCGATGGGGCGCGCAGCCGTTCCTTCGGGCGCGTCTACTGGCGCCCATGAAGCGGTCGAAAAGCGCGACAACGAGCCGGACCGCTATCTTGGCAAGGGCGTTCGCGACGCCGTCGAAGCGGTAAACGGCGAAATTCTAAACGCTGTTGTCGGACTTGACGCCGAAGATCAGCGCCACATCGACTTCACTTTGATCGAACTGGATGGCACGCCGAACAAGGCCCGGCTCGGCGCCAATTCCATTCTTGGAGTGTCCCTGGCGGTGGCTAAGGCCGCTTCAGAAGCCGCATCCATTCCGCTCTACCGCTATGTCGGCGGCGTGCAGGCGCGCGTTTTGCCAACGCCAATGATGAACATCATCAATGGCGGCGCTCACGCCGACAACCCGATCGACATCCAGGAATTCATGATCATGCCGGTTGGCGCAGACAGCATGGCGGATGCGGTCCGCATCGGCGCGGAAATTTTCCACACGCTCAAGAAAGAGCTGAAGAGCGCCGGCCACAACACCAATGTCGGAGATGAAGGCGGCTTCGCTCCCAATCTCGCTTCGGCCGACGCGGCTTTGGCCTTTATCATGAAGGCGATCGAGAAAGCGGGATACAAGCCGGGCGAAGACGTCGCTTTGGCGCTTGATGCGGCCAGCACGGAATTTTTCAAGAATGGCAAATACGAACTGGCAGGTGAGGGCAAAACGCTATCGTCCGAGCAGATGGCCGGTTATCTGGCCGATCTCGCGGCCCGCTATCCCATCGTGTCGATCGAGGACGGCATGGCCGAAGACGATCTCGATGGCTGGAAAATCCTGACAGCGCTGGTCGGATCCCAATGTCAGCTCGTGGGGGACGACCTGTTCGTCACCAATCCCGAGCGCCTCGCTATGGGAATAGAAAAGGGGTTGGCCAACGCCATCCTGGTGAAAGTGAACCAGATCGGCACGCTCACAGAAACGCTCGACGCGGTCGAGATGGCGCACCGTGCTGGTTACGCAGCCGTGATGTCTCACCGTTCAGGCGAAACGGAGGACGCGACGATCGCCGATCTCGCAGTTGCAACAAACTGCGGCCAGATCAAAACCGGCTCGCTGGCGCGGTCCGATCGCACAGCGAAATACAATCAGCTCATCCGGATCGCCGAAGAGTTGGATGTTGACGGCGTGTATGGCGGGGCGCGATTTATTCGAGGTCTCGGTCGCTAAAAAACGAATCAGACTCGATTCCGTTAAATGATTCTTAACCTGAGCGAATCACTGTGCCCTTGCGGATCGTCATCCTGTCAAATGCTCGACAGGATGACGATCCGCAAATGATTCAATGGCCTAGCGCGCGCCGCGCCGGGTAAGATTCAGGTTCAACCGTGCGACAAGCCTTTAAGCCCGGGGCGCTAACCCTTGGACTCTGCGCCCTGATTCTGTATCTGGCGGCCAACGCCGTCACCGGCCGTCAGGGCCTACATTCCTACATGCAATTGCAGCAGGCCGAGCGCGATTTGATCGCCCAGCAATCCGATCTCGCCGATCAATCGGCGGCCCTGAAGCGCCGGATAAAGGCACTGAGCCAAGCGAGCATCGACGCCGACACGCTCGAAGAGGTCGCGCGCAGGCAAATTGGCGCCGCATCAGCGAACGAAGAAGTGTTTGAATTGGCGCAGAACACGAATGCGAACGCGCCGTAATACGGCAATAGACGACGCAGGCGATTTGCATTTAGATTCGGCCTCATGGCCAAAAGTCCCGCGAAGAACGGAAAGGCGCCAGACGCGCCTGCGACCTCAGAGGAATTGCTCGGCTTTTACGAGCAGATGTTGCTTATCCGCCGCTTCGAGGAGCGCGCGGGGCAGCTTTACGGCATGGGGCTCATAGGCGGCTTCTGCCACCTCTATATCGGGCAGGAGGCCGTCGTCGTCGGCATGCAGGCCGCGATTGAAGACGGTGATCAAGTTATCACGGGCTATCGTGACCACGGCCTTATGCTGGCCTGCGGCATGGACCCCAATGGCGTCATGGCCGAGCTGACGGGCCGCCGTGACGGCTATTCCCGCGGCAAGGGCGGGTCGATGCACATGTTCAGCGTCGATAAGCAATTCTTCGGCGGCCACGGCATCGTCGGCGCGCAGGTTTCGCTCGGCGCGGGTCTGGCGTTCGCCAACCGCTATCGCGGGAACGACCGCGTGGCGCTGACCTATTTCGGGGACGGCGCTGCGAATCAGGGCCAAGTGTACGAGAGCTTCAACATGGCTGCGCTCTGGAAGCTGCCGGTCGTGTTTGTGGTCGAGAACAATCAATATGCGATGGGCACCGCCGTGGCGCGTTCCTCATCGGAAACGCATCTGCATAAACGCGGCAGCGGCTTCCTGATCCCTGGCGAAGAAGTCGATGGCATGGACGTTGTGGCCGTGCGCGCCGCCGGGCGGCGCGCCGTAGCCCGCGCACGCGCCGGCGAAGGGCCAACCTTGCTGGAAATGAAAACCTATCGCTATCGCGGCCATTCGATGTCCGATCCTGCGAAGTACCGCACCAAGGAAGAGGTTGAGGAAATACGCTCACACCGCGACCCGATCGAACACGTCAAAAGTCTGCTGATCAAGGAGCATAGTGTTGACGAGGAATCGCTGAAGACAATCGACAAGACTGCGCGCGATGTCGTCGTTGCTTCGGCTCAGTTCGCGCAGGAAAGCCCCGAGCCGGACGTTAGCGAATTGATGACAGACATCTATACCGAGGCGGTCGCATGAGCACGCTCGAATTCGCGATCGTGGGGCTGATTTTTGTCGGCGCTTCGGCCGCGATGGTTCGAGCAATACTTCTGCGGTACGAGGCGGTCGCCGCCTGGCGCAAGGCGATCGGCGCCAGTTTTGACGCCAAGCAGCGCAGGTTCGCGACCTACCTTGATCTGGATCGTGCGCGGCTGCCGCCAGAGGCGCAGAAAAAGTTTCGCGAAAGCCAGCGCGCACTTCTGGCTGGCGGCGTTGTAGGCCTATTGGCCGCGGTGCTGCTGATTTGGGTTACGGCGACGCACGCTTGAGCCGTGCGACCGAAGGAGGAATGGACGTGAAGCGCAATACAGCCTTGATGGCGCACCTTGGCGTAAGGGGCTGATAGCATGTCCACCCAAATTCTGATGCCCGCGCTGTCGCCAACGATGGAAGAAGGCACCCTGGCCAAATGGCTGGTTAAAGCGGGCGATCGCGTCGAGCCCGGCCAGGTCATCGCCGAGATCGAAACCGACAAGGCGACGATGGACGTCGAGGCGGTCGATGAAGGTATTATTAGCGAAATTCTGATCCCCGCCGGCAGCGAGAACGTGAAGGTGAACACGCCGATCGCCACGCTGGGCAATGGCGCGGCGCAGGCTGCTGCCCCCGCACCTGCCGCGTCGCCGGAGATGAAGCACGAACCGGCCCCGCAGCGGCCAGAACCTTCCGCGCCGGCGCAGGAAAGCGCGCCCGTTACGCGTGAGCCCGAAATCGCTTCCGGCATCGCGATGGTGAAAACCACGATCCGCGACGCGCTCCGCGATGCGATGGCCGAAGAGATGCGCCGCGATCCCAACGTATTCCTCATGGGCGAGGAAGTCGCCGAATATCAGGGCGCCTACAAAGTCAGCCGCGAATTGCTGCAGGAATTTGGCCCGCGCCGCGTGGTCGATACGCCGATCACCGAGCATGGCTTTGCCGGCCTCGGCGTTGGCGCTGCTATGGCCGGCCTAAAGCCCATCGTCGAATTCATGACCTGGAACTTCGCCATGCAGGCGATCGACCAGATCATCAATTCCGCCGCCAAGACGCTCTACATGTCCGGCGGCCAGATTAAATGCTCGATCGTGTTCCGCGGGCCCAACGGCGCAGCGGCGCGCGTGGGCGCGCAGCACAGCCAGGATTATTCGTCTTGGTATGCGCATGTTCCCGGTCTGAAAGTGATCGCGCCCTATGACGCGGCGGACGCAAAGGGCCTTCTGAAATCGGCGATCCGCGATCCCAACCCGGTGATCTTCCTCGAACACGAAATGCTCTACGGCGAGAGTTTCGACGTGCCGCAAACCGAGGAATGGCTGGTGCCGATCGGCAAGGCGAAGGTGCGCCGCCAGGGAACGGACGTCACCATCACGGCCCATTCGCGCATGGTCGGCGTCGCGCTGAAGGCGGCCGAGAAACTTGCGCAGGACGGCATCGAGGCCGAAGTGATCGATCTGCGCACGCTGCGACCGCTCGATACCGCCGCCATCATAGAGAGCGTCAAAAAGACCAACCGCCTCGTCACCGTGGAAGAGGGCTGGGGCCGCATGGGCGTCGGCGCCGAAGTGGCGTCTGTCGTCGTCGCCGAAGCGTTCGATTATCTCGATGCGCCGCCCGCGCGCGTCCATCAGGTCGATGCGCCGTTGGCCTACGCCGCTAATCTCGAAGCGCTGTCGCTGCCGAACGTCGATAAGGTGGTCGAGGCGGTCAAGGCCGTCTGCTATCGGTCATGACCGAAGCGGAAATCGTCGATCGGCTGGTGGAATTCCTCAACGTGCTGCTCGCCGGCATCTCGGTGTTCTTCACCATCGTGTCGGCTTACGTGGCGGCCATGCACTATTTCCTGCGCAAGGAACGCTTCATCGGCCGCATCGCCGCGTTCAGCTTCTTCGTGTTCATCATGGGCCTGCTGGTGGTGGTGATGAACGGCGCGATGCAATTGCATGCCGGGCTGATCGCGCGCCTGCGCGAGCTTGACGCCGAAGGCATGCTGACCGCGGCCGGCAAGGCTGCCCTAACCAACGCGACTGACACAGCGGGCCGCGGCTTTTCGCTCGACGGCCTGGTCAATCTCGCGCTGATGGGCGGCGTGGTGCTGACCATTTTTGGCCTGTTCATGCTGACTTTCGTTTCGCCATTGGAAGACGACGGCAAACCCCGCGTTTCAACGAACACTGCGTCATAAGAGAAATCAGATGGCCGAACCGATCCTGATGCCCGCGCTCTCGCCCACCATGGAGGAGGGCACGCTGTCGAAATGGCTGGTGAAGGAGGGCGACACGATCTCGCCCGGCCAGGTCATCGCCGAGATTGAAACCGACAAGGCGACGATGGATTTTGAGGCCGTCGATGAAGGCGTGATCGAAAAAATCCTGATCCCTGAAGGCACGGAAGGCGTCAAAGTCCGCACGCCGATCGCACAAATGAAGGGCGACGGTGGCGCGAGCAATCCTCCCCCCGCGAGCAAAGCGAGCGGGGGAGATGGCAGCGGCGAAGCGGCGCCGGTGGGGGCAACGCCGCCTCCCAAATCCGCGCCCGCGCCAACTGCCGAGCATAAGAACGGCGCGCGCGTACACGCATCGCCGCTCGCCAAGCGCCTCGCCGAACAAGCGGGCATCGATATTTCCGGCCTGAAAGGCTCCGGCCCCAACGGCCGCGTGATAAAAAGCGATATCGAAGCGGCGAAGTCGTCGCCGCGCGCCGCGCCGCAACAGGCGCCAGCCGTGCAGCAGGCCGCCCCGCAACAGGCGCGCGCCAATCTGCCTGACACGCCCAAGCCCTCGACGCCTGCGCTGCCATACAAGGAAGGCGAATACACGCTCGAGAAGATGGACGGCATGCGCAAGGCGATCGCCCGCCGCATGACGCAGAGCTTCCGCGACGTGCCGCATTTCCCGCTGACGATAGATGTCGAGATCGACAAGCTGCTCACCGCGCGCAAGCAGCTCAACGCGCGGCTTGAATCGCAAAGCGTGAAGCTCTCGGTCAACGATATGCTCATCCGCGCCTGCGCGCTATCGCTGATCAAGGTTCCCGCTGCGAACGTATCCTTCGCCGGCGATGCGATCATGAAGCACAAGCACGCGCACGTCGCGGTGGCTGTCGCAATCGAGGGCGGTCTCGTCACGCCGGTAATTTTCTACGCCGACCAGAAGGGCCTCTCGCAGATTTCCACCGAGGTGAAAGCGCTGGCCGAGAAGGCGCACGCGCGTAAACTGATGCCGCAGGATTACGAGGGCGGCACGTTCACGATCTCCAATCTCGGCATGATGGGGATCAGGAATTTCAACTCGATCCTCAACGAGCCGCAGGCGATGATCCTCTCCGTAGGCGCCGGCGAACAGCGCCCGGTGGTGAAAGACGGCGCGCTGCAAATCGCCACCATGATGAGCATGACGCTCACCTGCGATCACCGCGCGGTCGACGGCGCGATAGGGGCGGAATATCTCAACGCGCTCCGCACGTTCATCGAAGACCCGATGATGATGATGGCGTGAGCCAAGTCATCATTCGTTTGCCGGATAGCGAGATCGCTTCCGCGTTCTTGGAGTGGCTGGACGGTGCGATAGATGAAGGCGCGCAGGTCATCTTAATTGAAGGCCTACTGGGATCCGGGAAGTCCTATTTGCTAGAACGGGCCGCGGTGCGTGCGAACATCATACGCATTGAGCTTGACGATTTTTTACCGAGGCCCGCCGATCAGAACGTGGCTTGGCAAACTCACGCCATCCAAGGCGGCGCAATTGCTAACATTCAAAGCGCACTAGAGCTCAAACGTCCGCTGCTGGTCTCTGGCGCTGTGGCGCACCCGATAATCACTCGTGCAACTCACCATCATTCGATGCGACGAATTTATTGTAAGCGCATGTCGCGTGTCGGGGAGTACGTTGATTGGTTGGATGGAGAGGGACTAAGCCCGCACGCCGATCGCTCGCCCGAATATTTTCGGTCAATCTACTCATATCACGCCGCGCAACCGTGGCTGCAGGCCGACTTAGTGCTTGAGCGATTTCCAGACTTCCAATAAGGGCTCTCTATGGCACCACCTATAGTGGTTCTGGTGGAGGGTGATATGGCGACGACAGTTAGCATGGCGGCTGAGTGGCTTGACGTACCTCGTGAAGAGGCCGCGCCAATTTTTGAAGTCAAAGAGAAGGATGCACAATCCGGCAAGTCGACGCTCGTTGGCCGCCTGACGGTTTCCATAGGCGGTGTACGTTGGGCGCCGACCGGGACGAAAGGAGACGCATATTTTCTAAATTGGAAAGAGTTCGATGCGCTGATGAAAAAACAGGTCAGGGCCTAGTTCTCCGCTCTGGCACCACATCCCTGAAATCGTCGAACCCCTTCCACGCCGGCTCCACTGGCGGCGCAGCGCTCGGCGTATAAATAGAAGCCTCGCCTGACTTCACATTCGGAATGTAGCGCGGGCAATTCGGGAAGATGTGTTCGGCCGTCATGCGCACCAGCGCCTGCGCGCCGTGAAACTCGCGGATCAGCGGATCGTCGAATGAAATCTCCGCGCGCCCGTTCACGCGCAGGCGCTTGGGCGCATCTTCCATCGCGATGAACAGCAGGCCGATCTGCGGATTGGCGCGCACATTGCCAAGGCTCTTGAACATGCCGTTGCCATCGTAATCGGGCCAGACCAGCGTGTCCGCGCCGGTGACGCGCACGAAGCCCGGCGGCCCGCCCTTGAACGAACAATCCGGCGCGCCTTCCGCACTCGCGGTGGCAAGAAAGAAGAACGCGCGCGATTCGATGAACGCCTTGTCGGCATCGGTGAACGCGGTGCGATGCGTTACCCGCAACAGGCGATCGGCGAGGGCGGTAGAGCCGAAATGCGCCTGCAAGTCGCGATTTCCTGAATGGTACATGGGCTGCTCTCCACGCGCCACTTTACCCCTCTCCTGCGCCAGCGGGAGAGGGGAGGAAAAACGCCCGCCGGGTCCGTCCGTGCGGCCGTTAACCCATGGGCCTACCAGACCGCATTGTTATTGCCGCAATCCTCTGATAGGACCCGGGCACGATCACGTTACGCCGGCAGATTCGGCTGTGGCGCCTGCCGGCGCGATGGTTTCCCGGAAATTTGGTTGTAAGGCCCGCGCATCCTGCGTGGGGAGGCGTGCTTGCACGCATGGAGTTAAGTGATGATTGGTACTGTTAAGTGGTTCAACCCGGACAAGGGTTTCGGCTTCATCCAGCCTGAGAACGGCGCGAAAGACGTGTTCGTGCATATCTCGGCTGTCGAACGGGCCGGCCTGCGCACGCTGAACGAGGGCCAGAAGGTCAACTTCGAAGTCCTGAACGAGCGTGGCAAGGAAGCCGCCGGCAATCTGTCGCTGGCCTAATCGCCAGCTAGATAGACGCTGAAAAGAGCGCCTCGGTCCCCTTAATCGGATGGGCCGGGGCGCTTTTCATTTGGCGCGGCGATCAGCCATGCCGGAGCGGTGCTTCTGAATCGCGTCTGGTTTGCTATGTAGCGGTCACGGGAGACGAAATGGCAGATTCATTCGACGTTATCGTGATCGGTTCTGGTCCCGGCGGTTACACCACTGCGATCCGCGCCTCTCAGCTTGGCTTCAAGACGGCGATCGTCGAGCGTGAAAAGCTCGGCGGGATCTGCCTCAACTGGGGCTGCATCCCGACCAAGGCGCTGCTCCGCAGCGCGGAAGTCTACCGCAACATGCAGCACGCCAAGGAATATGGCCTGGCGGCCGACAACATCCGTTTCGATTCGAAAGCCGTCGTCGAACGCTCACGCGGCGTGGCCAGCAAACTCTCGTCGGGTATCGGCTTTCTGATGAAAAAGAACAAAATCACCGTGCTGATGGGCGATGCGAGGATCGAGAAGGCGGCCCAAGGCGCTAAAGTGGCCGTCAAGGGCGACAAGGGCGAGGAGAGTTATTCCGCCAAGCACATCATTATCGCCACCGGCGCGCGTGCGCGCGAAATGCCCGAACTCGGCATGAAAGCTGACGGCAAGCGGCTGTGGACCTACCGCCACGCCATGACGCCGCCGGAATGGCCGGCCTCGCTGTTGGTGTTCGGCTCCGGCGCAATCGGCATTGAATTTGCCAGCTTCTATCAGGCGCTCGGGGTGAAGGTGACGGTGGTTGAATTGATGGACCGCATCCTGCCGGTGGAAGACGCCGAAGTGTCGGCGTTCGCGCTGAAGCAATTCAAGAAGCAGGGCCTAGATTTCCGCATCGGCGCCAAAGCCACGAATGTGGAAGCCACCGCGAACGGCGTCACCGCCACAATCGAGAGCGGCGGCAAAACCGAAACGCTGCAAGCCAGCCATGCGATCATCGCCGTCGGTATTGTCGGCAATGTCGAAAATCTCGGCCTCGAAGCGCTCGGCGTGAAAGTCGATCGTACGCATATCGTTACCGACGGTCTGGGCAAAACCAACGCGCCCGGCATCTACGCGATTGGCGACATCACCGGCCCGCCCTGGCTGGCTCACAAGGCCGGCCACGAAGGCATTGCCTGTATCGAAGCCATCGCCGGCCAGCATCCCCACGCGCTGGACGTGAACAAGATTCCCGGCTGCACCTATTCACACCCGCAGGTGGCCTCCATCGGCATCACCGAAGCCAAAGCCAAAGAACAGGGCAGGGCAGTGAAGGTCGGCAAATTTCCGTTCCAGGCCAATGGCAAAGCCATCGCGCTGGGCGAGGCGGAAGGCTTCGTCAAAACCATTTTCGACGCAAAGACCGGCGAATTGCTCGGCGCCCATATGATCGGCGCGGAAGTCACCGAGCTGATTCAAGGCTATGCTGTCGCCATGACCGCTGAAGCCACCGAAGCCGAATTGATGAGCGCCGTGTTCCCGCACCCCACCCTGTCGGAAATGATGCACGAATCCGTGCTCGACGCGTATGGGCGGGTGATCAACGCGTGAAACGTCTGATCGCCCTGCTGGCGCTCTGCGCCGTCACGGCGATCGCGCTCCCCGCGCACGCGCAGGCAGGCTGGCTCGGCGGCGCCATGGAAGCGCCCGACCGCGAAGGCGACGCCGCCTACGCCGCGTCAGCCGTGTCGATACCAGGCCGCATCGGCGGCGACGCCATGATCATGGCCGGCGCCGCCCGCGTTGATGGCGAAGTCGGCGACGACGCGCGGGTTATGGCCGAGACGTTCACGCTCGATGGCTTTGTCGGCGGGGAACTCGCCGTCGCGGGCCGGAAGATCGAGATCGATGGCGCCGTTGGTGACGACCTCTATGTGGCGGGATCAGACGTGCGCGTCGGCCAGAACGCGCGCGTCGGCCAGGACGCGCGCATCTTCGGCGAAGACGTGCTGATCAAGGGCCGCATCGGCGGCAATCTAGATGTATCGGCGGAAACCGTAGCGATATCGGCGCAGATCGCTGGCGACGTGACAATCCATGCCCGCCAGATCATCTTCGGCCCCGACGCAGCAATCGGCGGGAAACTGACGTGGCGTTCGCCGGAGAGTCCGGAAATTCCGCCGGATATGATTGTTCAGAATGGCGTGACCGGAGAGGTGGTCAAAACCTGGCAACGCGAAGGCGTTCTCAGTTGGGCCTCGCCGCTTCATGGCGCGCCGCGCGCAGCGCTGTTTGCCGGCGAAGCGGCTGGCCGTCTGATGATCGCGCTGAGTGCATTCGCGCTCGGCCTCGTGCTGGTTTTGCTGACGCCGCACTACGCCGACCGTGTGTTCGCGGTCGTGCGGCAGCGTTGGGCGGTATCGATCGGCTGGGGCCTCGTACTTCTGCTGCTGACGCCGATCATGGCCTTCATTGTGATGCTAACGATCGTCGGCATTCCGCTTGGCTTTCTCATGCTGTTATCACTGCCAATTTTCATGCTCTGGGGCTATGCCGTGGGCGGGGGCGGCGTCGGCGCGGCGATTATTAAGCGCACGACGGCGTCAGGCCGAATCCTAGCGCTGGCGATTGGTATCGGGCTACTGACGCTGCTCGCGCTTGTGCCGTTCCTGGGTTGGCTGATTGGCGCCGCCGCAACGATGCTCGGCATCGGCGCCCTTGCGGTCGCGCTGCGGCCGCGGCCAATCGCTTAGGCTGCGCGCACGTCGGCCCCGGCGCCGGCTTCGGCAATGTCGCGCACGGCGACGTAATCGGTCTTGCCGGTGCCCAGCACCGGCACCTCGCGCACCGTAACGATCTTCTTGGGGATCGCGATCTCTGGCGCTCCGTTTGTCTGGGCCCAGTCCAACAGCGCGGACGCCTCAGCCAGCGGCTCATCCGAAACCAGAACCACGCGCTCGCCCTTGCGCGGGCAGGCGAGCGCCACGGCGGCATGGCGATGCTTCGGCCACAGCGCCGCCGCATAGCCCTCAACGGCCGCGAGCGAAACCATTTCGCCGCCAATTTTTGCAAAACGCTTCACACGTCCCAGAATCGTAATGCACCCGTTCTCGTCGAGCGTGACAACATCGCCCGTATCGTGCCAGCCATCGACCGGCGGGGAGAGACCTTCCTCGTTAAGGTAGCCCTTCATCACGTTTGGCCCGCGGACGAGCAGGGTAGCGCCAGTTTCGATGCCGGGAACTTTCTCAAGACGATGCTCAATCCCGGGCAGAAGCGGGCCCACGGTTCCAGGGCGGTTGCGTGTAGGCTGATTGACCGCGAGCACCGGCGAGGCCTCAGTGGCGCCGTACCCTTCGAGCAACAACACACCGTAACGGCTCTCAAACAGATCGCGCGTTTCCTGACGAACACGCTCAGCGCCGCAAACGATGAACCGCAAATCGGCGAAATCGTCTTTCTCGCCAGCGCGTGCATATTGATAAGCGAACGTATCCGTCGCCAGCAGAACGTTGGCGCCGACGTCCTTGACCAGTTTGGGGATGATCTTGAAGTGCAGCGGCGAGGGATAAAGAAATCCCTTGTGGCCAGTAAGCAGCGGCAGAAGCAAACCACCAGTAAGCCCGAAGCAATGGAATACCGGCAACGGGTTGAAGAACACCCAGTCCGGATCGAACTCAATATGCGCGGCGATCTGCTGAACGTTCGAAACCAGATTGGCGTGCGTGAGCACAACGCCGCGTGGCGCGCCAAAGCTGCCCGATGTAAACAGGATCACCGCCTCATCGTCCGGCAGCGCCGCGCTTGAGAACACGCCTGGCGCAAGCCCCTTCACCAGCGCGCCGAGCTTGTCGTTTATGCCAATGTCCTTGCGGATGTCCTCAAGCCGCACGATCTTGGCTTCCGTGCCAAGATCGTCGGCCAAATCCTGCAAATTGGCTTGTTCCAGAAAACGAGCGCTGGTGAGGATCGTCTTGACGCCGGCGACGCGGATCGCCGCCTTGAGGTTCATCGCGCCGGCAGTGAAGTTCAGCATCGCCGGCGTTCGTCCGGCGGCGTGAAGTGCGAAGAACGTGACTGCGGCGCCGGCGCTGGAGGGCAGCAGAACGCCTACACGTTCCTTGTGCGCGGTTATGCCCTTGAGCTTACCGCCCAGCGCAAAGGCGGCGCGGATGATGTCGCCGTAGGTCAGCGGCTTGCGATCATGATCTTCAAGCACCGTGAATGCAGCGCCGCGCTTCGTGCTGGCCGCCAGAAGGGCGTCGAAAACGCTCATCCTTGCCCGGCTGCGATCAAACTTGTGCGCGGCCATCAGGCTCTCCCACGTGATCTTTGTTTCATAGTTGAAACAAAACCTATTCATTCCTGAGCGTTAGGCAAGCGGCAGGTCTCCTTTGCGACAGGCAATTGCAACCCTCACCCCCCGGGTCCATGTTGTTTCCATGACGAATTTGATCGATTCACGCGCTGGTGGTCCGCCGAAGTCGAGGCACCCCGAAAAGCGCAATCGCCCCGACACGCCGCTATTGCGAAAGCCCGACTGGATCCGCGTACGCGCCCCTTCAGGTGTGGGCTATGCCGCCACCAGGGACATCGTGCGGGCGCACGGGCTCGTCACGGTGTGCGAAGAAGCGGGTTGCCCGAATATTGGCGAATGCTGGGACAAGTCGCACGCGACCTTCATGATCCTGGGCGATACCTGCACGCGGGCGTGCGCCTTCTGCAACGTTAAGACCGGCTTGCCAGATGGCCTCGATCGGGATGAGCCGCGGCGCGTGGCGGAAGCGACCGCGGCGATGAAGCTGGCGCATGTCGTGATCACGAGCGTTGATCGCGACGATCTGGAAGACGGCGGCGCAAATCATTTCGTCGAAACGATCGGCGCAATCCGCGCCGCATCACCGGCGACCACGATTGAAATTTTGACGCCGGATTTTCTACGTAAGACCGCTGCGGCTGAACGGCTGATCGACGCCAAGCCCGATGTCTTCAACCACAACCTCGAAACGGTGCCGCGGCTCTATCTCTCGATCCGGCCCGGCGCGCGATACTACAACTCCTTGCGGCTCCTCGAGCGCGTGAAGGAGCGCGATCCAATGCAGTTCACCAAATCCGGACTCTTGGTCGGCCTTGGTGAAGCGAAGGAAGAGGTGATGCAGGTGATGGATGACCTGCGTAGCGCCGGCGTCGATTTTCTGACCGTTGGCCAATACCTGCAGCCGACACGCAAACACGCCGCCATCGACAGGTTTTGGACTCCTGACGAGTTCAAGGCGCTCGAAACTATTGCGTATTCAAAGGGATTTTTGATGGTTTCGGCTTCACCGCTGACGCGGTCCAGCCACCACGCTGGCGAAGATTTCGCCAGATTACGGGCGGCGCGCGAAGCCGCCGCGGTCTGATGGCGCGGGCCACGATAGAAACGGAACGGCGCCTGCCTTACGCGCCAGCGGAACTAGCAGCGCTCGTTGGCGACGTTCGGTCTTACCCGAAATTCGTTCCCTGGATGCGCTCATTAACAGTACTTTCCGAAAACGTGGAGAGCGGCGTGCGTGAATTGGTGGCGCGCGCGGATGTTGGATGGCGCGCCATCCATGAGCGGTTCACCAGCAAAATTCGCGCGACGGAATCAAGCGTCGATGTTGCGCTCGTTGATGGGCCGTTCCGGCATCTCGAGAATGCCTGGCGTTTCGAACCGGACGGCAAAGGCGGTTCTGTCATTCACTTTCGCATCGTCTACGAATTCAGAAGCCCGTTCCTCCAGGCATTAGTCACCGCCAACCGCGCGCTCGTTGTGGACAGGATCATGAAAGCGTTCGAAGGCGAGGCGCGACGGCGTCTGTTGCGCTAATCGATCATCTCGGAAAGAAGATCGAGCGCTGTGTGCACGCTGGCTAGACGGATTTCGCCACGCCCCAGAGCGCCAAACGCGCAATGCAAATGCCGAGCGCCATCTGCACGCGCTACAGCAAAATGAACTGTGCCGACAGGTTTCCCGGGCGAGCCGCCGCCAGGGCCGGCAATGCCGGTGATCGCCACGGCAAGCGATGCGTTTGCCTTACGAAGCGCGCCTTCCGCCATCGCGCGCGCCACCGCTTCGCTGACTGCGCCGGCACGAGCGATCAATTCCGGGGGAACGCCAAGCATTTCCGATTTAGCCGCATTCGAATAGGTGATGAAAGCGCGATCGAATACATCTGACGATCCCGCGATCTCCGTAAGGCAACCAGACAGCAGGCCGCCGGTGCAGCTTTCAGCGGTGCAAATTATCACGCCCTTGCTGCGGGCGCTCGCCAGTAGAATTTCAGCCTTCAACAGAAGTGCGTCCGGAAACGTCATTGCGGCAACAACAACAGCGCGCTGGCTTGCGCCGCCAGTCCTTCGCGCCGGCCAAGAAAACCGAGCCCTTCCGTTGTTGTGGCTTTAACGCTGACGCGCGCCAGCGGCAGCCCAAGCACTGTGGCTGTGCGGATGCGCATGGCTTCTCGATGCGGCTTTATTTTAGGCGCTTCGCACATGAGCGTAATATCGACATTGGCGATTGTAGCGCCGGCTTTTGCGGCTAAATCGGAGGCGTGACGCAAAAACAACTCCGAAGATGCGCCGCGCCAGCGTATATCATCTGGTGGAAAATGTTCGCCGATATCAGCTTCGCCGATCGCGCCGAGGATCGCGTCGGTCAAAGCGTGCCAGGCCGCGTCGGCATCGGAATGGCCGGCAAGACCCGCGCTATGCGGGATGGCGACGCCGCAGAGCATGACGTGATCACCCGCGCTGAAGCGGTGTGCGTCGAAACCCGCTCCAACAACCGGGAGCGATGCGGAAAGCATTTGCGCGGCCATAACGAAATCCTCGGCAAACGTCACTTTGGCGAGTCGGGCCTCGCCGGGGATCAAGCGCACGTTGATACCGCTGGCGCGCGCCACCGCCACATCGTCCTCGAGATCGCTAGCGGCGGGAAGACGCTCGTAGGCGTTCACGAGCGCATCAAAGCCAAAGGCTTGTGGTGTCTGTACGCGCCGCAGTTCGGCGCGGGGCACGTCTTCGATGACTGCGCCATCTTCGGCTACGCGCTTCAAAGCGTCTGCGCACGCTAGCGCTGGCGCCACGCCCTCGCTGGTGGCAAGCCCCGCCAGGAGTGCGTCAACCATGCTCGGCTGCAAACCGGGGCGCGCAGCGTCGTGCACCAGCACTGCGTCAGGCCGAGACCCCTCGGAAAGTTTCCTGAGCCCGGCGCGAACCGACTCCGTCCGAACCGATCCCCCGGTTGTTAGTTCGACCCCCTTGAAGTCGGCGACGAGTTCGCGCGCTTGGCTGTGATCAGCGGCGTCGATCACCACCACCATTCGTGCAATTGAGGGGGAGTCTCGAAAAGCCTCGAGCGACCAGCGCAGCATGGGTTTGCCGCCGATCAGCCGATATTGTTTAGGCCTTGCGTCTCCCGTACGAGCGCCGCGACCGGCGGCTACAATCAGCCCAGCGGCTTGCATGCCTAAACTCTCCCAAAAAGTCGGCACGGCTGCCCTAAAGTTAGGCATGACATGCTAAAACACGGTATGCGAAGCACGAAGATAGGGGGGGCGCCCATCATTTGGGCGCCATAATGTGAAGTCATGAGCGTTCCACGCTTTTCCTCGCTGCAAGGGTCCGTTCTGCTCGCCCCCATGGCCGGCATCACGGACTGGCCGTTCCGCCGACAGGCGGTACGGTTCGGCGCGCCCTATGTCGTTGCAGAAATGACTGCTGGAGCGCAACTGGCCGAGGCGAGGCCTGATACGATGCGCCGGATCGCGCGCGCGCCCGGCAGCGCGCCGTTAGTCATCCAACTAGCGGGGCGGGAAGCGCGCTGGATGGCGCGGGGCGCGCAGATCGCGCAGGACCAAGGCGCTGATGTCATTGACATCAATATGGGCTGCCCCGCCCGGCAGGTGACGAACGGGCTATCGGGTTCGGCGCTGATGCGTGACCCTTGCCACGCCCTGACGCTGATCGAAGCTGTGGTGGCGGTCGCACGCGTGCCAGTGACGCTGAAAATGCGTCTAGGCTGGGATCATGCATCGCTGAATGCGCCGGAAATCGCCAAGCGCGCCGCGGATGCCGGCGTCCAAATGATCGTTGTGCATGGACGGACCCGTGCGCAATTTTACAAGGGCGACGCCGATTGGCACGCGATCCGCGCCTCCGTCGAAGCTGTATTCATTCCTGTTATCGCGAACGGTGACATTGGAACCACCGACACGGCCCGCAAGGCAATAGATCAGTCTGGCGCTGCGGGCGTGATGGTTGGACGCGCAGCCCAGGGGCGGCCTTGGCTCGCCGGCGCACTGAACCGCGCGCTCCTTAGCGGCCAAAGGTTAGAGCGTCCGAGCCGCGCAGAGATTATGGCGTCCTTGTTGGCTCTCTATGAAGATACGCTGGAATTCTACGGCGTAGACCATGGCGTCCGCATTGCCCGCAAGCATATCGCCGCGACTGTCGAAGCGGAATTGTTTGAACTGCCGAACGCCGAACGCCGGGCAGCACGGGCGAAGATTTGCGCGCTCGAAAATCCGAAGCAGGTACGCGCAGCTCTCGTTGATCTGTTCGGCTCGGCGGAAGTTACCCGGATGGCGGCATGAACGATACAGCTGCTCCCCTTGATTTACGCCGCGCCTTTTTACTGCCGGGCGCTGACAAATGGCTTGATGCGCTGCCTTTGCCGATTATCGGCGTGGACTCGGCAGAACGCATAAGAATGGTCAACGTCGCTGCGGCCGATTTACTGGCGCCGGCCGGGCGTGGACTAGTCGGCAAGCGCATGCCCGACGTGTTCGGCGTTGACGCGGCGCTGGTCGATCTGGCGCGGCGCGCGCTGACGCATGCGCAGACAATGAACGAAATGGATGTGCTGATCGATGGCGCGACGTTCTCTATCGGTCGCGCCGACCTTTGGGCTGCGCCTGTGGAAGAAGACCGTTTCGCAGCCATAGCGATTATTCCGCGCGGCCGGGCGCGCGCAGGAATTGAGGCCCGTCCCAATTCCGCGGTCGCTAAGACGCTCGCGCACGAAGTGCGCAATCCGTTGGCTGGCATTCGGGCCGCTGCGCAACTGATCCCTAAAAGCACAGAAGAGGAGATTGCGCCGCTTACCGATCTCATCATCGACGAGGTTGATCGTATCCGCAGGTTGACTGATAGGATCGGCGCCTTGGACGGCCTGGCTGCGCCAAAAATGGGCTCGGTGAACGTTCATCAGGCGCTTGAACGCGTCCGCAAGATCGTGGCTTCAACCTTTCCCCAGATCATTATCAAGGAACGCTACGACCCGTCGCTGCCCCACGTACGCGCCGATCTGGATCAGATGATCCAGGCGTTCCTGAATATCGCCAAAAACGCCGCAGAGGCTGCGCGCTCGAAGAACGATGGCGCCATTGCGTTCGCTACCGCCTATAGGCCAGGCGTACGCATTCGGGCGACATCGGGGGCGACAGCGCGGGCGCAACTGGAAGTCACGATAGAAGACAATGGCGATGGCATTGCGCCATCGACGCAAGCGCGGCTGTTCGAACCGTTTATGACGACAAAAATGGGCGGCATGGGCCTAGGCCTTGCCGTCTCCGCTGAAATTGTCGCCCGGCACAATGGCCGCATTGAATGTGAAAGCGCTCCCGGCCGCACTTTGTTCCGCGTGCTGTTACCTATTGATCGCGTGGAGGACGCAAGTTGAGCGCAAAAATTCTGCTCGCGGACGACGACGCCAGTTTGCGCCTGGTCTTGTCGCAAGCGCTTTCGAAGGAAGGTTACGCGGTTCGGGCCACTTCGAACGTCGCTACGCTCGGAAAGTGGGTGCGTGACGGTGAAGGCGACCTTGTGGTTTCCGACGTCTATATGGGTGAGGAAAACTTGTTCGATGCGCTGCCATCATTGCGCGCAGCAAGGCCCAATCTGCCGGTCATTGTGATGAGCGCGCAGAGCACGGTGTTGACCGCGCTCTCAGCTGCTGGCGCTGGGGCCTATGATTATCTGCCCAAGCCGTTCGATCTCGATGATCTCGTTGGCGCTGTACGGCGCGCTCTTGGTGTGAAGCCGGACGCACGGGCGCGCGCCTCCGCGCAGGCCGCCGAGAGTGAAGAGCGCCTACCCCTGATCGGCAGATCGGCAGCCATGCAGGAGGTGTATCGCGTGATGGCGCGTGTCACGAACACCGATCTCACGGTCCTCATCGAAGGGGAGTCCGGCACCGGCAAGGAGCGCGTTGCGCGCGCGTTGCACGAGTATTCGCGCCGGCAAAGCGGCCCATTCATTTCTCTCAGCCTTGCAGCCATTTCACGCGACGCGCTCGATCGTGAACTAAGCGGCGAGTCGGGTCAGGCCGGTCTGCTTGCGAAGGGTGAAGACGGCACATTATTTCTCGACGATGTCGATGATATGCAGCCGGACGGACAGACACGGTTGCTGCGGTTGCTGCAGGACAGCGACGACGCCAGCAAGGCGCAGCCTCGGATCGTCGCATCGAGCAAACGAAACCTTGGTGAACTCGTGCGCGCTGGCCAATTCCGGCAAGATCTGTTCTACCGCTTGAACGTGGTCTCCATTCGCCTGCCGCCGCTGCGCGAACGGCTGGACGACGTGGCTGATCTATCGCGCGCCTTTCTGGTGCGCGCCAAGCGCGAGGGATTGCCAGAGAAGACCATCGACGCGCGCGCAATCGAGATGCTGAAGACGCACGATTGGCCGGGCAATGTGCGTGAACTCGAAAATCTGCTGAAGCGCGCGGCGGCCCTCTGCCCCGAAAATCTTATCGGCCCCCGCGAGGTCGAGCGGGAGCTTGCTGCCGGGCGCGTCGCGCTAGGGGAGGCAATGGCAGATCAGGAGCCGCTTTCGGCAATCGTTCGCCGGCGCCTTGCGAGTGAGTTCGCCGGTGCGCCTGGAGGGCTTCCGGCCGATGGCCTTTATGATCGGGTTATTGCGGAAATCGAGGCGCCGCTGATCGCCCTCACCCTGGAGGCCACGCGGGGAAACCAGATCAAGGCCGCCGCGATCCTTGGTATCAACCGCAATACGCTCCGCAAGAAGATTCAGGCCCTCGGATTAAAGAGCCGCGGCGAGTAGCGCAGTGCGTGACCCCGGTTGACCTGCCTGACCAGCAGGATAACTGTTGCGGGGAAACCACGTACTGTGACTGAATGACTACAGAGAGTGCGGTCCTTATGACCCCAGCCGGCTCCGCCCCGAGCCGGAGTTCGGTTTTCTTCGCCGTAGGGCTAAGCGTGGCCGGCGTCCTGACCGGCGTGGCGACTTTCTTTGCGGTCTCCGGCGCCGGGCCCATCGCCCCGGCAAGTCAAACCATGCTGTGGCTAGTGGGCGCCAGTTTTCTGATAGCCGCTTTGCTCACGGCTCTTCTAGTTGTGCGGATTGTGCGGCTGGCCCAGTCGCGTGCGGCGCCGGAAACGGGCGCGCGGCTGCACCTTCGCTTTGCTTCTCTGTTCAGCCTCGCCGCAGTTACGCCAGCGGTCATCGTCGCTGTGTTCCTCGGCCTCGCCCTCAGCCAGGGGGTGGATCAATGGTTCAGCCCGCGCGTCAAATCGGTGGTGGAGAGCGGTGCAGGCGTGGGCGCCGCGTATCTCAACCAAGCGGTCGAAAACGTGCGTGGGGAAATCCTCGCCATGGGCGAGGACATGAACAACGCGAAGTCTGGCCTTACGGCGGACGCCACAGCGTACAATCGCTACCTCATGCGCCAGGCGAGTCTGCGGGCGTTTCCCGCAGCCTACGTTGTCGATCGCAATGGCGCACGGATGGCGGCCACTGAAACCGAAGGCGCGGCACCTTATAAGCCGCCACATCCGAACGCGTTTCAGGCGGCCGATTCTGGTCAGATATCGATCGAGAATAGGGATCAACCGGATGTGATCCGCGCGCTCTATCGTCTGCGTGCTTATGACGACGCCTATCTCTACGTCACGCGACCGCTGGATTCCGGCATTGTTTCGCGGCTGGTGCAATTCGATAAGTCCGTGAACGATTATCGCGACGCAGAGCGACGCCAAGGTTCACTGCAGACGTTGTTCGCCCTGTCCTATCTCAGCACGGCCTGGCTGGTTTTGCTCGCCGCCGTGTGGCTCGGCTTATCGAACGCCACGCGCATAGCCGAACCGATTGGAGCGCTGGCCGAGGCCGCGGCGCGGGTCGCTTCCGGAGATCCGGCGGTGCGTGTGTTAGCAAGCCCCGCACGCGATGAAGTGCAGGCCCTCGGCCGCGCGTTCAACCGCATGAGCGAGCAGATTGAGGCCCAGCGCGACGCACTTGTGCGTGCAAGGAGCGAGGCCGAACAGCGAAGTGGCTTTACGCAAGCTGTGTTGTCCGGCGTTAGCGCGGGCGTTGTCGGTCTTGATCGCGACGGACGCGTCACGGCGATCAACCAATCTGCCGAAGCGCTGCTCGGCGTCGGTCAAGACAAAGCGCTTGGCAAGCGCTTGGCCGACATCGCGCCCGAGTTTACCGACATGCTCGCGCTGGCGCCCATCGGCGAAGAGGCGGTGCGCGTTGACGTGGTGCGCGATACGGGCGCGCGACACCTCAGCGTGCGCGCCAGCGCCGCGCCGGGCGGAGAGGGCCTTGTTCTAACCTTCGACGACATGACGAAGTTGATCTCCGCGCAGCGGCAGGAAGCGTGGAAAGATGTTGCGCGCCGCATCGCCCATGAAATCAAAAATCCGCTAACGCCAATTCAGCTCTCCGCCGAACGCCTTCGTCGCAAATATGGCGCTGAAATCGTATCGGATCGCGAAACCTTCGACCGATGCACCGACACAATTCTGCGTCAGGTGGCGGACATCGGACGCATGGTCGATGAATTTTCTACCTTCGCGCGGATGCCCGCACCGCGCATGGCGGAGGAAGATCTCGACGAGATCGTTCGCGCCGCGGCGTTCGGCCAGCGGCTTGCCTTTTCCGATACGCGCTTCGACGTCGAGGCGCCGGGTGAGCCTGTGATCGCGCAGTGTGACGGACGGCTTATTTCACAGGCGCTGACCAACCTCCTTAAAAACGCGGCCGAAGCGATACAGACCCGTCGCCTGGCCGATGGAGAGCCAAAAGAGGGCCGCGTGCTGGTGCAGCTTTCGGCCGATAGCGAATTGGTTCGCATCGACATCATCGACAATGGCGCTGGGTTTCCCGTCCGCGAACGTGCTCGTCTCGTGGAGCCCTACGTGACCACGCGGGCGAAAGGCACTGGCCTGGGCCTAGCAATCGTTCAACGCGTTGCAGAGGATCACGGCGGGCGCCTTGAGCTTGCCGATCTCCCAGGCGGCGGACCAGGCGCGCGTGTGAGCCTGGTGCTCGCACGCAAACATGATCTGCAAGCCACTTCGGAATCACACAAGGAGAAGGCATAGATGCCGGCAGATATTCTCGTCATTGATGACGAGGCCGATATTCGCGATCTTGTCTCCGGCATTCTGGAGGACGAAGGCCATCAGGTTCGCAGCGCGCGCGACAGCGACGAGGCGATGGCAGCTCTGCGGCAACGAAATCCCAATCTGATCGTGCTCGATGTGTGGCTACAGGGCAGCCGGATCGACGGGCTGGATTTGTTGATGCTGTTCAAGGGCGTCGATCCGGATGTGCCTGTGATCGTGATCAGCGGTCACGGCACGATCGAAACAGCGGTGTCGGCCATTCGCCAGGGCGCTTACGATTTCATCGAGAAGCCGTTTACCGCCGATCGTCTTCTCGTGGTGGTGCAGCGCGCACTGGAAGCCTCACGATTGAAACGCGAGAACGCGGCGTTGCGCGTGCGCGCGTCTGCGAGCGCCGATCTTGTGGGCTCGTCACAAGCTATTGCGCAGGTCCGAGCCGCCGTCGAGCGGATAGCGCAGACAAATTCGCGCGTGCTGATTTCCGGCGCAGCCGGCTGCGGTAAGGAACTGGTCGCGCGTCTGATACACGATAAATCTGCCCGTGCAGGCGGGCCGTTTATTGCAATCAACGCCGCCTCTATGGCGCCGGAACGCGTAGAGAGCGAGATATTTGGTGAAGAAGGCCCGGACGGGCGCCCGCGGAAAATTGGGGTGTTCGAACAGGCGCACGCCGGCACGCTGTTGCTCGATGAAGTGGCTGACATGCCCCTTGAAACGCAATCGAAGCTGCTTCGCGTTTTGGTCGATCAACGGTTTCGCCGCCTCGGCGGCTCCGGCGACGTACAGGTGAATGTCAGGGTGGTCTCGTCCAGCTCGCGCGACCTGCGCGCCGAAATTGACGCAGGGCGTTTCCGCGAAGACCTGTTCCATCGCTTGAACGTTGTGCAGCTGCGCGTGCCTTCGCTTTCCGAGCGCCGCGAAGATATTCCCGAACTCTCGGCGTTTTTTGTGCGCCGACTTGCCGATACGTCCGGCCTTACCGTGCGGGAGATCGCCGCTGATGCGATGGCTGCGTTGCAGGCGGCCGATTGGCCGGGCAACGTCCGCCAATTGCGTAACATCATTGAGCGCATTCTGATCCTGGCCGGCGGCGATCCCAGCATGCCGGTGACGATCGATTCGCTGCCGCAGGAGGCGTGGCCTTCTGCCGGTTTCTCGGGGCGTGACGGCATGAACGGCGTGGTTGCGATGCCGCTGCGGGATGCGCGTGAGAAGTTTGAGCGCGAGTACCTTTCCCTTCAGATTACACGCTTCGGCGGCAATATCTCGCGCACCGCTGCATTCATCGGTATGGAACGGTCAGCGTTGCACAGAAAACTGAAATCCCTGGGCGTGGATTCCCCGGGCCGGCTGGACGAATAGGCCCCGCAGCATGAGCGGGGACCGATTTTCCACGCCGGCTTGGAGGCGGACGGTTGCAGGCGTTCGGCGGGGACAGATATAACCGCCGCCGGGCGATGCAGATCGCTCGAAATCAAGAAAAGAAGCAACTAATGGATAAAAAACAGAACCTTCAGGACACGTTCCTCAACGCCGTCCGCAAGGCCAAGACGCCGCTCACCATCTTTCTTGTCAATGGCGTCAAACTTCAGGGCATGGTGACCTGGTTCGATAATTTCTGTGTGCTGCTGCGCCGCGACGGACAAATCCAGCTGGTCTACAAGCACGCTATATCGACGATTATGCCGGCCGGCCCGGTGCAATTGTTCGACCCCGAAAAAGGAATGGATGAGGGTGAAGGCTGAAACGGGAAGCAGGACGGGCCCGGCGCGTCAGCGCGCCATCGTCCTGCGCCCGGTATTCGGTGACGACCCGCGCGACCAGGCGCTTCGGCTGAGCGAAGCCGAGGGCTTGGCGCTCGCGCTTGATCTGGAAATCGTGCGTGCTGGCTTGGCGCCGCTGCGCCAACGAGCACCGGGCACATTATTTGGCGCGGGCCGTGTCGAATCGCTCGCCGATGAGGTCAAGGAAGGCGCTATCGATGTCGTCGTGATCGACACCGCGCTTTCTCCGGGACAGCAGCGCAATCTTGAGCGCGCCCTCGGCACGAAAGTAGTCGATCGCACGGGTCTCATTCTTGAGATTTTTGGTCGGCGCGCGCACACGCGCGAAGGCGCGTTACAAGTTGAACTTGCGCGTCAGCAGTATGAGCGCTCCAGGCTCGTGCGCACATGGACGCACCTGGAGCGCCAGCGCGGCGGCCTCGGCAAGATGGGCGGTCCCGGTGAAACGCAATTGGAGACAGACCGGCGTTTGGTGCAGGGGCGCATCGAAAAGCTGAAGCTCGATCTTGAAAAAGTGCGGCGAACGCGCGGGCTGCAACGGCGCGCGCGTTCGCGCGCGGGCCTGCCGGCGGTCGTGTTCGTCGGCTACACGAATGCCGGCAAATCCAGCCTGTTCAACAGACTGACATCCGCGGGCGTCCTGGCTATGGATATGCCTTTCGCGACGCTGGATCCCACCGCGCGGCTCGTGGGCCTGCCTTCCGGACGCGACGTGATCGTCGCCGATACGGTTGGCTTCATTACCGACCTTCCGACAGAACTGGTGGCGTCGTTCCGGGCAACCCTTGAGGCGGTTGCGGAGGCGGACGTCCTGGTCCATGTCCGCGATATCGCCCATCCCGAGGCAGATGATCAGGCAAGGGACGTGCAAGCCGTTCTAAGCCAGGTTCTCGATCAGACCAGCCACACAGCGCCGGCAATTATCGAAGCCTGGAACAAGATCGATCTGCTCGACGAAGGGCGTCGGACGGCGCGCTTGCGGCGCGCGCCAGAAGCGAACGCCGTCGCGGTTTCGGCGCTGACCGGCGAAGGCGTGTCTGATCTTCTCGCTGCAATCGATGTGGCGGGGCATGGGCCGACGCAGGCGGTGACGCTAACGCTTGATCCTGCTGACGGAAAAACACGCGCCCAGATCGCCGCTCATGGGCGAATTTTGAATGAGCGGGTCAGCGCACAGGGCTTGCTTGAGATCAATGTCGAGCTGCCAGCACGCGCGGCTGCGCGGTTTAAAGCGTTGCTGACCAAGCCAGAACGCGCGGCGGCCGAATAATCAGCGGCCGCGCTCGGCGCGCTTGGCTTCATCCCAAAGCGGGTCAAGCTCTGCCAGAGGCCGCACGCCGGTTCGGCCGTCAGCGTTCAACGCGGCTTCGATATGCCTGAAGCGCCGCTCGAATTTCAAATTGGCTTGACGCAGAGCACTCTCCGGATCGACCCCGAGCTTTCGCGCCAGGTTCGCCACGACAAATAGCACGTCGCCCATCTCTTCTGCGACAGCGGCCTGATCGCCCGCGCGCCGCGCTTCGTCCAACTCGGCGAGCTCTTCCTCAAGCTTCTCTAAGACCGGCTCATGCGACGGCCAGTCAAACCCGATACGGCCCGCGCGTTTCGTCAGCTTCTCGGCGCGCAAAAGCGCGGGTAGGGCGAGTGGTACGTCGTCCAGCACGCCGGCGGCGCCCTTGGCCCTGCGTTCTTCGGCTTTCAGCGCCTCCCATGCGTTAGTCTGCTGTTCGGCGTCGCGCGCGGCGGCGTCGCCGAACACGTGTGGATGCCGCGCGGTCATTTTCTCGACTAGCCCGGCGGCAACGTCCGCATAGTCGAACGCGCCGCGTTCTTCAGCCATGCGTGCGTGAAACACGACCTGAAACAGAAGGTCGCCTAGTTCCTCCTTGAGAGCGGGGACGGCGCCGCGCTGGATGGCGTCGGCAACCTCATAGGCTTCTTCGATCGTGTACGGGGCGATGGTCTCGAACGTCTGTTCGCGGTCCCAGGGGCAGCCGTTCTGCGGATGGCGCAACTGGGCCATTAACGCGAGCATGGCTTCTGTGGCGGCCGCTGCGCGGGTCTCCCGATCGCCGCTAAACTCGTTGGGCCCGTTAGACTGGCTCATAGCTAACTCGCATAAGATAGATTATGGGAAATGACTATAGTGGATCGGCAGGTAGGTCCTGGCGCCAGCCGTCGTAGCCCGGCTCCACGCCGTTTGGCAGCTGCTCGGCCAGCGTCCGGTAATCCATGTCGATATGCAGATTGGTCAGCACGGCGTGTTTGGGCCTGACCTGCCCGATCCACTCCAGCGAACGCGCCAAATGCGCATGCGTGGGATGTGGTTTGTAGCGCAGCGCATCGACGATCCACAGATCGAGGCCCTCAAGGGCCAGCAGCACGTCGTCGCTCATTGACACGACATCGTTCGAGTAAGCCACTCGTCCAAACCGGAAGCCCATGGACAGGACGCCGCCATGGTACTGGCTCAATGGCAAAACACTAATTGAACCTCCTGGCCCGTCTATACGCAGCGGCGCGCCCGGCGTTAACGTACCCGCGTCATCCAAGATTGCTGGGTATTCGCCGACGCTCTTGAAGCAATAGCCGAAGCGCCTGCGTAACGAGGCGCGCGTTGCTTCGTCCATATAGACCGGGATGCGTACGCGATGCGTAATGTAGAACGCGCGCAGATCATCAATGCCATGGGTTTGATCGGCATGGTCGTGGCTGTAGAGCACGGCGTCGACGCGCTGAACGTCAGCCGCCAGGAGTTGGGCGCGCAGGTCTGGAGAGGTATCGACCAGGATTGTCGTCGCTTCCAGAGGATGGCTGGGCGCGCCGCGCCAGCGCTGCACCAGCAAGCCGCCGCGCGTGCGATAATTTCGAGGCTCCTTCGGATCGCACGCGCCCCAGTCGCCGCCGATACGCGGAACGCCCGCTGATGACCCAGACCCCAGCAGCGTGATGCGCAATGTGTTTGTCATCGCGGAACGGTGCGGAACAGGCGGAAGAAATTGTCCGCGACGATCGCAGAGCCCTGATCGGCGCCCAGCCCGCGCTCGGCGCAGAAGAACGCGTACAGGTCGGCAATACGCGCGGGCTCGTTGCGTCGGCCGCGATGTGGGACGGGCGCGAGATATGGGCAGTCGGTTTCCAGGATGATCCGGTCCAGCGGCAATTGGCGCGCGACGGCGCGTACATCATGCGCGGCTTTGAATGTAAGAATCCCCGATAGCGAAAAATAGGCGCCGAGGGCGAGGGCGCGCTGCGCGAGCGCAGCACCGCTCGTGTAGCAATGCATAAGGAGGCGAAAGGCCCCCTTCCCCGCCTCCTCCTCCAGCACGTCTCCGATCAGGTCGTCAGATTCGCGCGTGTGGACGATCAATGGGAGATCAAGCGCACGCGCCGCGCCGATATGCGCGCGCAAACTGGCGACCTGCTGATCGATGGGACTGAGATTATAGTGCTGATCCAGTCCGGTTTCGCCGATTGCGCAGACCCTAGGGTGGTTGGCCAGCGCGATCAGCTCATCAGCAGTGATGTCTGGCGCGTCTTTGGCGTTGTGCGGGTGCTGACCAACGCTGGCCCAGATATCTTCGTGCGCGCTGGCGATCGCGAGCACAGCCGGCGCGCTCGAAATGCGATCACAGATCGTAACCATACGCGCGACGCCGGCCTCTCGCGCGCGAGAAATGACCTCGCTGCGGTCGGCGTCAAACGCTTCGGCGTGGAGGTTTACATGGCTGTCAATCAGCATCACGATGCCTGAACGGCGCGCGCCAGAATTTGCGCAGCGCGCGCCAGCGCATGCGTATTGTCCAGATTCAGTTCGTGCGCCTGGCTTCGCACATCTTCCAATTCAAACCATGCGGCCGCGAGGCGGTCGATGCGAATATCATTTGAAGCGCCTTCACGCGCATGTTGCGCGAGCCAATCCTGGGCTACGTCCAGCGTGAGATCGAGACGATCGCCGGGTGCTGCGCTTCGGGCATATGCAAGCGAAAGCAGCGCCGATACGCCGCGCGACGAGGCCTCCTTCATCCCGTAGGCAACCATGCCGGCGGTTTCGGAAACGCCCGCGGCCTGAAGCGCGATAGCGCGCCCTGGCCTGCCCGCAGCAAGCGACAACACGGCGGGATCTGGGGCTGCGCCGGTTGCATGCTCCACCGCTTGACGCACCACGGAATTTTCAAGCGCGCGCAAACTTAGACGCCGGCACCGCGAGCGTATGGTTGCCAGCGCGGCTCCAGGGGCGTGAGACACAAGCAGCAACACTGAGCGTGGCGGAGGTTCTTCCAGCGTCTTCAGAATTGCGTTGGCGGCGTTGTTGTTGAGTTCGTCGGCAGCATCCACAATGGCAACGCGCCAGCCGCCTTCAGCCGGCATCAGTGAGAAAAATTCCGTCAGCGCGCGCGCATCATCTACGACGATCTCGCCTCGATACTTCCCGCGGTCGTTCAGCGTTCGACGCAGTACGAAAAGATCCGGATGCGCGTTCGCCGCGATTTTGCGCGCGACCGGATCGTCTGCGCTTACGTCGAGAGCACGCGCACCACTTTGCTTTGCGCCTAGCAGGCGGCGCGCAAAGCGATAAGCCAATGTCGCTTTGCCCAAGCCTTTTGGACCGCCGATAAGCCACGCGTGATGCATACGCGCGCCAGCCAGCGCCTCGGCCAGCGCGGTTTCTTCGGCTTCATGTCCAAAGAGCGCATACGCCGCGCGTGGATGAGCTGCACCGAACGCCTGATCGGATTCCAGCGGCGCGCTCATGCGGCCAGCCGCTTATCAATCGCGTCGAGCGCCACGGCCAGCACATCTTTCTTTGGACGCGAGGAGTCGATCACGACGCAACGGCTTTTTTCCCGCTCCGCGAGATCGAGGAATGCGGTGCGGACGCGCTGGTGAAACTTCAAATCCATACTTTCGAACCGCGCTTCTCCGGTTGCCGCGCCGCGCGATCTGCCGACGCCCGCCTGCGGATCAACGTCGAGGATCAGAGTAACGTCCGGCTGCTCGGCGCCAATAATCCGGTGAAGAGTATCGAACGTATCTTGAGGCAAGCCGCCTGCGGCGACCTGATAAGCCCACATTGAATCGGCGTAGCGGTCGCATAGCACCCAGTCTCCCCGCGCCAGCGCCGGGCGGATCACGCGTTCGAGGTGATCGTTCCGCGCGGCCGCGAAAAGCAGCGCTTCGCTAACCACGCTCCATCGATCGCTTGCGCCAGTGACAAGCAGACCGCGGATGCCGTCGGCGGCCGGCGTTCCGCCCGGCTCACGTGTGGCGACAATTTTCAAGCCGCGGTTTTCGAGTGCATCGTGCAGACCTCTCAGCAGAGTGGACTTACCAGCGCCCTCGCCACCTTCGAGCGTAATGAAGCGCCCGCGTGTCACGAGCCGCCGAACGCCTGCCTTGCGCCCACCAGGGCTTTGGAAATCGGATTGAGTGCGCCAACGTTTTCCGCTGCGGCCAGTAGGACCTCCTGCCTAGCTACCCCCGGCCCCTCGAAAATCAGCCTGGCCACGACGTCGCCCTTTTTGAGGGGCGCGCGCAATGGGCCGTCATAGACGATCGAGGCTTTGAGGTTGTCTTTCATAGTGCGCAGGTATGCGACGTTCATCGGCGCCGTGGTCTGCAGCTTCACGGCCTTCTTCGAGCCAAGCCACACTTCCGCTTCGCCAACAACTGCGCCTTTGTCGTAAAGCTGTTTGGCCTCGAACGAGGCGAACGCCAATCCCATCAGGCGCAAGCCTTCCTGGCGACGCGCGGCCATGGTCGGCAAGCCGTTGAATACAATGATACGCCGCTCTCCGTTGCGCACCGCCGATCCAATCATGCCGTAACCGCTTTCATTGGTGTGGCCGGTTTTGACGCCGTCGGCGCCTTCGAATACGCCAAGGATCGGATTGCGATTTTCCTGCGTGCGCTTGTTGTAGGTGAAGCTCGGCGCTGCATCGAGTTTGTAGATTTCCGGATAGGACATCGTAATTACGCGAGACAGCCGCGCGAGGTCGGCAGAACTGATTACATGTGTCGGATCAGGCAACCCGGTTACGTTGGCGAAGCGTGCGCTCTTCAATCCGAGTTCCTGGGCGCGGGCGTTCATCAGCTGAACAAAATTTGCTTCCGAACCGGCAATGCCTTCAGCCAGCGCAATGCACGCGTCATTCGCCGAGACGATCACAACGCCTGAGAGCAAATCGCGCACGCTGACGATTGAGTTCAATTCGAGGAACATGTGCGAGCCGTCAGACTGGGCGCCATGACGCCATGCGTTTTCGCTCACCGGAAATTGCGTGTCCCAGGTGATCGCTCCGGACTTCAATTTGTCGGCGACGACCAGCACCGTCATCAGCTTGCTCATCGACGCTGGCGGCATCGGCCTTTCGCAATCCTTGCAGTAGAGCAATTGGCCAGTTTTGTAGTCTAAGATCGAGACGTGCTGGGCCGGCGTGGGCACGGGGTCGAACGCAGGGGCTTGGGCCTCTACGCTCCCGGCAACAGCAAGGACGACTGCAATAATGAGATGACGCATGGGGCGTGCGGCTCCGGACGACTCACCCCCGAAGCATAGAGGCAAGTCCGGCGGTAGGCGATTGTTAGACGCCTGCGGCGCCGTCTTCAGGGCAGAAGGAGTTTGGCGTTAGGAAAGCCAAGCCCTGCGGCGGCGGCGCGGGCCTGCTCAGCCTCTTCCCGCGTCGCCCAGGGACCGAGGCGGACACGGAAGAGCGATGACTCGCCAACAACTGCCGGCTCGACAGAAACCGGCCCCGCCGTCGCGACCTGCTCACGGGCCGATTCAGCGTTGTCGCGCTGGGCGAAGGCGCCGATCTGGACCAGGAACGCGCCGCCGTCAGGCACGGAACGAGGCGATGGCGCATTGAGCGCTTGCTGCGCCCCCAGCTTGTCTTTAGCAGCGTAAGGGGCGTCGCCGAGGCGAGTGACGGTGACGGTGACGGCAGCCATGCAGGTGTCAGCTATACCCAGCGCTTGGGCGGCGGCCGGTGTGAATTCGATCGCCGCGCTACTGCGGGGCCGATCGTTGACGCTAACAATGACTTCCTTGCCGTTCTCGTTGTTGCGCACTAAGGCGAGCGAGGACAATCGCATGTTCGGATGGGCGGCGGCGAGCGCATTGCCGTCATAAGCTTCGCCGCTGGCGGTTAGTCCGTCTTCCCCTCCCGCTGTGTAGCAGGAGCCGGTGGGTGGCTGAGCTGGAACTGACGGGAGCGCGGGAGCCAGCTTGGGCGGCCCGACAGGGGCCAATTCAGCGTTGGGGCCGGCGGGCAGGAGGCCGCGCAAGTCGAGTACGGGCGCGGCCATGGCTGGGATGCGTCCATAACCGTAGGCTTTCGGAAGCGGCTTGGCGGTGGCCATGCTGGGACCGGCGCCAAAGACCAGCAGAGCCAAAAACAGAATGCAGCCGCGCACGAAACCCACCATCTTTTGCGACCCAGTAATAGGGCAAGGATATTTCGGCAGTGTCAAAAGACAGGGTTTACTGGCATTCACTTATGCCAGCGGGCTGACTCTGTTCTTGTATGTTCCGACATTTGGAGCGGAAATGCGCGACCTGACAGAAGTGGTGTCCGCCAAACGGCTTTGAGCCATAAACGGTTTCTGGCTATCTGCTAAGCGATGCGCCAGTTGGCGGCGTCCGAAAGCATCGGCCCTGCTTCCGACGAACGGCGGCGACCGGCAATACTGCAGATAAGGTAGGTTAGTTCTGTCCGATTATTGAGCTCAAGCTTTCTCAAAATTGAGGAGACATGCAGTTCCACGGTCCGGTAGCTAATGCCGGCCAGCTCAGCAATCTGGATATTCGTAAGGCCTTTGCTGACAAGTTGCGCTATCTCGTTCTCGCGCGGACTGAGTTTCAGCATCTGTTCTTCAATTCGTCCCAACTCTTCGTCTAGCACTGCAGTTTGGCCAACCGGAGGAAGAACCGGATCAAGTTTCAGATCATCCGGCCTGACCAGCGAATGGAAGCCGGACCCGGCATCGGCACTTGACCATGTGAAGTCCGCAGTCTCGTTTTGAGGTTCCGCGAGACCGAACAGCCGTTGTCTCAAGATGATCCGGCTCATTGCGTTACCCACCAGCGGGAGCAGCGCACGGACCAGCGCCACGTCATCCTCATGGAAAGGCCGTTCCTCGCTGCGCCGGAAAAACGTCAACGTGGCGACGTGACCTTGCAGGCCAGCGACAATGGCAGTGACCACTTGGCTGAGGCCGTGCTGGCCGTAAACGTGCTGATAAACGGGCGAGCGGCGAAACGTCGGAAGGTCCACCACCTGATCCAAGCTAACGACAGCATAATCGCTGGAGATCATCGCCGCCTTCAAAGCCTGGAACACCGGATCCAGGTGGAAATACTGCCTGCTCAAGTTCTCGCTGTCGCCGATGTCGCATGGTGCGTCTGTGTAATGCTGAACGTTGCGCGGCTGATCAGGGCGCATGTTCGCGAAGACCAAGATCGAGCCGTCGGCCGCCACCTTGTCAGCGATGAAGCGCATCGCTTCGTGCTTTATACGCCAGATCGTAGCGGCCTCGAAAAGTACGGCGCCGAAGGTTTCAATCTCTGCTAGAGAAAGGGCATTGCCCGAGCGCTTTATATCGTCCGTTGGCTTGCCGGGCGCGGCTCCGAGGCCATGGCCCACGTCGTTAGTCAACCCGGCCTCCAGAAACCGAGGCCCTTGCCGGTCAGGACCAGATTTCGCCCACGCCCCTTTGCTTGAACCGCCAGTGTCCATTTACCTTCACTATTTCGTCGTTGATACGGGTGCTCTGGAGCATGACACTAGGTTCCTCCGGCCCCTTACCGGACTGCACCCACGTCAGATAGCCTCACACCCTACACCATCGCCGCCTTCGTCAAAAGTCAGATTGGTAAAGTGATGCAGTCCGGGGCCCTCCGTCATTTCGTTGGCGCGTTGCAACATCACATTCAGTTCATCTTTGCTGGTGTGAACCTGGGAACCCTGTCGACGGATTTGTAGGCTCTGCGCGACGTCGCGCGTTCTCCCTTGCTCAGCCCGTGTGGCAATCACACCACTGCTTTGCGCAGGCTGGAGGGCTGCGCAAAGCAGCTGATGGTATCTCCGATAAATCCGATCCCTGGCAGCCGCGGAGCGGCTCAGGAGGCCGAGCTCCGTGCAGGTCAGGATATCACCTCGATCAGTCGCTGCTATCTCGGCGGGGTGTTGCAAGCCGGGCCGCCAGGAATCTTGCCCGTCACAGCGTCCGGAAACTGGAACGGCGGGTGCATGCTAGCGGGAAGCCGCCCGCGTTCGCGGCGGTCGGCGGCCGGTCGGGTGTGGGCCGACGGGCGCGAAGACGCCCCACCAACCCGACCGTACCGGCTGTGGCGCCGCGTTCGATCCGCCGGCGAGAAGCACCCAAGCACTTGCCGGCAAAGCGTTCCGACGCTTTGCCGGCGAGCGTTTTCGACGCGCGAGCCTTACCAGGCCTTCCTGAGGCTGACGGCGACCAATCTGCCGGTCGCACTGGCGGATTGGGGATCGTATCCACCGCTCTGGTTCACGAAGGGCGGGTCTTCGTCCGCGACGTTCGTCACGTCGAGACCCAGCGATATGCCGCTGGCAAGCCCGCTCTCGACCGGCACGTCATAGCCAAAGTTCAGATCGAACGTGGTATTTGAATCGATCTCCACCCTCGGCGCGCGCTGTTGATCGTAGGAGCCTGTGTAATTGATGGTGGCCCGTGCGTTGAACGGCCCGGTCCTCCAGCCCACGTTTCCGCGCGCGCGAAACTCCTGAGGGTAATTGATAAGGTTCAGCACATCGACGGGCGCCGCCCCCTCCACCAGGGCCTGTTCGTACTTCGTGTAATATGTCCCCGAAAACCCGAAAGTGAGCGTGCTGGCGCCGATATCGAAGCGTTGATTGACGTCAAAGTCGAAGCCGCTAACGAGCGTCGAGCCGACATTCTGGGTTCGCCCGTCCGTGATGAACTGAACAGGCTGGACAGGCTGCCCCGTGACGAGCGGATAATTCGTAGCCAGGACAGCGTTTATCTGCGCCTGAGTCGGGTTGAGCGTGCGATACGATGCGTAGAGCGGGTTGGTCAGAATCCCGTTCACGTTGCGTAAGGTGATGATCTGGTCTGTGTAATCGATATTGAAATACGTCACCGAGGCGCGGAAGCCCTTTAGCGCTTCGGGATGGAAGTCGAAGCCGGCGGACCAGGTTTCGGCCGATTCAGGCTTCAGATCCGGGTTGCCGCCGGCGATGCTGATGCCCGTACAGGTCGCCTGCCCGGGAACATGATTGCAGGCAAGCGTATCGTTATAAATGCCGTAACCGCTCGACTCGGCATCGGCCTCGTTAAGGCCGGGCGCGCGGAACGATTTGCCCCATGAGCCGCGAACATCAACCGCACTGAACGGCGTCCAGACCAGGCCGACCTTCGGATTCATCGTGCTGCCGGCATCGCTGTACTCTTCGTACCGCGCAGCAATCGACAAATCGAGGCGCTGGATTCCTGGCACTGCATTAGCTTCGCCGACGAAGGGCATGAATATTTCGGAAAACGCCGCCCATTCGTCGCGCTCGGCGGACGTCGGGCTCGTCGAAACTGCTCCAGTGGGTAAAAGGAGCCGGACGAAGCCGTCGAGATTTTCCTTGCGGTACTCGCCGCCAAACGCCAGCCGCGCCGCGCCGCCGCCGGCCTGGAACAGCGGACCATCAACTGACGCGGAAACGACGCCCAGCTTGGTTTCGCCGTAAGTCGTCAGATAGCTGGTGCGGGCGGCCCGCAACGCGTCGGCGCTGTTGGAGCCGGAACTGAAGGGATTAAGCGTAAGCGGCGCACCGTTGCTGTTAACGTTCGTCGCGTCGCGGAGCAGCATGTCTTCGCTCTCGCCGTGAGAGCCGTAGACTTCCAGCTGCCATTCCGCAGGCAGATCGGCGCGGAACCCGACGACCGATTGCCAGGATTGCGAATGCCCAGGCTGTTTAATATGGCCGGCTTCAGGGAAGATATCGTAGGTAACGCTGAGGTTCGGCGTACCGATGACGCCGGGTAGACCGACCGGATAATTGGGATTCGCCGCCGAGATCGTAAACGATCCCCCTGTGCCGGCATTTTGTTCGAACTTTCTGCGCGACCAGAAGCCCTCGGCGAACACGGTGAAATTCGGATTCAGTTCCTGCTCGACGCTGCCGAAGAAGCTGGTGCGCTCAAGCGGCGTGACGATTTGGTCCCTCCCGCTCGTATCGCAGAGATTGCGCGTACCCGGCGTCAGCGTCGAGGCGTTGGCCGAGGTCACGCCGCCCGCGGGAATGGCGTAGGTTAAGGATGTTCCGGTCGTCGTTTGCGGCGCTCCGCTCCCCGACCTTGCGGCCACGGTGATCGTGCCGGGTTTACAGTTTACACTGCGGAAGTCCGACCCACCCTGTGAGCGCAGATCCTGCTTGTAGAAATCGCGATCCTTACCGAGCAATTCCGAATGCTCGTTATAATTGCCTGCGACGACCAAACGGCCGGTATCCCATTGCATGCCGGCAAGGTGCCCCACGGTCCAATCGGTATAGCCGTCGGCGAAGCCGTAACGGGCGGTCGATTCGTTGCCGACAAAACGCGTGCGCGGAATCATGTTGACCACGCCGGCCACGGCGTCCGAGCCGTAAAGCGCCGAACCGCCGTCTGCGACCACTTCAAGCCGCTCCAGTACATTGCTCGGAATGACC